>JAFYZU010000024.1 GCA_017548565.1 Treponema sp.
AAAATTATCTTCCGGAACATTTTCCTCATAAAATGAACCGCCCTGAACTATTTCATAATCAAGCGGTATGTCAGAAAGCTCCTGGCCTTCTTCAATCAGCTCCTTTAACTTTTCAAGATTGTTTGTACGAAGCTTGTAATAGTAATAATTCGGTTTTACGGATTCTTTATCTGCACCGCGGTAATTTTTTAAGCTGAAAGGATTTTCTTTCCTGCTTCCAAGAACAATTCCTTCTTCTTTTTCAAGAGGAACATTTTTCTGACAGGATAAACTGAAAAGGCACAATAATGCCGTAAAGAATGGAATAACTTTTTTCATAACTCTGACTCCCTGTTTCTTTTTCTATAATTTTAAATTAGGAGGACTGTATTGTCAAGAAAATAAATCATTTTTATCAAAACAAATATAAACAATTTTTATCCATGCCATATATTCCTGTAACTGTACGCATATACAATAATATTCCAGTTTATGCTATATTTATTCTATGAGTGAACGATGCTACAAATGCTTTAAACCAATTTCAAACTGTCTGTGCAAATATACAAAAGAACTTGATACAGGGGTAAAATTTGTCCTTCTTATGCATCCCAAAGAATTCCGAAGACAGAGGACAGGAACAGGTAACATTGCCCATATCAGTTTAAAAAATTCACAGATTATAGTTGGTATTGATTTTTCAAAAAACGAACAGCTTCAGTCACTTTTAAACAATCCTTCGTACTATCCTGTGCTTATGTATCCCGGAGAAAATGCATGGACAATCAGAAACGAAGAATTCAAAAATCAGCTTATAAACAAAACTCTTCTGGTAATAATTCTTGACGCAACGTGGTTCTGCGCAAAAAAGATGATTCAGCATAATCCTTTTTTACTTGAATTGCCTCAGGTTTCTTTTACAAACACGTATTCTTCAATCTTTACGTTCAAGCGCGAACCAAAGCCTGAATATATTTCAACCGTTGAATGCTGTTATTATTTTATAAAGGAACTTCAGCAGATAGGAGTTATAAATGAGTCAATAAATCCCGAACCGATGATGGACGCTTTTAAACAGATGATTAAAGATCAGCTTACTGCAGAAAATGAACGAATAATGGGTCTACGCCCAGGAACCCATTCTTATGATAACAAATATACGAAGCTAAAAGAAATACCGAATTTTTAATTTAAATTTTAAACTTATAGTTCAATTTTATTGAATAAATCTCTATATATAGGTAAAATTACACAATCTCAAAACAACATTTAATAACGGAGGCGCCTATGGCAATCACAAAAGAAGAAATGGCTATCTTAAAAAAGCTAGAAAGCCTTGCTGTACATAATGATCCTATTGACCCTGCTTTGTATACCAAATATGACGTCAAACGGGGATTAAGAAATGCAAACGGAACCGGTGTTTTAGTTGGTCTTACAAGAATCGGTGATGTTGTCGGATATGAAATTCAGGATGGTAAAAAAATAGCAATCCCGGGTAAACTCATCTACCGCGGATATAACGTAGAAGATCTTATAAAGGATGCCGAAAAAAACAATCAGTTCGGATTTGAACAATGTGCATATCTTCTGCTTTTTGCTGAACTTCCGACAAAAGCAAAGCTCGAAAAATTCAACTCATATCTCGGAGAATGCAGGGTTCTTCCTTCAAACTTTACCGAAGACATGATTATGAAAGCACCTTCGAATAATATAATGAATAAAATTGCACGCGGAGTTCTTGCCAGTTATTCTTATGATGATGATCCTGAAGGTCGTTCAGTAGGAAACATCATCCGTCAATGTGTTCAACTTATTGCACGTTTTTCAACTCTTGCCGCTTACGGATATCAGGCAAAAAGACGCTACTATGATGATAAAAGCATGTACATTCATAATCCCAAGCCGGAGCTTTCAACTGCAGAAAACTTCTTAAGGCTTATCCGTTCCGATAAATCTTATACAAAGCTTGAAGCAGAAATTCTTGATCTTGCACTTATAATCCATGCAGAGCACGGTGGCGGAAACAACTCATCTTTAACCGTCCACGTAGTTTCTTCAACAGATACAGATACATATTCTGCAATTGCTGCGGCAGTCGGTTCTTTAAAGGGTAGACGTCATGGTGGTGCAAACATAAAAGTTATAGAAATGATGGATGACATCAAGGCAAATGTAAAGGACTGGTCAAACGAAAAGGAAATTTCTGCATATTTAACAAAAATTGCAAGAAAAGAAGCTTTCGATAGATCAGGCTTGATTTACGGTATGGGACATGCTGTTTACACAATCAGTGATCCGCGCGAAATCCTTCTTAAGGCAAAGGCAAAAGAGCTTGCAAAAGAAAAAGGATGCCTCGAAGAATTTGCACTTTATGATACGATTGAAAAACTTGCTCCGAATATCATCCGTGAAATACATAATTCAGACAAACAGATTTGTGCAAACGTTGACTTTTATTCAGGCTTTGTTTATTCAATGCTCAACATCCCTCGTGAACTGTTCACTCCTATTTTTGCAATTTCACGAATCGCAGGATGGTCGGCTCACAGAATTGAAGAAATTGTAACAGGCGGAAGAATCTATCGCCCTGCATACAAAAATGTTTCTGAAGAAAGACCATTTATTCCTCTTGCAGATCGTAAATAATAAATGGAAAGAATAGATAAGCTTCTTTCACATGAAGGCTTCGGTTCCAGAAAAGACATTAAACGTCTCTTGCGCACAGAAGATGTTTTCGTAAATAACACTCAGATATTTGATCCTGGATTCCTTATTAATCCTGAATCAGATATTCTGAAAATTAACGAAGAACAGATTGACCTTCATCAGAACATATATCTTATGATGAACAAAATCGAAAACACAGTCTGTTCAAACAAGGATGGAGAACACGAAACTGTTTTTGATCTTCTTGATGAAAAATATCATACACCGTATCTTCAGGAGCACCTTCATATTGTCGGACGCCTTGACATAGACACCGAAGGGCTTCTTCTTTTTACGACAGATGGAGCGTTAACTCACCGGCTCATCTCGCCTAAATCTCATGTTACAAAAACCTATCTTTGTATTCTGGAAAAAAATGAAACGGAACAGAGCAGAAAAAACATTGAAGCACAGTTCGAAAAGGGAATTATAATTCCACCAGAGGATAATGACGATGAAGTTCAATGTCTGCCCGCTTCAGTTACATGGCCTTCAGAAAAAGAAATTCAAAAGCATCTTGTAAACAGCTCATATAAAGGAAATATACCGGACGCTGCCCTTCTTACAATCTTTGAGGGAAAATATCATCAGGTAAAAAGAATGTTCCGCGCAGTAAACAACAAAGTGATTTTTTTAAAAAGAATTACCACCGGCAGCCTGAAGCTCGCCCCATCCCTATCTCCAGGCGAATATAGAGAACTTACGAAGGATGAGATTTTATCTCTTGTTAAATAAAGTCAGTTAAGTTAAAATTAATCATCAGATTATAAGGAATAAAAAATGACAGACATTGAAATTGCACAGGCCAATGTAATGGCGCCAATCACAGAAATCGCACAAAAAATCGATATTCCGGAAGATAAACTTGAACTCTACGGAAAATATAAAGCAAAGATTACTTTTGATGAACTTAAAACTCTCCAGGAAAAGGCTGCAAAAAAAAGCGGAAAGCTCATTCTTGTAACTGCTGTAACTCCGACTGCTGCAGGAGAGGGAAAATCAACTGTTTCCATTGGTCTTGCTGACGGTATCAGAAAAATCGGTAAAAAATCAGTTGTTGCTCTTCGTGAACCTTCCTTAGGACCATGCTTTGGTGTAAAAGGCGGTGCATGCGGCGGCGGTTATGCACAGATAGTTCCAATGGAGGATATCAACCTTCACTTTACCGGCGACATTCATGCAATCTCAATAGCAAACAATTTAATAGCTGCCCTCATAGACAATCATCTTCAGCAGGGAAATGAACTTAACATAGATCCAAGAACAATTTCCTGGAAACGCTGCGTTGATTTAAATGACCGTGCATTAAGAAACATCACAATCGGTTTGGGCGGAAGACTTCAGGGAGTTCCACGTGAAGATCATTTTTCAATTGCAGTTGCTTCTGAAATTATGGCAATTGTCTGTCTTTCGAAAACAATCACTGAGCTTAAACAAAGGATAGACCGGATTGTAATCGCTCAGAATTATAATAAAGAAAATGTTACGTTCGGTCAGCTCAAATGTACCGGAGCAGTTGCCTCTTTATTAAAGGATGTAATCAAACCTAATCTTGTTCAGACTCTTGAAAAAACACCGGCCTTTGTTCACGGAGGACCTTTTGCTAATATTGCGCATGGATGTAACAGTGTTAATGCAACAATCTGTGCACTTGCGACCGGTGATTATGTCGTTACCGAAGCGGGATTTGCAGCAGATCTTGGTGCTGAAAAATTCCTCGACATTAAATGCCGTTCTGCAGGTTTAAAACCAGATGCAGTAGTTATTGTTGCTACAATCCGTGCGCTTAAAATGCATGGCGGTGTTGCAAAAGCAGATTTAAATAAACCTGATTGTACGGCCCTAGAAAAAGGCTTTGAAAATCTTAAAACTCATATTGAAAATATTTCCAAATTCGGACTTAAAGCAGTGGTTGCCGTAAATAAATTCATTACAGATACAGACGAAGAAATAAATCTTTTACAAAAGCTTTGCAGTCAGATTGGAACAAATGCAGTTTTGAGCGAAGGATGGGGAAAAGGCGGAGAAGGAGCAAAAGCTCTTGCAGAAGCAGTTGTAAAGATTGCAGACAGCGGAGAATCAAAATATCATCCTCTTTACGAGCTTGACCTTCCGCTCGCAGAAAAAATCAGCACTATAGCAACTCAGATTTACAGAGCCGAAAAAGTTGAATTCGATTCTTCAGCGTTGAAAAAATTAAAGACCTTTGAAGAGAACGGTTACGGTAAGCTTCCTGTTTGTATTGCAAAAACACAGAATTCAATCAGCCATGATCCGAAACTCATCGGAGCACCGAAAAACTATATTTTCCCTGTAAGAGATGTTCAATTGTACGCAGGCGCCGGATTCGTTGTTGCACTTGCCGGAGACATCATGACAATGCCAGGTCTTCCAAAAGCACCTGCCGCACTTGATATTGATGTAGACGATGATGGAGTAATCAGCGGATTATTCTGATTTTTCTTCACCTGTTTCTTTTGCCGCAACCTTAAGACGATTCACTTCCTTTTGCAGTTCCAGAGTCTTCTGGTTCTGCTTAACAACCTTTTGTGCAAGAAGCTTTGAAAGGAAAATTCCATAATGTGGATTTTTCCTGATAAGATTTACAAAAGAAACCTTTGGAATTTTAATCAGTTTTCCTTTTCCTGCTGACATGATAGTTGCCGAGCGTCTGTCGTTCAGTAAGAATGCCATTTCGCCTATGAACATATCATTCGGAGTTAAAACAGAGATGAGCTTTCTGTCAGAATAAACACCGTATCTTCCTGAAACAATGAAATATAAATCTGTAGACGGCTCATTCTGATAGCAGACAATATCGTGTTTGTTATATTCGATGGATGCAAACGGAATCATAATTCCTGGAACACTGTTAGATTCATCCTTCTGATTATCTATAGCAAAGGTTACTTCATTTCCTTTTTCATTATATGACATGTATTTTACCATACTCTTCGAAAGGAACATCCCCCGCCCGTGAGTATCCTCTGTAAAATCAACATTCATCCTTGATTTCCAGTCAAAGCCGTCCCCTTCATCCTTTATACAGAAAACTGATGAATCCTGACCGATTGAATAAGAAATCCTGATTCTTTTTGCTGCTATCTGCGGGTCTTTACATTTTTCTTTTATAAGATCAAGAATATTTCCGCCGCTTTCAAGACATGCAGTTTTTTCTTCATAAGAGATTTTACAGTTACCATGTTCGAGTGCATTTGTAAGAAGCTCCATCATTGTTGTCTGAAGCGTAAAACGTCCTTCTGCATTGATTCTGTTTGTACTGTAAAGATAGTTAACCAGAAAACTTGTGAACAGTCTTATATCATTAGGATCATTTTCACTTACAAAACCACCCTTTTCTTCACCACCGATTACTTCCTGCATGCCGCGGTTAAAAAGGAATTTCTGATTGCTCCACAAGATTCTCAAAAGCCTGTCAAAATTATCCTTAAACGATTGAACGGTCTGAACAATAAGAATATTAGGATCCTTCTGTTCTTCCATTTCCTGAACTTTTTTACTGTTTTCAACAACAGCAATAATTCCACCATTATGAAGCCACGGGTCAGATTTAATTGCACTGATAACGCGATGACAATCTATATCCTTTGACGTAAAATCCAGCAGTTTGATTTCGGGCAGCTCATAATCGATAAAGCTTAACGATTCATCTGTATCAGGACAAAAAATAGGATCAAAATAGTCGGAATACTTTCTGCATACTGTTTTTGTTACTTCAAGAATTTCTTTGTTTGTTGATGAAATAAGAATTTTTTTCATTTTATACTATCACTTCTCTTAAAAAAATAAATTTCGCTTATTATATTATCGGATGGTATTGCGAAAAATCACAAAAAATAATAAATTAAACATAAACTTATTTCGACCCGGTAGCTCAGCTGGATAGAGCATCCGCCTCCTAAGCGGAAGGTCGTGCGTTCGAATCGCATTCGGGTCATTCTTTTTTCCTGACTTTCATCTGTTTATTAACTGCATTTTATGGTTAATGCTAAAACAACGCTCCAGGTTTTCATACTTTTCTTTTAAATAATTGATGGAAAAGTATAGATTTCTTCTACTCCATTCACAAGTATTCCTCCCATGCCTAGTTCTAAGGGGAGGGATATGTCCATATCGTAGCGGTCTCCTGTGGCGAGGCATTCTTTAGGATTTACTTTAAGTATATGACAAGCTTCCATAAAAGGCTCTGTTGCGGGTTTGGATTTGTAACAGGTGTCGAGGCCTACTATATCCGGGAAATAAACAGAAATGCCTATTGCATCAAGTGTTTTTCGGGCAGTAAAAACAGGATTGTTTGTTACACATATAAGCTTATATTTTTTTTGAAGGAGCTGCATTGTACAAATAAGTTCTTCATCACGGGAAAGAAAATCCTTTGGTTCCATCAAAGTTTTGCGCCACTCGACGCTTTGTTCAATTGAGATTCCGAAAGCAAGAAGTGTATTCCCAAGGCTGATTTTTTTTCCATTGTTTTCTTCAGCAAAGGATTTCCTGTAATCAGAAACCATCTTTCTTGCTTCATCAGCAGTAATTCCTTTTTCTTTTGCAAACTGACGTATCTGGCAGTCTACCTGTTCAAACGCGTACGAAGGATTTGTATAAAGCGTTGAATCAATATCAAAAATCAGGGCTTTCAATGACTCCGGGATTTTATAGATTTTCATTATAATTTTTCCCAGGCAACTATTGCATCCCCTAAAAGCTCGGCATCCAGACAATTCATAACTTCAATTTTAATTCCGATTTTTTCAAGGCGTGATTTTTTAAGCTTAAAATATTCTTCATCCTTTGCCTGACCGCCGGTTACTGTCATTACAGACGGAAATTCAAGGTGATTATCAGATGCAGTCTTTCGTAAAAGCTCAATTGCCTGAATGACTTTTTCAAGGCGTGGTTCATAATCAAGAGATGCGCTTTCTGAAATAAGAACTGAAAGATTCCATAAGCCGCTCTTTACCCCTGGAAGTGTTCTGATTCCTTCTGCATGAATTTCCTTATCAGTACAAAAATTAATTCCTTCAGAAGAACCGCATCTGTCACAGAGTGTATTCTTTTTAATCGTTCCGCAGCCGATGAGCCCCGCAATAAAATCAGGACCTGTCCCAAAAACAGGAATTTTATCTAATCCTAAAAAATCACAGTTATTATCCGTCAGATTTCCGCAATTAGTTCCGCAAAGAACAAAATCCGGCAGCATATGTGATGAGATTCCAAAGCCTTCTAAAACATCAGCGTTCCAGTAAGCTGTTTCAAAACGTTTTTCAGGAAGAATCGTTACAGCATTTCCCGTCAACTGCCATATAAGATATTCAGGACCGGAAAACAATTTATTGGTTTCACCGAATTCATCAGGGAAAATATCCTTGAACAATAAAATGCGCGGAAGAAAAATTGAATGCATAAATCTTTTTGTTTCTTCATCTGCTTCATCAGAAAGATTAATCTGACATTCGGGTGCTTCATTCCACCTTAAAGTCAATCCGTTTTCACTTACTAAGGTCGGACCGTTTCCAGAAACAGAGACAGCTTTTATCTGAACATCAGTTTTCTGATTTTTTAATTTATCGACTGCGCCTTTTAATGCCCAGATCCATCCTTCGGCAACAAAACGATTTTCCGGTGCAGAAAAAGGAATTGAGCAGTATGCAGTAACTTCGCCGCTTCGTGTTATAAAGGAAGCCTTGAGCGAAGTTGTCCCAATATCAACGGTAAGAACACATTCAGTCATTATTAATCATTGTCCTTTTCTTCTGCTGGTTTTTCTTTTTCACCTGAATCTGCTGCAGGAGATGTCTGCTTTACAACCTTTTCAATTATAGAACGATTGTCTAAAAGCTCACTCAACGACTGATTGTAATGAATGCGTGTAATTACATTTGCAAACAATCCGCTTACATCCGTACTTATATACCATTCCCTGTTCAGAAGCTCTTCATGATAAACGGCATTAGTACCGATGATTCTATAGAATAAGCCCTGCTCGTATGCTTCATCAAAATCCTTGATTGCATTACCGGTAAAGAACGGAAGTGAGATTGCACATATAACCTTAACGGCACCCTGCTCTTTTAAGAACTGCATTGCTTTAAGAAGTGTACCGCCTGTTCCAAGCATATCATCTGCCATAAAGGCAACCTTACCCTTTACATCACCAAGAAGCTTTACTGATTTGATATTTGTCGAATGAGCATCCTGAGTTACGATTGAGTAATCTCTTTCTTTATAGATTAATGCAAGCGGAAGCTTTAAGCCTGATGCATAGAATTTATTTCTGTCAATTGCACCGGTATCAGGAGCGACAACTACTAAATCTTCAGTTTTTCCGGTAAGATCAACAATCTTGCTTAATTCGCGGATTACCTGATAGCTTGCATGAAGATTATCGAGATTTGCACTTGAGAATGCATTTACAATTTCACGTGAATGTAAATCAAGCGTAATGATTCTGTCTACGCCCTGCATTTCATAAATATGTCCGAGAAGACTTGCTGTTAAACCTTCACGTCCTTTTCTCTTGTGCTGACGTGCATAAGGATAGGCAGGAACGACAAGTGTGATTTTTTCAGCACCTGCAATACGTACTGCATCTATTGTAACAAGAAGTGACATAACGTGATCATTAACTGTCATCTTAACCTTGTTGGCACCATTATTCAAATTTAAAATTTCATGATTTTCAACATCCTGGAAAATAAAAACATCTTTTCCGCGGACAGTTTCTAAAAGCTCGGTCTTAACCTCACCATTAGCAAAATACGAAAACCTTGTGTTTACTTTAAAAACAGGCGGTCTGTATTTATCTGTTGAACCTCTTATACAAAGATCACTCGTCCCCAGATCATTCTGAAGATTGATTCTTCGTACAAGCTCTTCTTTACTCAGCTCATAACGCTTTGACACAACATCGTTCTTTAATGTAAAACGATGCTTGTACATATGTTTAAGGTGCGTTATGACTTCATTGGCGAAAGCTTCGCCACCAGGACACGCAACAATCGCAAGACTTGTTGGTTCTGTGTAAGGCATAGTAGACCTCTTTTATAGTAGGATATCTAGAATATACCATATTTAGTGTTGTTATACAATTGCCCATACTACAGATTAAAACAAAGAAGGGATGTCTGAAAAGCAAACAGCATGTCAGACATCCCTTTTATTAAACAATCAGAAAAACTGAAATTTATTTTTTAAGAAGCTCTGCTAATTTTTCAGCAGTAAATCCGAGATATTCAGCTACTTTCTTTGCAGGACCAGATGTTCCGAAAGTATCAATGCAGAAACAGTTTTCCTTGTCTGTAAACTGAAGCCATTCCATTGAAATTCCTGCTTCTGTACAAACAACACGTTTTGCATCACCGATGATTGCTTTCTGTTCTGCCTTAGAAAGATTTTCGAATTTCTTAAGATCCGGAACAGATACAACACGGATTGTTTTTCCGCTTACAAGCTTAACTGCATCAAGTGCCATGTTTACTTCTGAACCGCTTGCAAGGATTGTAATATCAGGAGAAGCGCTTCCTTCTGCAACTACATAAGCACCTTTTTCTGCCATATTCTTTTTCCAGTTCTTATCTGCTTTTTCATATACTGCAAGAGCCTGTCTTGTAAATGCCATACAAACCGGATGATCCTTTGAAGCATAAGCCATATTCCATGCCTGCATAGATTCTTCAGGGTCACCAGGACGGATTGCCTGTACACCAGGAATTGCACGCAATGAAGTCATAGTTTCAATCGGCTGATGTGTAGGACCGTCTTCACCTACATAAATTGAATCATGTGTGAATACATAAATTACAGGCTGCTTCATCAAAGAAACTACACGTAAGCTTGGTCTTAAATAATCTGCAAATACAAGGAAGGTTGCACAGAATGGTCTTAAACCGCCATGCAGTGAAATACCTGCACAAACTGCAGACATTGCAAATTCACGTATACCGTATTCAATTGTACGACCGGCTCTATTTTCTGGACTGAAGGTTCCGTTATCTGTTGCCTTAAATGCTGTCTTATTTGGACCCATCAAATCTGCTGAACCGCCGACTAAATTTGCAAAACGTGCTGCAATAACGTTCAATGCTTTTCCAGAAGCATCACGTGTTGCACATGCATCGCCAACCTTATATTCAACGTCCTGAACAGTTTCATCTGTTACTGCATCTGAATGATATGCATCCCAGAGCTTTTTCAATTCAGGATTTTCCTTTGCCCAGGCATCAAATTCTGCATTCCAGTCTGCTTCTGCCTTTGCAAAATCAGCTGCCTTGTTCTTAAAATATTCATAAGCTTCAGGAACAACATAGAAATCTTTATCTTCAGGAAGTCCAAGTGCTTTTTTAGCGGCAACGATACCCTCTGCACCAAGAGGAGCTCCATGAACATCTGCAGTACCCTGTTTTGGAGCACCCTTACCGATTACAGATTTAAGCATAATCAAAGAAGGCTTGTTTGTTTCTTTCTTTGCTTTTTCGACTAATTTTACGATTCCGGCAACATCATACATATCGCCGGAAAGAACCTGCCATCCGTATGCTTCGTAACGTTTAGCAATATCATCTGTAAAAGTAATATCTGTACAACCGTCAATAGAAATCTTGTTCTGGTCGTAGAATACGATGAGTTTACCAAGCTTAAGGTTTCCTGCAAGAGAACATGCTTCTGAAGCAACACCTTCCTGAAGACATCCTTCGCCGACAAGTGAATATGTGTAGTGATCTACTATTTTGTGTGATGGAGTATTGAATTTTGCGGCAAGCATGCTTTCTGCAACTGCCATTCCGACTGCCATTGAAACACCCTGTCCAAGAGGACCACCGGTACATTCAACGCCGTCTGTATCACCGAATTCAGGATGTCCGGGACACTTTGATCCTACCTGCCTGAAATTCTTAATATCATCCATGCTTACCTTGTAACCTGCCAGATGGAGGATACTGTAAAGAAGCATTGAACCATGACCTGCAGATAAAACAAAACGGTCTCTGTCTGCCCATTTTGAATCAGCAGGATTGTGCTTCATAATTTCACCATATAAAACTGCAGCTGCTTCTGCTGCACCGAGCGGTAATCCAGGGTGACCTGAATTTGCTTTCTGAATTGCGTCCATTGACAAGCTGCGTATAGAAAGTGCAACTGCCTCAACACCTTTTTTGTCCATAAATATACCTCTATTTTATTTTTTTTTATGCCAGTTCATTAATAAGAGCAGATAATTCAGGATAACCTGCTTTATTCTCCAATGCCTTCCTGAAACGCATGCTTCGGAATAAACCTGCAAGCTTTGAAAGAACCTGAAGATGTGTCTGTGTGTTCTGAGTCAAAAGTACGAACATAACATAAACATCCCTTTCATCAGGAGCATTCATATTAATAGGTTTTTTAAGATATGCAACAACTATTTTCTGTTCATCTTCTTCTTTTACTATAGGAGTCCTTGCATGTGGAAGAGCGATTCCGTTTCCTACAGCCGTACTCAAAACTTCCTCGCGTGAACACAGGGCATTATATACCATTTCTGCACTCATTCCATGCGGTAAAACAATTTTCTTACAGATATTATCATAGACTTCTTTAGGAGTATTTCCTTCTACATCCTTAAGAATTCCACCTTTAAAAATCATGCTGGCAATATCAAGATTATCTGCCATTTTTTCCTCCAAAAAAAGTAAACTTTAATCTACAATTTTGAAATTTTTATACGTGTTTTTATCTATTGATAATAACAAAGTATCCTTTATATCCGCAAAGGTTTCCTCCATTCCGTCCAGAGAAAGAAGAACGTCATCAACAGGAAACTGATCTCTTCCAAAAACATTCTCCATTTCTTCAACCATTTTTGCAAGATGGCTGAAAAGCTGCACAAGAATAATAAGATCCTGCTGCGGAAAATCAAGAAGCTTGAGATTTGAACAACCGATTGAACAAACCAGCTCCGTTACTTTTGAAAATAAATTAATCACCCGTTTACGGACAGGTCCTAACTTGTAATCTGCAAACGAATTATATGACTTTACTATTATATCATGACGCTTTTCTATATTCAACATTAGGAATTTACGTTCCGCCGGCGGCATCTGAAGAATAGACGGAAATATTTCATCAATAAGTGAGGTTACCGGCTCCCTGTTTTCCTTATCCTGATTGAGATAAAGATAGTTTTCTATATATGCATCTATAATTTCAGGGGCAAAGATTACACTCAAATCATCAAAAATAACACTGGTGTCACAATCTTCATTCCATTCACCGTTATAAGGCACCTGCTCACCGGTTTTCCAAAGCCTTGTTTCTACACCATAAGAACAGAATGATATTTTTTTTGTATGCATCAGAAATTCTTCGACGCTGCCCGAATTCATTATGCAGAGCTTTTCCTGATTTTCCAGATAAAGATAAGCAATCTGTTCTTCAATTGAATTGCACGGTCCGTTTTTATTCATGCTTTCAAGAAGGCAGTCTTCAAAATTCGAATACCATTCCTCACGTTCAATATCTGCATTAGAAATTGACATGCTTCTTGCTTCTTCTTTTTTCTGCGGAAGATATCTTACTTCAACAATGTCTTTATCCCATTCAAGGACGCGGCACATAATCCTGTCGCCATAAGTAAATTTCTTTCCTTCTGTAATTGCATTCAAAGGCCAGGCAGTCAATTCAATTTCTGAAGGCATTTTATACTGCACGCTCGCAATGGAATATTTTGTATTTGAATGATCGTTAAAAATATACGGAATCGTAAAGCCTTCTCCATAAAGAGCATAAATATCCATGGCAGTGTTCATAGAAAAAACAACATGCTCTTCGTTCAAAAGCTTATTTACAGATTTAATTTTAATTCTATCCGGCGGAACATCAGGATTAACAAAAGGCATGCATCGATGACCGATAATGAAATGACCCTTTTTTACTTCTTCTTTTGTAGGCATGAACGTAAAACAACGTTTTGAAAAAACACCCGCTCTTGTAACATACTCATTATCTACAAGCGGAAAAACCATTGTAGATGAGTTCAATATGTTTAATGCAAAATCCTTTGTTATTTTTAACCCTGCACTTTTTAAATGATGATAAAAATCATCCGCAGTAAAAATATCAAGGCATTTAGAGAAAAAGGAATCTACTAAAAATGAAGAAGATATATCCATTTAATAGATTATTATACAGTAAAGAATAATGTATAACAATCAGTAGCAATAAGAATATACAAGGTCCGGAAAATAACTATCTTGCTTCATCATAACTGTTTTGTCAATTTTTTCAATTTCTGCTATAATCACATTATGAAAATAACACTTCTTGGAACCGGTACAAGTCATGGAGTTCCGGTAATTGGATGCAGATGCAGGGTATGTCGTTCTCTGAATAAAAAAGATAAACGGAACCGATGTTCTGCATACATCCAGACAGATGATGATAAATATATTCTTATTGATATAGGACCAGAATTCCGCATTCAGGCATTAAAATATAAAGTAAACAAAGTTGATGCAGTGCTTCTTACTCACAGTCACGCAGATCATTTTCATGGAATTGATGATTTAAGGATTTTCAGTGCAGAAATGTACAAGGTTCCCGAAAATGCAAAAAGCCTTGAACAGTACAATGCACCTCCGATTCCCATCTATACAAATAAAGAAACCTTACACGATTTACAGTCACGTTTTGCATATTTCTTCATGCCGGTAAAACAGGGCGGCGGAGTTGCAAAGGTTAATTTACAGGAAGCAGCCTCTCAATTCAACATCGGAAGCACACAGATACTCCCGGTTCCTATGATGCACGGAAACCTCGAAACCGTAGGATGGCTTTTAACAAAAACTGCAGCAGACGGCACTAAACATTCATTTGCATATCTTACCGACTGTAACTATATAAGCGAAGAATCTTTTAACCTGATTAATGAAAACTGCGGGACCTTAGACCAGCTTATAATCGACGGATTAAGGATAAAGGAACATTCAACCCATTTTAATTTTTTACAGGCACTGGAGGCAGCACAGAAGCTTTCTCCGAAAAAAGTATGGTTTACCCATCTTACGCACCAGAGCAGCCACAGACAGGTAATAAAATATATAAAGCAGCACAAGCAGGAATTTCCAAAGCTTTTCAACTATGCAGAATCTGTTCTTCCCGCATATGATGGTCTGGTACTGAAAATATGATTGATGTTTAAAAACAAAAAATCCATCGCTGAAAAACGATGGATTTTCTATTCAACCAATTCCAGTTATGAATTAGTTCTGAGCTGCTTCTGCCGGTTTTGGAGTCTTAACTTTCTTGTCAATAAATCCTGCACTAAGACAGTTTGAACATACCTTGAGTGTTCTTACAGTTCCGTTTGGAAGCTGTGCCTTTACGCTATGAAGATTTGGTCTCCATGTTCTGCGTGTATGATTATAAGATTTACTAACCTTGTTTCCAGACATAACACCTTTGCCGCATACATCACACATTCTAGACATTTCTATTTCCTCACTTATATTAAAACAAATTTCCCAACGATAATAGATAGTTTTGAAAGGATATACAATTTTCGATAAAAAGTCAATCGGCAAAAATCAATTCCCTTCAAATATTCTGAATATCCTTTAATTTTTTTATTTTCCGAACTGCTGCTCAATTTCTTTTATCTGATCTCTGTATATTGCCGCCTGTTCATATTCCATCCTTTCTGCACAAGCTTCCATTTCTTTTTTAAGACGCGCAATAAGCTTTTTACGGTCAGCAGCCCTGAACAGATTCACACCCTTCTTTAAAACCTCAAGATCCATATCAGCTTCATTTCGTGCTTCCTGCTGCTCGTGAACAAGGATATCTTCAACTGCCTTTTTAATTGTAGCCGGTGTAATTCCATGCTCTTTATTGTATGCTTCCTGTATTTCACGCCGATGTTTTGTTTCCTTTATAGCACTGTCCATCGCAGGACTCATATGATCGGCATACATCACTACTTTACCGTCCGCATTTCGTGCCGCACGACCGATTATCTGAATCAAAGAAGTTTCACTGCGCAGAAATCCGATTTTATCTGCATCAAGAATTGCGATGAACGAAACCTCCGGTAAATCAATTCCCTCTCGCAAAAGATTAATTCCTATAAGAACATCAATTTCACCGCTTCGTAAAGATTTTAATATTTCTACACGTTCAAAGGTATCTATTTCTGAATGAATGTATTTTACCTTAAGATTCAGTCCAAGAAGATAATCAGTAAGATCCTCTGCCATTTTTTTTGTAAGCGTAAGAATAAGACATCTTTCCCTGCGTTCAATCCTTTCGCGGACTTCCTTATAGATATCTTCCATCTGACCTTCACTTGGACGAACTTCTATAATCGGATCCAGAAGACCTGTAGGACGGATTAACTGTTCAACGATCTGTGAGCTTTCTTTAATTTCTTCTTTTCTAGGAGTAGCCGTTACATAAATAACCTGATTCATCTTTTTATCAAATTCAGCTTTTTTAAGAGGACGATTATCAAGTGCAGAAGGAAGACGGAATCCAAAATCAATCAGACTCTGCTTACGGCTTCTGTCTCCTTCATACATCGCTCCAATCTGAGGAACGGTTACATGCGCTTCATCAATCATGCACAAAAAATCATCCGGAAAATAATGAAGAAGAGTTGCAGGCGGTTCACCGGTTTTACGACCTGTTATAGGTGCAGAATAATTCTCAATTCCCGGACACGTTCCCATTTCCTTCAGCATTTCTATGTCATAAGTAGTGCGGGTTTTCAGGCGTTCTGCTTCAAGCATCTTTCCCATACCGCGCAATTCTTCGACCCTTTCTTCCATCTCTGCCTGAATTCTGTCTGTTGCAAGAATAAGCTGATCATGAGGAACGACAAAATGCTTTGAAGGATAAAACACCGTTTCATCAAGTTCACCGGTAACATCCCTGTTCAAAACATTAAACCGCTGGATACGCACAATTTCATCCCAGTCAAGAAGAATCCTGTAGGCTTCATCTGTTTCCATATAAGGCGGATAAACTTCAATCACATCACCTTTTATACGGAAATTCCCGCGGTCAAGGACATCATCATTTCTTGAATACTGAAGTGATATAAGCTGAGCAGAAAATTTCTTTATATCAAGAGTCTGCCCTTTTTCAAGATGAATGCGCATCTCTTTATATAAATCAGGCATACCAAGACCATAGATGCATGAAACTGTTGCAACAACAATTACATCACGCCTTTCCATAAGACTGTAGGTTGCCTTGAGTCTCAGCTGATCTATTTCGCGGTTTACATCACAATCCTTTTCGATATAAAGATCTCTTGCCGCAACATACGCTTCGGGCTGATAATAATCATAATATGAAACAAAATATTCTACTGCATTATCAGGAAAAAAAGATTTGAACTCCCGGTACAGCTGGGCAGAAAGTGTTTTATTATGGCTTATGATTAAAGTCGGACGCTGAACCTTCTCAATGATTTTTGCCATTGTAAAAGTTTTTCCGGAACCGGTAACACCCTTAAGAGTCTGGAATTTATCGCCGTTAATAAATCCCTGAGAAAGCTTTTCTATTGCCTGCGCCTGATCCCCGCTTGGTTCAAACGGAGATACTACTTTAAATTCACGCATAACTCACACTTAATTTATTTTCATGACTGAGTAAAAATGTTTTTATTCAGAAAGAGTAATTTTTAATGAAACGTTTTTCCTGTTTCTTCGAACAATCACAGTTATAACATCACCCGGTTTTTTACTTTCAAGTGCCGAATAAAAATCTGCAAGAGAAGTAATTGCAATATTATCAATCTGTGTAATTACATCACCGCCAAGATAAATTATGCTGTTTCCGTAATAAGCTGCTTTTGTTCCACCCTTGAGTCCGCCTTTTTCTGCTGTTGAACCTTTTTCGACCTGTGAAATCAAAACACCCGATGAAACGTCAATCTCTGCATACTGGGCAATTCTTCTGTTCAACTGGATAATCGATATGGAAAGAGTTCCTCTCTGAACTTTACCGTATCGCAGCAGATCTGCAACAATTCTGATGGCAGTTTCTGAAGGGACTGCAAAACCAACGCCTGCCGAAGAACCGGAAGATGAAAGAATCATCGTATTAATACCGATCATCCTTCCCTTTGTATCAAGCAGAGGACCGCCTGAATTTCCAGGATTGATTGCAGTATCCGTCTGAATCATATTTCTGATAATCCGCTTGTTTGAATTCTGAATAGGTCGTCCAAGACCAGAAACAATTCCTGTAGTCATTGTTCGTTCCATACCGAACGGATTACCGATTGCAATAACCTTCTGCCCTACCTTGAGTTCCTTTGAATCACCAAAAGAAATTGTTTTTAAATCCATTCCGCTCGGAGGATCAAATTTCAAAACTGCAAGATCACTGTCTAAATCTGAACCGACAACGCTTGCTTCATATTGTGTTCCATCAAACAGAGAAACAAAAATTTTTGAAGCGCCCTGAATTACATGAACGTTTGTAAGGACATATCCCCGTTTATCGATGATTGAACCGCTTCCACTTCCACTGTCCTGAACAACCGGCTCAAGAAACCAGTCATATCCTACAACCTGAGTATTGATGTTCACGACTGCTTCGTTGCATAACTGATATACATTTATGTTCTGAAGCTCATCCTGTGTATACGAAGATGAATTTGAAACAGGAACCGCATCTGAAGGATTAAGCTGTAAATCAAGGTCCTCAGTTTTCAAAATTTCAGTTTCTGAACTATCAACAGTATTCACTGCTGCCACAGGTTCTTCATGAGATTTTTTAAGTTTATATGCAGTAGTAAAAATGATGCTAGTTACAACAATAGCTGCTGAAAAAGCAACGGATAAAAATACTACCAGCTGACCACGTGTATAAAGTTTCATATAATATAATTTAATAAATTAGAACAAATAAGACAACCCGATTTTTAAAGAAAAATAATTTCCTTTTTTATCAACAGGATAATCATCCATTAAAAACAGCATGCACTTAAAGCCTGTATCAATTATGAACGGACTTCTTTCGGGAGTAATAAGCACATCAGTTCCTATTTCCATCGCATGACAGAACAGAAAATTATAATCACACTTACTGTCAGGATTAAATGTATTTATTGCTGTATTAAAATCTGTCCATAAATCAATTTTTACGTTATCAAACGGTGAATGAGAATATTCCAGTCCCCATCTGAGAACGTTATTGTTTATATTCAATTTTCCGTTTTCTGCACCAAGCACAAACTCCACAGTCGTTCCCGCAAATCCACGAGGAGTTTTTAAGCCTGCAACATATCCAAGTCCAAGCCCGTTGCCGGTATCTACACCATAAGGTGAAAAATTATCGATGGATGAATAACCGTATCTCAAAAGCACTGCATTCAAAAAGGAAACCTTCTGTGTTTTAATGAGCCAGTTATACTTTATCGCAAAATCGGCATCGAACGGAAAAGTATCATTTCCTATTGCAAGATACATTCCTGCAGATGCAGAAAACTCAAGACCGTTTGTAAATCCTGAAACAAATGCAAGTTGCAGATTACATGGGCAGAACGAAAAATAATTTTTGCCGGCGCTGATCCATGGTTCACAAGATACCGAAAGCTGTCCGAAATTTACAGGACTTTTATATGCAGCCGGAAGCTTTCCTATACCAAGCCCTGATTTTGTATATACATAATGCGGATAGCTCAATTCGTTCGTAAGCACAACTTCCTTTTCTGCCTGAAAACCTTCTGATGCAAGAATTACAGAATAAACACCGTCTTCAAGAACCTGCCCGTCCGAAGCTTTACCGTCCCAGATAACGCTCTGATAAAATTCCTTTATATCTGCAAATTCATATTTCCAGACTTCCTTCCCGTTTGAGTCAATTATATAGATATAAGCTTTTCCCTTTGCGGTAGCGGTAAACGAAATTTTACAGCTTCCAAGTTCACCTTTTTCTCCCGGATTTATCCTTACCCGTGAAATATTAAAATCCTTTAAGACAAAAACAGCAGGATTTGCAGAGTATTTGACGTTTACTGTCTTTCCTTTCTCTACAACAACAGTTTTTTCAAAATCTTCGTAGCCGAAACGCATAATCCTGATTTTTCTTTCACCACAAGCCGCTTCAAACGGATTCGTATAAACCTGTGCCGAATCAACATAAATTTCGCTGTCAAAAAAAACTTCGCTTAAGTTAATAAACCCTGTTTCAGATGAAAGCAGAACCTTATAATAATTCGTATAAGACTGCGAAAGACAAATCAAATACGTAACGCTGTCATACCCCTCTTTTTGAACTGTAAGCTCATAATTTCCCGCAGGAATATCCTGAAGCTGATACTTGGTTTTACCTTTATACGCTCCGTTTATATAAACTTCACAATTCGGAATATTACAATCAATTACTGCACTGCATTTCCTGTCATTTCTGTTGACCTGTGATTCCGGTTCAAGAATTAAAAGTTCCTGAGCCGATAAAACAACAAAGCATGTAAAAATCAAAATCAAACTGAATAATCTCTTTATCATTTTCATGTCTTTATTGTAAACCATTTTCAGTTATTTTGCTATTCTCCGGTAAGATTTATCAATCCTTCCTCCATAAAGCTGAAATAACTATCGCGGTCAATTATAATGTGATCAAGTATAGGAATTCCGATTATTTTCGATGCCTGAAGCAGCGCTTCGGTAGATTCAATATCTTCTTCAGACGGCATGGAAGTTCCCGACGGATGATTATGAACCAGTATGACTGCAGCTGCGTTATTTCTTATTGCTTCACCAAAAATTTCCCGGGCATGAATAAGAGTTCTATTCACAGTTCCTACAGACGCTACATGGATTTTAATTATCTCATGTCCTCCATTCAGAATAACAACCAGAAAATGTTCCTGCAGACTGATTGCATATTGTTTTACAAAAGGCACTACATCTTTCGGAGTTTTTATATGCGCTCCAAAATGACAGCTTCGTCTCTTTCCTAACTCCAATGCCGCACAGACTGCAAGAGCTTTTCCTTCCCCGACACCTTTAAGACTGCACAGGCTTTTTATTACATCTTCATTGTTCGATGAATCAAGCTTGTCGACAATCTTTTGAGACAAAGATTCTACGCTATAGTCTCTGTTTCCCGACCCGATTATAAGCATTACAAGCTCCACGTCATCAGGATACTGAAGTCCATATTTTAGAGTCTTTTCCCTGATATCAGGTTTTACTTTTTCTAACATCACATATATAATATTTCATGAATATGCAAAAAAACTCACTTTTTTTTAAAATTTTTTTAATTATTTTCTCAATTTCCACAATGAGCTGTCAGAGTCTGTTCAATTTCGAAAAATCGAAACAACGGGGACAGACCTCGCCGTCATTTCACATCTCACGAAGGCTTTCAGATACGGCAAAATTAACTCCCACCGAGCTTGCCGACTTTTTCATCACGCAGAATCCCGACGTTGAATATCAACGGATTTTTGTTATTGCACGATATTATTTTTTTGAAGCACAGAAAGAAAACATAAACTCAACCGTTGCGTTTGCGCAGATGTGTCTTGAAACAGGCTTCCTGCGCTTTGGTAATCTTGTAACTCCCGAGATGAATAATTTCTGCGGCTTAGGTTCAATGGATGAAGAACATCCGGGTGCATCTTTTCCCACTCCACGTCTCGGTATCAGGGCACATATTCAGCATCTTCAGGCCTATGCTACAACTGAAGATGTAATGCTTCACGAGGAATTAGTAGATCCAAGATACGATTGGGTTCATAAAACAAAATATGTCGAAACAATAGATGGACTTTCCGGCACCTGGGCAACAGATAAAAGCTATGCAAAAAAAATAGACAGAATTTTACAGCAGATGGAAGACTTCATCATAAAAAGAAACAGACTTGCAAAAATACAAGCCTGTTTAAGAAAATACAAATCAAGAAATTCACGGTAATAATCAACCGATTGTTGTTCCGAAGAATTCCCTGTCATTTAAAATTGCGCTGATATTATCAATATTTTTTCCGCCTGCACAGATTACTTTCATTCCGTTTTCCTGTGCCTTTTTAGAAGCAATCGGATCAAAAGGGCAATTTTTACCCGGGACCCATTCATCACCGACCATTTTCCGGAAGTCCTGCCATGAAATTGTATCAAGAGGTTTTGCATCAGGATTCTTTTTAGGATCATCTGTAAATACTTTTTCGATATTCGAAAGATTTACAATTACCTTAGCATTAAATTTTTCACCAAGATATACTGCATCTGTATCTGTTGAAAAACCGGGTTTCCAGCCGGAAGCGACAAGCACTTTTCCATCAAAACTTAAATCCTCAAGCGTAGGATTATAAACAACATCATTTTTACAGTAGTCACCGAAGCATGCCTTCAATAACTGCGCATTGATTCTTGTTGCCATAATTCCAATCCAGTCAGCTGCATCATTCTTACTTTCAAGCTTTGTTTTTTCAGAAACTTCCCTATATGCATTCTGATAAAAACGGGCCGGAGCACCGCCGCCTGCAACTAAAATCAAACGGTTGGAAGAATCCGCATCGAGCCATTTAATGCACATTAAAACAAATGAACTTAAAAATTCACTGTCCGGTTTATCCGGAGCAATTATTGAACCACCGACAGATAAAATCTTTGTCATAATTTATCCTCTTTATAATTAATATACACCTTTAACTACAGGAATACTCCAGTAAGAGCTGTATTTTGATGCCTCACTCGATGCTTCTTCCCAGATAGATTGAAGTGCAAAGCTTTTACGATACTGAACAATCTTATTGTCAGGAGCAAACGGTTTGAGAAGATTATATCCCCGTGAAAAAGCAATATGATGTGAATCAAGATTACCAAAATAATAAGTATCAGGATTTGTAACATCAGGCCAGTTTTTATAATCAAGCCCCGCACCAAGCGCTGCATCAACAGGAACCCATCCGAAGCCAGGACAATAAAATTCACTCCACCAGTGAATCTGAGTTTTCATGTTTTCATTAATTAAAATTCCGCAGTCAAGCAATGCAGGAATTCCGCAGGTTCTAAGCAAAGCTGTATAAATAACTGAAAAATCATAAGCATCACCCTTTTTCTTTGTTATCAAATCAAACGGATCTGCATCATCCTTTCTGTTTTTTGAAAGGATTTCATAATTTTTGCACATGTATTCATAAATCATTTTTGCACGGCGATAAGTTCCTTTTTCATTTCCGACAATTGTTTTATAAAGAGAAACAAGTCTTTCATCATCAGCAGGAATTACATCATCGGCAGCAGTAGCCGCTTTGTAGAATGCAGAATTAAGTGATTTTACAGACCCAACCCTGTCCGGATTAATTTTTGTATTTATTTCATAAACCGAAAGAACGTATGTCTGACTGAAAACAGTTTTTTCTGCACTTGATATAGATTTCGTAAGCTGCTGAACCATACAGTTCTGATAATACTTAAGGTTAGGTTCAGGATTAATTTCTGTAAGTTCAACATTTGACTGCCATGGAGCAGAAACAGGAATCGGACATCTTAAGGAAATTGTTGCCGAGCCTTCAGTTACTACATCCTTGATATCTGCAGAATACTGAATAAGATAAATCTTTTTCGATGTATAACTTTTTGTTCCGACAAAATCATTTACCTTGAATGGGAACGGTTCTGATTTTTCCTTTCCATTATCAACAAGCACGACTCCTGAAACAGCCCCATCCGGAACACGAACCCGGATTTCTGAATCACTCCAGTATTCATATCCGTTTTCTGCTTCATTCACCTCTACCATATTTTCTGTATAAAGTGCAGTATTGATATATTCAGAATTCCTTATCTGATTATTATAATCAATCGTAAAATAAACCTTCGACTGATTTCTTGACTCTCCGAAATTACTTCCGCTGATCGTTAAAACCGAACCAACCTGAAGCGATTCATCAGATAAAGATGAAATATACGGCATTGTTGTCTGCATTGTCTGAGGAACATAAACCGGAATATCAACTTCATTTGCAAAAAGAGCAGGCTTTGACTGAACGTTCTTCGTTCCTACGATTACAAGTCCATCCTGAACGTTTGCTGGAACTATGATTTTTATTTTTGTATCTGACCACGAAACATACGAGCTTGAAGTAAGCTTTGAACCGGCAATCTCTACATAACTCATATCGCGCGATTCACCGAAGTTTTTTCCATTGATGACTACAATATCACCGGGGGCACCAACCGGAGGCACAATAGATTCAATCACGGGCTCCGGCTGAATCTTATAACCGATAAAAAAGAGAATGAGTAAAACAATACCGATTAATGAAAGTAAACAGCCTAATCTTATGAAAGTATGCTTTCGGAAAAGATAACTGAATTTTCTGGAGGTTTCCACTAATATTTACCCATAGTTACAGCTTCATTATTAGGGAATTCAATCTGTACCTGAACAGGCATATTATTCACACTCGGAACTGTAATTTTAATTGAATTTGTCGCTGTCGGTAAAACAGGCTCCTGAATGTTTCCAGAAATAACCTTTGTCCTTCCACTGGACAACGAAACATTATCTGCAGAAGGAATTGCAGTTACAATAGGAGCAACAGAGGCAGTTGTTTTTGCAACAGAAGCAGAACTGGTTTTATTTGATCCCAGGAGATTCAACGGCAAAACAAGCGCAAAGACTGCAACTGCGGCCGCTGCAACAACAGGCACTACATATTTATAAACTGATGCACGAGTCTCAAAACTCTTTCCTGTATTCTTAACATAACCCATCTTAACCTGAAGACGTTCAAAACTCTTATCAAGAAATTTATTATCAAGGGCAACAGGATTATCATTGAGCATACTGCGCAAATATTTTAATCTTTCTATCTTAGCCTGACATTCAGGACAATTCTTCAAATGAGATTCATATTCTGCCTTATAAATTTCAGGCATTTCATTATCTAGATACAAAGAATGTATATCTTTAGTTGGACAAGAAGACATCATCAGCTCCTATTAACTTTAATAACTGCTCCCTGGCTCTGAAAACACGAACTTTAACATTTCCTTCAGTTATTCCAAGAACCTTGCCTATTTCCTTATAGTTAAGATCTCCATATTCTCTTAACATCAGAACTTCACGCAAGTTCTTCGGTAACTTTTTCAAAGCCTCTCTTGCTTTCTCTTTCGTTTCTTCCCTTAAAAGATCGGTTTCGCCGCTCTGACTCTTACGATGCTCTTCATAAAGAACTTTTTCGTAAGCTTTGCGTTCCCTGTCCTTTCTTTTAATGTAATTTAACGATGCATTCTTAACTACCCTTATAAGCCAGTATTTTGCATCATTCAACGAAGGAAAAACAAGACCTTTTTCATTTGCTTTTATCAACGAATCATGAACTAAATCTTCTGCCGCTTCTTCATCATTTACAATTTTGTATGATATTCTGAAAAGCATCTGCATACAAGCGTCATAAATCGTCTTAAAATCAACCTGATTTGCTGCATTCAACGCTACAGAAACATCCTGTTGATTTTCTTCTACATTATTTAACACTTCAGTTACCTATAAAGTTACAACAAAAATAAGAATTCTCTTATTTTTTAACTCTTCCTATATATTTTTTTAACAATTCAAGCATTCAAAAAGTTACCATACAGGCCTTTTTTACTGCCGTTTTATTTTCTTTTCCAGGTCGGACCATTCGGAGTATCAATTATTTCAATACCCATTCCGCTTAATTTATTACGGATTTCATCTGCCCTGGCAAAATCCCTGTTCTTTTTAGCTTCTGTACGTTCAGCAACAAGAGCATCTATTTCCTTTGCCATAGGATCGTCAGCATGAAGATTTAAGTTGTTTTCAGCAGACGATGCTTCTTTTTCTTCAAAAACCTTTAATCCGTTTTTTATAACATCAAGACAAAGAACCCTGTCCATCTTATGAATAACTGCCAGAGCCTGTGATGCCTTTACACCCTTACCGTTCGATTCCTTCTGCATTGCCGCAACAGCGACTGGAGTTGCAAGATCATTTTCAAGTCCTTCGCAGAACTTAGAATAGTTTTCATCCGTAAAATCAATTTCATCAAGAAGCTTACTGTAGTTATCCTGAGTCAATGCAAAATTTTCTTCATCAGCTGCTTTTTTAATAAGTTTTGCAATCCTTTCATTAAGTGCAGCACGACTTGATTTTGCAGATTCCATTCCGTTTATACTGAAGGTAAGAGGCTTTCTGTAATGACCTCCAAGAAGGAAATAACGGTAATCAAGAGGTTCAAATCCCTTGTCCTTCAGAGAAAATCCTTTTTCCGGTGGAAGCGATGTCTGAAGCGTAATAAAATTTCCAGAAGATTTAGACATTTTACCGCCTTCAAGAATCAAAAACTCATTGTGCAGCCAGTAATTTACCCATGGACCTTTTGCACGTTCTGCTTCGTCAAAACTTCCTTCGCTCTGTGCAATTTCATTTGTATGATGAACCGGAGGATGATCTATTCCGCCTGTATGAATGTCAAAATGCTTTCCAAGATATTTCATGCTCATTGCAGAACATTCGATGTGCCAGCCCGGATAACCGCGTCCCCATGGACTATCCCATGTCATAGCCTGATCTTCAAATTTCGACTTTGTAAACCAGAGGACAAAATCACCGGGATTGCGTTTATTTTCATCTACAACTACAACCTTTCGTTTACCAGCCCCTGCCTTTAATTCTTCAACATTCAGATTAGCAAGCTTACCGTAATCAGGGAAAGTAGAAATATCATAATAAAGATTACCGCCTGCCATATAAGTATGACCGTTTGTTTCTATTTTCTTAATAAGCTCAATCATATCCTGAATGTGTTCAGTTGCACGACAGATGACATCAGGGTGACGGATATTAAGGGCATCTATATCCTTCATAAAAGCTTCTGTATAGAAATTTGCAACTTCAAGAACACTCTGATGACGATCTGCTGCAGATTTTTTCATCTTGTCTTCACCGTTGTCACCATCATCAGTTAAGTGACCTACATCGGTAATATTCATGACATGCTTCACATCATAACCAAGAAGCCTGAGAGTCTTATCCAGCACATCCCAGCATACATAAGCACGAAGATTTCCAATATGAGCATAATTATAAACAGTAGGACCACAGCCATAAAAACCGGCAAAACCTTCACGAATAGGCTTAAACTCTTGCATTGTGCGTCCCATTGTATTGTATAATCTTAGTGCCATAATAATACCTCTATACTTATTATATATTTTTTCAAAGGATTAAACAACAAGGCAAAAAATAAATATACAATTACCTGCTGTTGAAGAAGCATGTTTTTTTTCTTATAATAATTTTGTGGCAGATTACGAAGCTTTAATTCAGGTTTTACATAACCATGATGCATTCAAAGGAAAAATCTCAAGAGATGAACCGCTCGCACCAAAAACTACATTTAAAGTCGGCGGGAATGCAGATTTGTTTATTGCACCCGAAAATTATTATTCCTTTCAGATTGCAATCGAATCGCTGCTTAAATTCCAGATTCCTTTCTTTATCCTTGGCGGCGGAAGTAATATAGTCATGAATGATGAAGGCGTTAAAGGAGCCGTAATATCAACTCAGGCATTCAATGATGCTGAAATTTTTCCTGCAGGTGACTGTCCTAAAGAATTCGGTAAAATTGAACTTGATAAAAATCAGGTGCTTGTTACCTGTTTTTCCGGAACGCCGATGGCATCGCTGGTTAATTTCTGTACCGATAAGAATTTTAGCGGATTAGAACAGTTTGCAGGACTTCCCGGAACAGTCGGCGGTGCAGTATACATGAATGCACGCTGCTTTGAAAAATCAATTTCAGATATTCTGTTTTCAGTGAGTTATATGGATTATTCAGAAGGTAAGGTAACTTTAAAAAAAGACAGATATAATCCTTCTGACTGGGCTTACAAGAAATCACCGTATCAGAATAACAAAACCTTCATTACAACTGCAACCTTCATCCTCATCAGAAAAAAAGAAAGTGAAAAACCACTGATTCAAAATGAATGCAAAAAATATATCAATGAACGTGTGAGTAAAGGTCATTTTAAATATCCGAGCGCAGGTTCTGTTTTTAAGAATAATCATGCTTTTGGAAAACCAAGCGGACAGATTATCGATGAAGCAGGCTTAAAGGGGTATCAAATCGGTGGTGCAAAAATTGCAGATTTTCATGGAAATTTCATCATAAACTTCAACAAAGCTTCGTCAAAAGACATAGAACAGCTTGTAAATCATACAATCGAAACTGTACAAAAAAAATTCGGTTTTGTACTTGAGCCGGAAATAATTTTTTCCGATAAATTACTGTAAGTTTATTGACAAATAAAAATGCTGATTTTATACTTATTAATAGTATATACTGGTGGGTATTGTGTTACAGTTACAGATTATTAACTTTAAAAAAGATTCATATCTCGTCGTAGAAGGCAAATCTGACAGCGATCGTTTTTTCATCATTCAGAAGGGAAACGTTCAATGCTTTAAATCCGCAGGTACAGGCATACAACCGTTTATGCTCGGACCAGGAGATTTCGTCGGCGTAGTTCCATGTATGTCAGGACACCTTCAGATTGAAACTGCAGTAGCGATGACAGACGTAACTGCTATTTCCGTAAGACGTGATCAGTATTCAGAGTTAATCGTAAACAATACACCGGTCGCATTGAAAATCATCAGAACCTTTGCAAACAGAATGCGTCAGATGAATGAAATGCTTACAATCGCAACATTAAATACAGTAGTTACCGATTCTTCCGAACAGATTTTAAAGGTTGCTGAATATTATGAGAACACAATGAAAAAAGACATTGCTGTTTTTGCATACTATCAGTATTTAAAAACAAGACCAGTTGGACCTCAGGCAGAGCTTGCAAAGAAAAAATTCATTATGCTCAAGCAGCGCACAAATGCAGTTTATTTTGAACCGACTCAGGACCTTACAAGAGAATATCCGAAAGATACAATGATTTTCTCCGAATCGCAGAAAGGAAATGACATGTTCATCATACAGAGCGGTGAGGTAGCAATTTCAAAGGTAGTGGACGGTAATGAAGTAACTCTTGCAGTACTAAAAAAAGGTGATATGTTCGGTGAAATGGCACTGCTCGAAAACAAGCCTCGTTCAGCAAGTGCAATAGCACACAGCAACTGCCGTCTTATGGTAGTAAACCATGCCAACTTCAATCAGATGGTATCTACACAACCGCAGCTTATCTCCCGTTTAACTACCACTCTTGCCGAAAGATTATGGTCAATGTACCGTCAGCTTGATAATGCAAATATTTCAGATCCTAACCAGAAAATGCTCGATATGCTTTCCCTTCAGATTGAAAAACAGAAAATAAATATTGATAAGCTTGTAAACAAAGGAATGCAGACAGAATTGACATCTCTTGATCTTGCCAACATGTGCGGTATTCCAAAGGAACAGCAGCCGTCGGTAATCTACAATTTCCAGCAGTCATCACACATAAAGCTTGTTGATATGAAAATATTCATAAAGGATGTTCCTGAATTATTAAAGCAGACTGCATTCTACAGAAAACAGCGCTCACTTTCAAAAGAATAAGAAAATTCAAAAGATTCAAGTTTGTGATTAACATTTTCCTCAATACTCCGATAATATCATTATGAAAAGGATAAATTTCATTTTTTTAATATTGCTTGTTTCTTTCTCAAATATAACTGCACAGTCGCTCCCAAACGGCTATAAAAACATCAAACTCGGCATGTCACTTGAAGAAACTAAATCAGCCCTCGAAAAAAATGCAGATTTCGGTTATCACGGCGACAGGGATGTTTCTCTTCTTCCAGGTGAAAATAAAATCCTGATTGAAACAGATTCGCAGAGAGGTTATGGCTCTGATTTTCTTGGCCGATGCTGGTTTCAGTTTTATAACGAAAAGCTTTATATCATCACAATCAATATAAATCCGGAACGTATGGACTATTATTCGATGTTCAAGAATTTTTCAGATAAATACGGAGATCCTGATCAGCTTGATCCTTCAAAATCTGTATGGATGAACGACAACGTAACAATAATGCTTGAAAAACCTCTGAGCGTAAAATATATTGACAACAAAACTTACGAAGAAATTCAAAAGATGAGCACTGTCGAAAAAAGCGGCGAAGAATTTACACGTGAAATGTTCCTGGAGGATTTTTAATCAATGAAAAAAATATTATCCTCTGCAATACTTTTTCTGTTATTTTTATCTGCCGTTTCATGCAAAGAAAAACATACAAGACTTCCTTCAAAAGATTTAACAATTACAAGAAGTAATGGTACAACAATCACTGTAGATGCCGAAATTGCCAAAACAAATGAAACCCGACAGTTCGGCTTTATGGAAAGAGAAGAAATCCCCGATGGTACCGGCATGATTTTTGTTTTTGAACAGGATCAGATTCTCCGCTTCTGGATGAAAAACACACCTACCCCGCTTTCAATTGCTTATATTGACCGCAACGGAAAAATCCGTGATATATTTGATATGACTCCCTTCAGTCTTTCAGAAATTGTGAGTACAGTTTCAGTAAGATATGCACTTGAAGTTCCGCAGGGATGGTTCCAGAAAAACGACATCAAAACCGGAGATATGGTTGAGCTCTTGGAAGAATGGTAATCAGCGGTTACTGATCTTTTTCAAGCTTTAAAAGCTCTGCAGAAGCAATTACATCATTCGGATCATATTCAAGAACAATCGTAAAATATTTTCTTGCTGCTTCTTTATCGCCCTGAGCCAGTGAAAGATAACCAAGGTTTGATATTATTTTTGTACTTTCAGGATCCAGTGAGAATGCTTTTTCAAGATTCTTTTTTGCTTCATCGAATTCTTTTTCCTGAATACAGCACAATGCTATTTCATTGTATGTATCTGCCTGATCCTCGCCGCCTTCACATTTCAATGATTCAAGGAAAGCCTGTTTAGCATCAGAAAATCTCGAAAGCTTTCTTAGTCCCCAGCCAAGCAAAAACCATGCATTCCACACCTTCGGATTATGCTGAAGAAATATTCTTACTTCCTCCAGACCTTTTTCTTCTTCTCCACGATTGATAAGACTGTAGGCATTTTTAAAACGTTCGTCATCAAGATTCTGCGTCTTGATATAATTTATCATTTCCTGGGCCCGTTCTTTTTTATATACACCGTTTTCACCAAGATCTTCATCGCTCACATCACAGGTTAAGGCAACATAAGTTTCAAAAGCATCCTTTGCCTCCCGGAACTGTTTCTTTTTAAGATAAAAGAATCCTGCATTAAAAAACGCATCTGCAATCGGAGGGTCTGCTTCCATCACCTGTTTATAATACGCTTCGGCATCATTATCGTAAGCATCAGCATCTTCATTAAGATTGGAACGACGGTAACTTTCTGCCCTCTGATCAAGAAACAAAGCAAGATTAAGAACGATTGCATTATCAAGAGGATCAAGTCCATAAAGCGCAAGAAAAATTTCTTCTGCAAGTTCAAAATCTTCATTTTTTGTTTTTAAGATTGCCGCTTCACACAATTCCTTTTTAATATTTGGTTTTGCTTTAGTGATGATTGAACGGTAATAATCAAGGTTCGGATTTTTCTTGTCGTATGCAAGTACAGTAAGGATTCCCGCAAGCACCTGTTCACTTGTCATTTCCGAGGGATTAAAAGTTCCGGGAGCATCAGTAGTTTTAGCCTGAACCGGAAGAGGAATTGTCGGATCTATTTTCATTGCATTTTCGCTTAATGAAAAATTTTCGTTTAAATTAATGTAATAAATGGATTCAAGAGGATTTTTCGGATTCATTATCTTTTCCTGCTATATATGATTTTTAAATCTCCGCTAAAAATCGAGATCTTCTATCGGTTCTAATTCAAGAGTATCCTGAACCGGTTTTATGCTTTGTACTGATTGTACATTCTGTACGCCTTGAACAGCCTGCACTGGTTTTACACTCTGTACAGGTTGTGCCGGCTGAGGCTTCGCATTCATTTCCTTTATTACAGGAGGAACGGCAGAATCATCGGCTGTACTAATTACAGGTCCTTTTATTCCTGCAGATTCCTGCTGAAGGAATTTTTTCTGGAAGTTAGTAATAAAATTGTTAATGTGCATTTTATAGGACATCGGAACTGAATCAACATTATAAGCAACATGCACAGAAGCAATATCTTTACGACCTTCAAGAAATTCTGCACGAGGGATTGTTCCGGAAACGATAAATGATTCGTTAGTATCATTAAAATCAAAGCGTAACTTAATAGGTTTTCCGACAAGAAATTTTGGAACTCCTACCAGCATGATTTTTGCACCACTGAAAGACAGGTCTTTAAGAATACAACGACGCGGAACATTATCTACCCATACAATAGATTCTTCCTTATCCATTCCAAGCTTACGCAAAGAATTCTGATCAACATTAATACGTTCTTCCTTTCTGTTAATAAAATTTTCACTGGCTTCAATAAATTCACCGATTCGTGAAATCAAATCATCAGGCGGCCGCTGATTAAATTCAAGCGTAACGATTGCAAGCTCACTTGTTCCCTTGTACGGTTTTATATCAATAACTGAGCAATTAACAAAAAAATGAATCGGCTGATTATTCTGATCAATAAAACAATACTTAAGGTTTACTGTCATTTTTGCATTCTTCTGCATTTCAGTAAACGCACCGCTTTGTGTACCGATGATAATTTTAGCCATCTGCAGTGATGAGGAATTTAAAATACATGGCCACTGTCCACCATTGCACTTTATATAAATTTGACGAGGATCAAGCTTTAATGTAAGCAGATTTGCTTTTGTAAAAACTATTTCCTTGTCACGAAAATAATCATAATAATGAGCAATTTGAAGACTTGTAGTAGTAGAAAAACTCATATTTTTATTTTATTCCATATTCAGTATTGTTTCAATCATTTTTAGTATTAAAACAAGATTTAAAAATATAAAAATCCGCCAGATATAACTGACGGATTCATAACAAATCAAATATTTGTTTTATAACAAGGCTTATTCAGCAGGTGTTTCTGCAGGTGCCTCGGCAGGAGCTTCAGCCGGTGTTTCAGCAGCAGGAGCTTCTGTTGCAGCGGTTTCTTCTGCAGGTGCTTCTGTTGCAGCAGCTTCAGGAGCTGGAGCAGGAGCTTCTTTTACAGCAACATTCTTTAAATGTGCATTACAGAATTTACAAATATTTACTGTTTGACCATTTACTTCCTTTTCATAAAGAACTTTGATATTTTCTTTTCCACAAATAGCACAAGTTCCTCTACCATGCTTTGGAAGTGATCTGATACCAGATCCACGGTGGTTCTTTGACATATAGACTCCTTTTCTTGTTTAAGTCACATCGCAAGCTTATTCAGCTTTTGATTCTGTCTTCTTAGCAGCTGCTTTTTTTGCTTCAGGCTTTTTTTCAGTTTCCTTCTTTGCCTTAGCTGGAGCAGCATCCTTAGACTTGCTTTCTGCAGTTTTCTTAGTCTTTGCTGATTCTGCTTTTGGAGCAGCTTTTGGTGCTGCCTTTGGAGCGGCTTTTTTAGCAGGTTTTTCCTGTTTTTCTGCCTTTTCTGTTTCAAGCTTATAATCAACTAATTCTAAAATTACTACGTCAGCAGCATCACCCTGGCGGTAACCTAACTTAAGAACTCGAGTATAACCACCATTTCTTTCTTTCATGCGTGGTCCGATTTCTGTAAAAAGTTTATTAAGGACTTTTTCATCCGCAATAAACTTAGCTACTTCACGACGATTATGAACAGTATCTTCTTTAGCTCTTGTAATAAGCTTTTCTGCTGATTTTCTTACTTCAAGTGCCTTCGATTTAGTTGTAGTAATTCTCTCATATCTAAAGAGTGATGTTACCATATTGCGTGACATAGCACGACGATGTGCCGTTGTACGTGAAAGCGGATTAAAACCATTCTTATGATTCATCTGTTTCTTCCTTCTGCTTTGTTTTATTGGCAGCATTCTTCAGATGACTGTAATCTGTCATGCCGAGAGTAAGATTCCATTCAAGGAGCTTTTCTTTAATTTCAGCAAGACTCTTTTTACCAAAGTTTCTTGTTTTGGCAATGTCATCTTCAGTCTTTTTAGTTAATTCGCCGATTGTACGAATATTTGCATTTTTCAAACAATTAGATGAACGAACAGAAAGTTCTAATTCTTCAACTGGAGTATTGAGCAGTTTCTGAATGCTTTCATCACCTTCATCATTTTCATCTGATCCAATAACGTCTTTGTCATTAAAGTTAATGAAGATAGCAAAATGATCTTTAGCAATCTTTGCAGCTTCTGCCAAAGCGTTATCCGGTGTAATTGTGCCATCAGTCCAAATTTCAAGAACTAACTTATCGTAGTCATTTCTCTGACCAACACGACAAGGTTCAATAGCATATTTTACCTTCTGAACAGGTGTGAAAATTGCATCCATCGGTAAAGTACCAATGATTTCGATGTAATGTTCATTTACTTCTGCAGGAGTATAACCTCTTCCAAGATCTACCTGAATTTCAACATCGATATGTGCACCTTCCATCATAGTGAAGATGAGCTTATCTTTTGTCATAATTTCAAGCTGACCTTCTTTTGCAAAGTCATCACTCTTTACAACACCCGGACCTTTAAATTCATAAAGGATTGTGTCTTGTTCAACATCTTCAGGCAAACATAAACGAATCTGTTTTAAACTGTTGATTATTTCAAGTGTATCTTCTGCAACATGTGGAATAGCTTCAAACTCACTAGAAATAACATGTGAAATGCCATTGTCGTCATAAGAAGTAATACGAATAGAAGTAATGGCATAACCTTGAATTGATGACAACAAAACTCTTCTCAGAGTGTTTCCGACAGTTGTACCAAATCCAGTTTCAAAAGGATACGCTGTGAACTTTCCGTAGTTCGGATTTGTACTAATATGTTCAAATGTAATGCCTTTAGGTTTTTTAAAACCTTTAAGCAAGTTTTTGCGAGCCATCTGAACTCCTTATTATTATTTAGAATAGAACTCAACTACGAGCTGTTCTTTAATATCGGCTAAATCAGTAATTTCATCACGACGTGGATCTGCGGTATAAGTGCCTTTTACAGCATCTACATCTACAGTTACCCAAGGCATGTTTCCTGATTTTGAAATTTCATTTAATGCTTCTTGAACCAAAGAAAGTCTCTTACTCTTTTCTTTAATTTCAATTACATCACCTGCTTTTACTTCGTAAGCTGGAATATTTACAGCCTTACCGTTTACAAGTACATGACCATGTCTTACCAGCTGGCGTGACTGATTTCTTGATACTGCAAAGTGCATTCTGTAAACAACATTGTCCAGACGTCGTTCAAGCAAACGAATAAAGTTTTCACCTGTTACACCTGACATACGAGAAGCATTATCATAAGTAAGACGGAACTGTTTTTCAAGTAATCCGTACATACGACGAAGCTTCTGTTTTTCAGCGAGCTGAATACCATATTCACTCTTTTTACCACCACGAGCCTTTGGATCTTTTCCAGGAGCTCCACGTTTTTTGTTCAAAGGACATTTATCGCTTGTACAGCGTGCACCCTTTAACATTAATTTTCTCTGTTCTGCACGACACATGCGGCAAACAGGACCTGTATATCTTGCCATATTTCCTGATCTCCTTACATGCGACGTGTTTTTCTAGGACGACAACCGTTATGTGGAATTGGAGTTACATCAGAAATTGATTTTACCTTCAACCCTAACTGGCCTAAAGAACGGATTGCATTTTCACGACCCATCCCTGGTCCCTTAACGAATACGTGAACTTCACGCAAGCCGTAGCTTGCTGCTTTCTGTACTGCTGCTTCTGCAACAGACTGTGCTGCAAACGGAGTAGATTTTTTTGCTCCGCGGAAACCAAGTCCACCTGAAGAAGCCCATGCAAGAGCATTTCCCTTCAAGTCTGTAATAGTTACAATAGTGTTGTTGAAAGTAGCCTGAATATAAACGTTACCTTCATATACACTCTTTTTTTCCTTTCGTTTTTTAACGACAGCCATTATTTATCCTCCGCCTTATGCCTTTTTCTTATTAGCAACGGTCTTCTTCTTACCCTTACGAGTACGAGAATTTGTACGAGTTCTCTGACCACGTACTGGAAGACCTCTCTTGTGGCGCAGACCACGATAGCAGCCAATATCAATAAGTCGTTTAAGATTAAGACCGATTTCAGAACGAAGACGACCTTCTACCTTATACTTCTTGTCGATAATATCACGAATTTTTGCCAGTTCATCCTGAGTAAGATCGTTAGCCATTTTTGCCGGATCAATCTTAGCTTCTTCGCAAATTTTCTTTGCAGTTGAACGGCCGATACCATAAATGTAAGTTAATGCGATATCAACATGTTTGTTAGGGATATCAACTCCCGCAATTCGAGCCATCTGTTTCTCCTTAAGCCTTAGCCCTGTCTCTGTTTATGTTTAGGGTTTGTACAAATGATACGGATAATACCATTTCTTTTTATAACCTTACACTTATCACAGATAGGTTTTACACTGGTTCGTACTTTCATAAAAAGCCCCCATGAGAATATTTGTCCTGCTGAATCTTTCAGCACCTCGCAATGAGAGACAATTCAGCAGACGATATAATATCACATATTCTCATATCTTTTCTACTAATATTCACAAAATTTTTACAAACTTCGTGACCTGATTTTGCCCTTCTTTGTAAGTCCTTCATGATGATGCATTTTAAGAAGTGCTTCAACCTGACTCATTGTATCCAGATCTACGCCGACAAGAATAATAAGTGAAGTACCACCCATCAACATTGCTACCGACTGTGGGAAATGGAATAAATGCTGAATAACTGTTGGAATAATAGCTATTGCAGCAAGGAACAATGAACCTGGTAATATAAGTCTATTCAATATTTTTGTTAAATATTCTTCTGTTTTGTCTGGACGTACACCCGGAATGGAGCCGCCGTTTTCACGGATGTTTTTTGCAATTTCTGTAGGGTTCAGGGTAACCTGAGTGTAGAAGTATGCAAAAAAGACGATAAGAAGAACAAGCAAAATATTATACCAGATACCACTTGAATCGAGAACTCTGGCAAGAGTACCAATCCAAGGTTTTGCATTTGCACCTTTACCGAAAGACTGAATCAGCTGTAATGGTAAAGTAAGAATTGAGCTGGCAAAAATCAAAGGAATTACATTTGAAGGATTAATCTTAAATGGAATGTATGTACTCTGTCCGCCATACATTTTTCTTCCTACGACACGTTTTGCATAATGAACAGGGATTTTTCTCTGTCCAGATTCCTCAATAATTACAAGTGCAATAATTGCAATTAACATTATAACTACAAGAATAACGAAAACTAACTGTACCTGACCTGCCTGAACTGCTTTAATCAGTTCACTGATTGCGCTAGGCAATCTGGCAACGATACCAGCGAAGATCATCATTGAAATGCCGTTTCCAATACCACGAGCCGTAATCTGATCTCCAAGCCAAATAGTAGCCATAGAACCTGTTGTTACAGTTAAAATTGCCAGTGCTTTAAAAGCAACCGGATTATCTATAAGAACACATCCAGGGATATTATTTGCGTAAACTGTAATTCCCCAGGACTGAACGGCACAAACAATAATTGTTCCAATACGAATGTACTGAGCAATTTTTCTCTGACCTCCGTCTTCCTGAGAAATTCTCTTAAGACTTGGGAAGATAATTACAGCAAGCTGCATAATAATCTGAGTAGAAATATATGGCATTACACCAAGCATGAAAATAGAGAAACGTGAGAATGCACCTCCAACGAAGAAGTCCATATAACTTGCGAATGCATTATCACTACTATTTGCAGCCTCCTTAAAATAGTTAAGAAGAACGTTAGCATCGATTCCAGGAATAGTGATAACACTACCCAATCTGTACACTGCAAGAATAAGCAGTGTAAAGAACAATCTGCTTCTAAGTTCTTTAACTTTAAACATATTTACTATTGGATTGCTTGCCATCGTTGTCTCCGCTTCTATTTATCGCTTTCTTTTGCTGCTTCAATTATTTTTACTGAGCCGCCAGCTTTTTCTATTTTTGCTTTTGCTGATTCAGATACCTTATCAACAACAACATTAAGTTTCTTTTTAATGTCGCCATTACCAAGTACCTTAACAAGAGAAGCTGTTTTTTTAGAAATGAAACCTTTTTCGATCAATGCTTCTTTATTGATTGTAGCACCATCATCGAATTTAGCTTCAAGCTGTTCAACATTGATACAAACATATTCTTTCTTAAAAGGATAATTAGAGAAACCTTTGTGAGCAATACGTCTGTAAAGAGGCATCTGTCCGCCTTCAAAACCGATGTATGTTTTACCACCAGATCTTGACTGCTGACCTTTATTACCTTTACCGGCTGTTGTACCGAGTCCAGAAGATGAACCGCGTCCAACACGCTTTGGTTTTACATTAGCCCCCTGAGGAGCGCTAAGGATTGGATTATATTCTGCCATTTTAGATCTCCTCAACTTTTACTAAGTGTGAAACGCTGGCAACCATTCCAAGAATTGCATCATTTGCAGTAAGAACATTAGAAGAATGAATCTTCTTAAGACCAAGACTGCGTACTGTTGCAACCTTATCTGGTTTCTGACCAATAACACTTCTAATTAATGTAACTTTAATCTGTTTTGCTTTAGCCATACATTAACCCCACAACTCATCAAGAGTTTTACCTCTGTTTGCAGCAACCTTTTTTGCATCCATTATTTTAGCAATTGCATCAAAAGTAGCGCGAACTACGTTTACTGCAGAGTTTGATCCCAAAGATTTAGACTGGATGTCTGTGGCACCAGCAGCTTCCATGATGGCACGAACTGTACCACCGGCGATAATTCCTGTACCGGAACAAGCTGGTTTTACCAGAACTTCAGAACTCTTATATTTACCAGTAACTTCATGTGGTAATGTACCATTCTTTAATGGAACAAATACAAGATTTCTCTTTGCTTTATCAATACTCTTTTTAATAGCTTCAGATACGTCATTAGCTTTACCAAGACCATATCCTACACGACCTTTTTCATCACCAACAACAGTAAGTGCAGAGAATGACATACGGCGACCGCCCTTTACAGTCTTGCAGGTTCTGTTGAGAGTTACGAGTTTTTCTACGAACTCTTTCTCTTTTGGTTCTTTATCAAAGTTTTTCTGATGTTCCATAATTTCTCCTAGAATTCGATTCCGGCTTTGCGGGCACCATCAGCGAGAGCTTTAACAACACCATGGTATAAATAACCATTTCTGTCGAAAACAACCTTAGAGATTTTCTTATCCTTAAGGCGTGCACCTAAAGCTTCACCAAGTTTTGCAGCACCATCAATATTAGGTTTGATGCCTGCAAATTCTTTTTCCATTGTTGAAATAGAAGCTAAAGTCTTTCCTTCATCATCATTAATAACCTGAACTGAAAGATTTTTGTTACTTCGTGTAACTGACATTCTTGGTCTTTCGGCTGTACCATAAACTGACTTACGAATGTGAATCTTTCTGTGCAAGCGCTTTCTGTTTTTGTCGTTCATTTTCTTAAACATATAGCTTCACCTTATTTAACACCAGTCTTACCAACTTTGCGTCGGATAACTTCGTCTTCATAACGAATACCCTTTCCTTTGTAAGGTTCAGGTTTTCGTAATTTACGAATCTGAGAACAAAATTCACCAACTAACTGCTTGTCAATTCCTGCAACAGTAACTTTTCCGTCTGGAGTTGTAGTTACAGTCAAACCTTCAGGAATGATTGCAATATAGTCACTTGAATAACCAAGGTTCATTACAAGTTCTTTACCTTTTACTTCTGCACGATAACCGACACCGTTAATAACCATTGTCTTTGAGAAACCGTCTGTAACACCTTTTACCATGTTACTGATAAGACTTCTGTAAAGACCATGATAAGCGTTAGTCTGTTTAGAAGAATCTTTTGTAGTAAGGACAACGTTTGTTCCTTCTACTTTAATTTCTATTTCCTGATGATAATTCTGTTTAAGTTCGCCTTTTGGACCTTTTACAGAGATTACACCATTATCAGTATTGATTGTTACACCTGCCGGGATAGCAACAGGAAGTTTACCTACTTTAGACATATCTTCCTCCTCCTATTACCAGATTGTACAAACCAATTCACCGCCAACCTGCTTTTCTGTTGCTTTCTTACCTGTAGTAACTCCAGAAGAAGTTGAAACGATGATTGTACCATAACCGTTATAAACACGTGGTAAATCTTTGTAACCAGAATAAACCCGGCGGCCAGGTGTAGAAATTTTCTGAACACCATGAATAACCGGATTATTATCATCATCATATTTCAAGAAAATACGGATAGTTGTTTTTCCATCTTCCTGAACCTTTTTAAAATTCTTGATGTATCCTTCTGTTTTGAAAATCTTTACGATTTCAAGTTTAAGTTTTGAAGCAGGAACATCTACTTTCTCGTGGCGGGCCATAGCCGCATTACGAACCTTTGTGAGCATATCTGCTACTGGATCTGATGCACTCATTTCTATCTCCTACCAACTTGATTTTGTAACGCCAGGAAGCTGGCCTTCACTTGCTAATTTACGGAAACAAAGACGACACATCTTGAACTTTCGTAAATATCCGCGCGGACGTCCGCAAATCTGACAGCGATTATATTCGCGTGTTGCATACTTCTGTTTGCGGCTCTGTTTAATAATCATTGATTTCTTTGCCATACTAAACCTACTTTCGGAATGGCATGTTGAACTTTGTAAGAAGTGCTTTTGCTTCAGCATCTGAATCGGCACTAGTTACGATTGTTATATTCATACCAGCAATTTTTACAACTTTATCGAAGTCAATTTCTGGGAATATAAGCTGTTCAGTAATACCAAGAGAGAAATTGCCATGACCATCAAAACCTGTAGGTTTGATTCCACGGAAATCCTTAACACGTGGGAAAGCAACATTGATGAGACGATCAAGGAATTCATACATGATATCTCCACGCAATGTTACCATTGCACCCACTTCATTACCCTCACGAAGTTTGAAGTTAGCGATACTCTTCTTAGCCTTAGTTTTAACAGCTTTCTGACCTGTAATTGTTGTCAAGTCAGTTACTGCGGCATCAAGGAGTTTCTTATTTGTGAGAGCTTCACCAACACCCATGCTGACTACAATTTTCTTGATTGCAGGAATCTGCATGCAAGATTTGTAGCTGAACTCTTTCATAAGAGCTGGGGCGATTTCGTCTTTATAGACTTTCTTAAGCCGAGGTACGTAATTTGCCATTACAATGCATCTCCACATTTACGGCAGACGCGAACTTTTTTGTCGCCGTCAATTTTATAACCAATTTTTGTAGGACCGCATTTTTTACATACGATTGCTACATTTGAAATATTAAGAGGAGCTTCAATCTCAGCGATACCGCCCTGATCCTGCTGACTCTTCTTTCTCATTGCTTTTTTAACAATGTTTACACCAGACACTATAACTGCATCTTTTTTAAGGATAACGCGGACAACTGTTCCTCTTTTACCCTTATCTTTTCCAGCAATTACCTGTACTGTATCATCTTTACGGATTTTTGATTTTGTTAACATTTCATTCTCCTTAAAGAACCTCTGGAGCCAATGATATAATCTTCATAAAGTCCATATCACGAAGCTCACGAGCTACAGGTCCAAAAATACGTTTTCCTTTTGGATTCTTACTGTCATCAACAATAACACAAGCGTTATCATCAAAACGGATGTAAGTTCCATCTGGACGACGGTATTCTTTAGCTTGGCGTACAATTACTGCCTTTTCAATAGAACCCTTTTTAATAGTAGAAGTAGGGATAGCATCCTTTACTGCTACAACCACGATGTCGCCGATACCTGCGTATCTACGGTGTGAACCGCCGATAACTTTGATACACTGAACAATTTTTGCTCCGGAGTTATCAGCAACTGTCATACAAGATTGCATCTGAATCATAATTCTAAACTCCTTAAAAATTATTTAGCGCGTTCAACGATTTCTGCAAGACGCCAGCACTTGTTTTTGCTTAATGGTCTGCATTCAACAATACGCACTGTATCACCTACATGAGCATCATTATTTTCATCATGAGCCATGTATTTCTTAGTTCTAGTTACATATTTCTTGTAAAGACGGTCCATCTTTTTAGTTTTGATTGTAACAACGATTGTTTTATCCATCTTTTCAGAAGTTACAAGACCTAAAAATGAACGCTTAGCATTCTTTACAGTCTGAACAGTATTATTTTCCACGGTTCAGCTCCTATTTATTCTCTCCGGCGAGTTCTTTCTGCCGGATGAACGTATTAAGGCGAGCGATTTCTCGACGCATTGTACGTTTCTGTATTGGGTTATCTACATGAGAAATCACCATTTTAAAACGGAGATCCATGTATTCCTTCTTAAGCTCGTTTCTTTTAGCAACTAGTTCTTTATAAGACAGTTCTTTATCATTTTTCTTCTTTGAATTAGCCATCTTATTCCTCCTAGTCTTTTGTTGGCTTATAAACTATTTTTGTAAGAACTGGAAGCTTATCGCCGGCAAGTTCAAGAGCTCTGTGAGCCAACTTGAGGTCAACGCCACCAACTTCAAACAAAATCATACCAGGTTTGATAACAGCTGCCCAATGATCAGGAGCACCCTTACCCTTACCCATACGAACTTCGGCAGGTTTCTTTGTGATCGGCTTATCCGGGAAGATACGAATCCAAACCTGACCTTTACGTTCCAACTTACGGTTAATAGCAACACGGGCTGCTTCAATTACACGTGCATCAAGCCATGTTGGTTCCATTGCAACTAATGCAATTTCTCCGAAGTCGATATTATTATCACGAGTCGCATTTCCTTTTTCACGACCGCGCTGCACCTTACGGTGAATTACTCTTTTTGGACTTAATGGCATATACTAACTCCTTGCCTTTTTAGCAGAATCAGCACCATCAGTCTTTTCAGCAGCCTGACGAGTTGTACGTCTTGGCTTCTTAACAAGCTGACCAGCGTCTTCGTTATGATCTACACCATAGTTCATACCGTTATAAACCCATACTTTAACACCGATTTTACCGTATGTAGTAGGAGCTGCGTATGTACCATAGTCAATGTCTGCACGAAGTGTGTGAAGAGGTACTCGTCCTTCCTTGTGTTCTTCTGTACGAGACATATCTGCACCGCCGAGACGACCACTAAGACGAACTTTAACACCCTGCGCACCTGCACGCATAGCATTGCTAACTGCCTGTTTCATTGCCTTACGGAATGAACCTCGACCAGAAAGCTGACGACCAATGTTCTGAGCGATTAAAGTAGCGTTCAATTCAGCACGCTTGATTTCCTTAATCTTAATCTGAACTTTCTTAGTCAACTGTTTCTGGATATCAGCACTTATCTTTTCGATAGATGCACCTTTTACACCAATAATAACACCAGGGCGAGCTGTGTGAATTACAATTGTAACACGCTGTGGATGGCGTACAATTTCAATTTCAGCTATATCAGCATTTTTACATTCAGGAAGCTCAGAAACCATCTTACGGATTTTGATATCTTCAAGAACTAAATCTGCATATTCACGTGGATCTGCATACCAGCGTGACTGCCATGTTTTGTTTACACCTAAGCGTAAACCGATAGGATTAACTTTCTGTCCCACTTTATTCCCCCGCCTTCTCGTCTACGATGACGGTAATATGACACATACGTTTAAGCAACTGATCTGCACGACCACGTGCGCGGAACCATACTCTCTTCAGTCTTGGACCTTCATCGATTCTGATTTCTTTAACGTAAAGCATATCTTCATCTAACTTGCTGTTCAAATTAAGTGCATTTGAAGCTGCTGACTTTAATGTAGCGCTTAACAAATCTGCACCCTTCTGAGGCATATTAGCCAAAATTGCCATTGCTTCCGAATAGGACTTTCGTTTAATTACATTAGCAACAGGACGAACCTTTGTTGGTGATGCAATAAGGAATTTTGTAGTGGCTACATAACCTTTGTTTTCAGCCATAATATCCACCTATACATTAAGCCTTACCGGCTGTTTTATCTGAACCACCATGACCCTTGAATGTACGAGTTGGTGCAAATTCACCAAGCTTGTGACCAACAAGGTTTTCTGTAATATATACAGGAATCCATGATTTACCATTATAAACAGAAATAGTATTACCTACCATTTCCGGGATTATTGTAGAGCAGCGAGAATATGTTTTAATCATTTTCTTGTCTGCTTCTTTATTCATTGCCTGAACCTTTTTGTAAAGTGATTTTTCTACAAAAGGTCCTTTTTTAACAGATCTTGACACGATTATCTCCTCGCCAACTATTTCTTACGACGGCTAACAATAAACTTACTGGTAGTCTTTCTCTTGTTACGAGTCTGGTATCCTTTACAAGGCTGTCCCCAAGGAGTAACAGGATTGCGTCCTTTACCAGCACCTTCACCACCACCAAGCGGGTGATCAACAGGGTTCATTGCCATACCACGAACTGTAGGGCGTACACCCATCCATCGTCTGTGTCCGGCTTTACCAAGCTTAACATTCATGTGTTCTTCGTTTCCTACAACACCGATTGTTGCATAGCATTTTCCGTTGATTTTTCTCATTTCACTTGAAGGCAAGCGAACGATAACGTAATCACCTTCACTACCGGCAATCATAGCACTTGCACCTGCAGAACGAACAAGCTGACCGCCCTGACCAAGTGTCAATTCAATGTTATGAATTGTAAAACCTACAGGTATTTTATTAAGTGGAAGTGCATTTCCAACTGTTGGAACTGCATTATCACCAGACATGATTTTCTGTCCTACCTGCAAACCTTTTGGTGCAATGATATATCTTTTGTCACCATCAGCATAATAAATCAAAGCAATATTAGCACTTCTGTTTGGATCGTATTCAATTGATTTTACGGTTCCAGGAATTCCGTGCTTATCACGCTTAAAATCTATATCTCGATAGCGTCTCTTGTGTCCGCCGCCCTGATGACGTACAGAAATACGACCACCAGCTCCACGACCGGCATGAGACTTCTTTCCTGACACTAATGTTTTCTCGGGTCTATCAGTTGTCAGTTCATCACGACACAAGTCTACACGTCCACGTGTACCAGGTGTCATCGGCTTAAATACTTTAAGAGCCATTTTGTATCCCCTTAATTTCTACCAGTCTTAGACACCTTCGAAAGCAACAATTGTTTCACCTTCAGCAAGACGAACAATAGCTTTTTTATACGAAGCTGTACGACCAGGTTTTCCACGAAGTCGTTTCATTTTTCCAAGCACATTCATTGTTGTGCAATCAACTACTTTTACTTTAAACAAGCGAGTAACTGCTTCTTTAATCTGAATTTTTGTTGCATCAGGATGAACGATGAATACATATTTATTCTGTTCACGCAATGCAGTAGCCTTTTCTGAAACAACAGGCTCAATAAGAATATCTTCGTAATTCATTATTTAGCCTCCTTATCTTCTGCATAGAACTTAGAAAGATTAGCTACAGCTCCTTCAAGAACTACAACCTTTCTTCCGTAATACAAGTCATGTGCATTAAGACGATTGTATGAAAGGAATGTAAGGTTAGGAATATTTCTTCCTGCCTGTTTGATTTTTTCATCATCATCTTTCAGAATCAAAACAGTTCTTTCATCTTTAGCAAAATTGTTAAGAATTTTAACTAAATCTTTTGTCTTTCCGCTTTCAATTGTAAAATCTTCAACAACAACAAGTCTGTCACCCTGAGCATGTGAACTAAGAATTGTTTTCATAGCAAGTCTTTTTTCTTTCTTAGGGATTGAGTAACTGAAATCTCTTGGTTTTGGTCCAAAAATTGTACCACCGCCAACAGTAATTGGAGATTTTTTATCACCACGACGTGCATTACCTGTACCCTTCTGCTTGAATGGTTTTGCATTTGAACCATGAACTTCAGAACGAGTTTTTGTGCAGGCAGTTCCAACACGTTTATTTGCTAATTCATTTGTAATAGCATAATAGATTACATCATCATTTACTGGAAGACCGAATACTTTATCATCAAGTGTGATTGTACGCAGTTCTTTTCCAGAAGTTGAATATACTTTCTTTTCCATATTCTACCTCTCTATTTCTTTACTGCGGACTTAACAATGAGAGTGCAATCCTTATTGCCAGGAACAGCACCACGAACCATAATTACTTTCAATTCTGGATCAATTTTAACGATCTTCAAATTCTGTACAGTAATTCTTTTGCAACCCATATGTCCAGGTAATTTAATATTCTTGAATGAATGTCCTGGTGTAGTACATTCTCCTGTACCACCCGGTTCACGATGGAATTTAGAACCATGTGTAGCACGACCACCATGGAAGCCCCATCTCTTCATTACACCCTGGAAACCCTTTCCTTTTGATGTAGCAGTTACATCTAAGAAACGGCTGTTTTCAAAGAGTTCAAGACCAACAACATCGCCGACATTTACTTCTTTTTCAAAGTCACGGAACTCTTTCAAGTGTCGCTTTACGGCAATATTTTCCGGGAATTGTCCGGCATATGCTTTGCTTGCTCTGGAAGCTTTCATATCTTCCAAACCAAGTACAACTGCATCATAACCGCAATTTTCCTTAGTTTTTTTGGCAACGACAACATTTGGTTCGACCTGGATTACGGTTACTGGTGTCAGATTACCGCTTTCATCGAAAACCTGTGTCATACCAACTTTTTTTGCAATCAGACCTTTCATTCTGATATCTCCTGTTTAGAACTAAAGCATTGGGAAACTAAAGTTCTTTTTTCTTTTATTTGGCCGTCATCCACAATCCAGAGGGAACGTACCATTATTTTTTAAGCACAAGGCTTATTATTTACTATTGTGTAATATTCACTACTGTGTAATTACTACGTCTACACCGGCAGGAAGTTCAAGCTTCATTAAAGAATCCATTACATCTTGTGAAGGATTCATAATGTCAATAAGTCTTTTGTGTGTGCGCATTTCAAACTGCTCACGTGATTTTTTATTTACGTGAGGGGAACGCAATACTGTTACCTTATTGATTCTTGTAGGAAGCGGAATAGGTCCTGAAACCTTAGCTCCGGCTTTCTGTACAGTCTGCACGATGGCTTTTGCACTCTGGTCGATCAGTTCTACATCAAATGCTCGAAGTCTGACACGAATCTTTCCATTAGCCATTTTTATTTTACTCCTACATTTACAACAAAAGGGCTGATTAACGTTATCAACCCTTTTGCGTAAAAACTAAAAACTACTGAATAATTTTTACAACCTGACCAGAAGCGATTGTGTGACCGCCTTCACGGATAGCAAGTTTAAGACCTTCATCCATAGCGATTGGGTGGATGAGTTCACCGATAACCTTAGCGTTATCACCTGGTTTAACCATGTCTGTACCAGCTTCGAGTTCGATAGTACCTGTAATATCTGTAGTTCTGAAGTAGAACTGTGGACGATATCCAGTAAAGAATGGTGAGTGACGTCCACCTTCTTCGCTTGAAAGTACGTAAAGCTGTGCTTCGAATTTTGTATGTGGTGTGATTGAAGCAGGCTTTGCAAGTACCTGACCACGAACAACGTCTTTCTTTTCAATACCACGGAGAAGAATACCAACGTTATCACCAGCCATACCCTGATCAAGAGTCTTCTGGAACATTTCGATACCAGTTACAGTTGACTGAGCAGTTGGACGAATACCAACGATTTCTACAGGATCGTTCATGTTGATTACACCACGTTCAATCTTACCTGTTACTACAGTACCACGACCAGAAATTGTGAAGATATCTTCGATTGGCATCAAGAATGGTTTATCAGCATCACGTACTGGATCATCAAACCATGTATCCATTGCCTGAAGTAATTCATCGATACATTTTGTGTTTTCTGGATTTGAAGCTTCGTTCAAAGCCTTGAAAGCAGAACCCTTAATGATTGGTGTATCTTCAGCGAAACCATATTCTTTAAGAGTATCTTTTACTTCTTCTTCAACGAGCATTAACATTTCTTCATCGCCGTCGAGCATATCAACCTTGTTCAAGAATACGATAATCTTTGGTACACCTACCTGACGAGCGAGAAGCAAGTGTTCACGTGTCTGAGGCATAACTGAATCTGGAGCAGATACTACGAGAATAGCACCATCCATCTGAGCAGCACCAGTAATCATGTTCTTGATATAGTCGGCATGTCCCGGACAGTCAATGTGTGCATAGTGTCTCTTATCTGACTGATATTCCAAGTGACGAGTATTGATTGTAATACCACGTTCCTTCTCTTCTGGAGCGTTATCAATTTCGTCATACTTAAGAGCCTTATCACCATATTTATTAGCACAATATGAAGTGATAGCAGCTGAAAGTGTAGTCTTACCATGGTCAACGTGACCAATAGTACCAACGTTCATGTGAGGTTTAGTTCTGTTGAACTTCTCCTTTGCCATGTTTTTCTCCTTGCCGGAACAATCTTTTTACTGCCGGCATACTTATTTTAAATGTGCTGCACTTTAAGCCAGAATACAAAACCTCTTCACGAAGAGATTCATGCATTCGCAGACACAATATTTGCTGATTCGAGAACAATAGATTAGAAAAAGGTTATAGATTATAAAATCCAGGAATATCCATCATATCGGATACCCTAACCCGGTACCACCTATCGCTATCATCAACTTGACAACTGGTCTGGTATTTTCGAGTTATAGTCATACGACCGCCAGAAACCCTAAACCAATTGTATATATATTTAATACCAACGGTATAAATATCAAATGAATATAGGGTCGTATATACCTGAAAATCATTTCTGATTAACTTTACGGTTATACCAGATTTAATTAAAAATCTGCCTGACTCTCAAAGAACCCATATACTGTTTAAAATTATACAAACAGTCAAGTTCTAAAAATATACTATTTATATCAAGAATGTTCAATAGGTATAGCCTTAAAATTGAACATTTTTTAACAATAAAAAAAGGAGGCATTTGAGCCTCCCTTTGTGAAAAAACATCTTTGATGTCTGTCAGACTACCATCTGTAGTGAGCAAAAGCCTTGTTTGCTTCTGCCATCTTATGAACATCTTCGCGTTTCTTGTATGCTGTACCAGTGTTGTTGTAAGCATCTAAAAGTTCAGCAGATAAAGTATCTGCCATACCATGTCCGCTTCGTGAACGTGCAGCATCAATAATCCATCTCATTGCAAGAGCTTCACGGCGTGATTCACGAATCTCCATCGGAACCTGATATGTAGCACCACCTACACGGCGTGATTTAACTTCAACCATAGGTTTTACATTATCAATTGCCTTGAGCATTACTTCAAGTGGATCTTTCTCTGTCTTTGCCTTAAGGTTGTCCATAGCCTGATAAACGATTTTAGTACAAGTTTCTTTCTTTCCATCAAGCATCATTCTACATACGAATTTAGAAACAACCTTTGAATTGTATTTTACATCCGGCAACATTGGACGTTCGATTGATTTCTTATGTCTTCCCATCTTAGTCCTCCATTAAGCCTTAGGTTTCTTGGCACCATATTTTGAACGGCCACGTTTTCGGTCTTCAACGCCAAGAGTATCTTTTGTACCGCGGATAATATGGTAACGTACACCAGGAAGATCCTTTACACGACCACCGCGAACTAATACTACTGAGTGTTCCTGCAGGTTATGTCCAATTCCAGGAATATATGCAGTTACTTCAATACCATTTGACAAACGAACACGAGCAATCTTACGAAGAGCTGAGTTTGGTTTCTTAGGTGTCTGAGTCATTACACGTGTACAAACACCACGTTTCTGCGGACATGATTCAAGTGCGGGAGACTTTGTTCTGTTCGCAATAGATTTACGACCCTGACGAATTAATTGATTTATTGTAGGCATCGCCTATTCTCCTATTTTATTCCGGTCAGCACCCCGGAAGATTTGCATAACAATCCCTATTTTTGATAGGTTTTACAATAATAATGAATTCTAACAATGAATTCAATAGTATTTTTAAATATTCAACCGTAGTTTTACTTTCGCAAATCTACGGTTGAACCTGTTCCGGCAATCGTTTTTTAATACGATACACCGGTTCGGAAAAACTAATCGCTTTCTTCTGTGTCGTAGCTTGGTTCTTCTGCTACTGCTTCAGATTCTTCTTCAAGACGACGTCTTTCGAGAATTTCATTCATCTTAATATCAAGGTCATTTACAGTATCATCAAAGAGCTTAATATCCTTGTAGTTCTTTATACCTGTACCGGCTGGAATCATATGACCAATTGCAACGTTTTCCTTGATACCATGCAATCCGTCTGTCTGACCTGCAATTGCGGCATTTGTAAGAACTCTTGTTGTTTCCTGGAACGAAGCGGCAGAAATGAATGAATCTACATTCAAAGATGCCTTTGTAATTCCCTGGAACATAGGTTTACCAATAGCCGGCTGACCGCCTTCTGAAATTACACGATTATTTTCTTCGTGGAACTTATATTTGTCGACCTGCTGACCAAAGATGAATTTTGTATCACCGACAGATTCGATTTCAACCTTGCGGAGCATCTGTCGTACGATAATACCGATATGCTTGTCGTTGATATCTACGCCCTGTGCACGGTAAACGTCCTGGATTTCGTCCATAAGATAATTCTGAAGTGCATTTTCACCAAGAATCTTAAGTACATCCTGTGGAACCGGAGAACCTGCACAAAGCGGCTCACCTGCTTCTACCTTGTCACCGTCACGTACAATCATACGTTTTGTAATAGGTACAAGGTGTTCGAAAACCTTACCGAATTCATCTTCGATTGTAATGATTCTCTTGCCTTTAGTAATTCCCTTGAATTTAACTGTACCAGTAATTTCTGCAAGTACACAAGGATTCTTTGGTTTTCTTGCTTCAAACAATTCAGATACACGAGGAAGACCTCCGGTAATATCCTGAGATTTTGTTGCTTCCTTAGGAATCTTTGCAAGTGTATCACCGGCTTTAACTGAATGCTTGTCTTCAACAAGAAGTGTAGCACCGGCAGGCAGGTGATAAGTTCCAAGCTCGTTTCCTGCTTCATCTGTAATAAGAATTCTAGGCTGCTTAACATCAAGATGAAGGTCTGTAATTACACGTTCAACAGAACCTGTGCTCAAATCGTGGCGTTCTTCAAGAGTTGAACCGGTAATAACATCTTCGAAGTGGATATATCCGTCGCTTTCTGCAATAATCGGTTCACTATAAGGATCAAATTCACCGATAGCATCTCCCTTAGCAATATAATCACCTGCTTTAGCAAAGATGATGGAACCGTTTGAAATTTCAATCTTCTGTTCTTTACCGACAATATAAATTGCATCTTTTTTAAGGATTACAGTTCCGTTTACGCCTGCTTCAACTGGTTTTCCTTTATGATTCAGCAACGGTGTACCGCGCATTACTTTTTCTGAATCCTTTACGAGAACTTCATCAGATGAAGCAATCTTAAGTTCATCGAGAATGCGGATTACTGTCATATAACCCTTACGTGTAAAGAGCCATTTTTTATCCTTCATTTCTACGTGAGTACCATTAATGTCCTTTAAGAAAGCATTGAACTTAAGCACGATATGCTTATCTTTTGTAGACATTTCGGCAGTACCACCAGAGTGGAAGGTTCGGAGAGTAAGCTGTGTACCAGGCTGACCGATTGATTGAGCAGCAATAATACCTACTGCTTCACCAATTTCTACAATCTTATTTCTTGCAAGGTTCTTGCCATAACATTTTACACAGATACCATGCTTTGATTCACAGGTTAATACTGTTCTAAGCTTAACCTTTTCTACACCTGCAGCTTCAATTTTTTCTGCCATATCATCATCGATATATTCATTTACATCGCAAAGAAGTTCCCCTGTAATAGGATGAACTACACGTTCGATTGTATAATGACCAACGATTCTGTCCTTCAAATGAACCTTGATGTCATCTCCGTCCTTGATTGCAGCATAATCAATACCGTTGATTGTACAGCAGTCTTCTTCGTTGATTACAACATCCTGTGCAACATCAACAAGACGACGTGTCATGTAACCTGCATCGGCTGTCTTCAACGCTGTATCTGAAAGACCTTTACGTGCGGCATTAGTAGAAATAAAGTATTCGATTACCGAAAGACCTTCCTTGAAGTTTGATTTAATAGGAAGTTCAATAATTTCACCATTAGGCTTTGTCATCAAACCACGCATTGCGGCAAGCTGAGAAATCTGACCTCGTGAACCGCGGGCACCTGATTTAGCCATCATGTAGATTGTATTGAATCCGTCTTTATCTTTTTCAAGATTATCCATCATAGTCTTTGTAAGACTGTCATTTGTTCTAGCCCAGATATCGCAGACACGGTTGAAGCGTTCTTCTGAAGTAATGAGACCGTTGCTGGCCTGATTAACAATATCATTTACTTCCTTGTTGGCTTTTTCAATCATTTCTGTTTTCTGTTTTGGGACAAGGATATCATCCATACAGAGGGTTGCACCGAAGAATGTAGCGTTCTTATATCCTACATCCTTGATTGCATCGTGCATCTGGATTGTAAGCCATGAACCCTTTGTGTGATATACATGTTCAATCATCTTCTTTAATGATTTATCGAACATCTGTCTGTTTACAAATTCAATTTCATCAGGCATTGCTTCGTTAAATCTCAGGCGTCCTGCAGAAGTTTCAATGATATCACCCTTCTTAAAGTCCTGTGTACCCTGAACGAACCCATCGTCACCCTTTGCTTTAAGTGCAGAGCTGCTGAATGAATCCTTTGGAGCTGGAACCTTGATTAATGCCTGCCATTCGATATTTCCGCTTTCTGCAGCCATACGAACTTCATCCGGAGTAGAGAATCGTTTTCCTGTTCCCTTTGCATTCGGCTTGATTGCAGTCATGTAGTAAATACCAAGTACCATGTCCTGAGAAGGTGCAACGATTGTATTACCGTTAGCAGGGTCAAGAAGGTTTCTTGCAGAGAGCATCAAAGTCCAGCATTCCATCTGCGCAGCCTGTGTTAAAGGTACGTGAATAGCCATCTGGTCACCATCGAAGTCGGCGTTGAAAGCCTTACATGCAAGAGGATGAAGCTTAAGTGCTTTTCCTTCTACAAGTACCGGCTCAAATGCCTGAATACCAAGACGGTGAAGTGTTGGGGCACGGTTCAACATAACCGGGTGCTCTTTTACAACTTCATCAAGGATTGCGAATACTTCTGGAGATTCACTTTCTACAAGCATCTTTGCCTTTTTAATATTGAATACTACGTCTTTATCAACGAGTTTTTTCATAAGGAACGGCTTGAACAATTCCAATGCCATTTTTGTAGGAAGACCACACTGCCAGAGCTTTAATTCAGGTCCAACTACAATTACAGAACGACCGGAGTAGTCTACACGTTTACCAAGAAGATTCAAACGGAAACGTCCCTGCTTACCTTTAAGAAGGTCAGAGATTGACTTAAGAGGGCGGTTAGAAGCACCCTTTACTGCACGCTTGCGTTTTGTGTTATCGAACAAAGCGTCTACAGCTTCCTGAAGCATTCGTTTTTCATTACGGATGATGATGTCCGGAGCCGAAAGCTGCTGGAGTCTCTTTAAACGGTTGTTTCTGTTTATTACACGACGATACAAATCGTTCAAATCTGATGTAGCGAAACGTCCACCGTCAAGCTGAACCATTGGTCGAAGCTCAGGAGGGATAACCGGAATTACATCCAGAATCATCCATGAAACCTTGTTACCTGATGAACGGAAATCTTCTACAATCTGAATTCTTCTTAAAAGCTTTTTATCAGATTTAGCACCCTTTTCTATCATCTTTGCACGAAGCTCTGATGCAAGTTCATCAAGATCAAGACGGTTAAGCATTGTCTTTATTGCTTCTGCACCCATGTCGGCAGTAAAAGCATTACCATAAAGATCAAAAGCCTTCTGATATTCTTCTTCCGTCAAAAGATCCTTTTCTTTAAGATCTGTATCACCCGGATCAATTACAATATATTTTTCGTAGTACAGAACTGAACGGAGATCTGCAACCTTAAGATCAAGAAGAAGACCCATTCGGCTTGGAACCGAGCGGTAATACCAGATATGGCTTACCGGAGCTGCAAGTTCAATATGTCCTGTTCTTTCACGTCTTACCTTAAAATGAGTAACTTCTACACCACATCGGTCGCAGATAACTCCCTTATAACGGATAGACTTAAATTTACCGCAGTAGCATTCCCATTCCTTTGTTGTACCGAAAATTCTTTCACAGAACAGACCGTCTTTCTCCGGACGAAGAGTTCTGTAGTTTATTGTTTCAGGTTTTTTAACTTCACCATAAGACCATGCCCTGATAGTTTCAGGCGAAGCAAGTTTAATTTTTAAACTATCGAAATCCTGTACATCACGCATTTACATCCTCCTTATCAAAACCGGAAGCGTTTTTCTCTATTAATTCCTGATCGCGTTCTGTAAGTGCAATCTGTTTTCCCTTTGCATCATAGATTGTAAAATCAAGTGCAAGTCCCCTCATTTCCTGAACAAGTACATTGAATGATTCCGGAATTCCGATTGGAGATGAAGGATCACCCTTTACAATCGATTCATAAACCTTCGAACGACCGTTCATATCATCAGACTTGATTGTCATCATTTCCTGAAGACAGTTTGCAGCACCATATGCTTCGAGAGCCCAAACTTCCATTTCACCAAGACGCTGACCACCAAACTGTGCCTTACCACCAAGAGGCTGCTGTGTAACAAGAGAGTAAGGACCTGTAGATCGGGCATGCATCTTATCATCAACAAGGTGATGAAGCTTCATGAAGTAAATTACACCGACAAAAATCGGATTGATGAAAGGTTCACCTGTACGTCCGTCATGAACAATCTGCTTACAGTTTCTTGGAAGACCTGCTTCTTCGAGCTTGTCTGCAATCATTTCCTGAGAAGGAGACTGGAATACCGGTGATTCATAGAACTGATTCAGATATTTACCTGCAATTCCAAGCTCCGATTCCATAATCTGTCCGATGTTCATTCGTGAAGGTACACCAAGTGGATTAAGACAAACATCAAGCGGTGTACCGTCTTCAAGATACGGCATGTCTTCTATTGGAAGGATTCTTGCAACGACACCCTTATTTCCGTGTCGTCCGGCCATTTTATCGCCTTCACAAAGCTTACGTTTATTTGCAATAAGAACCTTAACGACTTTTTCAACGCCAGGATTCAAATCATCACCGTTAGCCCTGCTGAGCTGCTGTATATCAATTACGATACCTTCAACACCATGTGGAACAGTAAGTGAAGAATCACGTACTTCCTTAGCCTTTTCACCGAAAATGGAATTCAAAAGCTTGAATTCAGGAGTAGTTTCAGTTTCTGACTTTGGTGTAACTTTTCCGACAAGAATATCATGAGAGCGGACTTTAGAACCGATTCTGATGATACCGTCGTTATCAAGATTTGCAAGTGCTTTTTCCGAAGTATTAGGAATATCACGGGTAATTTTTTCAGGACCAAGCTTTGTTTCACGAACTTCAGTTGTAAATTCCTTGATATGGATAGATGTATACATATCTTCACGTACAACTCTCTGTGAAATCAAAACAGCGTCTTCGTAGTTATATCCATTCCAAGGAACGAAGCCTACGAGGATATTTCTACCAAGTGCAAGTTCACCGTTAAAGGTTGCAGGTCCGTCAGCAAGTACAGCACCTTCTTTAACCTTTGTACCAACTTCAACTGTCGGTCTCTGATGATAACATGTATCCTGGTTAGTACGCTGATATTTAAGAAGAGTATATTCGTCAACTTCGCCTGATTTTGTCTGAACCTTGATTTTATCGCTTGCTACATAAATAACTTCACCAGGACGTTTTGCTTTAACGAGAACGCCTGAATCATAAGCACATTTCTTTTCCATACCGGTACCGACATGTGGTGGTTCCGGGAATAAAAGTGGAACTGCCTGACGCTGCATGTTACAACCCATGAGCGCACGGTTAGCATCGTCGTGTTCAAGGAACGGAATCAAAGATGCAGAAACAGAAATAATCTGTCGAGGACAAACATCAATATACTGAACATCCTTTGGTGAACGCTGAGTATAATCTCCCTGTTTTCTACATGGAATTGTATCTGTCGGGAACGAACCATCGTCTTTAATACCTTCGACAATCTGTCCTACATAATATTTATCTTCATCCATTGCAGAAAGCCATTCAACCTGATCTGTAACCTTGCCGTCTACAACCTTGCGGAATGGTGCTTCGAGGAATCCGTAATCGTTGATTCTTGTAAACATTGCCAGAGAAACAATAAGACCGATATTCGGACCTTCAGGAGTTTCAATAGGACACATTCTTCCGTAATGAGAATAGTGTACGTCGCGGACTTCAAAGCCGGCACGATCACGTGAAAGACCACCAGGACCAAGAGCATTAAGACGACGTTTATGTGTAAGTTCAGCAAGAGGGTTTACCTGATCCATGAACTGAGAAAGCTGTGATGAACCGAAGAATTCTCTGATTGAAGCAACAATAGGCTTGATTGAAATCAAATCCTGAGGCTTCATTGTATCTGTTTCTTTAAGGCTCATTCTTTCTTTTGCGATTCTTTCCATTCTTGCAAATGCAGACTTAAGCTGAATAGTCATCAACTCGCCTACAGAACGGATTCGGCGGTTACCAAGATGGTCAATATCATCAATTGTTTCTTCGCCTACAAATACCTTAATAAGGAATCTCATTGTATTGATGATATCATCCTTAATCAGAGTAGAATCTTTTACGTCATCAGAATATTCAAACTTTTTATTAAGCTTGTAACGACCTACGCGTCCAAGATCATAACGTCTTTCTGAGAAGAACAGAGAATTCAAATCCTTTTCTGCCTGTTCATAAGTCATAGGCTCGCCAGGCTGAAGAATCTTGTAAACCTCGTTCAGACAGTCTTCTTTTGAAGGTTCACAATCAATTGAGCCTTCCTTTACAAATTTAACTTCCTCTCTGTCAAAACAGTTGATAATCATCTGTGAATCAAGGGAAGTGTTTTTATCATCCTTGCGCTTGCGGTTATCGAAAGAAACTACAACAATTTCAGTGATTTTATTTGCAATAAGATCATCGATATCGTGAGGATGAAGTCTTGTACCTGCATTGAAAAGACGCTTATCTTCTCCGTTTTCGTCCTTGATGATTACAGGATCTGCAAGTACTTTATTTACGAGCTTTTCTTTTCCGTCAGCGTCTGTCTTAATCTTGATTTTTTCAACATCATAGAAACAGCGGATGATTTCTTCACGTGTAGAATATCCGAGTGCGCGCAGGAAAATTGTACCTAAAATCTTCTTTTTGCGGTCAATTTTTGCATAAATAAGTTCTTTTTTCTGGTCAATTTCAAATTCAAGCCATGATCCGCGGTAAGGAATGATTCTTGAAGAATAAACACCCTTATCATGACAGAAAATTACACCAGGCGAACGATGTATCTGAGAAACAACTACACGCTCTGCACCATTGATAATAAATGTACCACGGTCTGTCATGAGCGGAATGTCACCCATATAAATGTCTTTCTGAAGAATTGCACCAGTCTGAAGGAAATTCAAACTGATTCGTGCTTTTAACGGAACTGCATAAGTTAAATTTTTCTGCTTACATTCCAGTTCGTTGAACTTGATGTTATCCCAGTCAAGTTCATAAAAATCATACTCAAGAGTCATGTCTCCGTTTGGACTTTCGATTGGAAATGTTGAAGTAAATACGTCCTGAAGACCTTGAGCCAAAACCTTTTCTTTAGCCTTTAATCTTTCCGACTGAAGAAAACTTTCATAAGATGAAGTTTGGATTGCAATAAGATTCGGAACATCCATAAAGTTCTGGATGTCTTTACCATAATAACGACGGTCGATTGTTCGAGTTTTCGCGAACATCAGTTCCCCCTGCCTTTTAAGTTCAGTGTTTTTTCTTCTACATACAGAAACTCTGCACAGCAAAGAAAGCACTGATTATTAATCCACCTTTTGTGGAAAATCATTTTTTGTTTTAATACGACATAAGGGGATACCCGTAAAATATTGAATTCTACCGGCATCCCCTGAAAAATATTAGTTATAAAACTAATTATTTTTTGCTGGCTTTACCACCAGCAGCTTCGATCTTCTTAATGATTTCATCAGCATCAGCTTTAGAAACACCTTCTTTAAGAGTTTTTGGTGCACCTTCAACCAAAGCTTTAGCTTCGCCAAGTCCAAGACCTGTAATTTCACGAACTGCTTTAATAACAGGAATCTTCTGAGCTGCATCGAAAGAATCAAGAGATACAGTGAATTCGTTCTGTTCTTCACCACCAGCTGCTGCTCCACCTGCTGCTGCAGGACCTGCTGCTACTGCTACTGCGGCTGTAACACCGAATTTTTCTTCCATTGCTTTTACGAGTTCTGAAACTTCAAGAACTGACATAGATGCAATTGCATCCAAAATCTGATCATTTGTGAGAGCTGCCATATTGTCTTCTCCTCTATAATAATTAATATCTTCCACCTTGGGTTGCCCCTCAGTGGCAGCAGGGTAAACTCAACTGAGTTCTTTCTGCTCTTTTAACACATAACAGTCGACAGCTATGAAGCCTGAAATGTGTAAAAAATACTTATTGTGCTTTTGAATCTGCATAAGCCTTCAATGTAGCGGCAAGTTTCTGAACCGGTCCGTTCATTGCAGACATAAGCATAGCATAAAGCTGTTTCTTTCCAGGAACCTTTGAGTAAGCTTCAATTTTAGCTACATCATAGATTTCATTTGCGATACTTGCACCCTTTACAGAAAGAGCAGGAGTATCCTTTGCAAATTCGAAAAGAACCTTTGCAACTTCGTTAGAATCTTCCTTAGCCATTGCAATTACTGTAGGACCTTTAAGATAGTCTGCTACATTTTCAACTTTCATATCTTCAAATGCGATACGTGCAAAGTTGTTTTTTACAACCTTAAGGACAGCATTCTTTTCACGAAGCTTATCTCTAAGAGCAGTAATCTGCTCTACTGTAAGACCGCGATAGTCAGCGAAAATAAAATCGCTGTAATCAGCAAATGTCTTTTTAGCGTTTTCAATTGCTTCAGTCTTTGCAGGCTGAATTTTCTTTGCTCTTACTGCCATTATTCGCCTTCCTTATAGTCAACCCATACACCAGGGCCCATAGATGAACATACAGATACAGACTGAACAAATCCTGTTGTTGTACCAGCCGGCTTCTTTTTGTTTACTTCAGAAAGAAGAGTGTTGATATTTGCAACGATTTTATCAGCATCCATTGAACATTTACCAACTGCAATGTGAACTACACCTGCTTTGTCGGCACGGAATTCTGTACGACCTTTTTTGAGTTCTGCAACTGCATTAGCTACATCCGGAGTTACAGTACCAGTTTTCGGGTTAGGCATAAGACCTTTACGACCGAGAACCATACCAAGACGACCTACATCCTTCATCATATCTGGTGTTGCAACACAAACGTCGAATTCAAGCCATCCATCCTTAACCTTTTCGATGTATTCTTCACCGGCATAAGCGGCACCGGCATCCAAAGCTTCTTTTACTTTGTCACCCTTACAGAATACGAGAACTTTCTTTTCGCCACGGAACTGATTTGGGAATACAAGAGTATCACGAACAGTTGCATTTTTTTCAAGGCGAAGTGCTACATGAGCTTCTACAGTTTCATCAAACTTAGTAAACTTCATGTCCTGAACCATTTTACAAGCTGCAGCAACATCATATTTTTTTGTAAGATCATATTTTGCAGCACTTGCATTATATTTCTTTCCATGTTTCATATTACTGCTCCACCTCTACACCCATACTGCGTGCAGTACCGGCAATGATTTTTTTAGCTGCTTCAATATCATTTGCATTGATATCAGGCATCTTTGTTTTTGCGATTTCTTCAAGATCTTTTGCAGATAATTTAGCTACCTTATCAAGAAGAGGATTTCCTGCACCTTTTTCGATTTTGCAGGCTTTTTTGATTAAAACTGCTGCTGGAGGAGTTTTAAGAATGAATGTGTAAGATTTATCCTGATATACAGTAATTACAACTGGAATAACAAGACCTTTTTCCATTGACTTTGTTCTGTCATTAAATTCCTGAACAAATTTTGGAGCACTTACACCATGAGGTCCTAAAGCCGGACCAATTGGAGGGGCTGGAGTTGCTGCTCCTGCAGGACACTGCAATTTAATGATAGCAGAAACTTTCTTTGTTGCCATTTTATTTCTCCTAAAGTTGGTGTGTAAGAATCATAAAGATTTCTTACTAACGAGATACCTCTGTCCAACGGACCTGTACCTCTCCCAAAAACAGGATTTTCGGTTTGCACTTGGGATACAAACCCCTGTAATTGACAAATAACTAATTTCAGGCTTTTTCTGCCTGTAAGAAATTCAACTCTACCGGTGTAGGACGTCCAAAAATCTGAACTTCTACACTAAGCTTTTCTTTTTCTATGCTGATTTCTTTAATTGTACCGGTAAATGATGCAAACGGACCATCAGTAATCTTAACTGTATCGCCGACATTAAAGTTCTGATTAATACGCTGTGCTTTTTCACCTTTAATTGCACCTGATTTCATGAGAAGATTCTTTGCTTCTTCTGCAGTAATAGGAATAGGCCTGTTGTTACGGCTTACATTTCCGACAAAACCTGTAACTCCCTGAATCTTATAAAGCTTTGCACATGTATCCTTCCATCCCATTTCAGGAAGATCCATTTCAAGCATTATATAACCAGGAAGGAATTTATTATTCCTAACCTTCTTTTTACCGTCTTTAATTTCTACGATTTCTTCTACAGGAACTCTGACATCAAGAATAACTTCTGCAGAAATTTCACCTTTTTCTAAAAGTGATTTTATTGCACGTTCAATTTTTCCTTCATATCCTGTATATGTATGAAGAATATACCAACTTCTTGACATAGAACTCCGCCTTATCTAGACATTATCCAGCTAAACAACTGTGTGAAACCAAGATCAAAAGCACCGAGAATAACAGCTATGATTATTGTAGAAACAATAACAACCTTGATAGATGAAAAAACATCCTGTTTTGTAGGCCATACAACCTTTTTTAATTCTGCAACACTTTCGCGGAAGAAATTACCAAATTTAGCCATGACATTAATTCCTTAAATAACATTCATCCTGAAAAAAGGATAAACAAAAAATTTCAGGGCAGGCAGGACTTGAACCCACGACAGGCGGTTTTGGAGACCGCTGCTCTACCAACTGAACTACTGCCCTATATATTAAAACCGGCGTACCGGTCAAATACCTGTTTTATTTTGCCTTTGTTTCTTTGTGCAAAATACTCTTTTTACAGAAAGGACAATACTTGTTTTTTTCTAATTTTCCTGTAATATTCTTACGGTTTTTATAAGTAGTATAGTTCTTTCTTTTACATTCTGTACACTGCAAAGCGATGATTTCTACAGAACCCTTCTTTTTGCTTCCCATAATATGTCTCCTAAAAAGCCATTCACTTTTATTTTGTTTTTAAGCCCATGTGCAGAATCGGACTGCAGACCTCCACATTACCGATGTGGTGCTCTACCAACTGAGCTACAGGGGCACTGCATTCTACACACAATTTCAATAAAAACGTGCGTTTTATGAATATAAAATAACTAGCGATTTATGTCAATAAAGTTATAAGAGAATTTTACATTTTTTTTAATAAATTTCAAGAATTTTCAGTTGAAACATATGTTATTTTATTCTATTTTATGAATAACGAGGTACTTATGGATATTGATAAATTAATCGAAGGCATTCTTGATTCATACGATAAAATAGGATTTATCAACAGAACTGATGCAGAAGATTTTCCGAACAGACAGAATGTCGTATCAGTTTTATCAGATTTACAATCTCTTGTTTTTCCAGGCTTCAGGACTGCAGAAAACATAGATCCTGTCAATATCAAATATGTTACCGGTGAAAAAGTAAACAATATAATTGCAAATCTTACAAAAGAAATTCAGAAGGCACTTATTTTTACAATCAAACAGTCAAAGGGTTCTGCTGAAAATATAGCCGCCTCACACTGCTTCAAGCTTGCAGAACAGACGGCAGTGGCACTTATAGAAGAGATTCCTGAAATCAGACGTAAAATAAAACTCGATGTTATTGCCGCTTACAACGGAGATCCTGCAGCACAAAGCAACGAAGAGGTCATTCTATCATACCCCGGACTAGAAGCAATCCTGGTTCACAGGATAGCGCATTTTCTTTTCAAAAACGGAATTCCATTCATCCCGCGTATAATGAGCGAGCATGTTCATGGAAAAACAGGAATCGACATTCATCCCGGCGCTACGATCGGAGAATCCTTCTTTATAGATCACGGAACCGGTGTAGTAATCGGAGAAACAACTGTAATCGGAAACAACGTTAAAATTTATCAGGGTGTTACACTGGGAGCGTTGAGCGTAAAAAAGAATCTTCAGAATAAAAAACGACATCCAACAATAGAAGATGATGTTACAATCTATGCAAATGCTACTATCCTCGGCGGTGAAACAGTAATCGGTAAAGGAAGTACAATCGGCGGTAATACCTGGGTTACAAAATCAATCCCTGCAGGAACAACTACAACAATTTAGTTTTACAGAACGATAAAGTCACGAAGCAATGAAAGTTATTAATTGGAGTTAAAAAAACAGATTCCTAAAAGGCAACGCCAATCAGGAATCTGCCGTCCATCATTGATGGACATCGGAGAGAGTTTATCAGCTTATTTACAAGCTGTCTTTAATATAATATATATTATTATAACAGTCAATAGTTTTTTTATAAAAAGTTTATAAATTCCGGAGATTTTTTTAAAATGACTAAAAAAAACGGCAGTATAATGTACAAATGCTCTTCCTGCGGATATTCACAGCCAAGATGGCTCGGAAGATGTCCTGAATGCGGTGAATGGAACACCATGGAAGAAATAATCATCGACAATATAAAAGGAAGCTTAATCAATAATTCAAACCAGACCCAGAAAGCAAAGCCTGTCCAGCTTTCGACAATTACAGCACAGGAAAACACCCGATTTTCTACAGGAATAAGTGAATTTGACAGGGTTTTAGGGGGTGGTGCAACAAAACGTTCCGCAATTCTTCTCGGCGGTGAACCTGGAATCGGAAAATCAACACTGCTTTTACAGACTGCATCAAAAATGTCACAGTCTTTTGATAACAATCAGACAGTTTTGTATATAAGCGGAGAAGAATCTGCAGGTCAGATAAAGGAACGGGCCGACCGTCTTAAGCTTGACTGTTCTAAAATTCAGATTTTGTGTACATCACGTCTTGAAGACTGTCTTGATGCAATTACAGTTTTAAAACCATCTCTTATAATTGTTGATTCAATTCAGACTGTATATTCAATTGAAGCAGGTCTTATTCCGCTTACTATAAATCAGCTTAAATACTGTTCAAATGAATTGATAAGCCTTATAAAAGAGCGTGATTCTGTACTGATTATGAGTGCGCATGTTACTAAAGACGGAAATATTGCCGGTCCTAAAACACTTGAACACATGGTCGATACAGTCATTTCCTTTGAACGCAACAATGATGACATCCGATTTCTTCATGCACAGAAAAACCGCTTTGGATCTGTTGATGAAATAGGAATATTTTCGATGACTGAAAACGGTCTTGAAACAGTCAGTGATACTGCCAATCTTTTTATAACGAAACGTGAAAGCGAACAGCCGTGCGGTGTTGCCTGTACACCTGTTTTTGAAGGAAGCCGTGTATTTTTAGTCGAAATTCAGGCGCTTACAGTACCGGCAAAGGCTTCAGTTTCAAGAGTTTACAGCGAAAAAATCGATTCACTGAGAGTTTCACGAATAGCCGCCGTAATTGAAAAAAGAACAGGATTATGCTTCAGTGATCAGGATATTTACGTAAATGTCGGCGGCGGAGTAAGACTGACCGAAAGCTCAATAGATGCAGCCCTTGCCGCAGCTCTTTATTCTGCCAGAACCGATCTAAAAGTCAGCTCAAAAACTGCATTATTCGGTGAACTTACACTTTCCGGTGAAATAAGAACCGTTACAAAACCAAAACAGAGAATAAAAGCTTCCCGAAATTTAGGCTTTGAACGTGTCATTTCCTTCGATTCAGAGCAGATAGAAGACAGAATTCATGACATAAAGGAACTGATTAAGACAGTTTTTGCTTAAAATCGGGTCAAAATTACTCAGTTACCATAGTCAAAATGCCTCGATTTTACCCTTAAAAACAATTCTATAACCCTGAAAAAACAATTTTCTATCTTTTTTACAGAATTATTATTATTTTTCAAGGTTGGCACAAAACTTGCTATATATTATATGAACGATGAGTTCCACAACTATAAAATATACGGAGGTATTAATATGAACGAATTAACTCTTTTTGATTCACTTATGAACGATGTTTTTGGAGACAACAAGCTTCCTGTTGCCTATAACAAGGTAATGTATGCACCACGCGTTGATGTAAAGGAAGACAAAGATGCATATACAATTGAAATGGATTTACCTGGACACACAGAAAAAGATGTAAACATCGAGCTTGATCACGATAATCTTACAATCGAATCTGTTGCTCAGGAATCTAAAGAAGAAAAGAAAGAGGATAAAAAAACAAAATATATCCTCAAAGAAAGACGCTCAAGCACCTTCTCAAGAAGATTTACATTACCTTCTGATGTAGATGCAAAATCAATCAGTGCTAACTTCAGAAATGGTGTACTTACAATCAACATGCAGAAAAAAGCTGTTGAAGCACCTAAAAAGATTGAGATTCTTGCAGGTTAATCACTAATCTGATTAATTAAACTAAAAAGGGATTGCCTTATAACAGACAATCCCTTTTTTAATGCCATCATATCTGGATTACATTAAATCCTTAAGCATTTTTCCAAACTGTTTAAGATAATCAAAGAATGAAAGATAACTTAAAATTACACAAAGGATGAATAATCCAAGCGATACGACCTTTAAAGTACCAAAGCATGAAGGAACACGGTCAATCCTTACAAGAAGCTCAAGGAAAAGTGCAAAAAATCCAGAAGCAATGTAAACTACAGTTTTTATCTTACCGCCTTTACGAGCCGCTATTGCAACTCCCTGCTTTGCCGCAACCATTCTCAAAAAATTCTGAGAAAATTCACGCCACATAAGAAGGATGAACAGGAATGCAGGAATATAACCGCCTGTCTGACCAAAAGAATGCATATAGCACACAAAAGTTGAAAGATGAAGGAAAACATCTGCAAAAGGATCAAACATCTTTCCAAAATCGCTGACTTCGTTGTTTTTTCGTGCAGATTTTCCATCAAGATAATCAGTTAATTCTGCAAAAATCAATAATGGAATTGAAATATACATTGAAAGTGCTGCAAATTTACCAGTCCAGATCGGAATAAAATAAAGCATCATAAAAACGGGTGCATAAAAAATTCTTATTAATGTAAATTTATTAGATAACTTCATATAAACAGTATCCTCATTATAAAAATAAAAGTCAAGTTTTATTGAAATGTCTTGAAATTCTGAACAATACTTACAGCAGTTTTAACTTCATAACCCGGTAACTCCTGCTTTGCAACCTGAATTGCCTGTTGAATTATTGCAGCAGAATCGCAGACACCGAATAATGTCACTGTTTTTTTCATGATTTCAGCATGTAAAAATTCAATTTTCAGTTTATAGTCAAACATGAGCTTATTAACTAAAGTCTGTGCCTTGAAAAATTCTTCTACCTGTTTTTTACCGTTTTTTTCATCCTCTTTAGTAATATAATGCTTTGCATATTCACTTATGAGATGTGCACATGCCTTATCACTCATGACAGATGTATTGAGCACCATCGAAAAATTCGAAACATCATCAAGGTCTACATTATAGAAGTTTTTATGAAATCCGTCGCGGTTTGAATCACTTTCGTTAATACGCGCTAGAGCCTGTTTTTCAGTCCAGTTGAATTCTTTCATAAGACGTTGAACTCTCGTGTCGGAATCTGCAATCAGACGTACGGAAAAAGCATTCTGAACATTCTTAAAAAGCACGAAAGCACCACGGCCTATGATTACGACATTATCCTTCATTGCAGCTTCAATTAAAGCGTACTGTGAAAGATTATAATAAGAATCCCTGTCCCTTTTCAGCGATGCAATAAATCCCGGTTTGCGTTCGTCATACTTGGGCATCTTTGACTCAGGAAATCCAAGTTCAATGATCCGTTTTTCAATATCTGTGCGTTTAATGAATTTAAATCCCAAAAGTCTGGCAACCTGTGAACCTATTTCATCACCGCGAGCTGCAACCTGTCTTGAAATATTAATGATAGCCATAAAACCTCCGGGCTTTTGTTATCTGATTGACAATTTACAAATAAATAATCAAAATTACTAATTAAATAATAAAGCGTTATTTACAATCTGTCAAAGCAATTATTAAGGAAATTGAAAATGAATGGATATTTTACGAAAGATGATGAAAAACTAAAGTGGAGCTGCGGAAAAACCGAACTTTTGCTTAAAACTGTAGTCTGTGATGTTAAAAAAAGCCACCGTATATCTGCATCAGGGGTCGAAGGAGATTACATCATTCTTGATGCACCTGACTGGGTTATTGTAATTACAGAAAAAGATGATAAATTCGTAATGGTAAAGCAGTTTCGTCACGGCGAAAATAAACTGAGCATTGAATTCCCAGGCGGAGTTGTTGATAAAGGTGAAGATCTTGAAAAGGCCGCATTACGTGAACTCGAAGAAGAAACCGGCTATAAAGCACAAAAAATAGAAAAACTCGGTCAGCTTAATCCGAATTCTGCCTTGTTTTCAAACCATGTACATTTTTATTTAGCAACAGATTTAGTCCAGACAGGGCGGCAGACACTCGATAACGATGAATTCATAAACTGCATTGAAATCCCAAAGGATGAGGTTTTTAAAAACATCGGAACTGAATACATTCATTCAGCCATAATCACTGCCGGAATTTCATTCTATCTGACAAAAAAAAGACTGTCGCTTTAGATTACCAAAGGACAGTCTCTCGTAAAACCTTACTCTATACTAGTTAGAGCCGTATGGTTCGTATGATTTTTTAGGATCATAAACACCTGTACGATATTCGCCGGTAAGACTTGGTACTTTCATTTTCATACCAGGGTGAATAAGGTTAGGATCGTTTGGTCTAGGCATCTTATCCTTGTTAGCATGATAAAGATTTTCCCAGAGCAACGGATTGTTATAAATATATGGTCTTCCTGAAATATTCCAGTAACAGTCTTTTGTTTCTGCCCATGGACGTACAATATAGTATTCCGGAAGAGGAGTTACATCTCTTACTCCATCCAAAGCGGCAACTGAAGCCTTTGCATATTCACTTGCTTTTGTCCAGTCTTCGTTATCGAAAGCAGAAACAGCGCTGTCAAGATTTTCTTTTGCAGAAGAATAAGCCATAGGGAATGTATTCTGAGCATCGATTTTTTCTGCCCATGCAAGCTTGTTCTTTGCTAATTTGATGTTATCTTCAGCATCTGTCTTTGCCATCTGCATAGAGATATATGCCTTTGATAATTCAGCATTTTCTTCTGCTTTTTTAGAATATTCAATTGCATCATCATACTGACCTGCATCCATAGCAATCTGTGCTTTTTTTGTATACTCGTCAGCCAATTTCTGATATGTATTGTTCTTGTAGCTTAAATTTGCTGCAAAAACCGAAGAGGCAATCAATGTTGCCAATAAAATAGATACTAACTTCTTCATTATTTTGCATTCCTATCATCATAAATAGAATTTAAACCCTGTTCAATTTTATCTTGAACTGGATCTGAAACTTCATCTGACAATTCAATTTCAGCATCTTCAGGATTTCCATAGTTATCAGGTTCAAGTAAAACTGCATCTTCAGCTTCAATTCCTTCTTTCTGTTCCGTAAGAGGAACCTTAATGTCTGCTGTTTCTGCGAGCTCTTCACTTTCCTGTACGCTCTTTTTAGCTTCTTCGATTGCTTTCTGCGCAGCGGCACGTTTTTCAGTTACAGTTTCAAAAAGCTTAGCAAAAATTTCATTTGCTTTCTTGTAATTTTCATAAGCATTTACTGAATCCTGCATTGAGAACTGCTGATCTGCTTTCTTGAAAGAATCTACAGCTTCCTGATAAGAAGTTTTTTCTGTTACGGCAGCCTTAACACTGTCTGCATCCTTCTTTGAATTAAGTGCCTTAAGCCTTTCATCTTTAGCTATTTTCTTATACATAACGGCTAAAGCAGAATTCAAACATGTAGCAGCTTCTGTAGATTTATCGAGCATCTGTTTACCGGTTGCATCAGATTTATTAAACAATGCTTCTGTATCGTCCATTGCCTGGCAGCCCTGGTCGTACAAATCTTTAACATTAGCGTAACCAGTCATATCAGTGTTTTCTAACTTTGCTCTTGCATCTTTTGCCTTTAAATATGTAGCAATAGAAAGATATCGGTTAGCAACATCTGTACCCTTTTCAACTATGTCTTTTTCAGCTTCTGCATCTGCTTTTACTGAAGCATACATTTCGTCTACTGAGGCCAACTGATTAGCAGCATCTGTTTCTGCACCTGCGTCAACAGCCATTTTTCTTGCATTGGCAATATTTTCCAACACCTGTTCATTAGTTACAGTCTGAACTGTACCTGGAGCTTCAGGCTCTGTCGTGTCTCCCTCTTTTTTCCCACATGACACTAACGACAGGACTAATAAAATTGATAGAACACTAAGACTGAATCTTTTCATATTATTCCTCACTTTCAAAGATACTACTATTTTACAGTATAAAATCAAATCTTACAACGAAATTCAATTGAAATGAAAGAATTTTATGGAATTTTGACACTTTTTTAACACTTTTTTCAAATTTCTGATATCATTCTCTATATAAACATAAAAAATGGAGAAAACAAATGGCAGATGATTTTTCATTCGAAATAGTAAAAAATATCGGTCAGATTTCAGAGGGAAAAGGCGGATGGAACCTTGAGCTTAATCTTGTTTCATGGGGCGGAAGACCTGCAAAATTCGACATAAGAAGCTGGTCATCTGATCATCAGAAAATGGGAAAAGGTGTAACGCTGAACAAGGATGAAATCAAATCATTAAAATCACTTTTAGATACTATAAATGATGAAGATTTGAATTAATCGTATCTTGCATTCTGAATGGAAGCGCCTTTTTTAACGACGATTTCATAAAGCATCTTTTCCAGAAGCACATCCTTCAATAAAGAACCGCCTGAACGAAGTTCTATATCAGTCTGTCCAAGAACAGCGAGAACAGCAGTCGTTTGTCCAACAGTCCAGATTTTTGAAGCTTTTTTATAGATTTTCTGCATTGTAGTTCCGGAAATTCCGTTCTTTTTAAGCTCAATTGTATCTGCAGCATAACCGTCGGGGCATATTTTATGCCAGGCAATGAGTTTTCTGAAGCATGAACTGAACGGCAGGATGATTGAAACAGAATAATTTTCACTTTCTGCCATAAGCTTATGAAGAATTTCAAGCCCACGCTCAAAACGTCTGTCTGGACTTGCGGAAGAATCGGCAATTTCATTGAATAAAGTAAAAACAGTATCTTCGCGGTTATTTACGAGAACCGACTCAACATCCTGCTCCGTAATCCTGTGTTCCTTAGGAAAAATAACGAAAAATCTCTGACACTCATTCTTTAACGCCAGCGTATTGTTTTCTACCATTTCAAGAATAAGATCTATTGCCTCACCGTCGATTGAATAGCCGTTTTTACTGAAAAAATTCTGAAGCCAGAAAACTTTTTTTTCTTCAAACAATTCCCAGAAGATTTTTTTATTTGAAGAAGGAATCAGATCGTCAATTTTTTTGTCAACCTTTACGCTGTCGGATACAAGAACAAGCACTGCACTTTCTGTCGGATTCGAAATCCAGTCTTTTAAAAGCTCCGTTTCATCCTTTGTTTTAAGAAGTTCTGCCTCTTTACAGACAACAAAAACGCCGTTACTGAACAAGGTTCCGCTCTGAAGGATTGTCATTACCTGAGAAAAAGGTGTTTCATGAAGATAGAATGAATGTTCGTCTACAGCGCCATATGATTTTTTCAAATCATTTTTAAGAGAATTAATTGCATCGGCTTTTTCACCGAGCTCCGGTCCTGTAAAAAGAAAAACTGATTTATTCATTAATAGGTTCTTACAATATTGGATAAAACACCGACAATCCTTACATCCTGACAATAAATCGGCTGGAATGCGGGATTTTCAGGCTGAAGGCGTACTCTTTCTGCTTCTTTATAGAAACGCTTGAGGGTTATGGCCTCATCTATAACTGCCACGATAATCTGACCGTCTAATGCCGTACTGGTCTGTTCTATTACAGCAAGATCTCCGTTTAAAATTCCTGCATTTATCATGCTGTCACCACGAACACGAAGCGCAAAATAACTTTTTCCGGGACGAACGAACGGCTCAGTAAGATTTACATAACCGTCCAGATTTTCTTCACTTAAAAGAGGTTTCCCTGCTGCAACAGTTCCTAAAAGAGGTACTTTTCCTATAAACGGCTTCGGCTCCCTTTCCCTTACATCCGAAAGGACACGGAACGATCTTGAACGGTTCTGACTCTGAGTTAAATATCCTTTTTTTTCAAGTGCAAGAATATGATCCTGTATTGCACGGATAGAAATCTGAAAATGATGGCTTATTTCACGAACTGTCGGCGGATAACTGTTTTCTTCAGTATAATCGGAAATAAAAACCAATACTTCCTTCTGTCTTTCTGTAATTTCCCTCATAATTACTCCCGTGGATTATTTTTATTCTTCCTGGAATTTAGAATTGAATAATTCTTCTATTACTGAGGCTGCTTCAGATTCGTCGCTTCCTTCTACTGTCAAGGTTATCTGAGTGTTATAGCCTGCACCCATTGCAATTACACCCATAATTGATTTTGCATTTACCGAAGTTTCATCTCGGCTTAAAGTAATTTCACTTTCAAATTTATTTGCTGTCTGTGCAATTATTGCCGCCGGTCTTGCATGAATTCCCGCACGATTCTGAACTGTCAAGATTTTTTCAATCATTTTTATCCCCTTTCCTCTCTCAAGAAATACTTTTCTGATTAATATGAATCATCTGTGCCATAGTAGGCAGCCTTTGCATCACCTTTTTCTATCCACTTTAATATATTCTGATTAAAATCCTTTGCCGAATTATACCCCATATCCTTAAGTCGTTCATTCATTGCAGCCGCTTCAATAATAATTGGAAGATTCCGACCGGGCTTAACAGGAATGGTAATCATAGGAACCTTAACGCCTAACACTTCCTTATAATTCTGTTCTGTTCCGAGCCTGTCATATTCTTTCGAAGAATCCCAGTCCTCAAGTTGAACAATAAGCTGAACTTCCTTCTGATTACGGATTGCACCGACTCCATAAAGCTGTGAAATATTAATTATTCCAAGTCCGCGTATTTCCATGTGATGCGAAATTGTAGTATTAGGTCCTCTTCCAAGAAGAATATTGCCGTTTACACAACGTATTTCAATGATATCATCTGCAACAAGACGATGACCGCGTTCAACAAGCTCAAGGGCAGTTTCACTTTTTCCTACTCCTGAATGACCGTTCAAAAGAATTCCAATACCGAATACTTCTACAAGAACCCCATGCATGGTTTTATGTGCCGCAAAGATATTCGAAAGTACCCGGGTTATTCTGTTTGAAAATTCAGTTGACGGAAGGGATGTCTGAAGGACAGGACAGCATGCTTTTTCAGCAAGAGCCCTGAATTCCTCAGGCGGTTCAAGACCATAGGTAAAAACACAGCAGGGAACATTATTGCTGAAAAATATTTCAAGTGAATCTATTTTCTGTTCTTTTTTTAATTTCATCAGATAAGCCCATTCACCGCGGCCGAAAATCTGAAGTCTGTCACCTGCAAAGCTTTCATAAAATCCGCTTAATGCAAGTCCCGGGCGGTTCAACTCAGGAATTGTAATTGCACGAGGTAATCCCCTTCGTCCTGCAATACATTTTAATTCCAGGGCATCGTGTCCCGACAAATCAAGATCGAGCAAATCTAAAACAGTGAATTTTTTATCTGCCATATATATACTATACACATCTAAAGATTTTTATTCAATATTTATTTTTTTATTTGTTTTTTGACAGTTAGCGTATTATACTTATTGATAGAAAACATAATATGGGGGTACTACTATGACTAAATCAATTAACGCTGTAGGATTTACTTTAGATCAAAAGCAGTCAGATATGATTGATTCAAAACTCAAACGCATTTCTTATGCCGACGATCTGATTATTGACCTTATTATGCGCATCAAGCATGATAAAGAATATTCTTTTGATACGACAGTAAACTTCCGATGGGGTGCTCAGGCACACGTAGACGGCAAGGATTTTGATTTTGGAGCTGCCTTGAACAAAATGATGGATGTTCTTGACAACAAAATCAAAAAAGAAAAAGACAAGGTTCAGGGAAAGTAATTTTTTCCTAAATGTAATAGAATTTATTTAATCGCTGACTTTCTTTTTGCCCCATTCGGGTATTAACTTCGAAGGCTCGGAAGAAAGCAGCGCTTTTACTAAAAGTAAATCTGCCTGTGCAAATACATTAAGAAGTCGTTCCTGTTCTTCCTTTGTAAACCTGCTGAGCACATAACCAGCAATATCAGAATGCTCCGGTCTTCCTATTCCAAAACGGATCCTCCAGAAATCTGCTGTATTTAAAACTGCTTTTGTGGAACGGAGTCCATTGTGACCGCCAAGTCCACCGGACCATTTAAAACTCAAAAAACCGCTCTGTAACTCAAGCTCATCGTGAATGACAAGAACGTTTTCAGCCTTAAGCTTATAGAATTTTACTGCTTCTATTATGCTTTCACCCGAAAGATTCATATAAGTTTCAGGTTTCAAAAAATAAATATGATCAGGTGCATCTTCGCTGACAATCACGGGAGTTCCGTCTTTTTTCGAACAGATTTTATAATCACATGCCCATTGAGAAAGCTCGGAAGGTGTACAGGAAGCAAACTGCCCCTTAAACTTTTTCTGCCAGTTTAACCGTGAAGCAAACGGCAAAGAATCTTCAAAGAACCATGCAACATTATGACGAGTCTTTTCATATTCCTTACCGTAATTTCCTAAAAATGCAACTAACTGAATCATTTTATTTTATTTTTGAAAGGATTTCGAATCTCTGTCCTGCATATCCGGCAAATTCAAAGGTGTAAGGCGACTCACTGCAGTCTGCATAATATACATCAGTTGAGTTTTCATCTGCCGCAGGAATTTTATATACATCAAGAGTTATTGCTTTATCCTTTAAATTTATCTTTACAGAAGCAATCAATTCACCGCCGAGATTAATCTTTGAATCATACCACTTTGTAGCAGAAAGTGAAGAATAATTTTCAAGTGTCTGAACAACCTGCTCCTGGGTAAATCCTTCGATTTGAGATTCACGTGTAAGCTTTACGTTTTTTCCGCTGCTTAATACTGCTTCTACAGATTCAACATCCTCTGCATTTTCCTTTATAACTGCCATTTCACGTATTTCGGAAACAGTCTTTGAAAATACACTGCGAAGATTACCCGATACAAGATAGATGTCATTTGATTTATCAAACACAGCATAGCACTGTGTTCCTGCCGATGCATTTTTACCGATTATTACAGTACGAAGGATTTTATCCTTACGTTTTGCAGTAACAGTAATTTTCTGCGCATCAGTAAGCTCATATTTTTCAATGCCTGAAGCACCGGAAGTAGAAGCAACCCTATCCAGAGCGTTTATTGAAGAAACTGCATCTAACATTGTCTTCACCGTATTTGAATTTGCAGGATACTGTTTTTCACCGGCAATCCATTTGTCATCATTCTTTACGATAGAAAAACTTCCGTCCGATTTTGTAATTTCAATGCAGTCAATATCACCTTTAATTGAAAATACTTTAACATGCGACTGAGCTTTTACAATAAACTGAACTATACATACACAAAGAAGAACCGCATTTGCTGCCAATAAAAATATCTTTCGTTTACTCATTTTCTACCCCTACACTTCTCTTCGTTTTCTGCTTTTCTTTACAATCGTCCTTGAATCATCAGGATTATATTTACTGTTGATTCTGATTTTTCGTTTGCGTCGTGCATTCCATACGATAAAGAACGAAAGACCTGCGATAAGCGGAAGAATGAACATATTGAAAATTTTCATGAACTGTGCAAGCACCGGCGATTTTCTGTCGAATGTACTGATTGAAAGTCCCTTTGTACGCATGACACAAAGATCTTCGTTACCGTTCATGTAATCAACTGCATTTAAAATAAGCATTGCGGCCGGATTCGTTGCATTCGGATCTATAAGCTGCGATGTAGTACATTGTGATGAACCGGAAATAAATATCTTTCCCGGAACCTGAGCCTTTGAAATATAACTTGAAGTTTCAAAAGCCTGTACAGCGTTTCCTTCATTTTCAGAAGAAGCTTCCGGTTTTGACACTACTGCCTTATCAAAAGCACTTGTAAATTTTCCTTCAACAAGAACAAAAAGATTTTCACTCTTCATATTGCTTTCATCAGACGGACGGAGGAATTCAGTCGAGAAAATTCCATCACCGTCATAAAGCCATGATTTGTCAGAAGATTTAGCAAGGGCCGTTACAGTTAAATCGGGATTGTCAGTCTTTACATCAATTGAACCTGCTGCAAGTGCATAAACATATCCGAGGTTTTTAGTTACAGGATGCTTCTGATTAAGCTGCTTTTTCTGAAGCTCAGGAGCCCAGTACATTTCCGTTCTTCCTGTTTCCCTTGAATTTGAAACATAGCACTGCTTGTCGAGTACAAAATTATAACCTCTGGTAATTCCGTATTTTTCAAGAAGTCCGTCGATAGTGTTTTGTTTTGCGATGAACGAAGGCTGACCGTCCATAAAATTCTGCTTGGCAGGATTCTGCTTCAATCCGTCGAGGAAGAACATTACATTTCCACCTCTCATGATGAACTGGTCTATTTTATAAAGCTCTTCTTCGTTATAAGGGAATTCCGGGCCGTTTACAATAAGTGTCGTAATTCCGGTCGGAATATCTTCATTAAGCAAATCTATCTGAACAATCTTATAACGCTGACTCAAAAGTTGATTAAAATAAAGGCATTCTTCTTCCTTATTAATGTCATGCTCACTGTGTCCCGCAATATAACCAATCTGATCAGGTTTGGAAACAAGATTCTGAATTCCTTCGTTTATTGAATTTTCAAGAACATCAAGCCCCGCAATCATGTTTCCGAAAATTGAACGTGTAATATAAACAGGAAGAATTACAAAATCATCTGCAGCTTCAAGTACAACTCCTATTGCCGCTTTTTCTGTTTTTCCATCTTTATCAAAAGAAACACCCTGAATACCGTAATGTGCAACAATATCATCTACCTGAAGAGAATCAGGATGAACTGAATTATAAACAAGACGTCCCTGTTTTGCCTTATTAACATTATCAAAAACTGCCTTTACCGTTTTTTCTGTCTGATCTATTCCCTGAATTCCAAGACCGTTCAGAGAGTCAGAAAGATAAAGCGTAACCTTTATTTTTTCATCAGCGGGAAGTCCTGCAAGTGCATCGGCTGTAGAAATCATTTTTGAAATTGTAGATGTAATCAGATATTCAAATCCATCGGTAGAATCAATACTATCGATTACTTCAACTTCATCGGCATAGGAAAGTGCAAGTCCCATATAAACCTGCTTAAAACCGACTTCATTGTTCTTTACTTCCTGAATCTGAACCTGACTCAATCCAAGATTTTCTGCAAGCTCAACATTCTTCGGTTTTGACATATCCATGAACGATACCGAAAAATTCTTGTTTGCCACACCCTTGTATTCATCAAGAAGATCCTTTACATACTGCTCGATTGTCTGACACTGCGACGGAAGATTCTTGTCAAAGAATACACGTACAGAAAGCGGTGCATTTAAATTCTTTACGATATTTTTACTTGCCCTTGAAAGTGAATATGACTTTGGCTGAGTACAGTCAAAACGCTTATAGGCATTAATTCCTGTAACATTCAAAAGGATTAATAACAGAACAAAAAGCGCAAAATCACTCTTAGGACTTTTAAACCATTCAATTATTTTTTTCATTTTAGCGCGACTCCTTTTTCTGAACTCTTACTGTAAGTGCAAAGAAAAGAACTGCAAGCGATACGAAATAGATTATGTCTCTCGTATCGATAATTCCTTTTACTACAGAGTCAAAATGATTTTTTGCACTAAGATAACTTAATACGCTTACTGCAGGTCCAGGGATGAAAACCAGAAAAGTATTCAGGAGTGTAAGTGCAATACAGATAATCATTCCGGTAAAAAAAGCAATAATCTGATTTTTAGTTATGGAAGATGAAAAAATACCGATTGCTGTATATCCGGCGCTTAATAAAAAAGTACCAAGATAACCAAGGACAACAGGTCCGAAATCCGGTGAACCAAAAATATATGCCGTAATTACATAGAATAAAGTCGGCGCAATCATAATCAAAGTGCTTATAAAAGATGCAAGATATTTTCCAAGTACAACGTCGAACTCTGTAACAGGCAGTGTCATTAAGGTTTCGATGGAACCGCTTCTTTTTTCTTCGGCAAATACACGCATAGTCAAAGCAGGAACAAATACCGAAAGATAGATTGGTAACCATGAAAAGAAATTCCTTAACTCAACCCTGTCACCAAGGAAAAAACTTGTAAAGAACATTACTCCGGCAACAAGCAGGAATAAGGCTGTTACGATATATGCAACTGGTCCTGAAAAATAAGATTTCAGTTCCCTTTTCATTATAATACTGAATTTCATCTTTATGCCCCCGTCTTTTCTTCGCTTGTAAGTGCATGGAATACATCTTCAAGACTGTTCTTTCTGACTGCCATTTCGTACAGGAACCATTTATTTTTTGTAAGTGTTTTTACTATTTCAGGACGGAGTTCTTCTTTACCGTCAATGCCAAGTAAAATACCGGTTGCCTTATCCTTACAGAAAAGATCGTCTGCTTCTGTTTTAGAAACCGATAAAACACCCTTTATGTTTTTCAAAGCAGCACTTATTGTCTTATAATCAGCACCACCGACTGTAAGCTTAACTGAAACCTGATTTCCGAAATTTTCACGAAGCTCTTCTGTAGGACTATTTGCTACAACCTTACCGCCTGAAATAATAATTACATTGTTACAAAGCGTTTCAACCTCGCTCAAAATATGAGTAGAAATAATGACTGTCCTTGTTTTACCGATTTCGCGGATAATATTCCTTACATCCTCAACCTGATTCGGATCAAGACCAGAAGTCGGTTCATCAAGAATAAGAATCTGAGGATCGTTCATAAGCGCATGTGCAAGAGAAACACGCTGTCTGTTTCCACGGGAAAGCTCATTTATGTTTTTACTCATTACTTCTTTTAATCCGCATTCTTTACACAAAAGAGGAACTTTTTCTTCCGGATTAAGATTATGCATTCTGGCAATATAAACAAGATAATCTTCAACAATCATATCGGCATATAAAGGAGCAGATTCCGGCATATAACCGATTTTCTGTTTTGCTTCTACTGGATTTTCAGAAATATCCTTACCGTCTATATAAATTTTTCCTTCTGACGGAGATAAAAATCCCGTGATCATTCTCATTGTAGTAGTTTTACCAGCTCCGTTTGGTCCAAGAAGTCCGACAATCTGACCGGTTGGAATTGAAAAGCTGATGTCATTTACCGCACGAAAAGTCCCGAAGTTACGGGAAACGTGGGAAACTTCTATCATAAAGCCTGCCTCCACTTTTTATAAAAAAATATATATAAGATAGAATATAATATAAAAAATTATCCTTGTGTAGAGCAATTGAAAAAAACTGTTATTTTTTATACTCTTGATTTATGAACAAATATGTTAAACGATATTTTATAGATGCAATGAGCGGAATGGCTCAGGGTTTGTTTGCTTCCTTACTAATAGGAACAATAATCAAAACTTTAGGACAGCAGCTTTTAAGGCTTTCTGTTAATCCGTTTTTCCAGTTTTTTGTAGATGCCGGAAATTTTGCAACAAATGCAAGTGTTGTTGGTGCCGCAATGGCAATAGGAATCGGTTATGCGATGAAGGTCGACGGTCTTGTACTCTTTTCTTTAGCGGCAGTCGGTTCTGCAGCAAACGTTACGGGAGGAGCTGGTGGTCCTCTTGCAGTTTTAATAATTGCAATTATAGCCGCTGAAATCGGAATGCTTGTAAGCAAAAAAACAAAAGTCGATATAATCGTAACACCGGCAGTAACAATCCTCATCGGTGCCCTGCTGACTGTTTTAACTGCAAAATATATCGGAATAGCCGCAAACAGCGTGGGAAAATTCATTGTATGGTCAACAAAGCTTCATCCTTTCGTAATGGGAATGATTGTTTCAACAATAGTCGGCATTGCCTTGACTTTACCAATAAGCTCTGCAGCAATTTGTGCGGCCTTCGGACTCACAGGTCTTGCAGGTGGTGCGGCAGTTGCAGGATGCTGTGCACAGATGGTCGGTTTTGCAGTAATGTCGTTCAAGGAAAACAGATGGGGCGGCATTCTTTCACAGGGATTAGGTACAAGCATGCTTCAGATGCCTAACATCGTTAAAAATCCGAAAATCTGGATTCCTCCGATTCTTACGTCAATAATCACAGGACCTGTTGCAACCTGTCTCTTTAAAATGGAAATGAACGGTGCCGCAGTCAGCTCCGGAATGGGAACCTGTGGACTTGTAGGACAGATTGGAGTAATCACCGGCTGGTATGAACCTTCAGAAACAGCAATTGCGCATGGAGCCTCGGCAATTAATCCGACATTCTTCAACTGGCTTGGATTAATCACTGTATGCTTTATTCTTCCTGCAATCCTCTGCTGGCTTCTCGGCAGACTTTTCAGAAAAACCGGCTGGATTAAAGACGGCGATTTAGCATTATAAAAGAATATAATGTTTTCAAAAGCTCAAGGAATATAATGGAAAAGAAAGTGAACGCAATATATTATGTTGTAATACCGGTTGTTTTTATTGCATGTCTTGCTGTTGCAGTAACAGGCTTTATTAAAATCGGCACTCATTTTTCAAACAGAAGCAGACTTCTCAAAACAATCAAATCGTATCCTGTTTTAAAAACAAATCAGGACATTAACGAAGCCTTAAAGGGTGAAAGCAGAATCTATCTTGTAGATAATTATACGTTCAATAAAGGTGTTACAGTTCAGGACAGGGAAATGAATTGTCTTGCAGGTGAATATCTTTACATAGCAGTTACAGAAGAAACCTACACGGTAAATGATGCCTATATAAACACTTACAGAAACGCCTTGTGGGAGGGAAAAACTTATAGCACAGTAAAAGGAAGGCTTCTTTTTGATAATGGAACAGAGCTGCAGATGCCTGATAACACCGAATTTGATTTTACCATAAAAGATGAATCAAGGCTTAAAAAGGAAGATTTACAGAGAGGAAAGCGTTCAGATTATTTTATGGCAAGATATTATCCGGAAGGACTCAAAAATCTGAATACAAAAAAAATCAAGGAAAATATACTTCATAACACACAGCAGTATTCAAAACGCTATAAATTCCTTTTCATGAAAAAAGGTGATAAAGCAACCTTCCTTGCAAAAATAGGAAACGGAAAGGCAGATTTAAATGTCTTTGAAGAGCGCAATGTTATAGCAGTAAATGGAAGCAAAACAAGTCTTGCCGCATATCTGAACAGGATGGAAGCTTCCGATAAAATGATTGAAAAAAACATTGAAAATACACATATAATGAACTATGTAAGACTTGGTTTCTGGTTTCTCATAACCTATCTTACAACTATGATTTCAATTATACTTGCAGCAGTCATTATAGCAGGCATTTTCGGAAAAAAATAACTGGAGGAATAATTAATATGAAAATCGAAACAAAAGCATTACATTCAGGATATAAACCGGAAAACGGAGGACCCGGAACAATTCCAATCGTTCAGAGTACAACCTACCGTTTTGATTCCTGCGATCATGTTGCCGCACTTTTTGACAAGCCTACAGAATTTATGTATTCACGCTTTGCCAATCCTACATGTGATGCAGTAGAAAAAAAGATTGCAGAATTAGAAGGCGGAATTGCCTGTATGCTCACTTCTTCGGGACAGGCTGCAAGTCTTCTTTCCGTATTAAATCTTTGTTCTTCAGGAGACAGCTTTATTGCTTCAACTGCAATTTACGGAGGAACAATCAATCTTTTCGGCTTTACCTTAAAAAAGCTTGGAATTGAATGCATCTGGGTAAATGTCGATGCAACATACGATGAAATCTGCAAGGCAATCAAACCTAACACAAAATGTATTTTCGGAGAAACAATTGCAAATCCGGCCCTTACTGTTTTTGATTTTGAAACCTGGGCAAAGGCCGCTCATGATAATTATCTTCCGCTGATTGTTGACAATACTTTTGCAACACCGGTAAACTGCCGTCCTTTTGAATGGGGAGCTGACATTGTAGTTCACTCAACGACGAAATACATGGACGGACACGCAGTACAGGGCGGCGGATGTATCGTTGATTCAGGAAACTTCGACTGGGAAAAAGCATATAAGGCAACCGGAAAATTTGCAGATATGATTGAACCGGATGAAAGTTACCATGGCTTGACTTATGTCGGAGATTTTGGGAAAGCCGCATACATCGTAAAAGCAAGAACTCAGTTAATGAGAGATTTCGGATGCTATCCTGCTGCACAAAGCGCTTTTTATTTAAATCTCGGACTCGAAACCTTACCTATAAGAATGGAACGCTATGTTCAGAATGCGATGAAAGTTGCAGAATTCTTGAAAACCTCAGATAAAATTGCAAAAATCACATATCCTGGATTAAAAGGCGACAAATATTACGATTTAGCTCAAAAATACATGCCTGAAGGAACATGCGGTGTAATTGCAATCAGCATTAAAGGTGGACGACAGGCTGCCGTAAGATTTATGGATGCCTTAAAGCTTGCAATAGATGAAGTTCACGTTGCCGATATACGAACATGTGTTTTACATCCTGCAAGTGCAACTCACAGACAGCTTACCGATGAACAGCTTGTAAAAGCGGGAATTGACGGTGGTCTGGTACGCGTTTCTGTAGGTCTTGAAAATGTTGAAGACATCATTGCTGACTTAAAACAGGCATTGGAAAAGGTATAATAAAAAAATATTAACAGGATGTATACAAGGAGTTGTTTTTATGAAGAGATTTGCTTTATTTATATTTTGTTTATTAACGATTACAATTTCATGCAGAAAAGATTTTGGAACTTCCGGTATTGATTTTTCTTTCGGGGATGATATATTCGAAGCAATAAACCGCGGAGTCGAAGATTATGCAACTTCAAAAGACATATCTCTTTGCATAAAGATTTCTCTTCAGGAACCTGAAAACATCGACTCAAAAATCGAAAAAGAATACAATATTCCTGTAAGCCGTTTTCAAAAATCTGACGGTAAATACAATTACAAGGCATATTTTGACAGACATCCTGTTATCTTAAGTGACAGCATAAAATCACACAGATTTTATACCGGAAACATTACTATTCTTCTTGTATCTACATTAGAAGAAAAAACAATTTTTTACGGAACAATTCCTGAAATATCAACTGAAAGAACAAAAACACAGATTGATGTTGTTGATAATGAATATTACAGCCGTACAGACAATAACCTTAAATTCAGTCTTTCTCTGAAGAAATCTGAAGATTCGCATCCTCTTCTTAATAAAAAAATAACCTGCAGCACGAATTCCAATTTGCCTTTATATCTTAACTATCAGGACATACAGTTCGAAGTTGCTTTTGAAAATCCTGATACAAATCTTGAAGACAAAATCGGATGGCCGACAGTTGAATTTGCAATAAAAGATGGGAACACATTTAAACCGGTTACAATAGGAACAAGAGAATCAAGAAATCCAATATCAGGTTCCTTTACAGGTTTCCTTATAGATGAACTTCAACAGAATCCTTCAAAAGGTTTATACAGAATAAAAGTATCTTTTACAACGAACGAGAACATTACTACATCAAGATTTCTTTATTTTTCGGTTGAAGACTATTTCTGGCTTCCTTATGATACAGATATATTTTTATATGATTATCCTTCTAAAAAGATTCATCCTTCGAAATTCACCGGAGCCACTGGTTTTGCATACAATGACAATCAGACAGCCTGTTCTGCAGGTTCAGATATTGCCGATTTTGTATATCAGAATAAGAATCCTGAAAAAAATGCATATAATATCTTCTATCTTGACGTAAATGGAAACATAAGACAGTTTAACTGCAAAACTTCGGGAAGCAACTCCGGAACAGACAGCATCTGCTATACAAGTACATCTGATAATAAATTCAATAAGCTTTACTATGATTATGAAACAGACACTCTTTATGCACTTAAAACAAGTGATGGAACAATTGCAGCATTTACTCCAAACAATGATATTTATTCTGCAGGCCTGAGCTTTACCGAAAAATCATACGGAAATTCATTTTTTGAAACTGTAAAAAGCTCAAATAGAAATTCAGAGCTCCAGATTCAGGATTTTGCCGTATGTGATGATAATATCTATATGGTCACAAAAACGACTGCCGCAAACAATACACAGTTTTTTATTTCAACAGGTAAAATTTCTGATAATTCAATTAGCCATAATAAAACAATGAATATTATTGACACGGCAAAAAAGAACAGCAGCATTCATTTTGTCTATGAAGATCATAAAGAATTAATGAATTTTACTGATATCCTTTCATTTAAAAATACAAATACAGGTGGAGATACTGTTTATTTTCTTATAAAACAGTCAGGAACAGCACTTGTGCCTGAAACCTATTATATGACAGGAACAAATATAGCAAATTCAACTTACAGAATGCATATATACAGCTGCGGCTATGCATTAAAAGCAGAAATAAGCGATTCTAAAATAAATTTTGAAAAGGAATTCGGTAACAATAAAACTATCATAAACCGTACCCAATCCATTTCAGTAGATGAAGAAATTAATCAACAGATTGTCGATTCAAACTGGCTTTTTTATACAATACGCAATCCGGTAGAAGATTTAAAAGCCCTCTATGGTCCCGAAAAATTCATAGGCATGAAAAACGATACCATTTACATAGCAGACTCAGGATTATTATTAAGATCTGTATTAACAGTGAAAAAATATAAAAACAAACGGTACGTTGTTCCGCTTTCAACAGATGATTTAACTTTAAACTATAATTCTTTAGCCTACTACTGCAAAGTATGCCAGGACGGAGGATATAATACTAACGGAATCTATGTTCCTTTTGAAACACAAGTAAAAAGCGAATCAGTAACCTTTACTGCAACCTGCTCTGAAGACGGAACAGAAAAAGAAGGTTCATTTATAGCAGGATAAAATACAACCGTCGTATTACTTATTACTATTTACTGCCTTCTCCACTGAATGTTATGCTTTGCATCTTCTACTTTTATCTGCGGCAGTATTTCAAGAAGTTCCTTGCATACATCCGGATTATTGTACATCACCTTGTAAATAATAAAGTTAAACTCTCATCCGTGTTCATCCGTGTGGCAAAAAGTATTTTATTTAAAAAATAATTCTTGCCACATTTATCGATATATGCAATAATTCTTTATACTATATAAAATGTCTGAAATTCCTGTAATGTAATTTAGAATTACGTTGTTGGTATTTTTAAGGAGTTGTATTTATGAAAAAAATTGCTTATTTTTTATTGGCATTATCTTTGTTATTTGTTTCATGTAAAAAAGATTTTTCAGATTCAAAAATGAAAATATCATTACCAGATTCTGCCATAAACGCAATCGAACGAAACAGTTCTGATTCTGAATTATTAAGGATCAAAATCAATTTTACCCCACTGGATAGTGATGAACCAAATGCAGAATGCATAACAAGAAATCAGACAATCAAAAAATCTGCAATAAAAGGCAGTTTTATAATAAAAGTTACAGGAGTTCCGGTTAACAAACAATACCATATAGACATAACCATTTCAAATTCTAAAGGTGAAATAATCTATCAAGTTACAAATCAAACAATCAATGTAGTAGCTGGAATCAATAATATTGAGCTGCTTGCAAATAACTGTGAATATAGCGGAGACTTTATCGTTCTGAATTATACAGAAACAAGGGTCAACAGAGATTCACAAGGCTATGATATCGGAGGATTTGAATTTTATACGCATATAATTACTTATACTGATAAATATGGATACTCAATAGAAAGAAAAATTAATAAAGAACAGATGGTTTTTGACCTTTTAGATGATGGTTATACCTATGCACCTTATGATATAACACTTCAGAAAAAAAGCGGAGAAGATTATAATGATACAGGTATATCAACTCAGTGCTTTTTTACTTCAGACAGCGACAAATTTGGTGTTATAAGTAATTTTTCTGGTGAAGGAGACTTCAGACTTCAATTCACCTATAACGACAGTGTTACTTATAAATATTTTAAAGCCGAAAAGATATTTAACACCAGCATTACAAGTTCAGTTTATTTATACAACAAGACTTCTTCCTCTGCGATAGTATATTTAGCACAGCCTGTTACTAATCAAAACTGTTCTTACGATTACGAATCAGGTTATTCTTCTGGTTTAACTATACCTGTAAATACCATAGATTTTGTATTTTCAGATAAAACTACAAATAAAATTTTCTGCTTATATGAAGGTAATAAAGTAAAAGTTATAGATCCTTCAAATACATCAAATAATTTTGATATAAACATCTCCTCTTCTCATACATACAACAAAATTTATTACGATTTTTCAGACAAAGCTCTATATCTTTTAAGTACTACAGGTGATATATATAAAATAACAAGCACATCTTTTGCCAATGAATCAAGTTGCAGCAAAACTGAATATCAAACTCTTGCTTTTAATCCTGATGATTATGAAATTCAGGATTTTGTAAGAAGCACAAAATATATATATGTAATAGCAAAAAATAAGACTGCTACAGGAAAAGATCAGTTCATAATATATAAAGTAAATACAATGGCCAGTCAATCAGGAAATCAAATAAACTATCAGGCCAGGTATCTTTCCCCAAAATCGTTATTCGAGTATACAAATGGAATAGATATTGATTGTCCAAATTATGATGATTTAACCATAACAGATAGTCTTATTCTTAAAGAAAATAATGACAATTATTTATATCTGCTTGGAAAAACTTTCGGAATGAAAGCCGAAACTGGCAAAGATCCTTTTATTTACAGTACAGGTTTTGTTTTAAAAGGAACTTTAGATGATGATTCTGGTTTAATATATTTCGAAGAAAATTTTCATTCAAATAACAAATATGAAGAAACAAAAAATAGTATAAAATATAGACCTTTTTCTGATAATAATCCGATTCCCGAAATACTTTATGGTCCGGGGAAAATAGTAGGTCTTACAAATAATAGAATTTTTATTGCTGATTCAGGTATTGTATTTAACGGTCAAAAAACATATAAAGAAGTTCGTCAGGTTTTGCCACTTTATTTAGACAGTTTAATTCTTGATACCGCCATAGCCAATCCTAAATCTATAAATTATCCTTATAGATACAAAGTTGGAGGTGATATCAACATGTATCCATTTACCGATTACTACATTCCTGGAGTGAATTTATTCCAGCAATTTGAAAACTCCAGAACCTATACTGATAACGGAGAGATAATTACAATTAACAAAAATTAATTTTTATTCCGTATCTGGCAAATAACGACAGATACGGAAGCCCACATCATCATACATAAACGAAAAATCACCTTCTCTATATTCTTTATAGGTTGGTAATAATTCACTTATATCAGATGTACAGCTTCCACCTTTTACGATAAAATAAGAGCTTGCGTTCATATCAGGATTTCCGCTTGGATCAACAACATAATTATCTTTCATGTAATATGAATCATAATATGAACTTTTTTTCCTATCATTAGAATCCATTGTCCATTCCCAGACATTTCCAAGCATATCATATAATCCATACTCATCCTCTTCTCTAGTGGTAGATAATTTTTTAGCAATTTGTCGAGGTCCACAACCCTCTCCATACTTTTCTGTACGATTTGTATTACCCTTTTTTCTGAAATTACCATTATACCAGCATATTTCATCAAACTTTTGCGAATAAGAAGATGCAAAACTATCAACATAATATATAAAAGGAGGAATAGTACCCTCTGCTATTCCTCCAGACAAAAATAAAATTATATCAAACCACGAATCGATACGCAACTGAGCCCTATGAATTGCAGCATATTCCCATTCAGCTTCTGTAGGTAGTCTAAATCCATATCTGGAACCCTCAGCATCATTTAAATAAATGTCGGCAGAATCTATAATATAAAAAGTCTTTTTATCCCAGTGACATTCTCTTTTTACTATATTCTCAATTTTATAAAAAGGAACTAAACCGCATTTTTCACTAAGAAGATTACAGAAATACATTGCCTCATAACAGCTTACAGAATGAACCGGACGTTTTTCAGCAATTTCTCCATTTTCCAGGTTTTTAGAATAATCATCAGGAATAAGATTAGACCAGGATGGATTTTCAACTATACCCAAGGGGTTGTTTTTCATTACTTTAGAATATAAATATTGTGTAACTTCACTCCGTCCAATTTCATAAGGACTTAAAACAAGCTTTCTGCCTGTATACAAAGCCCCTTCATATTTTTCATTACCGGAAATTACTACCCATGAATTATCTTTTCCGTCTATAACAGCATTAATATCTGGAGGAACCATAATTAAAAACTGACAGTCCATATTATTAATATCATTTTTAATCTCATCATTATAATAAGTCCAAAAATTTTGCAGAACAGTCCCTTTAGAACCAAAAATTGCGGTTTTTTTAAAAATGCACTCTTTTTCTTCTCCTGCACGTCCATACTTATCGTATGGTTTTATATAAAATTTACAATAGTCACATGAAATTCTAATTTCCAGCTTAATGTATTTCTTAGAAAGCAAATAACAAGGGCTCTGATACCTTCCAGAACTTTTATTATGGCTCAATTTAGGATTGTAATAATACGAATATCCGTCATTTGTCAAGACAAACAACAATTGTTTTTCTTGATTGTTTTCTGCAGAACAATAAATTTCAATCCTATCCAGATATTCATTGTCAGGATTATTCCAGCATAAAAAATATCCTTTGCTGGGATTTTCCATAAATATAGAAAAATTTGTAATTTTCAGTGAAGAATTTTCAGATTTTACAATTGTTTTTTCTTGCATTAAATCAGTACAACCACAAAAAAACAGGCAAGCAAATAAAAAAAATATTTTTCTCATAATCTGTCCTTTATATTAAAAATAATATCTGATTCCCACAGAACATTGATTTGAAAGAATCACACCCGATAAATCAAAATGAAAGTCAATTGTATAGCCTATTACCGGAACAATGCTTGAATTTGTAAATACAAAAACAGGAAAATCAAAAAACAAGGATGTACATAAAACAGGTGTAATTCCTGATGATACAAAGAACTCATCTGTTATTTCATTTTCCCTATGTTCAATTTTATAAAAATCTGCAGAAATACAGATTTCAAGACGGGATCTGAACCAGGAAGGCATAAAAGAAAAATACGCTCTGTCAAAAATAAATGATGAACCTATACCTATACGAAAATCATCCGCCTTTTTTATCAATTTTTCTGCTTTTGATGATGAATAATCATAAAATAAGAAAAAATCAAATAATCCGAAATTGTATCCAAATTCAAAACATAAATTATAACCGGTACCATAATTTAATGCTGAAGATGAATCCATAGGAAAAACAAATGCGCCGTTAATTCCTGCAAAATTATTTCCAGATTTATTTACATCATTTTCCTCAGTTTTTGTTTTCAACTGTTCATGCGTTTCCTCGGCAGATTTTAAAACCTTATTATCTGAAAAATAAAATCTAATGCCAGCACAAACAGAATTTTCAAGAATTACACTGGACTTATCAAAACGGAAATTTAAATTATAACCGATTTCCGGAATGATTTTATTATTACTATTCATTAAACAAGGGAAACAAACATTGATGGAGCCGGTCAAATAAATTGTAATATCCCTTGCAGTAAAAATTTCTTCTTTTTCTAAATTCCTGTAAAATGCAACATTATAAAGATCTGCCATAACAGATATTTCAGGATAAACAGTAATCCATTCCGGGAAAGACAGTATATTTTCTCTGCTTATATCAAAAGAAATTCCAAAACCAGCCCTGAAATTCTTCGAATCTTTTATTATTTCTGAACCAGATGTATTAATAAATCCAGTCTTACAAAAAGGTTCAATTAATCCAAAATCATATCCCAGCTTTAAATACCCTCCTCCACCAGTTCCAAAGGAATATATATCAAACTCCATTGGAAAAATAAAATTGCCCGAAACATCAATAAATGTTTGTGAATAAAAGGGTAAACAAATAAATGAAAAAAATAAAATAATAAATATCTTTTTAAAATTCATAAATATAGACTTTACAGTTATAATTTTTTGCAACATAATATATTTTATATTGTTTTAAAAAAATAAGATAGTATTAAAATGGGGAATTTAAATAATGAAAAAAAAGTTTTTTTTAAAACCTCTTGCTTTTATTTTTTTAGTTTTTACCAGCTGCACAGATTTCTTTTCAATAGTAGATTATGATGCAATTGCCAGACAAAATAATTGTCTTGTATTTGTTTCAAATAAGAATTTTTTTCTAACCATATCTGGATCAATTTATGACTTTACTGGATTCTATTATTCAACAGATTTAAAAAACTGGAATCAAGTTAATGAGCCATCATCCATAATAAGTAAAAACAATTGCATTTATTTAAAAGGTATTTCAGCCTGGTTAGATGGACGTATTTCGATTAACATATCACAAAAAGCAAAGTGTTATGGAAATTTAAAATCCTTATATGATCAAGCACACGAAAGATATAACTATAGTTTCTACAGACTTTTTTATAATTGCGAAAACCTGTTAAAAGCTCCTGATTTACCAGCAAATTGTACAGAATTAAACTGTGTCGAAATGTTTTATGGATGCAAAAACTTACAATACCCTCCGAAATTTCCAGCTGAATTTACACCGAATTATTCCAATTATTGTAATTTTACAAGGATGTTTTACAATTGTGAAAGTTTACTTGAAGCACCTGAATTACCTTCTGGAGTAGAGTCAATTAATTACTATCAAATGTTTTCCGGTTGTAAAAAATTAAAGAAAGCGCCAGAACTGAATGACACAAAAGCAACAGAATATCAGTATGCCTTTATGTTTGAAAACTGCACAAGTCTGAAAGAACTGCCTGTTCTTTCAGCGATTGAAATTGATCCATCTTCTTATGCCGGAATGTTTCGCAATTGTACAAACATAAAACTTGGAACTGAAGATGCCGGCAAAGGTTTCTGGAAACTGCCTGACAATGCAAATAATTATACAACGGAAACAAGTTCATATATACCAATGTTTTCTGGTACAGGAGGTGATTTTACAGGATTCCCAATTCCAGGAACAACATACTACTATCAATAATTTATTTCAATAATTGAAGCAGTTTTTCAAGCGGGGCATTCATTTTTTTTGCTGCAATTTCTGGTTCAATATTAAATTCCTTTACTAATATTAAAGCTGCTTCTATAGCCTTCTGTTGGGAGCCTTCGAGAATTCCCGCTTTTTTACCTTCTGCAAGACCATCCTCATGACCTTCGCGGTATTTATATGCCATCTGTCGTTCCCATTCCATATACTGCCTTCTCCACTGAATGTTATGCTTTGCGTCTTCTACCAGTTTTGAAACCTTGTCTCCGAAGCTGTCAGTACTTTTGTTTGAAATTACAAGTTTCAAGAACGCTTTCTGCCTTTCATCAAATATTTTATCATAATTTCTGGCAATGTAAAACATTTTATATGCACGGTCTTTTAATTTTATTGAATTATCTTCAAGGCATATATTCTCAAAGCTGTATTTTGCAAGTCCTTTCCGGAAAATATCCGGAACGCATATAAAGATTATGTAACTGTCCTTAAGTTCACGGTAATCGTCGCCTGAATTAAGCTGCTGTACGTCAAGAATCCCCTGGTAATATCTTGAACGTTCCGGAAGTTCTCCTGTATCCGAAGCCTGCATTTCAATATTGAATGCTTTTTCCGCACCTGTCGCATAAACGTCCAGCCTTACACCCTTCTTCCCGTAATCGATTTCGACTGTTTCTTCAGAATGCATCTGAATATGGTCGATTTTTATCTGCAGCAGTATTTCAAGAAGTTCCTTGCATACATCAGGATTATTGTACATCACCTTGTAAAAAATAAAATTATTTGCAAGCGTTGCCCTTTCCCATTTTTCTTCGGGAGTCAGATTTTTTTCATCACACATATATATTATCTCCTCACAATATATATGTCCGAAATGT
>JAFYZU010000025.1 GCA_017548565.1 Treponema sp.
ACAGCTTGGCTGCTATGACGCATCAACAGGCGAACCTGTATGGGAAATATTTCAGACAGACGAAGACCTGCAGAAAGAGCATCATCTTGGAGGCTTTGATGAAGATACAGGTATTTTCTATTCAGACGGAAGACTTTATTACACTACCTATGACACCTGCAATTCAACGGAATACCCGAAACATCTTAGAAATAACATTCTTTGCATAGACGCAAAAACAGGAAAATATATCTGGAGCTATGCAACAGACGGTTCTTTAGGTTCAAGACCTATTGTTTCTAACGGTAAAGTTTTTGTTACTACGTTCTTAAGAGGGCTTTACGTTTTCGATGCCAAAACAGGTAAGCTTATCGGCTCAGACAAAACAAAAGGCACCTGGGGTGATGAACGCAATGCAATCTATAACGGAAACGTTATTTTCTTTGATTACAGTAAGAAAAATGGAACTCTGTATTCCATAAAGCCATAAAAATTTGAAATAAAGGATTATTATGAAGTCTAAAGCGTTTTTAATCTTATCAGTATTATTCTTATTAATCTCATGTAATGAAAATAAAGATAAAATAAAAATACGAATAAGTGCTGTCTCAAATGAAAGTGATTCTATTCTATTTTCTGTTTTCCCAGAAAATGAATTTGGACAAATTATTAATGGAGCCGTTGTTTTTGTAAAAGACAGTTCTAATTGTATTACTTTTTTATCATATAATTCTAAAACTTGCTGTTATGAAGGAGAAATAATCCCTTATGATGATTCTTATATTGTAACAATTAATTCTAATGCTATAAGTGAAATAAAAAAAATTACAATAAAACATTCTGTATTAAAAGAAAAACCCTTCATTACATTTTTTTCTGATTCTTCTAGAAACTCTGTATTAAAAGGGAACTCTTTAGATCCAACAAAAGAAATACAATTATACTGGAAAGATTTGGGTGAAAATATTATTTATACTGTTTCTATAAATTCATCAACACAAATTTGCTTTCAACAATCATTATATGAAAACAACATAATAATACCACCTGAAACAATTCCAGAATCTGACAAGTTATTTGTTATTATTTCAGCTCAAAGAATGTTTGGAGATTGTACTTTTCAAACTTGTAATTATTATTCAATTTCAAGTTCTAAAATATCGTCAGTAATGTTCAATACAAAACTATGAAAAGAGTACTTTTTTATTTATTATTTTTATCTTTTATTTCCTGCTCATATAAAACTAATTTATCTGAATTCTCCATAACAAGTCCCAAAGAAAACTGGACTTATTTTGAAAATGAAGAAATTTATTTTTCTACAGATATTATAAGTCCATATCTAAAATGGTATTCATCAATAGATGGTTTTCTGGACAGTAATTCTCATTTTTGTAAAAAACTTTCTGCAGGACAACATGAAATATCTTTATATAATTCAAAAAGCAAAATTTTAAAAAAATTAATAATAAATATTAAAAATCAACAATCTACAAAGGAAAAGGAAGTATTACTTATAAATTTTCCCTATACTTTCAAACCTGCAAGCACCTGTGGTTTTTATAGTTTATCTGGCTCTGCTAAAATTTCTGAAAACACCATTAATCAAAATGACAATAGAATTACCAGAGATATTAAACTTAATACAAACATAAAAAATAAAACACTTATTACATATAATAATCGACAATGTGATAATACAAATCATAACAATTTTTTTTATGTAATAAATACAAACAACCAAACTGAAGCTAACTTAATTGAAACTACATTATATTATTCAAATGAAAACATAAATATATACATTGAAAAAAACATCTCAGATACTGAAAATCTAGATAAATGTATAGAAAACATAACTCATTTAATACTTCCAAGAATAAAAGATATCTGGGGTTCTGTTGAAGACATAAACCATGATAATAAATTAACAATATTATTTAGTTCAACTATAAATAAAGAAAAAAAAGCTATTGGATTCTTTAATCAAGATGATTTCTTTTTACGAAATGATAACATAAATTCAAAAGACTATAATCCTTATTCTAACGAAATGGACATAATTTATGTTGCATTTCCAGAAAATTCAAACAAAAATTATAGTATTGAAAGCATAAGCGCTACAATTGCACATGAAATTTCACATGCCGCTAATTTCTCAAAAAAAACTTATTTAAAAATTAAACAAAAAAAACCTTTTACTATTTTAGATACTTTTCTAGATGAAGGATTAAGTCATTTAACAGAAAATCTTGTAGGGTTTGGAAGTTCTGGCGGAAACAAAGATTTTATAAATGCATATCTTAAAAATTCAAATATTTGTTCTTTTTGTTCAAGTAATATACTGGGAGAACAAGATACTGTTGAAAGAAGAGGTGCAATGTCTTTATTTTTATTTTTTTTATTTAATAAAGCAGGAGGTTTTGATTGGGGGGACAATAAAATAAACTTACTTGATAAAGGTGGTATTTCTTTTCTAAAAAAAATTATTTCAAGTGAAGATAATAGTTGGGATTCTATCGGTTCATATTTTAATATAAGTACTGATTTATTGTTTCAAGAATTTTGTAGAAAATGTTTAACTGAAAATCTGTACAATATATTTGATTTTAATAAGACTGATATAATGACTGGTGAAAGAATATTTGAATGTAATGAATTTAAGAAATATGATATAAACAATATCAATACAATTCTAGATTATTCTATAACAAAACTTAATCCTATAAATAATGAATTCTATCTTCAAATCTTTTTTATGGAAATACTTATTTTATATTTCTGGAGGAATAAAATCTTCAGGATAAATAATTTTATATCTTCCAATTTTTGCATTAAAACAAATTAAATCAGGTACTTCTAATTCCTTATAAATATTTCTAGCAATACGTTTTACACTTGGTACCGAATAATTTAATTTAGTAGCAATAGTTTCAAATTTTATATTCTGCGTTATCAAATAAAAAACTTTTATATGTTTGTTTGACAAATTTAAATCTGCTACATTAATATATCGTTTAGGTTATTCGGAAATGATTTGAGAAAAATAGATATAACATAAAATAGCTACCATAATAAATGCAGCTGTATAAATCAATTTTTCATAAAAACAAGGTAAAAAGACATCTAATCCAAATCTTAATTCCGTTAATATCATAGCAAAATATATAATGGCAGTAACTGCTATTTTAAACTTTTTATGAAAATGATATATACCTAAAATTGCCAAAGACATTGCTCCGCCTGTAAAAAAAATAATAAAACAGTGCTCCTGAGGATAAAAAAAAGTCATTGCAAAACTATAAACAAAACCTAAACTAGCTAAATAATATAAATTTGTAAGATTTATAAACTGTAAGATACATAATAAACAACCAATCGGATTTAATATCATAAAAAAAACAAAATTACTTTCATAAACTTTAAATGTATAGTATAACAAACCCAGAAAAATTATAGATATTACAATCCTTATAAGACTATGATTAGAAAATTTATGTTTCATTTTTAACTCCTTTTTTATATGCACTTCTATTATAAAATCATCTTTTCATAAAAACAATTTTTTTAACACTATAATTTAAATAATCTTTCAAATAAAAAAAACCGCTCTCCAAATTTGAAGGGCGGTTTTCAAAATTTCCGTAATCAAATACGGAAATATCCTTTATTAAGCAAAAGGATTTTCTGTTGCATAAAGAGTTCCTGCCGGCTGGTTATATGCAATGTCTTCAATTCCAAGATACTGGAAGATTGTCCACAACGCTTTTCCAACATGTCCGAATGCTACTGCACCATGATGTGGATACTGTTTAGCAACTAATACGTGGCGGTAGAATCTTCCCATTTCCGGAATACCGAATACACCGATACCACCAAATGAGTGTGTAGCAGCTTCGAGAACTTCACCTTCGGCAACATAAGCCTGGAGTTTAGTATCTGCACGTGTCTGTAATCTGAAGAATGTAATATCTCCTGCAGCAATGTCTCCTTCCAAAGTTCCGCGTGTAAAGTCTGGTTCACTTCCTTTTGGTTCAAGTAAACGATGCTGAATCAACTGATATTTAACACCAGGTTTTCTGTCTTTGTTCAAGCGGCAGAATGGTGTATTTCCACAGTGGAATCCCATGAATGTATCGTTAAGCTTGTATGGATATTTTGTCTTTCCTTTGATTTCATCATTGTAAAGATCCTGAGGAACTGTGTTGTTGATATCAAGCAATGTAACAGGTTCTCCTGTAACACAAGTACCGATGTATTCAGAAAGAGCACCAAAAATATCTACTTCACAAGCAACCGGAATACCTTTAGAAGCAAGGCGGCTGTTTACATAACAAGGTTCAAATCCAAATGCTTCCGGGAATGCCGGCCAACATTTATCGGCAAATACAACGTAATCGCGTGCACCTTTATGAGCTTCAGCCCAGTCGAGCAATGTAAGTTCAAACTGTGCCATTCTTGGAAGAATTGCAGGGTGATTGTTTCCACCAGATCCAAGTTCTGCTTCCATTTCTTTAACAACATCAGCAATTCGTTTGTCATCTTTGTGTGCTTTATATGCAACAAGAAGATCAAGTTCTGAGTTTTCTTCGATTTCTACACCAATGTCATAAAGACCTTTGATAGGTGCGTTACATGCAAAGAAGTCCTGTGGACGTGGTCCAAAAGTAATAATCTTAAGATGAGCGAGACCTATCAATGTTCTTGCAACAGGAACAAAATCCTTCATCATTGCTGCTACTTCTTCTGCAGTTCCAACAGGATATTCTGGAAGAACAGCCTTAAGGTGACGAAGTCCTAAGTTATAAGAACAGTTCAAAACACCACAATATGCATCACCACGACCATCGATAAGTCCACCGTCCTTATAAGAAGATTCTGCAGCAGCTGCATACATTACAGGTCCATCAAAGTTTTTAGCGATCAATGTTTCTGGTGTTTCAGGACCAAAGTTTCCTAAGAATACACACAAAGCATTACATCCAGCTTTCTTAACATCTTCGATAGCTTTGAGCATGTCTTTTTCATTTTCTACTGTTACTTTACATTCGTAAAGATCAGATCCATAAGCCTTTGCGATTGCTGCTCTTCTTGATTCAGAAAGAGAAATAATAAAACAGTCGCGGCTAACAGCAATAATACCAAGTTTTACATCAGGTATGTTCTTGAACATTTCTAGTCTCCTAATTTTATAATTGTTATAGTATTCAAATTTTATCCTATAATTGTGCATTGTCAAGTGTTAAAATAAGAAAATACTTGTCATTTTTAAAAAATCTTATTATTTTTTTTGATATGAAAGTATTAGTTTTATCTTGTAACACCGGCGGCGGTCATAATACTGCAGCAAAAGCAATAAAAGAAGTTTTTGACATGAAAAAGGATGTATGTGAAGTAAAAGACGCCCTTTCTTTCGGAGGCCAGGCTGCATCCGATCTTGTCTGTAATTCATACATAGAAATGGTAAAAAAAACTCCGAAGCTTTTCGGTGAACTTTACAAGCTCGGTAATAAAGTAGGACAGATGAACAATACCGGAAAAATTAAATCACCGGTTTATTTAATAAATAAAATGTATGCCGATGAGCTTGAAAAATACATTCTCGAAAATAAATTCGATGCGATAATCTGCACGCATATATTTCCTGCCGAAGCATTGACTCACTTAAAAAGACGCCATAACCTCCAGATTCCTTTTTTCTTTGTTTCAACTGATTATTACTGCTGTCCGCTTATTGAAGAAATTTCACCTGAGCTTTATTTTTCCGCACATAAAGATACCCTGTTTACATTTGCCGACAAGGGAATTAACATGGATATTATTATACCAACCGGTATTCCTGTATCTCAGAAATTCGTAACATCCATCGATAAAAATCAGGCGCGGGAAGAATTAAAGCTTAATCCGAAAGATAAAATCTTTCTGCTTATGAGCGGAAGCATGGGCTTTGGCGATACTATTTCAATTGCCCGTTATATTTTCGATAACAGCGATAAAAACACAAAGATTGTCGCCATTACCGGTAACAATCAGGATATGTACACGGAATTTCAAAAAGAATTTGAAAACGAAAAACGTCTTATTCTTCTTGGTTTTACCGATAAAGTTTATTTATACATGAATGCCTGTGACATCCTTCTTACAAAACCAGGCGGACTTTCAAGCACTGAAGCACTCGTAAAAGGCATTCCGATAATCCATACATCACCGATTCCAGGATGTGAAACAGAAAACGTTCAGTTTTTTACAGAGCATAATCTTTCTCTTTATGCACAGAATTCAAAAGAAGCAGGAAGACTTGCCGTTCTTCTTATGGGCGATAAATTCTTACGCAGCCAGATGCTCGCAGCACAAAAAAATTACCGCTGTGAAAATTCCGCAGCGGCAATAGTAGAAAAAGTTAAGAATTATAAAAAATCCGGACTTTAATTAACCTATATCAATATTCACTCCTGACAAACCGACAAAGGCTCCTGCTTTTGCTTCGTTCGAATCAGGATGTGCAATGAGCCATTTATTTTTTGCCCAGAGCAATTTATCGTTAAGATTCTTTTCATCAAGCTTAGGTTTTTCTGTATTAGTGTCTTTTGGAAGAACAATAATAACCCTGAAGCCTTCTTTTGAAACTTCACCGTTCTTTACTGCATTACATGGTGCATAATGAAGAGTTGTTTCATAAACCTGAACTATAGTTCCCTTTGGAACATAGAATGCTTCTACTGCAGAGGTATTCAATTTTCCGTTTTTAACAGACTGTAAAGAAGCAAGCAGAAGGATTATATCATTTGAAGGGATGTTCAATTCTGAACCGATGTGCCATTCAAGACAATTCAATTTTGTATTGTTACCGTTACAGTAACCTACTTGAATCGGCATTCCGCCATAAGCATTTGTACTGAATTCTTTTGCAACAGGCAAAGCTTCCAATCCTGCATCACCCGGTTCATAAATTACAGCACCTTCCGGTTTTTTTGTTGTTTCATCAAGTTTTTTAAGTAAATCTGTTACATCATAACCTGTTAAAACTTTTCCGTATTTTTCAAAACTGTGAGAAAAAACTGATTTTATACGCATTTTTTTTACTCCTGAATCTTGTAGATTATATATTAAGTATAACTCACTTTTTTCGATTTTGCATTATAAAAAAACAACATTTATAAATTTATACAATTTTAATACATTTTTCTTATTCTTTTTTAAGCCTTTTTCCATATAATTAAACTATGAGTAAACGTTTATTTGAACTTTACAAAGATTATTTCAGACTTGGTGCTGCCGTAAGCGGTATTTTTCTTAAAACACAGGAAGAACTGGAAGCCGATTTAAACAGAATCAAAAAGCATATTGAGGAATTCAAAAAAACTCATCCCCAGCCTCCTGCAAACGGTTTTAAAATAGAAGTTCCAAAGCTTCCAAAAGGACCTTTTCCCGATTTAGACATCGTTAAAAATCACTTTAACCTTATTGTCGCAGAAAATGATACTAAAATGGAATCTGTTTACAAAGGAGAAGATGATTTCAATTTTACAATGCCCGACCGTTATGTAAAATTTGCAAAAGATAACAGCATAGATTTCAGATGGCATACTCTTGTCTGGCACAATCAGTCCCCGAAATGGATTTTCGAAGATAAAAACGGTAATAATGCTTCCAGAGAGCTTCTTGAAGAGCGACTGAAAAAATATATATTTACAATAGGTGAACGGTATTCGAAAGATGTATGTTCGGTAGATGTCGTTAATGAATGTATTTCCGACAAAAATTTTGAACTGCGTGACGGCAATGATCGTTCCCGCTGGTTTGACATTCTTGGACCTGATTATGTTGATAAAGCATTTTTATGGGCAAAGGAAGCGTTTCCTCATTCAAATCTTGTAATAAACGATTATAATCTTGAAATGCGTAAAGGAAAACGCGAAGGAATGTACAGACTTGTAAAAGGAATGCTTGAACGGAATATTCCCGTTGATACAGTCGGATTACAGATGCACATCAATTACAAAAATCCACCGGTTGAAGAAATAAAAGAAACTATAGAACTTTTCGGTAACCTCGGACTTAATGTTATAGTTACTGAAATGGAAGTTTCTGCCTATATTGATGAAGATTTTGAACATCCCGATCCCCGAAAGGAATATACTAAAGAATTTCTGGAAATTCAGGCTCAGCGTTATTATGATTTATTTGAATGCTTTAAATATGAAGCTAAACAGGGTTTTTTAAAAGATGTCGTGCTGTGGGGCATTACCGATAGATTCAGCTGGAAAAACGGATTCCCTGCACCCGGTAGAACTGACTGCTGTCTTTTATTCGACAATGAAGGAAAACCGAAACCTGCTTTTGACAGATTGACAAAATAAACAAATTTTGTCATTTTAAATCCGAAAAGGAGATTTTAAAATGATAGTAGATTTCAATTATCAGCCGGTTCTGGAAGATTATAAAAAAAATTATGACATGAAACTTGGTTCCATACTCAAAATTCTTGAAAATTCAGGAAGCAGACATTCCGATACTGTCGGAGATGGAATTCTTGATGGCTCAAACAATGGAATTGCCTGGGTTTTGACTGACTGGCTCATTGATGTAATTACATATCCTAAATACGGTGATAAAATCCTTGCAAGAACCTGGTCTGAACCTGTTAATCATCCTTTTATCTGTACCAGAGATTTTGAAATGTACTGTAACGATTCTCTTTCTGTAAAAGGAACAACAAAATGGATTCTTCTGAATCTTAATACAAACAGGCCATGCAAACTTACTCAGGAATTAATCGATAAATATCAACCTGAAGATAAACATACTTACGAAGATACAAAATTACCTAAGCTTATTGTTCCCGAATCATTTTCAAGAGAAACTCCTGTTTCTATCCGACGCCTTGATATTGATTTTAACAATCACGTTCATAATCTTACATACCTTGACTATGCACTCGAAGCATTGCCTGAAGATGTTTTTGAATCACGTAATTTCAAAAAGCTAAGAATCAGCTATAAGCTTGCAGTAAAAAAAGGTGAAGAAATCATCTGTAAATATGCATTCGCCGAAGGAAAACACATCTGCTGTATTTTTGATAAGGAAAACAACCTTAAAACTCAGATTGAATTTGAATAAATTTACACTTTTTTAAAAAATATATTATCTTTATATATGAATATTATTTTTTAAGGAGGCTTGTTATGGCAGAAATAACAATCACTTCGGAAAACTTTGAAAAAGAAGTTTTACAATCTGATAAACCGGTTCTGGTTGATTTCTGGGCATCGTGGTGCGGTCCGTGTAAAATGCTTGCTCCTGTTTTAAGCAGTTTTGCAGAAAAACATTCGGAAATTAAGATTGGAAAGGTTAATGTCGATGAACAGGAAGCCCTGGCCTCTCAATTCGATATTATGAGTATTCCCACTCTGATTCTTTTCAAAAACGGCAAACCGGAAAAAACAACAATGGGTCTTACAAACGAAGAATTCCTGGAAGAATTCATAAAATAAATTCTTCATAAAAAAAGTCTGAATTTACAATCATTCATAAATTCAGACTTTTTAATTTTTTAAAGATACATTGTTATTTGTACAAAGGACTTAATGTATCTACAACCTTTGAATATTCTGCATAAGCTTTATCATAAGCGACAACATTCTGTGGAACAGGATCTGCACTCTTTGATGTGTCAAGTGTAATGTGTTCTGCACAAAGCTGAGCAATATCACATTTACCGGACTGATTTTTCAAACACCACAAGGCCTGAACTGCACCGCCAAGTGCTGCTGCTTCATCAAGAGCCGGAACACGTATCGGTAAATTCATAACATCTGCAGCAATCTGTCGCCAGATAGGAGATTTTGAACCACCACCAATCAAACGAATTTCACGAGGTTTAAATCCAAGCTTACGAAAAGCTTCAAGTCCACCGCGCATTGCAAATACAGCAGATTCAAGACTTGCTCTTGCAATATTAGCCCTGTTTGTATTTGCAGAAGTAAGACCTGTAATACTTGCACGTCCATTTGGAAGATTAGGAGTTCGCTCACCGTTAAAGAATGGAACAACAAGAACACCTTCTGATCCGCAAGGAGCCTTTGCTGCCTCTGTATCAAGCTCTTTTACATCCATCTGAAATAAACCACGAACAAATTCTGTTGCAACAGTACAGTTCATTGTACATAAAAGCGGTAACCATCCGCCGGTAGAAGAACAGAATCCCGAAAGACCATTTTCCGGATCTGAAATAGGCTTATCTGAATATCCGTAAAGTGTTCCAGATGTACCCATAGACATTGTAAGGAAACCATCAGCTACAGTTCCTGTTCCGACAGCCCCCATCATATTATCTCCACCACCTGCAGATACAGGAATGCCTTCTGGAATTCCATAAGCCTTTGCAGCCTCTGAATTTACTTTTCCGGCTGGTGTACTTGGTTCAATGAGTTTCGGAAGCTTTGAAAGCAATCCGCCGTCAATAATATCGCAGATTTTTTTAGACCAGCATCGGTTTACTGAATCAAACAAAGCTGTTCCTGAAGCATCACCATATTCCATTACATATTCACCGGTTAATTTCCAGTTAAGGTAATCGTGAGGAAGCATGATATAAAAAAGCTTTGCAAATGCCTCTGGTTTATTATCCTTTAACCACAGGATTTTTGGAGCGGTAAATCCCGGGAGCATTAAATTTCCAAGAAACTTTACAACCTTTTTATCACCGCCTGCTTTTTTTGTAATATATTCACACTGTTTTGTTGTTGCAGTATCACACCAGAGCTTGATGTTGTACAAAGATTTTCCATCCTTATCAAGCGGTACAAAACCATGCTGCTGACCAGAAACACCAATTGCTTCAATAGTCTTTTTATTTTCAGCGCTTAATTTTCCAAAACAAACTTCAAGTCCTTTATCGAACCATTCTGCTTTCTGTTCACGAGTTCCATCAGCTTCAGAAATCAAATCCATTGGACATGATGCTTTTTCAATTATTTCCTTCTTTTCGTAGTCATAAATAACTACTTTCATACTTTGTGTTCCAAGATCAATACCTGCAACAGTTTTCATTTTTTAAAATCCTCCAAATATATGATTCACCTTTATATAATACCACTTAGAATTTTTCCTGTCCATCTTTAAACAAACTTAAATAAAATTCTCTTGAATAAATGGGCAGAAAAAATGTAAAATACTGTTATGAAGAAACAAGACGGGTTTATTACAGAATTTTTAGACAACAAAACACTCTCCGCTTTATCTGATTTTTTATCAAAGAATGAAAATTTCAATAAATATTCAGATATTATTGCAACTGCTTTTGGAGCCAAACCAAAATTTTCTACAATGAAAAGTGAAGATGTTTCAAAACTGATTGTAAGTTTTAAAAACAATCTTACACTACTTATTCAAAAAACATGGGTAGAAAAATCTGATATTACCTTAAAGGATCAGCTTTTATATCAGCTTAATGAGCTCCTTAAAACAAAGACTACCTGGAGTTCAAATTATTCTTTATTCCTGAAAATCATCAATCAGGCTGTTTATCTCATGTTTGGTCAACCGACAGATGATCCTGAATTCTGTGAATATACCCTTCGAATTGATCCGGAATTCGGTGTTTTCTGGTGGTATATTTCAAGTCTTCCTCCCAAAACTGAATGGCCAGAAGAAAAATGCCGGGTTGCAATGATGCTTGGAATGTATTTCCTTGCTAATTACTGATGAAATCATAACAGGCCGGAGCAAAAAGTTCCGGTCTTTTTTTTACCTTATCATTGTCAAATGACAATATGGAGATTCCTATGAACTTAAAAAAGACAACAGATTCACTTCGAACAGCAAGTCAGAAGCTTAGTTTACAGAATGCCTCAGAAAAAAATACAGCTCTCAAGGCAGTAGCACAGGCTCTGGATAAAAACCGTGCATCAATCATAGACGCTAATAAAACAGATGTTAATAAAGCCCGCTCAAATGGAATCTCAGAATCAATTATAGACCGCTTACTGCTCGATGACAAACGAATCAACGGAATTATAGAAAGCCTTTACCTTGTAATCGGTCAGACAGATCCTGTTGGTGAAGAAGTTGCAGGCTGGAAAACTCCAAACGGTATGACAATCCGTCAGGTTCGTGTTCCTCTTGGTGTTGTAGCAATCATTTATGAAAACAGACCGAATGTTACCGTAGATGCATTCAGTCTTGCATATAAAAGCGGAAATGCAATTCTTCTGCGAGGTTCATCTTCTTCTTATAATTCTAACAAAGAAATTGTTCGTGTTATAAAGGATGCTCTTAAAAATACAGAGGGTGGAGTTCCGGAAGCGATAGAACTTGTTGAAGTTCATGAGCACGATCACAGCGATGTAGATCAGATTCTTAATGGAGTCGGGATGATAGATGTCTGTCTTCCACGCGGCGGTAAAAAACTGATTGCAAATGTCGTTCAAAATGCACGTGTTCCGGTAATTGAAACAGGAAGCGGTGTATGCCATCTTTTTATAGATGAATCAGCAGATTTGGAAATGGCTTGTAAAATTGCAGAAAACGCAAAAATTCAGCGTCCGAGTGTCTGTAACGCAATAGAATGCATTGTAGTTCACAGTAAGATTGCAGAAAAATTTCTTCCGATGCTCGAAAAGACCTTTAATGACCGGGTAAAGCTTCATGCAGATGAAAAAGCAATAAAATTCCTTAAAAAAGCATCTCCTGCAACAGAAGAAGATTTTGGAAATGAATATCTTGATTACGAATGCTGCATTAAAACAGTAGATTCCATTGAAGAAGCAATTGATTACATCAATTCACATAATACAAAACACAGCGAAAGCATCATTTCACAGAGCAGAAAAAATACAAGATTGTTCCAGTCGATGATAGATGCATCATGCGTTTATGTTAATGCAAGCACACGCTTTACCGACGGAGGGGAATTTGGTTTTGGCGCAGAGCTTGGAATAAGCACCCAAAAACTCCACGCCAGAGGACCAATGGGAATAAAGGTCCTTACTACAACCAAATATCTTATAGACGGCGAAGGTCAAATCCGCTGAAATCTGTTAGAACAATCCGAATGATGAAAGTAACAGGAATACCAGAAGAATTGGTGTAACCCATTTAATCATCACGATATAAAGCTTTTCGCGGCCAAATTTTTCACCGTTCAATTTTACTTCATCAATAACATATTTTGGTTTAGCAACCCAGCCGATAAGAATACAGGTAAGAATACCAATAATCGGCATAAGGAAATTATTGCTGACATAATCAAGGATATCAAGAATCTGTCCGCCTTTAACTGTTGCAAATGAAACAGAGAATACCAGAACATTGTATCCCAGACAAACGATTACAGAAATAATGAATCCAGCTGCTGCCATAACGATTGTTGCTTTCTTTCTGCTCCATCCGTATTTATCCATCATACTTGAAACAATTGCTTCAAGAATTGAAACTGCAGATGTCAAAGCGGCAAACAATACTGTTACAAAGAAGATGATTCCGATGATAGAACCAAATACGCCCATTGAATCAAAAACAACAGGAAGAATATTAAAGATAAGTCCTGGACCTGCTTTTTCAAGACCGCTTGGACCAACAAATACGAAAACTGCCGGAATAATCATCAAACCTGCAAGAAGCGCAATTCCTGTATCAAAAATTTCAATTTTATTAACAGATTTAATAAGATTTTCATCTTTCTTCATGTAAGAACCATAAGCAATCATAATTCCCATTGCAATAGAAAGAGAATAGAAAAGCTGACCTATTGCATCAAGACAGATTTTCAAGAATCCACCGAATGTTATTCCTTCAAAGCTTGGTTTAAAATAAATAGCCCAGCCCTGAAGACCTGTTCGTGTAATACCGTCTGCATCTGTATGCTTTAAGAAGATAGAATAAAGGCTTATAAAAATTACAAGAACAGCAAGAACAGGCATAAGGATTCTTGAAACTTTTTCAATACCTTTTTCAACTCCTTTATAAACAACAATAAAACATAAAGCAGCAAAGATGATTGTAAACAATATCGGCTGCCAGTATCCCGAAATAAATCCACCGAAGAATCCAGGATCTGTTGCGGCTTTTCCTTGAAAAGAAATGAAGGTAACCATATATTTAATTACCCATCCGCCGATTACACAATAATAAGGATAAATTATAAAAGGAACTACATAAGAGAAGATTCCTAAAAATCCCCATTTAGAATTAATCTTTTTATAGGCAGTTAAAGGACTTTCCTGTGTTTTTCTTCCGATTGCGACTTCTGAAACAAGAAGTGTAAATCCAAAAGTTAAAGCAAAAACGATGTAAATTAAAATGAATAATCCACCGCCGTTTTTTGCTGCAAGATAAGGAAATCGCCAGATATTTCCAAGACCTACTGCACTACCCGCTGCTGCCAATACAAATCCCAGAGAGTTGGAAAATGTATTTCTTTTTTTAATCTGATTTTCCATATTTTAAACTCCTTTTTTATGGTTTCTTTAATTCTATCATTTCTTAGATTTTTTTTCACATTAATTTACAAAAATACCCTAAAAATGTATGATAGTCAGTAGAAAAATCCCTGGAGAAACAGAAGTATGGATAACAATATTTCAAAATCATTAAAAAAGGCAAGAAAAATTGTAATCAAAATCGGAAGCAATACTCTTTCAAAAAATGACGGCACTCAAAATACAGAATTTATGGCTAACTTTGCCGCACAGTGTTCCGAGCTTATTAATCAGGGAAAGCAGATTATTATTGTTTCTTCAGGAGCTCAGGTTGCAGGAGTTTCAACATTAAAGGAATGGGCACGCAAAAAGGATGTTCATTACAGACAGGCTCTTTGTTCAATCGGACAGGTAGAATTAATGCACCAGTGGAGAAAAGCATTCCAACAGCAGAATCTTCACATCGGGCAGCTTCTTCTTACAAAGGATGATTTTGAAAACGAACATCGAAGCCTTAATATCAGAAACACGCTTTTTACACTCGTAGATGAAGGCGTTATTCCAATCATAAACGAAAACGACAGCGTAAGCTTTGATGAAATTAAAATCGGTGATAACGATAATCTTTCTGCCCTTACGGCAATTTTATGGTCCGCAGATTTACTGATTCTTTTTGGCGATGAAGACGGAATCTTTACCGATAATCCAAAGACAAACAAAAATGCAGAATTCATAGAAACAGTTTCTTCAATTCAGGATTTACGCGATAAAATCAAAATCGGCGGAACAAGCTCCTTCGGCACCGGCGGCGTAGAAACCAAAATCCAGGCAGCAGAAAAAGTAACAAAATACGGAATTGAACTTTTACTTGCAAACGGAAAAAAAGAAAATGCACTTACCCGATTAACAACCGATCAGGCAATTGGTACGTTATTTATTGTGGAATAAAAAGGTTCAACCCGCAACTTATTTATAATTCAATTTTCTCAACTTCCTTATAAGGATTACATTCTGCAAGTGTTATTGAACAAATTTTCGCTGTTTTTGGAAAAAATACTTTTTTTGCATACGAAAAACCTTTTTCAAACTGCTGTTCATTCATTTTTACGGCAAGAGCAACATGTGGCATCCAGTTTTCCGGGAGATAATTCCTGTTGTCTCCCGCTTCAAAAAAAGGCAGAAACAATTGATGTAATTTCTTATTTAAACTCATTAATAATTCATCACGAATTACGCCAAGAAAAATTACTTTATCAGAAAAATTATCTGCTCCATAAAAATTCAAAAAAAGCTCTTCCTTTTCATTTTTTAAAAATCCTGCAAATTCTTTAAACACTTTTTCAAGAATTTCAATTTCTTCTTTCTTTACATGAAAAAGCCCTAGAGAAAGATGCGGCGGGACAGAATTTTTTATCATATAATCATTGCCTGTTTCTAAATAAATTTCTTTTATAAGCTCTAAAATTTTTTGATTTATGTTTTCATCAAAATAAAGCGTTACTGCATAAGTTTCATATTCTGTTTTTTTCATAATTCCTCTTTATTATTTTTTTCTATTCATTTTATTACGCTTTTTGATTATACTGTAAAAAGAATTTTTATTTAAACAAATTTTCCGGAGGCCAAAAATGAAAATCGGATGTATCGGTACTGGTGCAATGGGCGGAGCAATCATGCGTGCTGTCTGCACAAAATATGATGTAAAACAGATTAAGGTTACAGATAAAAACACACAAATGGGAAAAGCTTTTGCCGAAGAGACTGGTGCTGTTTTTGTTGAATCAAATCTTGAAATTCTTGACTGTGATTATATCTTTCTTGCGGTTAAACCCCAGTTTCTTGGTGATGTTTTTGATGAAATTGCAGATAAAATCCCGACTGATGCAGTTGTTATTTCGATGGCGGCTGGAGTAAAAATAGAAAAGCTTGAAAAATTCTCTCCAAAGACTCGTTTTATACGTATGATGCCGAATGTCTGTGCTCAGATTGGTCAGGCAATGACTGCCTTATCTTACAATACAAATATCTCTCAAGCCGAAGCCGATACTGTAACTGAAATCTTAAGTTCTGCAGGAAAAGTCGAAGTTGTTCCAGAAAAACTTATGGATTGTGTAACTGCAGTCAGTGGTTCAGGACCTGCGTTCGTTTTCATGTTTATAGAAGCGCTGGCAGATGCGGCCGTTCGATGCGGAATGCCTCGTTCTCAGGCTTACACTTATGCTGCTCAGACTGTATATGGCTCTGCCGGAATGGTTCTGGAAAGCAAAAAACATCCTGCTGTCCTTAAAGATATGGTCTGCTCTCCTGCTGGGACAACAATTGAAGGGGTTGCAGCCCTTGAAAAAAATGGTTTCAGAAATGCAGTAATCGATGCTGTAACTGCAGCCTGTGAAAAATCTATCGCATTAGGAAAATAATTCTATGAAAAAAATTCTCTGTCTTTTCTCTGTAATATTATTATCTTTAAACAATATTATTTTTGCTCAGGATAGTATTAACTCAAAATTCACTGGATGGAAAAAAGCCGAAACAACTCATTTTACTTTTGTCTATGAAGCTGCAATGCGTTATATGGCAGAAAAATACGCATCCTTTGCTGACGAAGCATGGGACAAAATAGCAGAAATTTATTCTAGACCTCAGAATAAAACTACTGTATATATCACCGGTCGTACAAACACAGTTAATGCCTATACTTATTCTGCACCTCCGGAAATAATGATGTTTGAAACTCCTGTATGTAAACCGGATTTCGGATTCCGTGAAGACTGGAGCAAATTATTTTTTACTCATGAGCTTATTCATATTGCAAATTTCACTTTTGAAGACATGAAAACTCTCCCTTACAGACTTTTTGGAGAAGCAATAAGAAGTTATGATTTAACATCCATTCCAAACTGGGCTCTTGAAGGTCTTACAACTGTTCTCGAAACTGAATTAACAGACGGCGGAAGAGGACGAAGCCCATATTTTGAACTTTATTTCAAGGCTCCGACTTTAGACAATGCCTTTATCTCTTTTTCAGATATTGGAAAAGAAGAAGAACCTCCGTATGGTCAGATTTATGTAATGGGATATATTATTTTCCGAAGCATTGCCGATCGCTGGGGTATCCAGGCACTGGCCGATATTCAGCGTAATCTTATACTTCATAATCTTTCATTTGATGAGGCAACTAAATTTATAACAGGATACTATCCTTATGAAATATATACAGATGCCAGAATCGCACTTGCCAAAAGATACAACGAAGAACGAAAAATCCCGGAAGGAAAAATCATCTCTCCCAGAACTGTAAGCTCTGATTATTTCAAGCCTGCAGTGATTTTTAACGATGGTTCTTTCATCACTTTAAAAAATGATAAGAAAAAGACTTCTTCTGTTGTTTATTATAATCCCAGCAAATATCCCGGATCTGTTCACTTAGATACTATCAAAGAATATGATGTAAATAATTCTACTGTCAACGAAACAGTCCTTTTTACCGGCAGCTTTGCAGACACTCTTTCGGTAACCGCCGATTTGAACGGTACAGTTTATGCATCAATGGCAATAAAACAGGAAAACAAAATGCCCGGAAAACAGATAAAATATACTGTTTATAAATGGACAAAGGAAACAAAGCTCCAGAAACTCACAAAAAATGGTTCTTATATCGAACCGTCCGTTAGTGCCGATGGAAAAACTCTTGTTGCCCTTGAACAGAAAGGATTTCAATATCGTCTGGTTCAGATTGATACACAAACCGGTGATGTAAAACCGATTCTTGAAAGTCCCGATGAAAGTTATATTCAGCCCTGCGTAAACAAGGATGGTTCAAAGGTTGCTTTTCTGGTAATAACCGGAAAACGAGCAAAGGTTGCTTTTTATGATTTAAAATCAGACAATAAAAAATACGTAGTTGCTGCCAATGGTGAAGGTGACATTTCAGATCCTTCATATCCTTCGTGGAACTCCGACGGTTCGCTTGTTTTTTCGAACAATGTCCGCGGACGACTTGAGTTATACGAGGCATCTTTACAGAATAACAGATATGTTTCATTACCAAAGCTTTCTGATCCGATTGGAGTTTTATGGGGACGGACTACAGATCGCGGTATTCTTTACGGCTCGTTTGCTTCAACAGGTTTTGTAATAAAAATCAAACCGTTATCTGAATGGGGAAAACCTGCATCCTTTGAAGGTCCGTCTAAACCTGGTCAGATAATGAAATTCGGTGATTTACAGGAAGATTTTAAAGCTTTTGAACCATATACAATTACAAAAAACTCATCAAAAAATAACGCAAAAGAATACACAAAAAGAACTGTTCGCCTGGAATTTCTACAAGAACCTCAGACTTCTCTTTCGAAAGAAACGCTGTATTTTCCGATTCCTCAACCGTTAATTTATTTTCCTCTTTTCGGAGCAACAGATGTTCCCGGTTCAAAGGATGCCTTCGGTTTCGGTTATGCGGTTTTCGGACAATTCCCTAAAATTCAAGAATCGATGGGCTTTTTCCTTTATGATTTTCTTTATTATCCTAAAATCAATAATCTCTCGTTTAACTTCGACAATATCATCCCTATAGGAATTTATTCTTTAGATTTCTGGATTGACAGAACTCTTAACGTAAATGATACGGCAGTCGGTAAGCTTTTTACGGAAACTACAATCGCTAAAACCGGATTTACAATCCCCGTAATAAAAAATCAGGATTCTTTTTCATTTAATGATTTAAGTATTCTTACTTCTGCAGAATTTCATTTTATAAGAACTGATGAAAATGCAATTGCAATGAATTCATCCCTCCCGTTTACAAATCAGGTGTTTTTACAAGCAGGATTAGAATACGCAGGCTCTTCTCATGCTTTTGAATATTATTTCCATAACTATGATTTTACCGCCCTGGCCGTCGGTTTTTCTGATTACAATAAATTCTACGCAGGCTTTGAAGGTGAAGCAAACTATAAATTCGGAAACAATACCTGGAATGTTCTTGCAGGAATACGTACACGTTATACAGATTTTCCTTACGATACGCAGTTGCCGACGAGCCGTGCAAATCTTTTAAACAATGTTCTTGATTGTTCTTACCCTGGACGGCTGATTCCTGTTATAGAATTGAATTTTCCGCGTCTTTTCGCCATTCTCGATTTAAAATTCTTTACCGAAAAACTGTTTTCTTACGGGACAAACACAGTCAATTATTCTACTCCTGATAATAAAACCTTCTGGAATTTTACAATGGATCCGAATTTTCTTTTTGGTTTTGGATTAAATTTCGTTAACGGAAGACAGACCTTTGGTTTCGGCTACCGATGGCTTTATAATCCCGAATTAAATGATGCTTCTGACGGCGAATTCTATTTTGATGCAAAATTAAACTGGTACAGACATTAAAAAAAACGGCAGCCGGATGTTATTCTGACTGCCGTTTACAATTATCTTTTTTTTTATTTCATCTGTGCCGTTTCAAGATGTCCGCGGGTTCCAACACGGGTTGCATAAGCAAGAACCGGATTTGCTGTACCGTTACCATATGTCTTGGAAGTGTTGGTCTTTCCAAGTCCCGACTGATTTGAATAAGCAGTATCAGTTCCTGTCATCAGTTTTGCTTTTCCCGTAGAAGCATCCTTCCACAAACCAATGTTAACATAACTGTATGCATAATTATCTGCAAAACGACTTAAAGAAGGAATTATTGCTGTTTCCCACAAACCTGTAACAGCTTCTGTTTCATCTGTTCCTGAAACAATTGTTACTGCCTCTCTTACTGCCTTTGTAGCACTTAAAGAAATAACTCCAGGAAGATATGCCATCTTAGGTTTTTGAGTAGAGCTCATATAGTAACCAATATATGGAATTATATAATTTCCATCATCAGAAACTGCCGTATCAAGCCTTATGTTTGTTCCTGTAAAGGCATAAGCGTCAACCGTAACAACCTGTGGTGTTGAATCATCATAACTTGAAAGATAAGCATACAGTAAATCTGCATTGCTTCCATCATAAGAAGCAATATGAATACCACCGGCCTTATCAACTGCAATCTGACAGTTTTCTCCCGCCTCAGAAGCAAGAAGAACAGGTTTTCTCCAGTCACCATCTGTCGGAGTTACAGAAGGATTTACTCCCATGTCGTTATCGTTACAAGGTGATTTTTTATAGCTGTAATACCAGCTGTTATTTGAAGCATCATACCAGGTTGCAACGATTACATCGTCAGCTATTCCAGATCCTTTTATTAAATCTATTGAAACATAATTTCCAGATTTTGCAGTTGTACTTGAAGTTGCTATAGAACTGAAATATTCTGGTTTTTTATTGGAATCAAATGCAACATGATCTATTATTCCAACATAATTAGTTCCATCTGCTTTTAAATACAGAGTCTGGTCAGCAAATTGATTAAATGAATATCCGCGATTACCGCCTTCAACATCTCCATTTATACGATTCTGATTGTTATATTTATATGTCAATGTTGTATCAATAGTCGCAGAACTTACATTTCCCCATTTAAATCGAATTTCACCATTAAGATCATCATAATATGCAATAAATACATAAGTATCATTTCCGTGCACTGCTGTTGTAAGAGAAGGAGAAGCAAATCTGTCTTCAATGAATACATAACCATTGAATGTAACTCCATTATAAGTTCCTGTCGGCGCACCTATATCATCTATTCTGGATTCATTTTTACCATCATAATTGCCATTTGTGTCTAATTGGCCTTGTCCCCATAAGTTTGTAAGATATGTCATACGACCGGCACTACCGCTATTTCCAGGGTTAGTATCCAAACCAACTGTTATTCCGTGAGTATTTCCGTTTTCATCTACAGTAAATCCACATGTTGAGAAGCGCGCATAGTTACCGACCCATGTTGTATATGATGTACTCTGTCCATTTGCCATACAATAGTTTGCAGGACCTGAGTTGAATCCGAAGTTTAAGATACCATTCTTTGGATTTACCTTCATAATCGGTTCTGTAATATATCCGGAAGTCTGGGAAATACCTGCATCCTTGAACTGCCATATATCGAGAACAACATCATCTGTAAGAATATTATTGTTATCTCCGTTCGGCTGACGGTTGTAGTAATTTTCGTAAATTTCTTTTTTACCGGTTGGATTTAATGCGAGATTTACTGTACCTGTATAAGAACCCTTTGCATCGTTCGCGTTTCTATTATTCAAAGATTCTACACTGTTTACAATTACACTAAGATTACCGGATTTAGCTGTAGCAGGAATTTTATATCCGCCGACTCCTGTTCCGCCTGCATTTGCGTTATATGCTGCATCTACAGTTCCAGAGGCTTTTGTAAATCTGAGTGTTCCGCCGCTTACATTAAAGCCTTCTATGTTCAATACTTCACTTACATTCACTCCATAATGTCCTTTTGCAGTTCTTGCATAAACACTAGGATTGTTTTTCTTCAGAGAAGAAAGATTTGTAGTTACAGAAGTGATATATGGAACAACATCCACTTTATAGCATCCTGTAAGAGCTCCTGTTTTTGTAGATACGGTTCCCGGTGTTGAAGCTTTTGCGTTTGCATAAGTTACATTTCCATTCTGTAAGGCAGGAGAACCCTTGTCTACCGCTGTAAACTGAATGGAAACATTTGTCGCAGCCTTTGAACCAATCTTTTCCGTATTAAAATGGAATTTGAATGTTACGATATTCTTTCCGTTTTCATCGTATTCATTATCAAGAAGCTCGAATACCCAGTCTGAATCATCAAGAGAAGCATTGCTCAAAACCGTACCTTCAGCATTCTTATAATAAAGATGTGCAGATGTCCAGCCGATTGCAGATGAATCTCTCTGGGCAATTACAAATTCATTTCCGCTGTTATAACCTGGAATTTTTGCTTTCAATATCTGTACAATTACATTGTCTGTTGCTTCACCGACAAATGTAATTTTACCGGAAACTTTGGCGTCACGGTCATTAACGCCGCTTCCTCCAGTAGTAAAGCCTGATGGAAGTTCATCTTCAAGCTCGATATGTCCATTCTTCGGATTATTAAGATATACTGAATTTTCTTCTGCATTTTTCCAGAAGAACGGATTTACAACTGCAGTCGGTGCTGAGCTGTCAGAAATGATGATATTTACCGGTAATGTAATTTCTGCTTTTGCACTTCCAGATGATGCATTACCTAAGGTTGAACCATCAGTTTTATCCCAGATGATGAACTTAAGATCCTGTGTACCTTCATCAATGTTGATATTGAGGAAGTCTTTAAGTGTTATGTTTACCGTAAGATCTGATGTTCGAACGGAACCATCATTAGAATGTCCGACCCCTCCATATTCAGTTACAGTCGTTGTCTTGTTCTGCTTAGATTTATTTCTGTAAGCATACTGCCAGCCTAATCCTGTATTACCGCCGACAATCATAGGACAGACTTTCAGGGCTCCTTTAACGGTTACTGTTTCCGGAATTGTATATTCTGTTATCCATTCGCCGTTTTCATCCTGTCCGTTATATGTTTTTCCATCCTTTACGTTCACAACATTCGTAAAGACTCCATCATATCTTGTAACAGTTTCAAAATCACTTATATTATTATCAAGGTTTGTATCTGTTCCAAAACGAACGCCTGCAATTCGAGGAGCGTTGTTTGAAACCTTCTGATCTATTGAACGTTCTGTATAGTTTCCGGCTGCATCATAAGCGACAAAGCTCATCTTTACATTACCGTCAAGCATATTTGAAGAATCCAGACTTGCATTCCACAAATACTGTCCACCGGAGAACTGAACACCTTCTACCATACAGTCGCCGTCACCATTAGTAATTATATCGCTTGAAGAATAAACAACTGTCTTTCCGCTTTCCTGAGAAAGATTATCGATTATCTGAGCATAAGCAAAATATACATATTTTCCTGTTGAATCCGAAACACTACCGTCAGAATTATCAAGTGTTACTTTATTACCATTGATGGAAACAATTCTGTACATTACGTTATCTACCATACAGATTCCACCGGCTCTGATTGTTTTATTTGTGAAAAGTGCATTTTCGCTTATTGTAAGTTCATTGTTATCGATGGATGCTGTTGTCCTGTACCAGTATAATCCGTCTTTTTTAGAGAAATTTGCATTTGTATAAGTTACAACTCCACTGTTATTTACCGTACCAAGCTTAATGAAGTTTTCGGTTCCATTGTTTCCGCCGTCAATCATTGAATCAAGAAGATAAAGCTCTTTTGTTCCATTGTTGATTCTTTCCCGAGTAAAAAACATTGCAATACGTTTAAATCCACTCTGATTGTTTCCGCCGTTACTTGGTTCTTCATAAAATCCGCGAACAGTATATGAACCGTTAGACTGATAGATTCTTCCGTTTACTTCAAGTGTTTTTCCGTTTCCGGATTCTGCTTCAAATTCAGGAGCCTTATTATCATAGTAAACAGTAAATGGTTGTGAATTCTGTATTTGAGATTCTGATCCATCGGTAACTATAATTTCATAGTTTATTTTTCCAAATTGATCCGGGGTTGTATTTCCTACCGGAATCTTGAAATTGTAATTCTTATATTTATTTGGACCAGGAATTGCAACAGCCCATCCCGAACCATTATCTACAACATGCTCATCGGCTCCTGTTGTCCAGACAATATTCGTTCCGTCAACTGTAATCTGTCGTATACCGCTGTCATCTTCCGTAGAACCAACAAGATACCACTGTCCCTTAAGATAAACACCATCCTGGAAAGAACGGCTTGCAGATTCAACTGTAAGTCCTGCATCGCTGTACTGAACAAATCTAAGTTCATTTGTCTGACCAAAAGTTGGTGCATCCGGATCAATTTCACATTGAACAATATCCGAACAAGTTATTTTACCTGTCGAGCTTATTGCATAGGCTCTTATTGCTATTTTTCTGTTTTCATTGTCTACTTTTCCATTAAATTCACGATTTCCATTAATGTTCAGGAACCAGTTCAATTTTGAATTACCCTGAGATGGAATACCTTTACCGATGATTCCGCCAATATCTTCCTTAATCTGATAAGAAACAACACTCTTTTCATTCATAAGTGTCTTTAATTCTGAAGCCCAATTTTCATTAAAGGTAGAACCATCATAAGACGGATCAATCTGAATATATACATTTTCTACGCTTGCAGAAACATCCTGTATTTCTGTAGATCCTGTAATTCGGATTGTACCACCGACACTTGCTTCATCAGAAGGATATGTAATTTCTACGAGAGGTCTGTCCCCGTTTGGTATTACATTAAAGTAGAATGACTGTGTTGTTGTTCCGCAGTTTCCAAGTTCATCTGTTGCACGAAGCCATACGTATACTTTCTGAATAGTATCGTAAGTCGGCTGAGCACTTTCCTGAACGTTATAAAGATCAAACAATGCTTTTTTAAGAAGATTTGAATGATAACTTGAAGAATCCGGTTCTGTTATCTTATCATCAAATACAATCTGCCAGCCAAGCTTACTTGTATAAGTGATGTTTGATTCATCTGTAATATCCTGCCAGCCGTTCACCGGTACTGCATCAGCAATCTTATTAAGCGCAAATTCAACCTTTGTAATTGTATTACTGTCAGATGTAGAACCTCGTAAAGTTACTGCAGATGAACCATAAACCTGTTGTCCGCTTGTATAATTGGAGATTGAAATTTCAGGTTCAGTATTATCTACAATCGCTTCATAATTTTTGATTTCACCAGTTGCATCTTCAATATTTGCGGCTGCTTTATCCTTAATGTTTATTTCAAGCTTTGTAAGACCTGATTCAATGTTTTCAATATTAAAGCATGAAATAAATTCACGTCTGTTTTCCTGTCCTGCCTGTGATATTTCAACAGTTTTTCCTTCAATAACATCTGTTCCGCCAAATTTTGGAGTTATGGAATCGATGCCGTTTGTATCATAAGCCCTGTATTTTATGAAAAGATATTTATTTGTACCACCGAATTTATCCGGAATAATACTTGTATCTGCTTCTTTCCATACTAAATTAGCATTTGTTGCAGGATTATCCCATAAAACATTAGATGTACTATAATAAAGCTTTTCAAGAACAGGAGCCTGTGTATCTACCTTAAGATAGATGATATCATCTTCTGTACTTCCTGCATCGATATATCCGAATTTTACAGAGTTTGAATCGAGAATTTTAGGTCCATAAGAAGCATAAGTCGTACTGCTTACATTTGAAGTAAAAATTTTTCCTGTCCTTCCGTCTTTATCTGCTTCTTTTACGCGGAAATATAATTTTTTAGGACCATCTGAATCAAATCTGTATGACCAGATACCGTTTGCATATTTATTAGCCGCTGCATTCCATTCACTTTCTGATGGAACAGAAGCAAGGCTGTTGTCTTTTGCGATAATCTTTACATAATCAATTGCACCATCATCGTCGGTTATTGTTCCGGTCAAATCACCGCTGTTCAACCATACAAGATTTGAAGAAGACATAGAAGCAAGTGACATTGTAGAGAATCTGATTACCGGTCTGTCCGTATCCTGATCTACAACGACAGATTTTACGTTTGAATAGCCGATATTTCCTGCCCTGTCTTTTATTGCTACTGTAAAACATACCTTTGTTTTATCTGCAATCGCAGTTGTACCATCAAGCTTGTTTGTAACAATATTTGTAAATTTCCAGTTTGATGTTCCTGAAGAAGAAGCTGAAACTTTTTTCCATCCGTCGTAAGTTCCGTTGTCCGGTATTAATGTGTTAGTTGCCGGTTTTTGTGGAACAGAATCTGTATATGTTTTGTAATAAAGTCCTTTTACAGAATCTACACCGTTTTCATCTTCTGCAGTTCCCATAAGAGATATGATTCCGTTTACCTGAACTATATTATCCGAAGAATCTGCATCTGACGGCGATTCAGCATCTATTACAATCTGCGGTTCAGTTTTGTCTACAGTTATTGTAGCAATTACACATGAAGTTGAATTTCCTGTTGAACCCGCAGAATCTGTTGCTATTGCAGTAAGAGATACTGTTTTACTTTCAGATGGAAGAAGCGTGCTTATATCTGCTTCCCATACTTTTAATGATGGATCTGCATTTGCAAGCGCTATTACAGATGCGGGATCTGCATTGGCTCCTGTTTTTCTTACATCCCTTAAATTTGCATTTACAACAGTATTTTCTCCATCTCTCGTTATAACAAGCGATTTGAGACCTGCCGTTGAATTTGTCGATGAAGATTTATCAGAAACAGTACCCCAGAGTGACGGTACATCTGTTCCGTTTGTGTAAATAATTCCGGTGAAAATATTTCCCTGTGCATTTCTTGCTTTTATTTCTGAAGGTGGAGTCTGGTCTACGTTCAATGAATAATTGATGAATTTTGTATTTTCTCCATTGTAATTAACCATAGCATAATCAACTGCCGTATTACCGACATTATCTTCTGCTACAAGAACAAGATAATTGCTTCCTTCCTTTAATCCGGAAATTGAATCTTTATAATTTGTCTGTATTTCTTTCCAGAACTTGAAATATCCCTTGCTGTTCAAATCAGATGTAAATTGTGTACCGCCGAACGGATCATCTGCGCGTTTTGGTGAATAAGACTGTCCCTGATTGTTTTTCAATTCGTTTACATTATAGAAAACGCGTCTTGTTTCAGGATTAGAAAGCGGAGTTATTATTCCGGTATGATTATCGATAACATCCTGCTTTAATTCTTCAAGTGCCGTTTCGTTTGTATAAAGCTGTTCCGTTTCGAAAACCTTATAATAGATTTTTGCAAGTCCACTTCCTTCATCTGTAAAATTACCGCGGATCTGGATGGATGTTGTACTTCCGAAAGTTCCGTTTCCGTATTTACCGCCGACATCTTTATCTAAATCATCATCCCATAAGGAATTCGATTCTGTAATATCATCGTTCGGGTTTTCACCGATTCTAACATAAAGATCCTTGCTGCTCGCATCAACCGCATGATTTCCTGTCGGTGGAGTATTATCTATGATAAAATTTAAATTATGAACACTTTTATTTCCTGCTTTATCTGTTGCTGTAATAGTTCCAGAAACAAGACCCGTAAGATTTACAGGGAAAGTTATTGATGAAAAATCAAATCTGCTGCTTTCTGCTGTATATGTATTTCCGGCTGCAGATAAAACAACATTTTCAATTCCTGTATCATCAGTTGCAATTCCGCTGATTTTAAATTTTGAACCAGTTTTGTTTCGTATGTAATAAGTTAAATTATTTCCACTGCCTCGTACAACTGCATTTTTCGGATTTTCAGAATCTGTAATATCCTGGAAGATAATGTTTTTATCATCGATATAAGGATCATTTCCATCATACTTAAGATTAATTGTTGCAGTTGTAGAAATTCTGTCTTCATTATCATTTTTCTGAATGTAATAATTCAAAGTTTCCGGGAATTCTTTGCCAGCAGGAGCAAGAGCTTTAAGCTGAGAATAAGTAAAGCTTTCCGTATAAGTCCATTTTAATTCACCACCGACATTTGTTGCTGAACTTACATTTGCTACAGCTCCTGTTTTTCCTTCACGGCATAATTTATATGGTGCTTCTCCACCTTTCCAGGAAAGAATTGCGTTTATGGATGCATGAGAACCGATCCACGACTCCTGTTTTGTCGAAATATATTCAGGAACACCCTGTCCATAAAGCTCAATTATTTCTCCGTTATCGACAAGTTTAAATGCATAATCCTTATCACAAACGATTTTTCCATTTATTTCACCCTGCGAGTCATATCCTGTTACCTGAACTAAATAATATTTTCCTGTATTTACATTATAACTGTTTTTTTCAATTCTTTGTTTTGTCTTGTATTTATATGTGCTTCCTGACTGAACAATTTCTGCCTGTACCGCATGATTTGCTGCTCCTGGTGCAATCAAAACAACAGGTTCTGCAGAATTATCAATATTACCGAATTTATCACATAAAAGAAGATTTACACCGACAGAATCTTTAATAATCTCTTTTTTATCGAGACCCGGTGTTATTTCTACTTCAAGATAACTATTTCCTGCAGTAAGCTGAAAATCTACATCATCAAGAGAAGTATATTTTTCCGGATCCCAGGCATTTCTTGATGTTACGACAAATTTAGGATTATTGTTCGGATTAATTGAAAATTTACTCTTTGTGACTTTTTTCTGTTCAAAAATGTTTTCAATTTCTTGAACGGCAGAATCATTTTTTGATTCATAAGTTTTGTTAAGAATATGATAGAAATCTGTTATTTTAGTTATTTCATTATTCTGTAAAGCACTTTCTATTTCTGAATTCAAATAATAAGATTGTGTACAGTTTCCTTTTAAATCATCTTCTGTCTGTTCACTTCCGTCTGCAGGATAACGCTGTGCACCATCATAAATATTCATCTTACAGTATCTTTGTGCAGATCCATCGCTTAAATGATCTTCTGTCCCATAAATATCGTTATATGCGCAGTCTGCACTTACATCTACATATTCTGCAACATACTGTTCAATAGTAAGCGGTACATTCTTTAATTCAACTGTTGAAAGTTCTTCTGTACATTCTTCATCTTTATATACTTTAACTTCAATGAGGCTTACTTCGTTGTCATCTGCTGCTTTACCTTCAAGTGTAATTGTACGGCCATAAGAATCAAAAATATCAGAAGATGCTTTTGTTGCCGGACGAGAAAGAATCATCAGCGGCGGAGTATTATCTATAGTAAATGTTGTACTCTGCGTGATTTTGTGACTGCTCATATCTTTAATGGCGACAATCGCCTGATATGAACCATCTTTAAGATTTTTAGCATCATAATCAATAAGTGCACGCCAGGTTCCCTGATCTTCACCGGATTGTGCTTTTTTCCATTGGATGTCGCTTCCTGAAATTTCAACGGATTTTCCCTTTCCGTCTGTTCGTTTAAGAGTTACAGAGATGCCCGAAATTGCTCCATCATCGTTCCAGTGACCAGAAAGAGCAAAAACATCACGGATTACAGCTCCAACCGGTGGATTTTCTATGGTAATTTCCGGTGCTTCTGTATCTACGGAAGCTCCAAGTCCTACTTCACATGAAGAAAAAAGTGAAAAAATAAATGAAAAACTCCATACAAGTAATACTGCCAGAGCAAGTTTAGTTTGTATTTTTTTCATAATCTACTCCTGAAATACAATAAAAAAATTTTACAATAAAAAACTTACAAACTACTTATATAAATACAAATTTTTATAATATCTCAAATTACATCATCGGTAAAAAATACCAAATTCTTGAACAAGCGAAAAATCATAATACTTTGTGAAAACTTTATATTGGATTTTTTGAAGATAGATATTTTTACATAAAAAAAGCTCTGGTATTACAAGCAGAATATAAAATACCTGCTTTTCCCCCAAAGCCCATAATAATTTAATACTAGTTTAAAGAATTTGCAACAAAATTCTTATTTTTTGGGCAAATTCTGCAAATTTTTCAGGATTTGTCTGAAATGCTGCATTATAAACATCAGGTAAAGCTCCGCACAGGCTTCCTGCTGCCCAGAAACGGACATCTTCTGACTGTTTATCATACGCTCTTGCCCTTAAATAAACAGGTGCAAGCTTTGTTCCGTCAGATAAAATTTCCTGAGCCCTTTTTGTAAAAAGTTCATCAAGTATGATTTTTGCATTTTTATTTTTTGTAAAAAGCATTACACAGATTGTCGGCGCTATAATTCCTGTTTCTGTTATTCCATCTGCCGGTGGAAGAAGATATGCTTCATATTCATTCATAACATTCCAGGCCTTTTTTCGATGCCTGCTCAAATATGTAAAAAATACAGAAGTCTGATATTCTTCGACAAAAAATTTTAAATCATTCTGTTTAATGTTATACCAGCCGTTAAAAAGAAGACCTTTTCTATTCCATTCAGCAAGAGTCATCAAAACCTGCCTGAGAGTTATTGAATTTTTACCAAGTTTCTGGTCTAGAAGAACAGCGAGGTCTGTCCCCCTGTGCAAGCTTTCAATAAAATCCTCGTAAGCAGAAATTCCTCCTGTTTTTTCAATAAGATTTACAACAAGCGATGTAAGAATTTTATCATCTGCTCCTTCACAGACAAAAGGAGTTATAACCGTATCCTTCGTTTTTGCCAGATATTCTTCAAAATCGTGTAAATTCAAAGGTAATTCCCCGCCAAATTTAATCGCAGTCTTTTTTGAATATGCCAGTTCACAGTTATCTATAAGGAGCGGAAGAATTTTTTTGTTTTTCATCGTTTCAGGAACTGAATCCAGAAGTTTTGAAGGTATATCTTTCGCAGAATTTTCAAGATTACTGGTAACCTCTCCTTTCCAGGCAAAAACAAGATCATATTTTTTGGAAAGATTTTTATAATTTACAGGTCCGTTTTCAAGGATAGTTACAATATATTTTTTGTTATTCTTATCTGAAACCTGACTGTAAAATAATTTTTCTATCTGTTCAACATATTCATTTTCAATTCCGTAAAAAGCAATATGTACGCGGCTATCTTTATTTTTTAAAGTAAACGATATAAGAAGGATTATAATCAGAACAACCGCTGAAAAGGAACAGGCGATAATTGTTATATATTTTTTATTTATATTAAATTTCTTTGTTTTGTTTGTTGTATTTTTATTCTTAGTCATATTTTTTTATCGGAAATGAAATCTTTTTTCTTAATGTAAGAAAAATAAAATATTTTGTAAAATATACTTGACAATATACAAAATGTCGTATATATTTTACATAAAGTTAAGGAGGATTAACTATGAATAACTATTCAACACCCTGGTTTATCGGATTGGGATGCGGTATTCTTTGTGCTGTTGTCGTTTTACTGATCAGAAAAATTTTACGTAAAAATTCTGGTCCAGACTATGATGAACGCCAGAAGCTTATCCGCGGAAAATCTTATACTATAGGATTTTATGTTACAATTCTGCTTGAAACAGCATATCTGTATATCAGTGAATTTTATAAATCTGTACTTGTAAACAATTCACTCATTCAGTTTACAATTCTAATTACAGGTCTTATTATTGCTGTTTACATTCAGGTCTGGAACGATGCATACTTCTCTCTTAAAGAAAATCCGAAGCGATGGCTTGGAGTAATGGCAGTTGCAACTGTACTTAATATATTAAGTTTTATCCGTCTTACAGCAGATGAAGGCATTTATCACGACGGTGTACTCGATTTTGCCTGCGTGAGCCTTATTCTTGCTGTTTACATCATAATTCTTATGATTCTTCTTGGAATAAAAACAACCAGAAATAAAAAACTCGAAAAACAGGAAGAAAAATAAAAGGAGGCTTTAACGTATGAAAAACCTCAAATTAAAATCTGCAAGAGCACTAAAGGATCTTTCACAGAATGATCTTGCAAAACTGGTCGAAGTAAGCCGTCAGACAATAAATGCAATAGAAAAAGGAGATTATAATCCGACAATCAATCTTTGCATTGCTATCTGTAAAGCACTCGATCTTAAACTGAACGATCTTTTCTGGCCCGAAGAATAATTCTTATAACATCCCATTTAAAACTAAAAAGGGTTGTCCACAATAAATAATTTCCGGTGGACAACCCTTTCGTTTTTTTCAACAGTTTTTTTATTTTTCTGGAACAAGATAAACTGTCGACATATTGTTTGTATTACAATATTTGATGATTGTTTTCTGAATATTTTCTGCAGTTATTAATTCAATGAAATCATCTTTCTGGAAAAGATCTTCAGGACAATCTTTATAAAAATAAAATCCACACAAAACATCCATAATCCATGAGTTGTTCTTTAAATTTGTTTCACGTGTACGGATATAGGCTTCTTTTATCTTCTGAATATTTTCCGGTGTTGTAAGTTCCTTTTTAAGGCGTTCAATTTCTGCCAGTGCCGCATTTTTAATTTCACGTCCTCTTAAAGGATCACAGCTTGTATAAATTTCAATAATATAATCATAAGGATTTACACCACGCATAGCATGAGTTAATCCTACACTATAAGATCCACCCATGTCTTCACGAATAATTTCACGTAAAAGAATGTTCAGAAGCTGTGTTGCCGCATAAATATTATTATCTTCTGTGTAAGGATCTTCTGTTTCTGTTGTTCCATAAAAACAGATATCAAGAAGTCCCTGTTTTTCTGTTCCTTTTTTTACGGTTGCTTCTTTTTTGCCTTTAAATCCTGCAGGAATATATTTTCTTTCTTTAGGATTTCTTTCTGTTATAAGTGATCCAAGATATGATGCAAATAAATCTACAAATGATTTTTCATCAAAATCGCCTACTACAATAAATGTATAATCAGAAGGATCTTTGTAAATCTGACGATAGATTTTTTCTGCAGTAGCCTGAACAAGTTTTTTGACATAATTCAAATCTAATGGAGCAAATCGTATACTGTTTCCGAAAAGAAGCTCTCGTACTTTATCTGTAAATACATCATTAACCTTTGAACCATGTCCCTGTGCAATCTGATTTACTGTATCCATAAGGATTTTCCAACCTTCGTCTGTAAAACGAGGCTTTGTAAACATAAGATTTATGCACTGAAGAGCATATTCAACATCTTTTTTAGTTGATGATGCTGTTATAGAATTTGAAGTAAATGAAAGATTTGAATTTATAGAAATCTGTTTATCTGTAAGTATCTTCTGTAACTGAGTATAATTTACATCACCAAGACCAGAAAGAAGTGCATAATTGAATATAAACTGAGAAGAAGGATAGTCTTTATCAGAAATATAACTTGTTCCGTTATTACTTAAGGCATTGATACTCAACGAATTTTTAACATTCTTTGTTTTCTTAGTAATTAATTTTATTCCGTTATCAAAGGTATATTCTATTGTACCAAGCTTTGTATTTTTAACAGAAGTTACAACCTTTCCTTTTGAAGACGGTTTATCCATGAGAGTTGTAACAGGGTTATTTTCTTTATATTCAAGAATTTCAGCACTTTCATAATTGCTCCATACATCAAGAAGTTGCTTTTCAGAAGGAACAACTGTTGAATTTACAGGAGCTGCAAGGAAAAGACTTTCTCCACGGCTTTTGAACATCTTTTTTGCAACATCTTTTAAATCTTCGTTTGTAATCTGCTTGATGTATTTTTTAGTATAAGCAGCGTCTTTTTCAAATCCGTAAACAGGAGCGTTATTCAAATATGCCCATACAATTGATGAAGCCCAGTTAGAAGATTCCTTTTTGTCTTTATTCTTTACCGAATGATCTGCATTATCGAGGTTTGCTTTCTTAAAACGAGCTATTTCTTCATCTGTTGCACCAAACACCATGAAGCGTTCCAGTTCATCAATCATTTTTTTAATTGATTCTACATCTTTTCCTGTTTTTGGAACAATTGAAGCAAATTTAAAGCATTCTTTACGTGTTTCATTCAAATTCTGAACACTTGCTCCAAGCCATGGAGAATCAACACTGTTTGTAATTTCTGAAAGTCTCTGATTAAAAATCTGACTGAAAAGATTAAGGACATGCATTTCATACATCTGTCTTTCATTTGTAAGAGGTTTATAGGTTTCATCCCTTACAAAAATACCAATCTGATCGTAAGGCATTTCCTTGTCTTTGAAGAATTTTACTTTTTTTGCTGTATTTGACGGAACAATATAGTTCGGAAGAGAAACCGTTTTGTCCGAAGCAGGAATTGTTCCAACAGATTCTTTTATTGCTTTTTCAAGAACGGCCGGATCTATATCTCCAACTGCAATAATTGCCATAAATTCCGGTCTATACCATTTTTTATAAAAATCAACGACACGTTGTCTTGAAACAGAATTAATGATTTTCATATCACCGATTGGAAGTCGTTTTGCAAACTGTGAATCTCTATAAAGAAATTCCACAAGACTGTTTGAATAACGTCCATTTAAACCTGTCCCGATACGCCATTCTTCGTTTATAACTTTTCTTTCTTTATCAAGTTCTATCTGATCAAAAGAAACTTCATTTGCCCATTCCTTTAAAACCTGAAAGCTCTTTGCAATTATATCCGGATTATCAGCAGGAATTTCAAGCATATATACAGTTTCTTCAAAGCTTGTATAAGCGTTTACTTCCGGTCCAAAAGCCATTCCGATAGATTCAAAATAATCGATAATTGAATTCTTCTCGAAATTCTTTGTTCCGTTAAAACACATGTGTTCAACAAAATGTGCTACACCCTTCTGATCTTCATCTTCCATTGCAGAACCTGCTTTTACCGCAAGTCTCAAGGAAATTCTGTTTTCAGGCTGACTGTTTTTAAGGATGTAATACTGCATACCATTAGATAAGGTTCCACGTTTGATAGAAGACATCCATGATATCGGTGTTTCCTTAATTTTATCTGCTCCTGCAGCAAACATACAGAAGATACAACCAGCTGTTAAAAATAATGATATCAAAAATTTTTTAAATCCCGATTTCATTTTTTTTCCTCTCTTTATTTATTGTAATTTATATAATTATTCTGCATTTACAACTGTAACATCAAAGCAAATATAAGAATTACCCGGAATAACGCCAGGAATTCCATTTGCACCATATGCAAGCTGTGGCGGAATAATCATTGTTCTTGTTTCACCAACCATCATGTCCTGAACCATCTCATCAAAACCAGGAATCATCTGTCCTGCTCCTGCATCAAAATCAATGGCCTCATGTCCCTGAGGATGGAAAGCCTGAGATGCATCGAAAACACGTCCATCTGGTAAATATCCCTGATATTCACAAGTTACATGTTTTCCTTTTCCGATTTTATTTCCTTTTCCTGCTTTCACAATCTTATAGAAAACTCCGGAATTAGACTTTTTACAACCTTCTGTAAGTTTTTCGAGCATTCTATTTGCTTCTTCTTCTGCTCTAGCGGCTGCTTCTTTTTCTTCTCTCAATACTTCATCAAGATATCTGTCAAAATCTGCCTGATTTGCACTGAAATTTTTTGCTTCTTCACCGTTTCTTACAATCTGAACAGCTTTAATTACATCATTAGTTTTTGTTGTATTAACGATTTCCTGACCGTAAACAACTTCACCAAAAATTGTATGTTTACCGTTCAACCATTCTGTAGGAACAATTGTAATGAAAAATTGACTTCCATTTGTTCCCGGTCCTGAATTTGCCATTGCAAGTAAACCAGGCTTATCGAAAATTAAATTATCTTTAAATTCATCCGGAAATTTATATCCGGGATCTCCTGTTCCATTTCCACGTGGACATCCGCCCTGAATCATAAAATCCTGTCCGTCACCGTTTGCAACGCTTATTACACGATGAAATTTCAATCCATTGTAAAATTTCTTACCTTTTGTTGCATCAAGAGTACCTTCTGCCAGTCCTACGAAATTCGTTACTGTAAGTGGTGTTTCCTTGTAATACAGTTTTACTGCAATTTCACCTCTGTTTGTTGTAAAAACTGCATACAATCCATCTTTTCCTTCAATTGCTTTCATTGCTTTACTCCTGGGACTGCATGCAACACCTGAAATAACAGAAATTGTTACGAACAATCCGAAAATTATTTTTTTAATGTTCATTTAAATACCTCATTAAAACTGTTTTAAGAACCATTTATAAACTGCATCAATTCTTGTAGACATTGAATCTGTTACCTGTTTTTTAATTCCAGGAACCTTTTTACAGTTTGCATCTGTCGCAAGATAAAGGAGAAGTCCGTCATCACAGTTTATTACAAAACAGATGATTCTCATGTTTCCTGCTTCAATACCAGTTATAGGACCAATTCCAAGATTATCAATGCTTGTAAAAACAGCAAGAAGCATATTATCCTGCTGATGATAATTCAATTTATAGCGGCATTCACCAAAACTTGCATCATCCTGAAGACAATACAAAACTTTTCCGTCTGCACTGCCATTTGTTTTATCTGCTACCGGTTCTTTACTGTCAGGTCCTGCAATTGTAAATGCTTTTTTATACAGCACAAGATCCTTTTTTCTGGTAGTAGAATAATATGTCATTCCCGTCATTTTAGAAACAGATCTGAAAATTCTTGAAATATCATCTATTGTGATGTCTTTTTTAGAAGAATTACTTGCTTTCAAAAGAAAATCTTTTTTCATGTAATAAAGACTTTCATACACAAACGGAAAATTCTTTTCACCTTTTGCAACCCTGTACGAATTGATCTTAGATGTATAATCAGATTTCGGAACAATTTTTAAAATATCATCTCCATCATCGTGGATTTTCTTGATTGAACCGTTTTGTCGTAATTCCTGTGCAGTTGCAGCGTTTACATAATTTTCAAGCTTTGCCTGACCATAAATGTTTAACGCACAAGCTGCAAACACACCACAAAAAATGATTTTTCTTAAAACTCTGATCATTCAATTACCTCTTAACGAATTCCTTTATATAAAACCCTTACCTGTTTATATAAACCATCACCTTCGCTTTTGGTTTCAACATCCGGAATATCATTTAAAGTTGTATGAATTAATCTTCTTTCAAAAGGATTCATCGGTTCAAGAAGAATTGAATTCTTTGAAGAACGAACTTTATCGGCTGTTGTATAAGCAAGCCTTACAAGTGATTCTTCACGACGAATTCTATAGTTTTCTGTATCAAGAATTACACGCACTTCTTCATGACCAAGACGTCCTGCGTAAATATTTGCAAGCAGCTGGATTGCATCAAGATTCTTTCCTTTTCTTCCAATAAGAATTGAAGAATTTGATGATTCGAGTTTAATTCCAAGCTTTTTATCTTCGCGGTATGAAATTTCTACCTTTACATCATATCCCATTTTTTCAATAAGATTTGTAATGAATTCAAGAAGCTTCTGTTCAAATTCACCTTGTGGTAAAGGATCTGCAAGGATTCTTGTGTGTTTTTCTTCATAACTGCGGTTTTCTCTTCCAAAAGATCTGTCATCATCAAGTGTATGAACTCGGATTTTTACATATCCTTTTTTGAAAAGAGAATTTTTCTGTGTTTCAAGAATTTCTACATCAAACTGATCTCTTTCAAGATTCAATTCATTTGCTGCCAGTTCAATGGCTTCTTTTTCTGTTTTACCTTCAAATTCATAAGTCATATCTATTACCTCTTATTTTTTCCTTTTGCTATAACAGGCTGTGTCTGTCCTAATTCTTCTCTCTTCTTTTTCATCATCTTGTTAATTATTACCTGCTGTACGATTGCAAGAATGTTACTTGTGAGCCAGAACAACAACAATCCAGAAGGTGCGTTATAGAACATAAAGAAGAACATTAATGGTAAACCGTACATCATAAGCATTTGAGTTGATTTCTTGTTCTGTGCGGTTGACATACCCTGCATCTGTGTTATTTTTGATGATAAAATCTGAGTTCCAACATAAATAATTGGTAAAAGTCTTAAATTTTCACCAAAAAGACCAATTGATTTCTTAAATTTATAAACACTGTCTCCCTTTGACAAATCCGATATCCAACCTGGAATAAATTCACTGCCACGGAAATCAAAATAGTTATTAAACAGATTAAACATTGCAAATAAAATCAGGAACTGAAACAAAATCGGTAAACATCCGCTTGCCGGATTATAACCTGCTTCCTGATAAAGCTTTGACATTTCCTGCTGAAGTCTCTGCTGATCATTTGCATATTTTTTCTGTAAAGCCTGCATTTTAGGCTGAAGCTGCTGCATTTTCAAAGTTCCAAGAGACTGTTTTTTAGAAAGCGGGAACATAATTAATTTAAGGATAATTGTAAGAATTATAATACAAATTCCCCAGTTAGGAATTATTTTATGAAGCATTTCAAGACACCATTTTAAGATTGCTTCAAGCCAGCTGAGCCAACCCGAAGACTGCAGGCTTTCTGAAAGTCTGTTGCCCGATAACTTGAAATAGTTCTTGTCAGCAGTATTATAAATTTTTAATTCTTTTTCGTTTCTTGGGCCAAAATAACAATAATATGAATCATTTATATCTGAACCGGTAAAGCTTCTTCTTTCAAAGAATGCCTGTGCATTTGCATAATCGTCTTTTTCAATTTTCGATGAATAATAAACGTTACCGATAATTGATGTATCTGTTGGAATTATAATCTCTTCAAAATATTTACCTGCTGTTGCGCCCCAGACAAATTCTTTTTCCCATCTGTTAAACTGATTTTTACCGAGAATAATTCGTTTAACTTTTTTACCATTGAATGGAAGAAACTGTCTGTTTTCATATCTGTCGCTCTTAGGATTATATCTTGGGCCAATCTGTGGAGAAGTTCTTAAAGTATAAGCGGCTCCATTGACATTTAAACCATTTGCATCTGTATGAATTTTAACATCAAGCTTGAACATATATTCATCATTTACGATGGTATATTCTTTTCTTACAAAATATTTTTTACCGTTAATTTTCTTTGTTCCGGTAAAAATGATTTTCTGTGTTTCGGTATTTGTATTTCCTTCTGTTTCAACACTGTAAATTGTGTTATCAATAGAATCTGCGGCCGAACCAAAGTTTAAAGCACATGTTCTGTTTGCATCTATAACACAATCAGAAATCTGAACTCCATCTTTTGTATCAATATCTTTATGATTGATTAATTTATAGCTTAAGATATCTCCACCTTTTGAAGTAAATTTAATTTCTGCATGTTTTGTTGTGATTGTATTAAACTGCTCTGTAAGAACAATTTCCGGTTCTTCCTCTTCTTCTGCTTCTGCATTATCAGACAGATTTTCAGAAACTTCTGCTTCTGTTGTTTTTTCTGCAGTCTGTTCAATTGCCTTTGCAACTTCCGGTGATTCAACATTAACTTTATTTTTATTCTGAACCAACGGCATCAAAACAGCCCATCCAATAATCAAAATTGTTGAAAAAACTATAGCAAGTACTGTATTTTTTTCCATGATTATTACTCCTAGTTAATTTTTTTTTTACGGAACAGGATCATAGCCGCCCTTGTGATATGGATTACATCTTAAAATTCGTTTAATTGACAGATAAAGGCCTTTACCCGGTCCATATTTTTTTATTGCTTCCAGTGCATATGCAGAACAGGTTGGTGTATATCTGCATTTACCGGGAAACAATGGAGAAATACAAATTTGATAAAAGCGTATTAAAAGACAAAGAAATTTTACTGCAAATTTCTTTAACCAATTGATTAATTTAATCAATCCTGCCTCTTTATTAAGTTTGCCTTTTGACAAAGTAAACGAATTTGATCACATCGCGAGCTGAACGAATCATTGCCTGGATAAATTAGAAATAACATATCATATCCGGTGTTCAAATGTGATTTTAGTAAACGATAGACTTCTCGGCTGTATCTTTTAGATAAGTTCCTTTTGACCGCGTTACCGTAGCCACGAATCAAAGGAAAACCTGCGCGATTCATTCCCAGATTATTTTCCAAAAAAAATAATTTTGCTCCGGGAATACTTATCTTTTTCCCCTCTTTAAACAGTTTCTTAAAATCAGCAGGATTTTTTATTCGTTCTTCCCGTTTAAAAAATCCTGTTTTTAACAAGTCTGTTTCCATCCCTGAAAATTAGTATTTCTTGTGTTCGTCTGAAACAGTTAATTTTGCTCTTCCCTTTGCTCTTCTTCTGGCTAAAACTTTACGTCCACCCTTAGTAGCCATACGAGCTCTGAAACCAAATTTTCTATTTCTTTTAACTTTGCTTGGTTGATATGTACGTTTCATGGTACTTACTCCTTTATCCCACAATGGGGGTCATGCATAGAATAGTAATAAAATATATCATTTATTATTGTTTTCGGTCAATAGACTTCTTCTCATGTTCTCAAATTTTTCAAGAAGCTCAGGCGGCAGCGATTTTGATGAATCTTCGTCTTTTTTCTGTATATTTGCATTCAGAATTTTATCATTTTCGAGAGTTTTCTGTTCAAATTTTTCCTTTTCTTTTTTTACAAGATCATTATAGTTATTACTGAGATTTACATTACTTCCGGCAATTCTGAAAGCAAAATTTGTAATTTTCAAATCCGGAAGAGCCCTGTTTATTCCCGTGATAATGAATTTCTGATACATTTTCAAATATTGTATCCAGCCGGAATGATCAGTTTCAATTAATAATATCCCGTTTTTCAAATCTATTACGCGGGTATTTCCGGCAAGCCTTTCTCCAATCGGCATTCTTCGTAATTTATCCTCATCACGGCTTGTTTTAATTTTCGAGACAGTGTTTTTCCAGACATCCGGCAATTCATTAGCAGGAGATGTGGAAATATTTGCCGCTTTTAAAATCATATCTGAACAGGAAATTATTCTTTCATTCATACCAGGCTCCCTGCTCTATTTTATACACTTTTGTAGTATCGTGCATATAGTGTTCATAAGGTTCTCCGGGTAAAAAAGTACATATAAGCTGATCATAATCCGGTAAATGTGCCGTTATTTTTGTTCTTTTTGAAGGATCCAGCTCAAGAAGTACATCATCCATAAGAATTACAGGTTTTAAATTTGTAGCGCGGGTATAAAATACAGCTTGCGCTACACGAAGAATTAAAGAAATCAGACGGCACTGACCAGTAGATGCGGTTGGAATAAAAAATTTGTGATCTTTAACAAAATCAATGCGATCCCGGTGTGGGCCGGAAATTGTTGTTTCCATTTCTTTTTCTTTTTCTCTTTGAGAAAGTAAAGTATTAAAAATTTCCTGCGAAGCAGGAAAAATTTTTTTATTTTCCTCTTCCTTTTCTTTCCACGACGAATGATACGAAATATTTACCCCTTCAATGCCTGTAACTTCTTCAAAAAGACTTGAAAATATCTGATTAAATGAAAAAATAATGTTTTTTCTTTTTTTCTGGATGATTAATCCTAAATCCACGAGCTGTTTATCGTAAATTTCAAGCATATCGTATTCATGATTTTTTAAAATTAAATTACGGCTTTTTAAAACCTTTTTATAATTTCGAAGATCATCAATATATAACGAATCATATAAGGTTAACGACTGATCTATAAAAAAACGCCGATATTCCGGTTCTCCTGTTGCAAAATGCATATCGGAATGACTGAAAAGTATACAAGGAATGGTGTTTATTAATTCTTTTCTATCATTTAATTTTTTTCCGTTTTTTTCTATCTTTTTTTTATTATTTTCATAAATAATTGAAATTTTCTGTGTACCGTCACCTTCCAGATTAAATAAAGCATTCAAACTAAAATTTTTTTCACCGTTTTTTATTATCTGCGAATCTGTATGAGTTCGAAAAGATATGCCGTATGCTGAATAATAAAGCGATTCAAGAATATTGCTTTTTCCCTGACCGTTTTCGCCGACAAGAAAAATTTCTTTTTTCGATAAATCTATCGTATCATTTTTGAGATTCCGGAAATTATAAAATGTCTGATACAAAAACGGCATAAAAAAACCGGGAATTATTTTAGAAATTCATAGGCATAATTACATGAATGTAATCACCTGCTGCATCTCCATGCATAATTACAGCTTTTGTAATATTTGTTTCATCTCCATTTATATTAAAATCAAATATTACGTTTTCTGTATCAATTACACGTAAAGGTTCTGTTATGTAGACAAAATTCAATCCCATTGTAATTTCCTGACCATCATAACGACAAGGAATAATTTCATCTGCAGAACCGTTATCTGATTCAGGAGATATTAATTTAAGCTCGCCCGGTGTAATTTTAAATATAATTCTGCTTAATTTCTTATCAACCATGATTGTTGTTCTTTTTAATGCAGCATCCAGATCTGCTTTATTTACCTGAAAAGACATTGAAAGTCCCTTTGGAATAACATTCTGATAGTTAGGGAATTGACCATCAATCAATGAAGATGAAAATTCAACATTTCCGTATTTAATGAAGATTGATTTTTCAACAATTGCAAGCTGAATATTTCCTTCATCAGGTGCATTTTTAAGGATACATGATAAAATTTTTGTAGGAACTATAGCCGGCTGAAAATCTGGAACTGAAAGACCCTGTTTATTTACACATGAAAGACGACGTCCATCTGTTGCAACCATCGTAAAAATATCATTATCTTTTACAAGATAAACTCCAGTCATAAAATAACGGTTATTATCATATGAAACTGCAAAAATTGTCTGCTTTATCATCTCTTTAAAGTCTTTTGATGGTACTTCAAAGAAAGAAATATTTTCTGAAGTTCCCATTTCAGGGAATTTATCGCCGGCCTGACTCTTTAATTTTGCAGTAAATCGCTTAGATATAGGTTTTATTGTAACTTCAATATCATTCTGAATGAATTCTACATCACCGGAAGGTAAAGAAGTAAGAATACTCATAAATTTATCACAGAAAATAGTTGTTCGTCCCTCTTCCTGAATATCTACAGGAATTGTAGTTGTAAATTTAACTGTTGAATCTGTTGCTTTAATAGTCAATGAGTTATTTTCTGCAATAACTAAGATATTTGAAAGGATTGAAATAGGACTTTTATTAGTAATAATTTCCTGTGCAATAGCGATTTCTTTAATCATTGCATCTTTATCAAAAGTAAATTTCATTTTTTAAGCTCCTTTTAATACAATTTTATTACACTTTATATAATTATATAAATTTATAAATTTAATAATCATAATAATAAGGGATGTGAATTCTGTGGAAAACTCATCTATCTCTTTATTATATATGATTTTAAATAGTGCATATGTAATTTAATATAAATAACATTTAATACACATATACACATTTTACTCAATAATTAATAAATTATCCACTTTTTTTTATCATTTATACACATTTAATTAACTTTATTTTTTATATTCTTTTATTTCTTTTATAAATAATTGAATTTTAGCTTCCAGAGAAGGATCTGTTTTAATTTCTTCTGCAATTTTATTATATGCATGCATGACAGTTGAATGATCTTTTCCACCGATTTCAATTCCAAGTTCTGTATATGAAATTTCTGTAAGTTCACGGCTGATATAAATGGCAATCTGTCGTGGAAAAGCATATTTCCGGTCTCGTTTTTTACCTTTAAGATCTGAAACAGAAATATTGTAATTTTCTGCAATAACCTTCTGGATTATATCAAGCGAGATATTTTCTGAAACATTTGAAGTAAATAAATCCTTAAGCTGATCTTTTACAACTTCAATTGTCGGATTTTTATTTACAAGCTCTGCATAGCCGAAAACTCGCTGTATTGCCGATTCAAGATCACGTACGTTTGTTTCAACATTTTTTGCTATGTAATCAATTATTTCTGAATCAAGGGTTTTTCCTTCAAGTTCAACCTTTTTCTTTATAATTGCAATACGTGTTTCATAATTTGGAGGAGTTAAATCAATGCATAAACCATTAGAAAGCCTGCTTACAAGACGTTCTGTCATATTTTTGATTTCACGAATAGGACGGTCACAGGTAAAAACCATCTGAGCGCCTTTATCATGAAGGGCATTGAAGGTATAGAATAATTCTTCCTGAATACCTGTTTTATTCTGGAAAAAGTGGATGTCATCAAGTAAAAGTACATCAAGATTACGGTATTTGTTCTTAAAACTGTTCGGATTTTTGTTTGAAAGAGATGTAGTAAACTCATTTGCAAAATCTTCTGCAGAAATATAACAGATTTTAAGCTTTTCGCTGCTGTTCTGATAAATATAATTTCCTATAGCCTGCATAAGATGTGTTTTACCAAGTCCTGAGCCTCCGTAAAAAAGAATAGGATTATATTTATTTCCAGGATTTTTAGATACTGCAAGAGCCGCATTATAGGCATAATTTGAATTATCACCGGGAACAAAGGTTTCAAACGTAAATTTTTCCTGTAAAAGAGTTTTTTTCTTTGTTTTAATTTCTTTTTTTTCTTCAGGCTGCTTTATTTCCGGTTGATTTGTTTCTTTTGTTTTAGAATCAGAAATTTCTTCATTTACAACGATAGATTTTATTTTAAAGGATGAACCTGTAAATTCTTTTATCTTATTCTCGACAATTTCAAAATATCCTTTTTTTGTAATCATCTGCTGCATAAAAGAACTCGGTACAGAAACAGTAATAGTATTATCTGCACTTTCTACATATTTCATATTAAACCATATTTGAAATTCATTTTCGTTCTTTTTTGAAATATACTCTTCTTTGAGTAAATTCATTGCATGCTGCAGGATTTCTTTTCCATCATCTAAATTTTGATTACTCATGGATTTATTATCACTTAACCATACGAATTCTTCAAGAGATTTTTACAATAATCAACGTTGAATTTCTGTCATTTTTAAGGTACAATAACTATATTTTTATAAGGGTATAATAATGGCTGATAATTACGGAGCAAGTAATATCCAGGTTTTAAAAGGACTTGAAGCTGTCCGCAAACGTCCTGGTATGTATATTGGTTCTACAGGTCCACGTGGACTTCATCATCTTGTTTATGAAACAGTAGATAATTCTATAGATGAAGCAATGGCTGGTTATTGTGACACCATTACAGTTGCCCTTGAACGTGATGATATTGTACGCGTTGTAGATAATGGACGTGGTATTCCTGTTGATATTCACCCTACCGAAAAAATCAGTGCCCTTGAATTGGTTTTGACCCGACTTCATGCCGGCGGTAAATTTGACAAAGGTTCATATAAAGTTTCGGGCGGATTGCATGGTGTCGGTGTTTCCTGTGTAAATGCTCTTTCTGACTGGATGGAAGCAACCGTAAAGCTCAACGGACATGTTTATCAGCAGAAATATGAACGTGGTGTTCCAAAAACAAAAGTAGAAATAATCGGCGATATTCCGGAAACAGAACACGGTACAACAATCCGATGGAAAGCTGACAAAACAATTTTTACAGAAACTACAACTTATGATTATGATGTTCTTCGTGACCGTCTTCGTGAACTGGCATTTTTGAACAGCGGAATTGTTATTATTTTCCGCGATGAACGACTTGAAAATCCAAAAGAAGAAATATTGAAGTTTGAAGGCGGAATTAATGAATTTGTAAAAGAAATTGATGAAGGAAAAGCTGTTGTTCCTGCAGAGCCGATTTACATTAAAGAAGAACGTGATGATGTTGTTACCGAAATTTCCATGCACTATAATTCCGGATATTCAGAAAACGTGCGCACATTTGTAAATGATATCAATACACGCGACGGTGGTACGCATCTTGAAGGTTTCAGGAGTGCCGTTCGTTTTGTACTTAATAAATTTTTTGAAGCAAATGAAAAGCTTAAGAAAAGTTTTGATAAGGATGAAAAGCTAACTTATGAAGATTTAAGCAGCGGTCTTACAGCAGTAATTTCTATGAAGGTCCCGGAACCTGAATTTGAAGGTCAGACAAAGGAAAAGCTTGGAAATACAGAAGTCCGAACAATTGTAGATCAGATTGTAAAAGAAAAACTCACAATATATTTTGAACAGAATCCTGCAACTCTCGAAGCAATTCTGAAAAAAGCTATCGATGAAGCAAAAGCACGTATTGCAGCCCGTAAGGCAAAAGACAATATGCGTAAAAAGACAATGAGCGACGGCTTTGGTTTACCGGAAAAATTGTCTGACTGTTCAATGAAAAATCCTGAGCTCTGTGAAGTATATATTGTCGAAGGAGATTCTGCTGGTGGTTCTGCAAAAAAAGGCCGTGATCCTAAAACGCAGGCAATTCTTCCTCTTTGGGGAAAGATGCTCAATGTAGAAAAGGTTCGTCCGGAAAAGGTAATGAACAACGATAAGCTTGAACCGGTAATCGCAACACTGGGGGCAGGCTTTGGAAAGGATTTTAATATAGACAAGCTTCGTTATCACAAAATTATCATAATGGCCGATGCCGATGTTGACGGTTCACATATCCGCACATTGCTTCTTACTTTCTTTTTCAGATATATGCCGCAGATTATCGAAAATGGATATGTTTATCTTGCAATGCCTCCTTTATTTAAGGTTCAGCTTGGTAAAAAAGAACCTGTTTATTGTTACAGCGATGCCGAAAGAGATGCCGCCCTTGAAGCACTTGGTGAACAGCGTGATAAAGCCGATGTTCAGCGATACAAAGGTCTTGGTGAAATGGACGGCAAGCAGCTCTGGGAAACAACAATGGATCCTGCACACCGAAAGATGCGCGTAGTAATAATTCCGGATGCAATAAAAGCCGATCAGATTTTCAGTGTATGTATGGGTGAAGAAGTAGAACCTCGTCGTAATTTCATTGAAGAAAATTCAAGCTACGCTAATCTTGATATTTAATAAACTAACACTCTTTAGTTTTAAAGGATAAAAGAATGGAAGAAATAAAAACTGCCGAGGGCGGAACTATCATTAAAATCCCGATTGAAGATGAAGTTAAACAGGCATATATTGACTACTCAATGTCTGTTATTGTACAGCGTGCTTTACCGGATGTTCGTGACGGATTAAAGCCTGTTCATCGAAGAATTATGTATGCAATGGATACCCTTCATCTTGCGAGCGGCGGTAAAACAAAAAAATGTGCAACTATTGTTGGTGAAGTTCTTGGACATTATCATCCGCATGGTGATGCTTCTGTTTACGATGCCTTAGTACGTCTTGGACAGGATTTTGCCCAGCGATATACAACTGTAACTCCTCAGGGAAACTTTGGTACTATTGCAGGTGATCCTCCGGCTGCTTACCGATATACCGAAGCAAAAATGTCAAAAATTACAGAGGAAATGACAACCGATATCAACAAGAATACAGTTGATATGGTACGCAACTTTGATGATACCTGTGATGAACCTGGTGTGCTTCCTGCAAAATTTCCATTCTTACTTTGTAACGGAACAACCGGTATTGCTGTCGGAATGGCAACAAACATGCCTACTCATAATTTAAAAGAAGTAGCAGGCGCTATCGGTGCATATATCGATAACAAGGATATTTCGATAGAAGAACTGATGCACTTTATCAAGGGACCTGATTTTCCGACCGGCGGTATTATTTATGGAACAAGCGGAATTAAAAAAGCATATACAACTGGCCGTGGAAAAGTAACAATCCGTTCGAAATTCATAATTGAAACAGATAAGCATGGCCGTGAATCGATTGTTTTTACCGAAGTGCCTTATGGTGTAAATACAACAAATATCATCAGAAAAATTAAAGAGCTTGTCCGCGATAAACAGATTGATGGTGTAACAAACGCAAATGATGAATCTTCTGACAGAACAGGAATGCGCCTTGTTGTTGATTTAAAAAAGGGTGCAATTACGAAGCTTGTATTAAATCAGCTTTTTTCTAAAACAGAGCTTCAGTCAAATTTCGGTGTAATAAATCTTGCTCTTGTTCCTCAGGTTAAAGAAGGTTCTTTAAGATATAACGAGCCGGAGCTTCAGCTTCCACAGACTTATTTAAAACCGGAAGTTCTTACTTTAAAGCAGCTTATAATGCATTTTGTAAATCATAGGGAAGAAGTCATAATCAGACGAACGATTTATGATTTGAAAGTTGCAAAACATAGAATGCATATTCTTGAAGCGCTCATTACGGCAATTAATAATATTGATGAAGTAATTGCTATCATTAAAGCGAGCCGTGATACAGAGGATGCAAAGCTTAAGCTTGAACAGAGATTTAATTTTGATGATGAGCAGGCACAGGCAATCGTTGATATGCAGCTCAAGAGACTTACTCATCTGCAGATTGAAGATCTTCAGAAAGAAATAAAAGAGCTTCAGGCATGGATCGATTATCTTCAGGATTTACTCGATCATAGAGAAAAGATTCTTCAGATTATTAAAAATGAAACAAATGAGCTTGCAGAAAAATATGGTGATGAAAGACGTACTGAAATTGTGCACGATGAAGTTGAACAGATTAACGTTGAAGATATGATTAAGGATGAAGACATGGTTGTTATGATTTCTCGACTTGGTTATATCAAACGTGTTTCTGCAGCAAAATATAAAAAACAGGGTAGAGGTGGAACAGGAAGCAACAGCACTACTTTGATTGAAGATGATTATATCAATCAGCTGTTCATCGGTTCTACGAAGGAACATCTGTTATTTATAACAAACATCGGAAAAGCATATTGGATTAAAATTCATGAAATCCCGGAAAGTGAAAAAGCAAGTCGAGGCGCTCATATAAAAGGTCTTTTGCAGGTTGGTCCTGATGAAGAAATTACGACAATTGTTTCTCTTAAAGAATTCTCCGATGAACTTTATCTGTTCATGACAACAGCCAACGGTGTTGTAAAAAAGGTTCGTTCTACAGAATTCCAGAATGCAAAGACACGCGGTATTATCGGAATTAAATTGAACGATAACGATAAGCTCATCAGTGCAATTCCTACAACCGGTGATTCAGACATCATGCTCATTTCAAGACGCGGTAAAGCTCTTAGAATAAAAGATGATGCAGTTCGTTCTATGGGACGAGCAAGCTGCGGTATTAAAGGAATGAAGCTTTCTGAAGGAGATGAAATTGCGGCTGCAGTAAAAGTCGAGGCAGATGCAAGCATGATTCTTCTTACGGAAAAAGGATATGGAAAACGGATATCTTTTGATTTGTATTCTGCACATGGTCGTGGAACCGGAGGACAAAGGATTTTTGGAAATACAGAAGCAAAAGGAGAAATTATCGGCGCTTTGAATGTCCGTGAAAAAGATGAACTTGTTTGTATGACAAGCCAGGGCAAGACCCTAAGATTTAAAGCAACAGATATTAAAGAACAGGGACAGGGAGCATCAGGTGTAACTATTGTAAAGATAACAGAACCTGATTTTCTTGTTGGAATTGATAAAATAGAAGACAAAGATGACAATTAATCTTGTAATTCTTTATAATACAAGGAATTACAAGATTATAACACCCTTAGAAAGCATAGAAACGGTAATTAAATCCGAATTTCTGGAAAAATATAAAAATATTTGTTTTTTTTGTTAAAAATAGTCGTTTTTAAGTTGACAAATAAATATATTTAAATAATAATAAAAACATAAAGGGAAACGGCTATTATAAAATAGTTTAGGGGTAAACATATATATAACATCAGGCAGAAGCTGATCGATTTGTTCGGTCAGCTTTTTTTATTACCAGACAGTAAGTTATCCACAATTTATACACAATGTGGATATCTATGTTTCACGTGAAACAACAGCTTGAGAAAGGAATGTATTAATAAAACCTGACATAAATGTTTCACGTGAAACTATGTTTTTTATGAAATTCGGTATATTATTGTTTATCTATGTTTCACGTGAAACATGGGAAGTGTGTTTTTAAACTGGTTGAAATTTTCTGATAATTGTTGGAGTGTAAAAATATTATAAAGAGTTTTGTTTTAAATTTGTTTCACGTGAAACATAAAATTAATCCACATATCAACAGGGTTTTCCACAATTGTTAAAAGTTAACTAACAATCGTTCGTTAATTAAAAAGATTCATCATAATATGTTTATTATATTTATCAAGAATATATAAATTAACGCTATATATGGTGTAAATTTAGATATATTATGAGGTAGAAGATAAACAAATTAATAAATGGTAGTTAGTTTGTTGTGATTTGAAAGTACAGGTTAAATTAAAACACCTGCCATTGTTTGAAGTATAACAAAAGATGTTTTTACTTCCGGCAGGTGATTGTTTAATTATAACGTTTATTAAGCTTTTTCTGTATTGTTTTCTTTTTCAGGAACAGCCTTCTTTATTATTTTTCGTATAACTCCGACTTTTCCGAAAAGCAGCCAGTAAAGCAGAATTATTAAAGCAACAATCGGACATCCAAAGACAATTAATCCGATTATGAAGAACATTAACTTTGTAAAGAAGCTTAAAATGGCAGAACCAAGAGATCTGAAAGTATTTTTTACATCAGGTTTTATGATTCCGGTTTCTGTCGTTGCAGAAGGAAGATTGCAGGAAATGTTTATTGTTGAATAATCAACAAGGGAATCAAGGCGTTTTAACCGGCCTTCCATAGCTTCTATTTCAGATATAACTTTGTTAAGTTCAAGTTCAATTTGAAGAAGTTCTTTTATGTCTTTTGCCTTAGAAAGATAATCTTCGTATTTTTTTTGAAGGATTCTTTTTGTATTCAGATGACTTTGTGTATCATAATATTCTTCTGTTACATCATTTGTAAAAATATCATTGTTTAATAGTTTTCCGATAGATCCTACAGATTTAATTGCATCTTCAAAATAATCCTTTGGTATTTTTACTGTATAATAACTGTTCATGGTGTTAAGTGAAGAATTTGTTATGTAGCCGTTATAAGTTTTTATCCATTCTTGAATTTTAAGGTCTGTTTGAGAAAGACTTTCAATTTCAAGAACAACAGATCCGTTTTTGATTAGTTTTCTCTGAATTTTATCTGCCGGTACTTCTTTAGATGTCGCAGAATCATTCATAACGAATTCTTCAGAAACCATAGTAGCTTCATTCAGTGAATTTAGGCCTTTAGCTTTCATTTCTGGTGAAAACTGTTTGCTTCTTGTAAAAGCAGTGTCCGATGCGCTTTTTTTTGAACACGAAATGAATGTTACAAGAAAACACATTGAAACAAGTATAAATTTTTTCATCATTTTTCTTATTACTCCTTATTAAAAGAATATTGGATATAATATTATAACATATTTATATATGAATATGTTACTCTTAATCATTTTTGCGGGAACTGATAATGACAGGCTTTGTGAATTTATAGAATTTTGGTGCTTTATAGGAAATGAACCATCCTCCGTTATAAAACACGTTATCGTCAGCAGTAGGAGTAATGAAAATGACTTTAAGAGGATTGTTTGTATCATAAATAAATGTATTCGAGGTCCAGGTCTCTTTATTATTGCATTCAAAGTTATTCTGTTTATCTTTTGGTGTATAAACCGAGATTTTATATTTTCCCGGAGTAAAATAAATGTGTGTAGCCATTCCGCCTGCAATAAATACTGTTTTTTTATATGAATAGAAAACGTTCGGTTCATCATACCATGCATAAAAGACTTTGCAGTTTGTTTTTAAAACATCGTTATCATTTTCATCTGTAACTTTAAGATAACAGCGGATTTCATTCATGTCACCATTATTATACGGGCGGTAGATGATTAATCCGAAAAGAGATGAAAGAGGATATAAAAGCATCAGGATGAAAAAAAGCTTTTTCATATAAAGATTATCGGTAAAAAACTAGTAAAGTTGATTGAGTTTATGAGTCTGATAAAGATTAATGAATTAAAAACAATTCGCTTATGAAAACTACGATGCAGCAGGCACAGGCAACCGGGAATAATTTTGCGTTAAACCAGGAAAGAATGATTCCGGTAACAAGTGCAATAATACCTGAAATTTGTGATTGTGTTGCTTCAATTATCGCAGGAAAAGTCATTACTGCCAGGGTAACGTATGGAACATAATATAAAAAGGATTTTATGAATCTGTTGTTTATCGGTTTACGGATGAAAGTTAAGGGAAGGATTCTTATCAGATATGAAACAAAAGCAGCGGTGAAGATATAGATGTAAATGTTATTATTCATTCTTATCACCTTCAAAATCCTGAATCGGTTTTATAACTGCAAGAATTGTAGAAATCAAAACTGTAAGAATAATTGTTCTTGTTCCACCCGAAAGATTTTTAATGTATGGAAGAACAGAGCAGCACCAGCTTAAAATAAAACTAGCGATAATTCCGGTCATTATAATTTTATTCTGTTTGGCCGGAGGGATGATGATGGCAATAAACATTCCGTACAGAGCAACTGAAAGCGCACTGACAATTCTGAGAGGTAAAATATTGCCTGCCAGAATACCAAGAGATGTTCCTATAGACCAAAGAGGAATCGCTATAAAAATTGCACCATAGTTATACCAGGGATTAATGTAACCGTTTCTGCCGATTGTAATTCCGAATAATTCATCGGTAACCGCAAATCCGATTATAAAACGGTGAAAGAATTTTGTCTTCGGATTAAATTTCTGGCTCAGGGCACAGCTCATCAGAAAATATCTTGCGTTAACAATCAATGTGATGAGCGCAACCTGGGCATAAGTTGTTTTTTCAAGGATGGATGTAAACAGTGCATTTTCACCAGCTGAGGCAACGCAGAAAAAACTTGCAATGAAGCCCTGCATGGCATTAAGTCCTGCTTTACTTGCAAGAATGCCCAGAGAGAAAGAAACGGCAAAATATCCAAGACCAATAGGTAATCCGTCACGGATTCCTTCAAGAAATACATTTCTATTCATAGAAACAAAACTCTGCTGTATTTATAATTATTTGTTATAAACACGTTTTACTTTTTTAGTTGTTGTCATTTCAAGAGGTTTATCAAGAATAGTGATTTTTGAAATTCTCTGATATGGCAGCAGTGTTTTGTTTATTTTATCTATGATTTTTGATGAAGCCGAAAGAATTGTTTCCTTTGCATTATCATCTGTACGAGAGACATTAAGTTTTGTAAGCATGCTGTCTGCAGGATAAACAAGAGCTTCAATTCCTTCTGCTTTTGATTTTTTATCAAGAAGATATCCTGAGATTGTAATCTGTTCAAAATCATCTTCAAGCTGGAAAGCATTTTCAATTTCTTCAGGATAAACATTTTTTCCGCCGTCAGTAACAATCATGTTTTTGGCACGACCGGAAAGCATGATGTATCCGTTTTTGTCAATCCATCCTAAATCGCCGGTTTTGAACCATCCGTCGCTTGTAAAACATTTTTTGGTTTCTTCGCTCATGTTATAGTAACCAAGCATAACGTTTTCACCTTTACAGCAGATTTCACCGATTCTGTCTTTATCCGGCTCATTGATTTTTACATCTACACCGACAATATTCATTCCGACACTATTTATGTTGAAGGCATAAACCGGATTCAAAGCAATGATAGGTGAAGTTTCTGTAAGACCGTATCCCTGAACAAAATCAATTCCGAATTCATTGTAAATTTTAAATACACTTGCAGCCAGAGGACCGCCTCCGCAGATTGCAATTCTGAGTGTATATATATTAGCCTGTTTTAATACTGCTTTAAAAAGAGTTTTTCCGATATTCTTTTTGAACAGTTTCTTGACAATGTAAGACAAGCCTAACATCATTTTAATTACACCGTAAACAACCGGACCTTTTGCTTTAATTCCTTTCATGATTCCGGAAAGAAGCTTGTTGAAAAGGAGCGGTACGCCCAGAAGCATTGTTATCTGTCCTTCTTTTAATTCTTTCATCAATCGTGTAACTGCCATGCTTTTTCCGAAAACAAGTTCAGCACCGACAGAAATTGCTTCAATGAAAACAGCAAGCATTGTATAAGCATGATGAATAGGGAGCAAGGCATAGAAAACATCTGTTGAATAAATGTTCATTCTTGTCTGAGCCATATAACAATCGCTTACAAGATTTTTATGAGAAAGCATTACACCTTTTGGAGTTCCGGTTGTTCCGGAAGTAAAAAGGATTGCAGCTGTTTCGTCTTCTGTTGCCGGAGTGATTTTTCCGGTTTTATCAGATTTTAAAGAATAAACATAAGACTCTTTTTGTTCCGGATTTAATGAATATGTTTTGAATGAAAATTTTTTAGATGTAAAATATTCGTATTTTTCTGTATCGACAAAGAAAAACTTTGGTTTGGCGGTATTCAAAAGATTTTCTATTTCCTTATCATGTAAAGCATAATCAAGAGGTGTGATGATTGCACCGGCATATAAAGCAGCAAGATAAACTACAGTCCATTCAGGAGAGTTCTTACCGCTGACGGCAATTCTGTCTCCATGTTTGATACCGTTTGCAGCAAAGAAATTTGCAAGAGTCAGTATTTTTTTCTGTGCTTCTTTATAGGTGAGTGTATTTTTTGAACCGCCGGGACCTTCGAAATCTGTAAAACATTTATTGTCCGGATATCGTTTTACTGTGATATTGAACATTTCCGGAAGAGTAGGCCATTTTCCGTTAAAATCTTTCCCGCGGAATTCATCTAAAAATTTAATTGGATCTGTTTGTTGCATATTGATGGAAGACATAAAAACCTCTTTGTAAACTTATGGTCGTTAGTTTTGTGATTTTATTTTATCATTTAATGGATTTAAAGAAAAGTTTAAAAATAAGAGAAAAATAAGAGTTTCATAAGAATTACATTTTTTGTGTATTCAATATAAGATTTTATTGTTATAAAGGTATATGATAAACAAAGAAAGGAGTTTTCAAATGAAAAATCATATTAAAATCATAATCGCAGGTTTAATTTCATCGGTTGTATTTTTAAGCTGTATTTATATTGGTCCCGGAAATTTTGAAGAAGAACCAGGTTCCGGTCATAGTACAACAGAAGTACTGAGAATTAATACAGAACAGGATTTAAAGGACTTTTTATCAGCCTATAAATTTTCTAAAGCAAAATTAAATAACAATATTAATTTATCGAAAGGAATTAATCTTACAAAATATACGAAAGAACTTGATTTAAGAGGATATAATATTACAAGCACCGGTTATATTTTTAATATTGGAAATAATGCAGGTTTAACAATAATCAATTCTTCTTCTTTTGAATCAGAGCTTAATGGGACATATAGTAATGATGCAGTTATTATTAATTATGGAAAATTATCAATAAATGGCGGAGCAAGTAAAAATATAAAAATCAATTCAAATTACATGGGAATTACGAATTACTGTGAAATTGATATTTTAAGATGTAATATTTATGTACATTCGACAATTTATAGAGATTCGACAATCGGTGTATATAATGTTATGAAAAATGGTCAATATGGAACAATCAATGAGCTTGATTCAAACATTCGTTGTGAATTCAGAATCAGCAGACAAAATAAAGAAAATGATACAACGGCAGTTTATAACGAAGGATATATTAAGACAATTCGAAAAGGAACTTATGAAGCTTATTCAACAGCATGGTCTTTCGGATTATATAATGCCGGATATTATGGTAATGATTCTGGAACAATTGATTTAATAGAAACCGGAGTAAATTTCTTTGCCGATGGAGTAGTTGACCAGTATAATGTTACAGAAGGAGAAGGATTTAATTCAAATGAAGGAAGAATAAAAACAAACAGAGGAAATTATATTCCTTCATTAAATAATGTTCCGGAATTTAATATAAGAAGTGCGGCAGAAACAAAACCTGTCAGAATTCCGAAAAAACCGGAAATAACAGAATAAAGTTTGTTATTCGATAAAGAAACCTTTCGATAAATGCGGAAGGTTTTGTTATTTATAAATAGTCTTGCTGAAATAATTATTGTAAAGCTCTTCAAGATCCGGGCGGCACATAATGAAGATTTTTCCTAGTTCCGGATCAAAATGAGTTCCCAGAGATTCAGTAATAATATTAAAAGCGTCATCATAAGAAAAAGCATCCTTATAGCAGCGGCGGCTTACAAGAGCGTCAAATACATCGGCAATAGCCATTACCCGTGCTTCAAAAGGAATTTCTTTTTCTTTAAGCTTGTCAGGATAACCCGAACCATCCCATCTTTCGTGATGGAAATGAGCCATATTTACTGCAATAGTAATAAAAAGAGTATCGTCAATGTTTTCCAGAACTTTTGCAACTATTTTAGCGCCTTCAGTTGAATGTTTTTTCATTTCTTCATATTCTTCAGGAGTAAATTTTCCTGGTTTACGAAGGATTTCGTCTTTAACGGCAATTTTTCCTAAATCGTGCATTGGGGCGGCTTTAATAATGTCTTCAATGAGCATCGGCGAAAGATTTGAATATTGATTGCTGTTTTGAATTTTTTTGATGAAGATTTTTACACAGTCACTTGTCCGCAGAATATGACCGCCTGTTGAGTTATCGCGGCTTTCAACCATACTCGACATTCCTGTGATAATTGATTCCTGCATAAGAAGAAGTCTTTCTGTCTGATTTTCAACGGTATGTGAAAGTTCATTATTATAAGATTTCATGAATTTCAGGTAATTCTGCTGGATGGTATTATCCTTTAATTCAACAAAAAAGCCGATATTGCGTTTATTCTGTTTAAGATATTGAATGGAACAGATAGCGGCAATTTCATTGTTTTCGATAATCTGTTCCGACCGGTTGACCCCATCCCAATTATCTATAAAAGGAAATAATTTAACGTAAATATCTTCATCTGTAGTAGGAATATAAGAATCTACAGCAACGTTTTTAAGGGACGGAAACAGTTTTTCTGCATATTTACTGCATCCCATAAATCGTTTTTTCAAATCAAAAGTAATATAACCGTAATCATCTCTTCGTTCAAAAACATTTAAAAGACTGGCCGACATATCACTCATATTTGCGCGTTTCAGGATTGGAAGAAGTATACCGAGCGACAGCGTATAGGCAAAATTCATCAGTTCTACTTTAAGTTGAGTGAATTTTGGGATAAGATAAGACGCAATCATAATTATAAGAATCATGATGAAAGAAAAAAGAGCCAGCTTTGAAACACGTTTAGATTTGATTATTGAATAAATTGCAAGACCGATTGCAGTTAAAACACAGATTCCTATGAATATATAATATAAAAAGTGAAGTTTACCGAATTTTGTTTTAATTATAGAAAGCGAATAAAAATGATCAAGATAATAAGATTCAAACCAGAGCTTTGTTGAATCAGTTACGCATAAAAGAAAAATACAGAAAAATGCAAAAATAAAACCAATTTTCTGGAAAACGCGTGGAATTTTTATTCCGCATAAATCTGATATTACAAAAAGCATTGAAAGTACACTAAATGCAATGCCTATAAAATAAAACAGATAGCAGATATAACATTCTTTATCTGTTTCTGTAAAAACAAGCATCGTATAACTTAAACATGCGATAGTAGAGAAGATATAAAGAAGTAACTGGTTTTTACTAACCTTACCTTTATTCATCTCTATATAAAGAACACTCTCCAGAAGCGTAATGAAAAAGGTAATTACATAAACCCATTGTAAAAAAGTTACCATATTCATAGCGTAAAATTATTATAAGACCGAACTTCAGATAAAGCAAATTTTTTTTTAACGCTATAATAAAAATATAGTATTGTAGAATAATCCTCCAATAGTTAATCAAGGGATGAAAGCAATTTTTCGGCGTTTTTATACAGGATTTTTTCGCGCTCTTCTTCTGTAAGATTAAGCTTATTAAACCTTGAAAATTCATCCTGGTGATCCCACATAGGAAAATCAGAACCAAAAAGGAATTTATCAGCCCCGTGTGCCTTTATCATATTATCAGCATCTTCAACAGGGAGCTTCCATAAGGTACTTGAAGTATCAAAATAGACATTTTTTCTTACAAGATGTTCAAATGATTGTTTCCATTCAGTGTATCCGCCGAAATGTGCTGCAATCACAATAAGATCAGGATGTTTTTCAAGAACATGGGAAATTCTTTTTGGACCTGAAAAATCATATCTGCAGTCACCGGCATGAAAGAGAACCGGCATTTTAAGTGAAGCACATATATCATAAACGGCATCCATTTGCGGCATATCACACTGGAATTTTTGAAAATCAGGATGAAGCTTTACACCGCGCAGCCCTGCTTTATGAACACGTTTAAGTTCTTCTTCAAAATTTGAATAATCAGGATGCATTGTTGCAAAACCAACAAACTGAGGGTATGTTTTACAGGCACTTAAAATAAAATTGTTTATGGATTCAACCTGTTCTGGTTTTGTAGCGACAGAATGAACGATATATTTTTCAACACCGATTTTATTTCCGCTTTGAATGAGTTCTTCTGCTTTACCATGCCAGGCCATAGGGGCATCCTCATAGAACATCCCTACGGCATTGGTTGCTTTTTCTGCGATTTTTTCCGGATAAATATGTGCATGAAAATCAATAATCATGGAACGCATTATATCAGAAAAAAAATATAGAGAAAAGTATAAACAAAAATTTGAATCAGCTATTTTGAAAGCAGATTGTTAAGATGCTTTACAAATTCGGCCGGTTCTTTAATTTCTACACCTGCTATTAACAGTGCCTGATTAAGAAGCACTTCACTTACATCTTTAATCAGAGCTTCATCATCACTGTCTTTAATTTTTGCAAGAATTGGATGTTCACCGTTAATCTCAAGAATAGGCTTGAGCTCCGGTCCCGGCTGCCCCATTGCCTTCATCATCTGAATCATCTGATATGAAGGATCCTTTTCATCTACAACAATGCATGAAGGATTTTCACCGGTGAGTGTTTTAGAAAGCTTAACTTCCTTAACTTTATCACCAAGAGCCTTCTGGATTTTTTCTACAACAGGCTTGAATTCCTTTTCTTTCTTTTCTGCTTCTTTTTTATCGCCGCCAAGGTCTTCATCGCTTCCACTGCGGTTTACTGCTTTGAGTTCAAAATCCTTATATTTATTTACTCCAGGAATAACAATGTCATCGATATCATCGCACATTACAAGAACTTCATAGCCTTTCGATGTGTAAGCCTTTAACAAAGGATTTTCACGAAGATTTTTTTCATCGCTTCCTGCAATATAGAAAATAGATTTCTGTTCAGGCTTCATCCTTGAAACATAATCTGAAAAACTTGTCCAGTTGTTGTCGCCTGTTCCGGAAGGATCTGTACTCTTGAAACGAACAATTTCCTGAATTTCATCTCTGTTTTCAAAATCGCTGTAAAGACCTTCTTTCATCGGACGGTTAAAGGCGGTAACGAATTTATTCCATTTTTCAATTGCAGCCTTTTCTTTGTCTGTAGGTTTTTCAGATTTGCGTGCTTTATCTGCTTCTTCTCCCATTTTTTTGAATTCGCCAAGGAGTTTTTTCACAGAAGATTTTTTGATGTTTTCGAGAATTCTGTTCTGCTGGAGAATTTCACGACTTACGTTTAACGGTAAATCTTCGGAATCGATAATTCCTCGTACAAAACGAAGATAGGCAGGTAAAAGTTCACGGTCATCATCGGTAATGAATACTCGTTTTACATAAAGCTTTAATCCGCTTTTATAGTCAGCCTGGTACATGTCAAAAGGAGCTGTTTGCGGAATGTAGAATAAAGTTGTATATTCCTGAGTTCCTTCAGCATGAGTATGAACATAATGAAGAGGATCCTGTCCGTCGTGACCGATAGTTTTGTAAAATTCGTTATAATCTGCTTCTTTTAATTCCGATTTTGGTCTTTTCCATAAAGCAGAAGCACTGTTTACCTGATCAACTTTATTTTCGCTGCCGGTTACTTTTCCTTTATCATCATATTTTTTCTGTTCATAGTGAAGATAAATCGGGAATGCAATATGATCTGAATAACGTTTGATTAATTCTTCAATCTTCCATCTGGATGCATATTCTTTGCTTTCGTCATTCAAGGTCATTTCAATTGCTGATCCGCTTAATTCCGGTTTGTCAAAACCGTATTGTTTTGCTTTTTCTGAATCCGGTGAAATTTCATCGATGTCGTAGGAATTTGTTCCGTCTGATGACCAGTGCCAGATTTTTCCGTTATCACATGCTTTTCGTGTATAAACATCAATTTTCTTTGCAGCCATAAATGCTGAGTAAAAACCAACACCGAATTGACCGATAAGAGCAGAATCTTTTGCGGCATCTGAGCTTAATTTTTCAAGAAAGGCTTTTGTGCCGGAACGAGCGATTGTTCCAAGATTGCTAGTTAAATCATCCTCATTCATACCGATACCTGAATCCTGAACAGTAAGAAGGCTGTTCTTTTCGTCAAAAGAAATATCAATGCGCGGGTTAAATTTTATACTTTTGTAGGCATCATCAGAAACTGTAAGATACTTAAGCTTGTCCAGCGCATCGGAACCGTTAGAAACAATTTCGCGCAGGAAAATATCCTTGTTTGAATAAAGTGAATGAATAATAAGTTTAAGAAGCTGATTTACTTCTGTTTGAAATTCGTGTTTTGCCATAGATAGCCTCGATTTTTGATTATAGATTACCGGATCAAGCCCGGTAATGACAGAATTTGTATGTCATTGTCGGGCTTGACCCGACAATCTATTTAAAAAGATAATAATTTTTTTTCTAAATGGCAAGAATTTTTGGTTAACTTAGAAGAGAGTCTCACCCATAAGGCGTGCTGCAAGACTTACAGCAAGGGCGGCAGTTTGATTTCTAACATCGAGAATAGGATTTACTTCTACAATTTCTGCAGAAATTACTTTTTTTATAGCGGCCATTTCTTCCATAAGGAGCAGTGCTTCTCTATTTGTAAGACCTCCCGGAAGCGGAATTCCGGTACCCGGCGCAAACATCGGATCCAAAACATCCATGTCAAAGCTGACGTGTATAAAATCGGCATGGGTTTTAAAGAAAACTGTAATCTGCTTTACAATTGCAGCAAAGCCCTGTCGTTCAATATCACTCATTGTAAATACGGTAGCACCGGATTGTTTCATCAGCTTTTTTTCTCCAGGATCTAAATCGCGCACACCTACAAAACAAATATCCTTAGGATCTATTTTCTGTCCTTTGTAGTAAAGATCTGTAAGTTCTTTTAATCCATAGCCTGCACAGGCAGCAAGACATTCTCCGTGGATGTTACCGGTCGGTGAAGTTTCAGAAGTATTAAAATCACCGTGAGCGTCAACATAAAGCACCCCGATTTTTTTATTCTGTTTTTTTGCAAAAGCTGCGGAACCGGCAATTGAACCAAGTGCGATTGAATGATCTCCGCCAAGAATAAGCGGAAAATCTCCATCGGAACAAATTTTTTCTACGTTTTCGGCAAGTTTTGTACAAGCTTTGGTAATAGGTTCAAGATATTTTGCCTTTGGATTTCCGATTTCTTCATATTCCTGGGTACTTGTATTGAAAATCTGAGAATGTTCATATGTTTTGTGACCGAGAGATTCAAGCTTTTTTTTAATTCCTGCAAGTCGGATAGCAGATGGTCCCATGTCTGAGCCATGTCTGCTTGCTCCAAAGTCTATCGGCATTTCAAGAATATGAACATTCATCTTTTGTAAACCTCTGATTAATCTTCTTCAGGGAACATTGCTTCAATTTCCTTTTTGTAAATCTGATTGATTCTGAAGCGCATGATTTCCTGTTTTGCCGAAAGTTCAACGCCAACTTCAAACGGTTTGGTAATAAGCTGGAATTTATTGACTCTTTCGAACATTTTAAATCCTGTTTTAGAATTTATGAGATTACTGATTTCTACTTCATAAAGCTTGTGAATTTCGTCAGATTTTAGCAGTGTTTCAAATGATTCATATTGAATACCGTTTTCGTCTGCATAAGCGGTAACTTCTTCAGGATCTACGAGGATTAAAGCACCAAGATAGCGTTTATCCTGTCCGACAACAACTGCCATTTTAATATATCGTGATTCTGCGAGCTTTGTTTCAATAGGAACAGGTTCAAGGTTTTCTCCACCGCGAAGAACGATTGTATCTTTAATACGACCTTTAATCTGAAGTTCATTGTGAATTGTCATTATTGCAAGGTCACCGGTATCGAGCCAGCCGTCAACGGTGAAGGCTTTCTTTGTAAGCTCAGGATTATTGTAGTAACCCTTCATTACAGTATCACCTTTAACCTGTAAAACACCTTCTTTACATCTTCCAAGAACGTATCCGTCCTGATCAACGATTCTGACATTTACACCGCGCAAAGGAGAACCGATTGTTCTGAAAATTGGAGCAGCCATTGGTCGTACTGCAACAATAGGTGCTGTTTCTGTAAGTCCATAGCCTTCAATAATTTCAACACCGATAGCCCAGAAGAATTCATCAATTCTTTGAGGGAAAGCTCCTCCTCCTGCAACACCAAGCTTGAAATTCTTACCAAGCATCGATTTGATTTTTCTGAAAACGAGTAAATCTCCAAGAAGATAAATCGGCCACATTAAGAGCCATGGTATAAAACCGATAATCCACCAGAAAGCAGTATGATATCTTGTAAAACATGCATTCTGATTAAATAATCTTCGTTGAATTCTCTTATGTGTAATTGCAAAAGATACAAAGAAATTAAACATATCGTTTACAATTCCACCGGTTTTTCTCATTTTAGAAGTGATTCCGTCATAAACTGCTTCAAAAATACGAGGAACAGCCGGAATAATATGAGGATTAAGCTGTTTTAAATCTGCAAGAAGAATAGAACCAACTGGTTTTGAATAACAGATAGTAGCGGCCTGAATCATGATGACATATTCTACTTCACGTTCAAAAACATGCCATACAGGAAGTACGGATAATGCTTTTTCACCAGGATTTAAGAATACGCGTTCAACAACTTCATCCAGCTGCACCAGAAAATTCTTATGGCAGAGAACAACACCCTTTGGTGTACCAGTTGTTCCTGAAGTAAAGATGATAGTTGCAGTATCTTCAAATTGTCCTTTATCAAGTTCTGCTTCAACTTCACCAGGATGTTCTATTCTGTATTTTTTTCCTTCCTTCATCAGTTCAGAAAAGAACAAAAGGTTGATTTTATTTTTCTTAGCGCTTTCTTTTACTTCATCTTTAATGTCAGTTTCAAAACAGATAATTGTTTCGATGAACGGACATTTTTCTTTAAGATTTACGATTTTATTAACCTGTGAATTGTTTTCGGCAATTATTACCTTTGCATTTGCACATGAAAAGATTTTTTCAAGATCAATAGGTGTTGCATCACATCCTCGAGGAACGTCTATTGCACCTATTGCAAGAATACCAAGATCGGCCTGCATCCATTCTGCGCGGTTATCGGAAATAAGACCAATTAAATCTCCTCGTTTTATTCCAAGCTGTAATAAGGCTCCGGCAAAATCAAGTCCAAACTGATAAAAATCTCTATAAGTAATTGGTTCAAAAACACCATTTTTAATTCTTTTATACTGAGCATAAATCTCAGGATTTTCTTCTGCAACTTTTTTAATCATTTTAGGAATAGTGTCTGATTCTTTGAATTCCATAGTAAAGCTCCTTAATTAAATCACTTTATTGATTATATTATCTATTAATTTAATGGTTTTGTTCAAGGCAATATCATCTGTTGGTAAAGCAAAAAGGGATCCGGCCCCACTTTCAGGATTTTGCCTTACAGTTTCTTTTCTGTTGGCAATATATAAATCACGCTGCTGCAGAATGATTGATGATATTATGCCTGCAAGCTCCCTTGTTTCTTTTTCAGGATATTCCGGGAATTTTCCGGTTTCAGAAAAAGCGATGAAAATTTTCCGAATGTCATCCGTGATTTTTTCGTTTTCATTGAGAACTATCTGCAATGCATTATAGTTAAAAAACTGTTCCGTGTGAACAAATGTATAAATCTGAAAAAGAGGTTCTGTTTCGTAAAGGTTGAAAAAGCGTGTAATAAGACGCTTGAAAACTGCAGAAAGAGAGGTTTTTCCGTTTTTGATTGATTCTATGATTTTATCTGCCAGAAAATTGATGGACGAGATTTCTTTTCTGCATAAATCCAGAGTTGCATCATACATTGCTTCTCTATTTTCAAAATGATTATAAAGGGAAGCTTTTTTTATTTCGAGACTATCTGAAATGTCAGAAAGAGATGTTCCGCCGGCGCCTTTTTCAAAAGCACTTGAAAGAAACGACTGAATAATCTTTTCCTGTGAAATATTTTTTCTTTTCATAGCACAAAAACAAACTAACAGTCATTAGTTTATAACTCTATTATGCTATTGTTTAAAAAAATTGTAAATATCTAAAATTTGAGAACTGTAAATACGGTTATTGTCATTTTTCCGCAGTATTTTATCGTAAACAAAGACAGGAGAAAGGATTTTTGTCTGTGAGCCGGTTTGTTTTCCTGCTTCGAATAACACCATTGTTGCTTCTTTTCCTTCATACGGATGAATAAACTGAATAATTTTTGGTTCAAGTGCATATTTAAATAGAACAGATAAAATTTCTGAAAACCTTTCTGCTCGATGAATCATGAAGAATTTTCCGGTTGGAGTTAAAAGATAATCGGCGGCTTTTATTATATCCTCCAGGCAGCACAGAATTTCGTGTCGTGCAATTGCTTTTTCTTCAATATTATTTTTTTTGCTGTTGTTGTTTTTCATATAGGGAGGATTTGCTGTTACGATATTGAAAGAATGCTTCGGAAACATTTCATTTATCGTTTTAATATCACCATTGATGATTTCGATATTAGAGATGTTATTCAATTCGACGCTTTGTTGTGCAAGGAGGGACAGACCTCGTTGTATTTCTAGTCCTGTTATTTTTCTGCAGATCTGTTTTTTTCTGGATTGAATTAAAAGTGGAATAATTCCGTTTCCTGTTCCTAAATCAATTAGCGTGTCTTTTACCGATAGATTTCTTTTGTTTTTTCCGGTGATACCAAGGGTAAAGGCACTCAGCAAAACCGCATCTATGCCATACATAAAAAAGCTTTTATTTTGAAGGAGTAAATTGCCGTTTAACAGGGTATCCGTCTGAATTTTGTTGTGCTCCATTTTTTAAGAATAAATCAGATTTTTTTTCAAATCAAGAATAAAACGTTTTATAATTTTGAAAATGTATGATATAATTAAACCGTGAAGAAGAGAAAGATTATCGTTTTCAGTATTTTAGGACTTTTATGTGTCCTTTATGTTGTATTGGGAATTTATATAGCAAATGTAATCAAAAATCCACAGAAAAAAATCGTTGATTTTGATTTAACGGATGCAAAGGCTTTAAAGAAATTACCGTTTGAATTGACTTTTACGAGGAATAAGGCAAAACAATGGTATGATCAGGGAAATCCTTTGTTAGGCGCTCAATATGACGGTATATTGAAAAATAAATCGCAGGAAGTTCTGTTTGACTGGAATGTTGTTCTTACTGTACCAGAAGGAAGTTATGTAGAAAGCAGCTGGAACGGTAAATTCAAGGTAAACGGCGATAAGCTTGTGATTCAGAATAATCCTAATCTGAAGGTGCGCTCTGTACCGATAAATGAAAGCATTACTTTCGGCTGTATTATGTATGCAGACAAGAATTTTATTCCTAAAAACTGCCGGCTTGTTTATTCAACAAAAATAGAACTGATGAAATATCCTTTATTCTGGATTTTACTATTTTCTGTTTTTGCAACGATTATTGTATTATTAACTTCTGCAGTATTTTATATAAGAATTAAACGCATGAAGGATAAAGAGGAGTTGACTCTTCATCTTGTTGAACAGTCCCTTAAAACCTTTGCGAATACAATTGAAGCAAAAGATAAATATACAAAAGGACATTCTCAGCGTGTAAGTTATTATTCTAAAAAAATAGCAGAAAAAATCGGATTACCTGATTATAAAGTTCAGAATATTTATTATGCTGCAATTCTTCATGATGTAGGAAAGATATTGATTCCAGATGAAATATTGAATAAAAAGGGTAAGCTTAACAAAGAAGAAATGGCAGTTATGAAAAAGCATGCTCAGATTGGTGCAGATATGTTCAGGGATTTTAATACAATTCCGAATTTGTCGTCTATCATTAAATATCATCATGAAAAATATGATGGTTCCGGTTATCCGGATGGTTTGAACGGGAAAAAGATACCTCTTGAATCAAGAATTATCTGTATTGCCGACAGCTTTGATGCCATGACAACAACCCGATGTTACCGCGACAGTATTCCTTTACCGGAAGTTGTAAAAGAAATAAAAAAATGTTCCGGAACACATTTTGATCCGGAACTTGCAGCGGCTATTATTGATTTAATCAACAGTGGAGAAATCCACGGCGAGAATTAATTTTTTAAGATTTTAAGAAGAATCTGGACATCATGAGTGAGGATATATTCTACAGAAGATTTTGTCGGTTCATTTAATTTTGATGTATCAATACTGTTAAACTGTTTTTCTGCTTCTTTTATATATCCGATTTTTGCAAGATAAAGACCATAATTTAAATTTACAAGAGCTTCAACAGAGTTATTGATGAAAGAGCTGTTCATAACATCCTGATAAATTTTTTCAACCAGTTTATCATCTTCTTCAAACTGATTATTAAGAATTGTGTCCATTAAATTTGCTTTCTGAAAATCATCAAGTTCATTTTTTGTTTTATATTTAACCGGTTCTGTCGTTACAGCCTTATAATCAGGGAAAATTCCATTTTCGAAAGGTGTGCGGGCGAAAACAAAAGAATTATCCTGTAAATCAAGTAGCTTTTTAGAATATTTGAGATTATTGTTTTTATCGACGATTGCGTTTGTTGCATACATGAAATAGTTTGTGTTATTCGGAAAAGTAATAATTTGAATTACAAGATGTTTGTTTTTACCGAAAATATTTCCTACAACAATGATTCTTGAAAGTGAATTTACAGCCATTGGAATTGATACAGTAAGCGCATCCGTAAGATCAAGAAGGCTTTCTTCGTCCATAAATTCATAAAATTCAAATTCACTGTTTAATTTTATAAGAAGATCTGCCGCATAATATTTTCCGGCAGAATAAGTTTCATAAGAAGATTTGTCATCAACATTGAAAACAACTAATTCTCCATCTTCAAGAGATAATTTGTTGATTGCTTTTTCAATATCCTGTTTTCCGGCAGGTGCGGCAAAAACAATCCCGGTCAGACAAAAAATCAACAGTAAAAAAAATAATTTTTTCATAGAAATAACTCCTTTTTTTATAATACTGTATATAATTAAAAATACAAGTTAAATAAAATAATAAAATTCTTATTCTTTCATGCGGGTAACATTGAATTTTTTAAAATCATCGAATAACTTTAATTTGTTTTCTTCATAAGTATTTGAATCTGAAAATTCAAGGACATTATTGCAGTATTTCCAGTAACGCCAGCTTAACTCGGAACGAAGGATATTATCGAGCTGTAAAGAATCGAGGGTTCCAGATTTTGCTTTTTTCCAGCATGATTCACATTGCTTTATCTGATTGTCAGTTAATGAAAGGGTTTTTTTCATCCCCTGATAAATGGAAAGATGGTCTTTTGAAGCATTTTTATTAATTAAAGTCAGGAATTCATAAATAAATTTCCATTTTGGACCATAAAAATTCCTCAAAAAGTCCTGAAGCTCCTTATCATAGTTACAGTAAGGATTCTGAAGGCATCGGCTTATAAGATATGCTTTGAGTTCACCGAATTCCGTATCGCATTGATCGATATAATAATTTCCTTCTTCATAAACTCCTGCTGCGCTATGTTCATAAAAGCACTGAATGTTTCTTTGAATTACATTTAGATTCGGAAACAATCCCGCTGTCTGGATGTAATTGTTCGTATAATCCCAGATATATAATTTTTTGCAGATTCGATGCCAGTCTTCAAAATCTTTGATGAATTTTATATTCTGTTCACATTTTGGATCTGTCAAAGGATGAGAAAAACAGCACTCTATCGTACAAAGGCGGATTATTACATTATCGTTTGGAATGATTTTTGCCGGAGGAGTTCGCGTGTAGGTATAGGCAAAAGTATCTATATAAACATTATCATAGCCGGCTTCTTTTACCGCATCTGCTATTTTATTAATGAAATGTATCATTGAACCAGCATGAGATTTATTTTCTTCATCTATTGCCTGACATTTTTTACATTGACAGAAGCAGGAATTGTCGGCCTGTGTTAATGATATAATCTGGATCGATTCATCAGGATTATATTTTTCTTTTAATATATCAAAAACTTCCTGTAAAACAATTTTAAAAACATCATTGTTTGTTAAACATAGCTGATTGGGAATTCGCTTCTGATTATACAGCGCAAAATATTCCGGATGTGATTTATAATATTTTTCTTTACTGCAGAACTGATTTGTAAGGGTATGACAAAATTCTGAAAGAAACCTGATATCACCGCCCATTTCCTGTGGGATTTTACGGCAATCTCCTCCGTTCAGACCATTGATGACTGAAAACAAAGGATCTCTCGGGCTTAACCAGTCAGTTTCCGTATATTCGAAAAATGAATCGTAAACAATATCTACATCATCTGTCGGAAAATAGGATTTTTCGGTTATGTTGTAACCGGTTTTTGTTGAATAGTAATGAAAGCCGCAGAATTCTTCCAGAAAACGATAGACACCATAAATAACACCGCGTGTGCCGCCGCCATTGATGTAAATACCGTTAGAATAACTTTTTATTCTGTAGCTTCCGTCCGTAAGATTGTTTTCGGGATAATCAAGACGGTTTGTATTTCCAAGAAGGATTTCAAAGGATTTTTTACTTTTCCTGTCAGTTATTATTTCAAGTGTTTTATGAAAAGCAGTATTCAGATGCTGCTGGAGGGCTTTTGCGGCATAAACAGTTGTAGAAGGCGCTTTTTCGCTGATAACAATTACTGCTTTTTTTGGAAGAATTTTTGCTGCATTCAATGAGAAAGTAGAAAAAATCAGTATAAAAAAAGACAGTAATTGTTTTTTCATCTATTCTTCAACGTCATAACATTTGATGTGAAGATCGTCTAACTGTTGCTGATCTACAATTGCAGGACAACCATCCATTGGAGATGCGGCAACGTTGTTCTTAGGGAATGCAATTACTTCATGAATTGATTCTTCGTGACACATAAGCATAACAAGACGATCAAGACCAGGTGCAATTCCACCATGAGGAGGCGCACCGAATTTAAATGCCTGAACAAGGAAACCGAAGGCTTTTTCTGCACGTTCCCTGCTGTAGCCGACGATTTCGAAAATTCGTTCCTGAAGGACAGGATCATTAATACGCATTGAACCAGAAGCAAGCTCGTAACCGTTTAAGACGAGATCGTATAAATCTCCTTTTACTGCACCCGGATCACTTTCGAGAGTATCCCAGTATTGCTTCTGTGGAAGTGTAAACATATGATGTTCTGTTTCCCAGTGATTTTCTTCTTCGTTCCATGCAAAATACGGGAAATCGATAATCCATGCAAAGTGGAATTCATCCTTCGGATTATAAAGATTTAAATCTTTTCCAAGCTGTTTTCTTACTGCACCAAGGGCGGTACATGCAAGCTGCCAGTTTTCATCGCTTACAAAAAGCAGAAGATCGTTTTTTTCAGCATTAAGCTTTGAACAGATTTCTTTTTCTTTTTCGCTGAAGAATTTTGAAATACCACCTTCAAATTGTCCTTCTGCATTGATTTTCATCCAGGCAAGACCTTTTGCCTTATAGTTTTTTGCAACCTCTTCCAGAGCTTCAATCTGTTTACGGCTGTACTTATCGGCAGCATTTTTAACTACAAGTGCTTTTAATCCGCTTCTTTTATGACGCTGAATTTCTCTTCCGCTGTTAGCAGCCCCTGCTTTGAAGGCGTTAAAATCACTTAAAGCTGCCATGAAAGACGCATCCTGCATTTTCATATCAAAACGTAAGTCAGGTTTATCGCTTCCATAAAAATCAAAAGCATCTTCCCATGCGATTCTATCGAATTTTGCAGGTAAATCGTAGTTTAAGGTTGTTTTGAAAATATGCTGCATCATTCCTTCTGTTACGGAAAGAACTTCTTCGCGATTTGTAAAAGACATTTCCATATCAATCTGCGTAAATTCCGGCTGCCTGTCACCGCGTGCATCTTCATCTCTGTAGCAACGTGCAATCTGGAAATATTTATCAAAACCGGAAACCATTAAAAGCTGTTTGTAGAGTTGAGGACTCTGTGGAAGTGAATAGAATTTTCCCGGATGAACACGGCTTGGTACTAAATAATCGCGGGCTCCTTCCGGAGTTGATTTGATGAAAGTTGGAGTTTCAATTTCAAGAAATCCTTTGGAAGTTAAATATTCGCGTGTAGCAAAAGCAACCTTTGAACGAAGGATAATATTATGCTGCATAGGATCGCGTCGTAAATCAAGATAGCGGTATTTTAATCGTAAATCTTCATTAGGAATTACTAAAGTTCCATCTTTCTGGCGGACTTCTTCTATAGAAAAAGGTAAATCCTGACTTGTTGTAAAGATGAAAATATCTGAAGCTTCAACTTCGATTTCTCCGGTAGGCATATCTTTGTTGATGTCTTTTTCACTTCTTGCGGCAACAATACCTTCAACTGCAATACAATATTCAGATTTAAGGGATGATGCTGTTTTTTTAACTTCATCAGATGCTTTGTCACCGACCATTATCTGTGTAATTCCATAACGGTCTCTGAGACGTATAAAAATAATGCCGCCTAAATCACGTGTACGGCTTACCCAACCATTTAAAATGACTTTCTTTCCAACATCAGCTTTAGAAAGTTCACCGCAAGTTACTGTACGCTTTGTATTTTCCATAATGAGAATATTTTAATGATATAAAAGGTTTTAGACAATATTTATGCGTTAATAAAGAATAAAGAAAAGAACAAATAAATACTGCCGCATAACATGATTATATTACCAATCATGTGCATCCATTTAATCTTTTTCAGACTGTAAAATACAATGCCAAGAATATAGAAGCCTGCTGCGGTCATAAGCATTGCAAAGCTTGTCTTTGAAAGAACATCATAAAGTGTTTTACAGACAAAAACTCCGGCAAATCCTGAAATTATGTAAAGAATAAGATTCAGTTTTTCGAATTTTCTTCCTGCAATTGAATAAAGAAGAATACCGAGCAATGAGATAGCCCAGACAATTCCGAAAATTACCCATCCTAAAACACCCTGAATTTTGGTAATTGTATATGTTGTATATGTAAAACCGATGATAAGGAATGAGAAAACATGCGAAAGCCTGTCAAAAACTCTCTTTGCCGTAAAATTTGTGAGCGCATGATGTAATGTAGAGAAAAGATACATTAAAATCATTGCTGCCCCAAACAAAGAATAGCTGACAGTTGTCAAAGCAAAGAAGCTTTTTGCGTTTCTTAGGGCAAGAGTATCAAGAATTGCAGTTGCAGCGATGAAAAGACAACAACCGATTCCCTGAATGATAGAGCTTGTAATTTCTTCACCAACAGAAAAACGTCTGTTTGTTTTTTCAAATTCTATTTTAGCTTTTGCACGCTGAATTCTTTTTTCTGCATATTTTTTTGCACGTTCATTTCTGGCATATTGTTCAGCGGCATATTTTGCCTTTAAACGTTCAGGATCTTCTGCATATTGAATGTTGATTTCCTGAACCTTCTGTTCATAATCATATTTTAAAGCTTTAAGTCTTGATCTTTTCTTTCTTGTAATAGATTTAAGGGTTGATTTTCTGACTGCTCTGTTTGCAATTTCATTCTGTCGTTTTTCAGCTAACTTTGACATATTAACCTCTTTTTGAATTATTTAACTGTTTCTTCTGTAAAGTTCATAAAGCAGAACACCGGTCGCAACAGAAACATTCAGACTATCTATTTTTCCACAAGTTGGAATAGAAACAATAGAATCGCACTGTTTTTTTAAAAGCGGTGAAATGCCTTTTCCTTCACTACCCATTATTATAACGGATTTTTCTGCAAATTCAATATTACAGCAGGATTCTCCTCCCGCATCGGCTCCATAAATCCAATAATTGTTTTCTTTTAATTGCTCGGTAACTCTTACAAGATTGTTAACAACAGCAGCATTAACCCAGGCACTTGCACCGGCACTTGTTCGACCGATGATTTCATTGTCTGAAATGTTTGAAGCACTGTTATGTTCAGGAAGAATAATAAAATCTGCCCCAAACTGATCACAGCTTCTGATAATTGCGCCTACGTTATGAGGATCTGTAACCTTATCTAAAATTACAACAGTAGATTTTTGTTTTGAAGAGTTTTCTTTGAGCCAGTTGTCAAAATTTACAAGATTCTGTGCTTTGTTATCTTCTCCGGAAACAGACATTACAATTCCACGATGATCGCGTAAACTTTCCTGTAAAGAAATGCAGAATTCATCGAGTTTTTGATCTGAAACTTGTTCTGAAGAAATACCGGCTTTTTTTGCTTCTTCAAGGATTTTTTTTATACGAGGTCCCGGCTTACTGTAGAAAATTTTATATTTGCCAGATTCCTTTGTCTGATTTTTTGAATCTTTAAGAAGAGCAATAATTCGTTCTTCGATGGAATGAAAGCCTGTTAAATATTTCATAATAAAATAAAGTGAATTTTAACGTCCACAACACTGCTTGTATTTTTTGCCGCTTCCACAAGGACAAGGATCATTACGACCGACCTTTGCACCGACACGTGTAATTGTTGTAGGGATTACTTCTCCCGCAACATATTTCCATTCATTGTTGATTTTTTTGAAAACGGAAACCTCATGGTGAAGATCATGCATCTGGTTTAAAGTATAATCTGCAGTGAATTCTACGATATATTCGTCATCTTTCTGACCTTTTTCACTTCGAAGGATTTTTAAACCGTTCCATTGAGATTTTTTGCTCCAGTCTTCAGTTGCTTTTTTGTCAATTTCAGCAATGCCTTCGCCTTCTTCACATGATGATATAATATAATTAATTTCATGCTTTACATAAGAAGAATAACGGGCTCTCATACATGCTTCTGCAGTAGGAGCTTTTATTTTTCCTTTAATGATTGGTTCACAGCATTCAGCATAAGCTTTCCCCGAACCGCAGGGACATAAATTGTTATTTGTACTCATAGGATTATATTAATGAATTTTCTAAAAGTGAACAATGGGAATTAAAATGATTTTATTTCATAAAAGGATTAATTATTTTTACACCATTTACAAACTGATTATGGCTCATATCTTCGGAATAAACAATCACACAGCCCGAAGAATGCGCCGCAGAAACAATAAGAGAATCCCAGAAAGAAAACTGTGTTTGAATGCTGATATCAATTGCTTTTAAAATGTGTGTTACTGAAATCTGGGTAATTGGAAGTGTGTTTCTGAATTTTTCAACAATTGTTTTTGCTTCTTCTTTTGAACAAAGAGATTTTCTTGTAACTACTGAATAAAATTCCTGCAAACTTTGAGTAGATAAAACCCCATTTTTCATTTGAACAGTTTTTGCTATTAACTCTTGCGCAATTTTCTGCTTTTTTTGATCTTTTCCATCTACAAAATAAACCAAAATATTTGAATCAAAAAATGCTTTTCCTTCTTGTACCTGACTTTTATCGCTCATAGATTTCCTCCCTTGTCATTTTTTTACCATCTGATTTAATATTTAAACTCTTTGTATATGATAACAAGTCTTCATAAGTCTGCATTTTCTTGTCGGGCATAATTTTTTCTAAGGTAGAATTTCTCACCATTTCAGCGATCATTTCCAAAACCATCAGCTGCTCGCTATAAATAAGTTTTGGCAACATTTCAACAATTGATTTTAAATATATGGATTGAGGCTGTATTTTTCGACCAGGAATATCATAGGTCGCAGTGTTTCCACCTCTTTTTCCAGACGAATATTGAGATGTAGGCGAGTGAACTTCAAGAGGTGCAACTTCCGGAATTTCATAAACTGATTTTTCATTTGCCAGCGAGTCGTCAATTATAAAATCATAAGTAACATGATAAAAATGCGCCAGCTTCGAAACAATTTTAACAGGAGGTTCAACCAGCCCATTTTCGTACTTAATATACATCTGCCGTGAAATACCCAAAAACTGAGCCACCGCCGCCTGAGAATAATTATTCTGCTCCCTAAGAGCCTTTATTGTGTTGTTCATTGCCATGAGGATAGTATAGCATGGATTTTGGAGAAGTCAATATATGTTGACATTTATTGTAAATTATAATAACATAAATTAAAATTTGACGAGCAGGAAAGGCACCCTGCGCTCCCGAAAGGGAACCTGATATGATGGATACGCCGCCCATCCAAATTTTTTATAAGCCACTTCTTCGGAGGAGGCTTTTTTATTTTTCAAAATTATCTGCAATTGTTGCGAGCAGTTTTTCTTTTTCGGGGGAGAGCTGCTCGCATTTTTTTATGATTTCGGAATGTTTGCGGTAGAGGCGGAGCTGTTCGGCTTCCTGGTCTTTGTTTTTGTTTGATGGGGTGTTGGAACCGGTTACCAGATATTCAACGGTTACGCCAAGGACAGAAGCGATTTTGACTGCGAGATCGGCAGAGGGAGAGCTACCTCTTGCTATTCCTTTTGATATATATGATTCTGGGAAACCTGCTTGATTTCCTAACTGTTTACGTTCTATTCCTTTAAATTTTAATTCTTGATCTACATTTTCCCAAAAACTCATATTTAAAATCTATAACTTTTTGGTATTTTACACTTTATTTTATGGTCTATTGGTATTATTATGTTAAAAAGTACCATATGGTATTTTTGATTAGAATTAATATCTTTTGGAATTTTTGGGGAAATAAATGGCAAATGAAAGGTTTGATAATGCTAAACGAAATAAGGCAGATGAATTTTATACACAGTTAGTAGATATTGAAAAAGAGATGAATCATTATAAAGACTTCTTTAAAGGAAAAGTTGTGTTTTGTAATTGTGATGATCCACGTATTTCAAATTTCTTTAAATATTTTGCACTAAAGTTTAATGAGTTAGGTCTTAAAAAGATTATTACAACTTGTTACAAAAACCAAGATGTTGATTTATTTACTCAAAATGATTGTGAAAAGGCTGTTTATATTGAATATACAGGTAACCCCAATGATCCAACTAATACAGATTTTTCCACAATAGAAGTTAAGGAACTAAAAGGAAATGGAGATTTTAGAAGTGCTGAATGTGTTGAGTTACTAAAACAAGCAGATGTCGTAATTACGAATCCACCATTTAGTCTTTTTAGAGAGTATATGGCGCAATTAATAAAATATGAAAAGAAATTCATAATATTGGGTAACGTTAACGCATTGACTTATAAGGAAACATTTTCTCTGATAAAAGAAAGTAAAGTTTGGCTTGGATATTCTATACATAGTGGCGATAGGGAATTTGGAGTTCCTGATTCATATCCCTTAAAAGCAGCAAATTCAAGAATAGATAAAGAGGGGAAAAAATATATTCGAGTAAAAGGAGTTCGTTGGTTCACGAATATAGATTATACAGAAAGACACGATGAATTAGTTCTTTATAAGAATTATACACCTGAAGAATTTCCAAAATATGAAAACTATGATGCCATAAATGTAGATGCTTCAACAGATATTCCAAAGGACTACGAGGGGGTAATAGGTGTTCCTATTACTTTCCTTGATAAATATAGTCCTGATCAATTTGAAATTATTGGATTAGGAATTGTCGGAAGTTGTGAATTTACAAATGAACGTAGAATGGAAATTCTTGATAAAAATGGATTACCAACTGGAAAATATACAATAAATGCAAAAGGTACTCTTTATAGAAAGCATCTAGATTCAGATATAAAACCTGCTGCTTTTAAAGATTGCGAAACAGGTCAATTATATCAAAGTATATATGCAAGAATTTTAATCAAACGCAAAAAATAACCGCCCGCGTGCGAGCTTACTCAGGCTAGGGATTGTAGGGGCGCGTAGCGTTGCGCAGCAATGGAGTGCGGTTAGCACGGAACCCCGGAAAGCCCGACCCGAACGTAGTGAGGGGAGC
>JAFYZU010000026.1 GCA_017548565.1 Treponema sp.
GTTTGATCCGCCGTTTACAAGGTACAGTTCTTCTTCTGTAAGTTCTCGTCCATATTTTGAAAAATCGAACTTTTCAAAGGCTTTCCGGGTTTCTTCTATTCTTTTTTTATATTTCTTTTTTAACATTTTTACAGTCTCCTTCGAATAAATAACTTTATTTAATTATAATATAAATTCTACAAATTACAAGTTAATAATTCATATTTTTTTGAATAATTTTATAGAATAATCTTTTTTTTTTTTTTTTGTCAAGTGATACAATTATATGGTATAAGTAAGTTTAATTAAAAAATTGGAGAAATAAAAAAAATGAAAAAATATAAACCGGTCCTTATTAAACAACAGGATGAAACAGACTGCGCTGCTGCTTGCATTGCGAGTATTGCAAAATTTTATGGAAAAAGAATTTCAATTGCGAGAATCAGAACGCTGGCAAAAACAGATAAAAAAGGGACATCTGCTAAAGGAATTCAAAAATGTGCAGAAGAACTCGGTTTTTCATGTAAAGTTATTGTCTCAAGCAATAAAAAAATAATAAATGATTGCCCTTTTCCTGTAATTGCGCATATATTCAAAAATAATCTTGAACACTATGTACTCATTTATAAAATAAAAAAGCATAAAATACTTATAGCCGATCCTGCTGCTTCAATCGAATGGATTAATACCGATGATTTTTATCAATGGTGGACAGGAAGAATTATTTCTTTATTACCAAATGATTCTTTTGAATTTACTATTGAGACAAAGAACTTTTTAGAACGTTTCTGGTATCTTCTTTCCAGAGATAAAACATTAACTGCTGAAATACTGATTTCAAGTTTTATATTAACCCTTTTAGGAATACTAAGTGCTTTTTATTTCCGCTTTCTTATTGATGAAGTAATTTATTCTTATCTCCCAATGGCGCTTGTTTCAATATCTTTGGGATATTTACTTATGATTATTTTCCAAAGCATATTAAATTTTTGCCGATATCAGCTCATTAATTATTTGGGAAACAAAATTGAAGCCTCATTAATACTCCAATATTTCAATCATATTCTGCATCTTCCTTTGGATTTTTTTACCAGTAGAAAAAACGGTGAAATTCTTTCACGTTTTGGTGATATTACTATAATAAAAAATGCATTATCCGGAATGTCGATAGGTGTAATTCTTGACTGTATAATGCTTTTTTTTGTTGGAATTGTTCTTTTTACATTTAGTTCATCATTAGTCATAATTGCAATTATTCCTGTTTTTTTTTCAGCAATTCTTGTTCTTTTGTTCGCCAAAAAATTCAGAAAACGTATATATCAAAAATCAGTAATAGAAGCTGAAAAATATTCTCATTTTGTAGAAAGCATTAATGGAATTGCAACAATAAAGGCTCTTTGTACAGAAAATAATGCGTATGATAAAGCCGAAATCAAAGTTATAGATTCTATAAAAAAAGGATTCTCACTTAATAATTTAAGTAATTTTCAGGGAACACTACAATTATTTCTTTCTCAAACAGGAAATCTGGCAGTTTACTGGTATGGAAGCTGGTTGATAATGCAGGGAAAACTTTCTTTAGGAGAGCTGATTTCCTTTGTAACTTTACTCGGATATTTTATAAATCCATTAAGCCGATTAATCACATTACAACCACAACTGCAGGAACTATCTGTTTCTGCAAAACGACTCGGAGAAATATTAGATCTTCAAAAAGAAGATTCTATAAATGATGGAGAAATTATACCTCAAGATATAAAAGGTAATATCACTATAAAAAATCTATCATTTTCATATGGAACAAGAGGGATAACTCTTAATAATATTTCATTAGATATAAACGAAGGAGAAAAAGTTGCTTTTGTAGGCCCCTCAGGAAGCGGTAAAACAACATTAATAAAACTGATGCTAAAGTTTTATCAGCAATATCATGGAGATATAATACTGGATGGTCAAAACATAAAAGATCTTAACACAAAAGAATACAGAAAAAATTTTGGTTATGTACCACAGGAAATTCTTTTATTCTCCGGAAGCATAAAAGATAACATTGCATGGGGAAATGATGATATAAGTCCTGAAGATATATATAATGCTGCAAAAAATGCAGATGCCCTTGATTTCATATCTAAACTTGAAAATCGTTTTGCAACTACAATCGGAGAAAAAGGTACATCTCTTTCGGGTGGTGAAAGGCAAAGAATTGCTCTTTCAAGAATTCTTTTACGAAAACCAAAAATACTTATACTTGATGAAGCAACTTCGAATTTAGACAGTATTTCTGAAAATTCCATTATTAGAACTATTAATAAAATCAGTAAAGATTCAACAGTAATTATTGTCGCACATAGACTTTCAACCATAAAAAACTGTGACAAGATTTTCGTTCTTGATAAAGGGCATTTAGTGGAAAGTGGTAACCATAGTACTCTTATAAACAACAAATCTTTATATGCAAAAATGTGGGAAACGCAGAATTCTCTAATTGATTGTAATAATGGAGAAAATGAATGAAATTATATCCTGACACAGATCTACCACTTTCTCAAGAATATTTTTTCAATAAAAAACCTGTAACACAACAAAGAATAATTATAATAATATCAGCCTTATTATTATTTGCACTATTATGGACCATTTTTGCTCCGTTTGAAGAAGTAGTAAAGTGTACAGGTTATATTCGTCCAAAAGACAATATCTCTCCTGTCTCAAATGCAGTCACAGGAAGAATTGAAGGAATTTATTACCGGACTGGACAACATGTAAAAAAAGGACAGCTTTTAATAAAAATTGATCCAACTCAACTTGAGTCAGAAAAGGAATCACTTATAAAACAGATGGAAAAAGAAACCCTGGATTTAAAAGGTTTATATGAAATTAAGAAAAGTATTGAAACCAACAAAAACATCATATCTGAAGAAAACAAGAAAGCTTCACTACGTTATGATGCCTGGATTACTAACTTGAATAGGCTCAAGAATATTCAAGATTTGAATAAAGAAATGTATCTTCGTGAAAAAACACTTCCTTCTTCAATGACTACAAAATCCCGCCTGAATGAACTTGAAACGCAATATCTTGTTTCAAAAGATGAATATGAAAATCTAAATATTTCCTTTAGACACGATATTACTGCCGAAATAGAAACTCTTGAAATCTCAAAAAAAATGAATGATGCTAAATTACAGCAGATTGAAAATTCCCTTTTATATACAAGTATCAGAGCCCCAATAGATGGTATTATACAAGAAATATCTTCATATAATAAAAGCGACTGGATTCAATCCGGCCAAAAACTTTTCAATATTGTCCCGGATAATCTGCAAAATATCAGAATAGAACTCAATATACCGGCTAAAAAAGCTGGTAGAATTACTGAAGCACTTAAAGTAAAAATGAGATTCCCAAGCCTTCCATATTATGAATTTAATGGAGCAGAAGGCCTCATTCTTACCATAGATCCTGATATTACGCAGACGCAAAATTCAGAAGCTTTTTTCAGAATTATTTCTTCAATAGATAAAAGCGAACTTACAAGCAAAAAAGGAATAACATATCCTCTTAAACCCGGCCTTCAAGTAGATGCACGTATTATTATTTCACAAAAAACAGTATTCCTGTTTATTCTGGAGAAAATGAATTTATGGTATTAAAAAAATTATTCCTCATAACTATTTCTATTTTGTTTCTTCCATCATTTTTAAATGCCAGAAAAAGCTGGTGGAAAAATTTCATTCAAACCGCCTTCAGCAACAGCAACCAGGTCAGTGAAATAAAAAACTCTTATGCAAATGCTGTAATAAGTAAATTACAATACAAATATTCATGGTTTCCAAAATTATTACTTGAAACTCAAGCCTCATTTACAAGAACAAATGGAAATTCAGTAAGCATAATCAATCAAGAACCTGACCCTTCTGAAGAGATTATAATAAATCCTTATACAGTTATATCAATTAATCAAAAAATGCCGGGAAATGGTAATTTATCTTTTTCTGTCGATTATGGATTCAACTATGCAATGAATCGCAGAGTATTCTTACAAAATCCTTCAGTGCAATTATCATTTAATCAAAATTTAGGACAAGGTGCCTTTGGAATCCCAGATAATCCTGAAAGCAGATTTATGGAAGAACAATTTAATTATTCAAAATCACTTTTTGAAAAGCAGATGCTCGATGAATTTTATAATATTATATTCCTAATCCGAAATGTTGACGAACTTACAGCAGAAGAAAGATATTATGAAGCACTTACAAATCAATATAAAAGTGAAATCGAAACCGCAGCCTTAAAAGCAGAAAAAGGAATGCAATCCGGATTAGAAAGCTTTTATGCGCAATATCAATATAATGAGAGTTTAAATAAACTCAGCATAATAAAAACTAATAAAGAAGAAGCAGTAAAAGAAATATCTCTTCTTTTTTCAGAATACAATTGGTTAGAATTAAACGAAAAAAGAAATGAATTAAAAGAAGAAATTGATATATTTTTCAATAAATTCAAAAACATAGATCCCATGGAATACATAGAATTAAACATTGAAAGTTCATTATATAAAAATATTTTTAACATCAATTTATATCAATATCAGAATAATGAAAATAATTATTCTCCTGTTCTTTTTATTTCGTCGTCTGCAAGGATTAACAATAGTTTATATTATCAGTATTCAGACTTTTATAAATCTTTTCGCATATTAAATGAACTGGAAAATCCTTATAACATTTCTCTTACAATAGGAATTTCAAAACAATTCGAACTCCCACAGGCAAAAACCAAACGTAAAACAATATATGAAATTCAAAAAAATACTTTGTTGGAGGAATTTTCAATATATAAAAAAAATAAAGAAAAAGAATTTTCGATTCTATTAGAACAGATAAATTTTTCAGAAACATATCTTGCTGAACTTGAAAAAGAAATTCAAAAAGAAGAGTATTTCCGCATAGAAAGGAAAAAACTTTTTGAAAACAACCTTATTACACAAAATGAATACTTTCAAAGCGAAACTTTATATCTTCTTATATATAAAAATTATATCAGTGCATTCTGGAATATAATTTGCGACAAAATCAAAATCATTAATTTATGTTCTATCGATGCACTATTAATAAATTCATTTCTAGGAGACAACTATGAAAGCGTCTATTATGATTAAAAAAATCTTAGCGACAGGAATCTTATGGATTCCGTTATTCTTATTAAGCTGCGAACTCTTTGAACCACCAGAGGGTAAAGCTGAACTACTGGACATTCACAAACGCAATGAACAAGGATGGATAGAAGGATATTTTTCAGGACCAACAAATTCATCTTCACAAACCTATAAAGAGAAAGAACAGGAAGTCCTTTATTCATATTTATGTGCTACACTGAAATTAACCAACTTATGTAATAAAAATATCTATAATTCCACAATAAGTATACAGGCAAAAGCAGGAGACAGAACATACTATAAAACAGTTTCTCTTGATATTACTATCGCACCAGGAAAATCAATTTTTATCCCTGTAGAAATTGAAAAATATACCAAGCAGTTAAAAGCAGCTGATACAGAAGATGAAGCCTGGATATTTGACTCAATGGAAATTATAGGTGAAACCTTCAGATAAACTTATTCTCATAAACGGCGGTTCAGGAACCTTTCGGATTCTTCAACTCTTACTTCTTAATTAACCTGTTCAGAACAACATCCTTCTGCCGCCAGTTTTTGTTAACTTTTACCTGAAGATCAAGGTCTATTTTCTGAATATATATTTCGCTGATTTTTTTCATGGCGGCAAGTCTTATTTCCTTGATTTTTGAAGCGCCTTTACCTATTACTATGCCTTTCTGACTTTCTCGTTCGACACACAAGAAGGCACGAATCCACAGCTTTTTACCGTCATTCCTATGCTCGACATCGGCAACCTCTACATAAAGGGCATGTGGAATTTCATCACTTAGACGATTCATTGCCTCCCCGCGGATAATCTCACAAACCCTGAACTGAAGATCCTGATCTGTTGCAAGTTCTTCATCATACATCGGGATGCCTTTAGGAGCGATTTCATAAAGTGCACGAAGCACATCATTTATACCGGTATCATTTTGTGCAGAAATTTCAAAAATCTGTTCATTTTTAATTTCAGGTAAATTTTCTTTTATAAAATTCCTGACAGGTAAGACCTTACTTTGCAATGAATCTGTCTTGTTTATGGCAATTACAGTTTTTGCTTCAAGCCCTTTTAAAAGGCCGGCTGTATGAATTTCTTCATCACCGGGAATTCTGGTCGAATCGATTACATAAAGCACACAATCAATTCCATCGAGCATAGATTCCGTTACATTTTTAAGCATGAGATTCAGTTTTTTTTCAGAATCATGATAACCGGGAGTATCTATGAATATAAGTTGACCTAAGGATGTATTTACAATTCCTTTAATTGCATTACGTGTAGTCTGGGGAATAGGAGAAACTATGCTTACATCCTCCTGACACGCGGTATTCAAAAATGTAGATTTTCCTGCAGACGGACGACCGATAATCGCAACGACTGCAGTTTTCAATTCATTTTCCATAAAACAAACTATAACTTATTTTTGCATTAACTTAAATACTCCGTCTTCAGGAATATAAACGACTCCTTCATCATCCTTTTCCTGAGGATATAATCCTTTGACAAAATATTTTTCAAGAAGCTTTACATAATACGCGGCAACCTTATCGTTCTTGTCTTTAAGCTGAATCTGTGCAAATGCAGTCAGGGCATTCTGATAGTCTTTATTCTGGAACAGTTCAATAGCTTTTTCCCATGCATCAACCTTTTTCAAAAGTTCATCAGATGCATTGTTTCGTTCATCAAGAACCTCGTAAAGCTGAATCGGAGTATTAACGTTAACGACCCGTACCCTGTCAAGACGACGGACTACAATCCTGTCATCAAGAAGCTTACGGGTTGCTTCACTGATTAAAATTCCGCCGGTACAGTACTGTTTGTTTACACCCTCAAGACGAGATGCAAGGTTTACGTTATTTCCCATCATTGTATAATTTTTCTTACGTTCCGAACCAAAAAGACCTGCAATCATCTCGCCGCTGTTTATACCGATTCTTGTAAAAATTGTCTTATTGTTTTTTACCATGATTTTAAACGCATTGAATAACTCTGCATCTATATTTGAAGGTCTGGATCCTTTAGCAATTCTGATGATTTCTTCATTCAGCTTCTTTTCCGCACGCTTCATCTTTATTGCGGCAAGACATGCTCTTTCTGCATGATCAGGAAGTTCCACAGGAGCACCAATCAAAGCAACAATAGCATCTCCTTCGTATTTATCAATTGTACCACCCTCTGCCATAATTACATCTGACATAATGGTAAGATAATAATTAAGCAAAGCGCCAAGCTGACTCGCCGTTAACAATTCACTGAACGATGAAAACTTCTGAATGTCCGTAAAAAAGGCAGTCATATTATAACGTTCACCGCCCAATGTAAATTTCGAAGGATTGTTTACAATAATATTTACGAATTCCTTTGACTGACACTGACTGAACGCATTTTTAATAAATCGCTTCTGTTTTCCTTCAATTGTATAGCTTAAACCAAGAGAAATTACAAACGAAAGGAAGAATGCAGCAAACGGAGTTATAAGATTAAGCCAGATTCTGAAAATGAAAAGGATGAACGGTACAAAAAGGACTATTCCTCCAAGAATTATAAATCCGATTATTATTGAAGGTACAACCTTTTTCTGTGATTCAAACGATTCTGAAAATCCGATGATGAATGAACCGAAGAATGCAGAAATCAGAAGCCATACAATAACTACGGCAGAAGGCAATGCCCTTATAAATCCATCGTTTAAATAATTATCGAGGGTTGTAATATGAACACCACAGCCGGGATAAACTTGAGAAACTGGTGTCGAACAGATATCAAAAAGCCCCGGTGCATACAAAGCGCAGAAAATAAACTGTTCTTCAAAATCTTCTGGAACAAACAAATCGTTCCTGTCTTCAGGAATCTCTTCTCCGCTTTTCCAGTAATCATAACTTTCTAAAATTTGACAGGCACTGTAAGGACAATATGCTTCATCAAAGTCAGGATGATAGCGCAGGAGCACGGAACCATCTTTAGTTAAAGGAAGTTTCTTGAGTTCTTCGCCCATCAGAGTAACAGGAGCAAGTCCAAGTATCGGATAGTTTTTTGAATCATAAGTATAATTGAGTCTTGAACGACGGATAATGTCATCTACCTCTACATCTTTATTGCTGTTTACATTTGCAATCAGTGCGGAATTACGTTCAAGTGTTTCAAGCGGCCTTATTACCGAACCGTCTCCATCCTCGGAAACAAACATTACGTTTATTACTTTTCCGCTGTTACGGCAGGCTTGTGCAAAACGTTCATCATCTTCAGGACCATAAACAGAATCGTCGGTAAAAAAGATATCGAAGCCGATTGAATTTACATTTCCTGCCGAAAGAAAATCTACAAGCTCAGCATAGGCTTCTCTAGGCCATGGCCACGTCCATCCGCGGTTTTCCTGTGCCCAGTTTATACTTGTTTCATCAATGAGTATAAACGAAATATCATCGCTCGGAGAAATTAAATCCGGTGCCTTCTGCATAAAGGTATCATAGACTTTATTCTCCAGAGCTGTCATGAACGTTGAAAAATAAAGTCCCGCCGAAACTAAAAAGCAGACTGCAGTTACAATAAGTGTCCGTAAAAATAATTTTTTAGAAAGCTTTTTCATTATCTTTTAACAGTTTTCCTGAATCGCTCATCGCGAACTTCTCTTCCGCCTACAGAATAGTTCATTTTCTTAAGTTTTTTGTTAACCTTTGAAATTCTTGTTTTTGCCTTCGGATGTGTTTTTGAATAACCAGTGTTGTATTTTTTCAACGCTTCAAGTGATTCAAGAATTGCACTCGGATCATAACCTGCATTATAAAGAAGATCCAGGGCATAAGCATCTGCTTCATATTCTGTCTGCTTTGAATAACCGGTTTCCATAAGAGTATCGCTGATCATTGCAGAAAGCTGAGTCATACCGGAAATTACATCAATAACTTCGCCCATATCTGAAGAGGAATATCCGCCTCCGAAAGAACTTGCAACCGATGAAACCTTAGAAGCAGCTTTTGCGGTAGAAGCGAGGGCTGCATTTTTACGGGCTTTTTGAATCATCTTAAGGCTGTGGGCTAACTGGATATGTGATATTTCATGAGCAATTACTGCGGCAAGTGCATCTTCACTGTTTACAGTAGCAATAAGTCCTCGTGATATGAAAATATGTCCACCCATTGTAGCAAAACCTGTTAATTCTGCCGTGTTGAGAATAGAAACATTATAGCCGTTGTAAATATATGGCTGATCTGAACAGATTGTAATTGCCCCGCAGATTTTATTTACATAATCAGTAAGCTCTTTGTTTTCATAAATCGGATAATTTGAAATAATCTGAGCGGCTGTAGTTCTTCCAAGATAATACTGTCGTTCCGGCGTAAGATCTTCGTTTGCTTTTTTAATGCTCTTTGACGCATCAGATATTGCCTGTCCTGCATCAACTATATTCATTACGGTAAACAGAGTGCTCAGACAGGATGTACACATGAAAGTTAAACATGCTGTTGCTAAAATTGCAGTTATTTTTCTCATTACTCGCCCCCGTTCAACTCACCTTCTTTCATGAAGATGAATACTGCTGCTTCAGAAACGGAATTCTTTTCGATTTTATCAACCATAGTATAAACCGCAGGCTGAATAGCATCATCAACCTGTGCAATGGCATCTGCCCATCCTCGTCCCGCAAGTGCAATTTCCTTTGCATCTGCAGTTACAGATCCGTTCATGGCGGTAATTTTTTTATTTCTCAATGAGCTTGAAGGAATCCATCCTTTGACAGCCTCGTTAGCTGAATTCTGAACATAAGCCCATTTTCCTTCTTCCTGTAAAAGAATAACCTCTGTTCCATAAGCAATTGATCCAAGTTTTTTGCCGGCATTATTTGCTTTTTCCTTAAGGACAGCATCTTTTACGCTTACATATCGTTTAGCAGGTGATTTTGCATAAACTCCCGATAAACAACATAATGATAATAAAATCAATAATAAATGGTTTCTTTTCATGGGTTAAATTATACCATTTATTGCTGAAAAATAAAGTTTTTTCTTCTTAATTAAATATTTTCTTATTGAATTAAAAGACTGTTCTTATCAAAACCAAAAATATGATAGTCAAAAAGGAATTTACCGATTACATATTTATTCGAAGCGCTTTCTGTAAGATTTATAAGATATCCCTTGTAAAAATCAAGATCCTCTGCAAAAAAAGGTCCTGTGATGATTCTGTCAGGCTCATCTAAAAAATTAATCGGTTTTCCGGTATATCTGTCATCGGTTTTTATTACCGACGACGGATGATAAACAGAATATTTTGAATGAGAAAGTCCCCACGAGGATGAAAGAAAGATGTTACCCTGTGGATCTATTGCAAAGCCCTGGATGTTGTCCGGAATTGAATAGAATTCTACGGGAGATGATAAATCATCAAGCCTGTACTTTGCGACCAGAGCCGAGTGATTTATACCGTTATATGAATAATCATGCTTACAGACATAAAAAGGAGTACGTGCAAATTCTCCGGCGTATAAATACTGACTGTCTGCAAAGCAGTAAGAAACCTTGCAAAAAAGCTTAACAGGTTCAGGAAGATTTATTGTCTGCTTCTTTTTTGAATCATTTAAAACCGAAGCATCAATTATATAAACACCGTTATCTCCGTCTGCAAGATAATATTTCTTACCTGCATATTGAATGCCACCCACATGACCTTTGAACGGCTGACCATTAACCTTAAGTTTATAGCAGATTTTTTTTCCCTTTTTTACTTTATATATGCGGCTATCCGTATCATTACTCATATAACAGGATGTGACAAAACAATCTTCATCATAGTTATAAGTTATTCCCTGAGGAACACAATTATCAAAAAGTCCCGGATTTACACAAAGATTCTTTTTTATGGAAAAAAATTCCTTACACGAAACCCTCTCATAAACATTAAGGATTACGGCAGCAATTCCAACTGTCAGGACAATACTTAAAACAAAACTTATAGAAAGCTTAAAAAGAATCTTCTTCATATGTTCCATGATTATAACACATCTAGCGTATAATCTCAAAGAACATAAAATCACCAGGAATCATTCGTCCGACAAATACAGTTTCAAATGATTTTTCATCCTTTTCTGTATTGTGATTCCAAAGAGGTGCGGTATACAACGGTTCAAGCTTTTCCGGTCGCATTCCAAAAAATCCCGGTCCTTCACCGTCAGGAATAAGCTCAAGATGTTTAACCTTCCCCTTTACATGAATATTAAATTCTACCGGTGCACAGCCATCCCACGTATAACAGTACACTCCGAAGACATCATTATCATAAACAAAAAGGGAAATGCCCGCAGGACCGTCTATCCATATTGCTGCAACATCAAGCTCTTTTCTTATTACTGTAAGAACCTTAGATGGAAGCTTATAGAGTTTTGAAGGCATGAGCGGTAATGAAAGAATGCTGAATTTTCCCTTTCCATAAGTGTCGTAACAAAGAATGCTTTCATGATATTCACCGCTTCCTGCATTCATTATTGACCAGGTTGCATTGTTACGATGCTCCAAAAGTGGAAACTCAACCAAAGATGATTTTACATATTCTTTCAAAAACGGCACAACTCCCCCAGGAATCTGAAATTCATCGGCAGAAAGAACACGATTTGTATAGCGGACACTCGTTAAATCCTTTATTTCAGGAAATTTTTCCAGAGCACCAATCATAAAGCCTGAAGTAACAACTGCATGTCCACCGTTTTTAACAAACAGCTTTAGCTTTGGAACAATTTCATCATCTTCTAAAGCAGCAGCTGTAACAAAAACAACATCATCAGCATTTTTCGTGGCATTTATTTCAGGAAAGTCACATATCGGTTCTATAGGGATTCCGACCATTCCCAGATAATCTTCTATGTGATCATCTCCCTGTGAATTAAAAGGAATATACGTCTTAACTCCAACAGGATTTCCAACTCTATCAAGAATTGCATCTAGTCTGTCATACATAAATCCAAGTGGAGTTGCACGCTTGTTACCGGCTAAAGCAGGCCAGCAGAACATCATGATTTCTTTTGGTTTTGAAAAAGCAGTCAGATATGCCTGTTCAAGATAAGTATCAATCCTGTCACAGTCAAAAGGATCAAACCATCCGCCACCGTTTCTTCCTGGTGCAGCATTTTCAAAATAACGCATAAGCGAATAACTTAAATATCTCGGAAGATGCTGATCCTGCTGGGAACCATGACGTGTTTCGGTTCCTGTATAAATTGAATCAAAAATCTCCCGCTGCTGACCTGGATTATAACCGGTCTCCTGAAAGCTTTCACGCCAGTTCGGATATTTTATGATGATATTAATTTTCGGATTGATTTTTTTTGCCGGCTTGATGATAAGATTTTCAGAAACCTCAAGCATTTTTGCAAGTCGGAATTCCTTCCACGAACGATCGCCTTTTTCACGGATACAGTCTTCACACATACATTGTGTAAAGAAAAAATCATCAATAATAAATTCATCAAAAAGAGAAGCAGTATATTCGCTTACTTCCTTAAGACGATTACGCATCGGCTCATTACAATAACAGAAGGTATTAAACAGACGCTGACGTTTTTTATCACTTTCATTCAAATCTGGAGTTACAGTAGTGATTCCGCCGGAAACTTCAATTCCGTATTCTTTCATGACCCGCTTTATCATTTCTATTTTCTCACGTTCAGCAAATTCATCACGATAAGTTTCAAGATAGATTTTATCGAGCTTTACATATTTCTGAAAAAAGTCTGCATCTTTTCGAAGCTGTTCCTCACTTATGCGATTAACCCAAGCGGCAACACAATAAGTTACTGTTTTGAAATTCTTATAAAACATAAAAAAAGCCTCCGTGTCTTTGTACATTATAACACGGAAGCTTTAGAAAGATTGAAATAATCTCTACGGTTTATGTATAAATTTAGTGTGGGTTAAGCTGCAGCCCGAAGGACTGTCAGCATTGAAGCTGGTTTCTGAGGCGGCTCAAAAGAGCCGTCCTCTGATAATGATGATAACCTGCAAAGTTTACTTTGTCAGGTTGATCATCGACTTATCATAATCTTTTGGTGGCAAGTATCCCATGAGTTCTATCAATGTGCTAGGCCAGCTTGAGATTCCAAGTCCGTCGTTTAACTTTGTCTGATCGTATTCACCCTTATATTCAGGGTCGTAGATAATACCAGGAACCGGGTTGAGCGAGTGAGAAGTTTTTGCTTTTGGTTCTCCGTCTGCATCCTTCTTAACGCTGCCGTCCTTTCCGTGTTCGTACATATCATCGCTGTTTCCGTGGTCTGCTGTAAGACAAAGGATACCACCAGCTTCTTCAATGGCTGCCTTAAGGCGTCCAAGCTGCAAGTCCATTCCTTCCATAGAACAAACAACTGCATTGAATACACCAGTGTGTCCAACCATATCACCATTAGGGAAGTTCAAACGGATGTGGTCATATTTACCGCTCTTGATTGCTTCGATTACTTTGTCTGTAATTTCTGCACACTTCATCCATGGGCGCTGTTCAAATGGAACTACATCAGAAGGAACTTCAATATAATCTTCGAGTTTTTCGTCAAACTTACCCTGCTTGTTTCCGTTAAAGAAGTATGTTACGTGTCCGTACTTCTGTGTTTCAGAAATTGCCAAAAGCTTTACACCAGTTTTTGTAAGATATTCACCCATTGTGCGGTCGATGCTTGGTGGGTTTACAAGATACTGAGCAGGAACATGAGCGTCTCCGTCGTATTCCATCATTCCGGCATATTCAATAGCAGGAACGCGTACACGGTCAAATGGAAGGTCTCCACCCTTTGGTGTTTCAAATGCGCGTGTCATTTCCAAAGCACGATCCCCGCGGAAATTGAAGTAAATTACACTGTCGCCGTCTTCGATTGTTCCAACTGGCTTTCCATCTTTAGCAATAACAAACTCGTGCATATCCTGATCGAGAAGACCTGGAACTTCTGCACGGTATGTTTCAATTGCTTTTGTTGCGCTTTCAAACTTACGGCCTTCACCAAGTACGTGTGCTTTCCATCCGCGCTCTACCATAGACCAGTCTGCATTGTAGCGGTCCATCGTCATATACATACGTCCGCCGCCGGAAGCAATCTGGTAGTCTACACCGGCAAAGCCAGCCAAAAATTCCTCGAGAGGAGTAATGTAATTCAAAGCAGAAGTAGGATCTACATCACGACCATCCAAAAGTGCGTGAATGCGGAGCTTTTTTACTCCATCCTTACTTGCCTGTGTAATCATTGCTTTAAGATGATCAATGTGAGAGTGAACGTTTCCGTCAGAAACAAGACCAATAAAATGAAGTGTTGCGTTTTTGTCGTTTACGTTTTTAACAAGCTTCTTCCAGGTATCTGCAGCAAACATAGAACCGTTTGCAATTGACTCCCCTACAAGCTTTGCACCCTGAGCAAACACGCGTCCACAACCCATAGCATTGTGTCCTACTTCAGAGTTACCCATATCATCATCGCTTGGAAGACCAACGGCAGTTCCGTGAGCCTTAAGCTTTGTATGAGGGCAGTTTACAGTAAACCAGTCAAGATACTTCATGCGGCTTGCCTTTACAGCATCACCTTCTTCATATTTTCCATATCCAACACCGTCCATAATTACAAGAACGACAGGACCACGACGCCCCTTCCAGTTAGGGTTCTTTTCCAATGCGTGCATTGTTTCTGACATATATATTTCTCCTGTTTAAATACGATTTCTTTGTTTAATATACCGAATATGACAGATTTTTACAACGAGCCATTTAAAATAAAAAAAAGCACTGCCTTATATAAATAAAGACAGTGCTTACAGCAGATTGTTAAATTTGAAATTATTAATCTACTACATAGTATACAAGATCCGGACCTTTATCAAATATTACACGAATCTTGAAATTAGACACTTCAAATATATTTAATGATGCTATATCTCCACCTATACACTCTGCAAAGAATAATTTATTACCAGTTTTTTTTACTTTACCCCAAGAACTGATGTCCTGAAATTCTTCAGTAATAGTTGGAATTGAGCTCTCTTCTGAAAGCTCAACCCAATTATCATTTTCTAATTCCCTGCCGTAGTTTTTAATTGCTACAATGTTTCCGGCAGCTGAATTATCTGATATAAATACAGTCCAGACAGAATAATCACCTTCTTCCGGCTCTGTAAGAGAATATTCCAGAGGTTCATCATGCAATATATACCATTTTTCTGCTCTCCATTCACCATCTGCATCTTTTTTACAACTGGAAAATCCCAGAACTATAGCTAACGCTAATAAACCAATAAATATTTTTTTCATAAAAACTCCTTATAAAAAGTCTGGAATTAATTGTAAAAATTCAAACTATACTACATCACCATATTAAGTTTAAAATAAATGGTAAGAGTTGAACCATCGTCAAATGTCCAGATTTCCTTTCCATCAAGCTCTTCAGGAACTGTTAACGAGTACTCATAAGGACCTGCTAATCCCCATTTGGTGATTATTAAATAACCTTCAAGCTTAAAACAATCAACCCAGTCATTCGTAAGAGATTCAAATGTTTTTTCTTCAAATTCAAATAAATATTCATCAGGAGCCAACTCTCCATCCTTATAAGCTCCATCTTCATATTCAAAATATTCTCTTTGAGTACATCTTTTAATACCTGAATCCTTTTTTACAAAACATGGTACTGCTTCATACGAAACATCGTCTGCAGGTTTTGTGAAAGAGAAATCAGTATATGCCCAGTCATCATTTCCATACTCTTCATATATTAAATAAACCGTTGTATCAGTCCATTCATTTGTTTCTGCATCCTTGTTACAGCCCGCAAAACCAAAAACCATAGCTAAAGCTAATAAACCAATAAATAATTTTTTCATAAGAACTCCTTAAAAAGATATGATAATTCATTCAAAACTGAACAGATTTATTATCATCTGACAAACTGATTTTTGTCAACTAATTTTTTAGTTTAAAAACAAAAAACCGGAAGCAGAAAACTTCCGGAATTACTGGAGAATAGGGGGTTCGAACCCCTGACCCTCGGCTTGCAAAGCCGATGCTCTAGCCAGCTGAGCTAATTCCCCAAGAACATCTATATCTTACTGCATTTTACAGTTCAATGTAAAGATGATTTTCAAAATAAAAACTGAATCATTCTCCGCTCAAGGCAATTACAGGATCAAGCTTTGCGGCACGGCTGGCAGGATTTAAACCGAAAAATATTCCTACAAAAACCGAAAATACAAATGTAATTATACAAGCCCCCGTATTAACTACAAATTCATTTGACTGCACATATTCAACTGCCAGACTGACTATAATTCCAAGAATAATTCCCATTATTCCACCGGTTAAAGTAATGCTTGCAGATTCAATCAAAAACTGCTGTCTTATTGCTCCTGGACTTGCACCAAGTGCTTTTCTTATACCGATTTCCTGTTTACGCTCTGTAACCGTTACAATCATGATGTTCATAATTCCAATACCGCCGACTAAAAGGGATATAGTTGCTATTGCACTTAAAAGAATGCTCATCGTACCCGTAATTTCGTTCATCTGTTCAATCATTGTCTGCATACCCATTACGTTTACCGAATATTCAGAGCCAGTTTTATTTGTATAATAATTTTTTATGTCTGTAACAAGATTAATCGCTGCATCACTGGAAGTTGCCTGAACCATCACGTTTGAAGCAGCAGGATTCGGCTTGATTTTTTTTGAATAAAATCCATAAGGAATAAAAGCAGCTCCGTTTTCCATACCGGTTGACTGTTCTTTCAAAACTCCGATAACTTCAAAATTGAAGGTTACTTTACTTGCAACTAAAAGTACATTTTTTCCTACTGCATCACCGGCAGGAAAATAGCTTTCTGCAGTATCATGGCTGAGTATTATTTTTTGAAGACCTTCTTCATTATCAGTAACATTAAAAAACATGCCGTTTTCAAGTTCAAGATTATACATTTCAAGATAGCCGGTTTCTACGGCACTACAGTTTACAGAAGATGATGTTTCGCCGTAACTCATTGTTGCGTTCAATGTATTTTTATACCAGATTTTTTTTATATTTTTAATATTATCAAATAATTCTGTTCTTGCATTTTCATCAAAAGTAACAGAAGATGAACTTCCCCTTCTGCTCATAAAACCTGATGATACGCTTACAACATCAAGCCCCGCAGTTCCAAAGGTATTTTCAATCTGTTTTGTAGAACTGCTTCCAAGACTTGTGATAACAATTACAGAAGCAACACCAATGATTATTCCAAGGAGAGAAAGAAAAGTTCTTGTCTTATTGCTTTTGAAATTTTTAAAAGCGTTGATAAAATCTTCAAGCATAAGTCTTACCTCTTTGTTTTCTTTGCTTCATTTACAAGCTGCCCGTCTAGAATCCTTATACATCTTTGAGCTGCCTGCCCTATGCCTGAATCATGCGTTACGATGATTACAGTTGTGTTCTGCTCCGAATTGATTTTTCTAAACATCTGCATTACCTGTTTACCGGTTGCAGAATCAAGCGCACCGGTAGGTTCATCGGCAAGTAAAATTTTTGGATGGGTTATCATCGCGCGTGCAATTGCAACCCTCTGTTTCTGGCCACCGGAAAGCTCATAAGGTTTATGATGCATGCGTTCTGAAAGCCCCACTTCCCGGAGCACTTTTTCTGCCCTTTCAATACGCAGGGATTTTTCAACCTTCTGATATTTTAAGGGAAGCATTACATTTTCCATAACATCCATAGAAGGGATAAGATGATACTGCTGGAATACAAAACCAATTGTTTTATTACGAAGCACCGAAAGCTCGTTTTCGTTCATCTTTGCAGTTTCGCGTCCGTTGATTTTTACGATCCCTGAAGTCGGACGGTCAAGACATCCTATCATATTCATGCAGGTTGATTTTCCGGAACCGGACGGACCCATTATAGAAACGAATTCTCCCTGTGCTATATCAAAGCTTACACCACGCAGTGCATGGACTTCGTTTTCGCCCATAGCATAAGTTTTTACGACATCAATTAAACTGACTACGTTTTCCATAAAAACCTGCCTTACATTGGACCAGGGCCACCAGGCATTCCTCCACCAAATCCACCTGCCGGAGGAGTTGCACCACTACTTCCACTTCGACCGCCACCAGAAGGAATTCCGTTTCTATTTCTGTTCTGTCCTAAAGCTTTTGGTTTTGTCTGTTCAACAAGAACTTCTCCGCCTTCAAGCCCTTCTAAAACCTTCACGTATTCTTTTCCATAAGGTTCAACTTTTACAGAACGCTTTTCTTCTCCTTTTGCAATTACAACGTAAGGTTTTTTATCTTCATAGCCTACGGCATAACGTGAAACAACAACATAAGATTCTGAAGGACTTATTTCTATTTTTCCGGTAAATGAATAATAAGGTAAAATCTCTTCAGGATAATCATCAATCCTTAAGCTTACGTTTACAACTGTTGCACCCCTCGAAGTTACAGAACCGATTGCAGGCCAGCCTGTTACATAACCTTCTACAGTACCCTTTGTATATGCCGGGAATTTAAAGATTACCTTCTGACCAACCGAAAGCTTTGAAACATCTGTTTCTGTAACTTCGACTTCTGCTGTAAGATAATCTGTATTTACAAGAGTCCCGATTTTATCCTTTGCTTCAAGAGAATCGCCGACTGCAGCGTTTAGATCTGCAATAATTCCGTCAAAGGTTGCAATTACTTTACGGTCATTAACCTTCTGTAAAATTGAATTACGCTCTGTCTGCAAAAGCTTTAATTCACGGGCAGAAGCAGTAAGACGTTTTGTTGCCATGTTGTAATCATGTTTTTCAAGATTATAAATCTGTTCAGAATCATCAAGCTTAAGGATTACATCACCTTTTTTAACTTTGTCACCTGCTTTTACATAAACTGCAGTAACTGTTCCCGCGCTCAAAGCCTGAAGAGTCTGCTCCTGTGCCGCACTGACTGTTCCTGAAATTTCAACTACATTTTCATAAGTTTCAACATTTGCGGTATAATAAGTTTTCTGATTCGATTTCGAACCAAGAAGCTTTCTTAAGAATACAAGCCCGATTATAATTAAAGCAAGACACACTGCAGAAATAACTGCTATCATTATTTTTTTATTCTTAAACTTCAGTTTCATATTAATCCTCATCATTCATCTGTTTATTCTGTTTCCATTTTCAGATTTACAAAGTTCAAAAGAATATCCTCACTGTAAATAATAAAATCTATGCGGTTGATTATTTTTTTGATGACGCTGCTGTTCAGACTGTTTTTTGCGGCAAGATAATCATTTTTATTAACATAACCCTGCTTGTACAGTTTAGCCATATCCTTTTCAAGATCCTCATACATCGTAATATTTTTTTCTATAGATTCTTTTTCCCAGTTAAGTGATTTTATTTTCTGTTCAAGTTCAACAAGCTTTGTTTTGTAAGAAGAATATGCCGCCTGAATTGCAAGAAGTTCCTGCTCTTCTGTAAGCTCATTCTGTTTATCCGTAATATTGTTTTTACGGAAAACGTTCGGACTTATCGATGCACTGAGAGTAAAAGAAGGAGCACTCTGAGAACTGTTGTTACCGGCAGGAAGACTGACACCGGCACCAAGACTTACACCTCCGATTGTTCCGCTTAATCCTGCATCAAGTGAATTACTTTTTGTAGAACTGTTATCAAAGGTGTAGCCTGCATTTGCGCTGAGGCTGTAATTCTTTTTTGCACTGCGTTCCATGGAATTAATTTTATGAGTCCATTCTGCACTTTCAATTTCTGTATACAATTCCTTATCAAATGTTTTAACATCAGGCACTTCACCCTCACTTAAGCCAGAAGGAACAAAAGTCATGAGTTCTGTGTTTTCATCAATCTTAATGTCATAACCGCATTTTTTATAGAACACAGTACACTCGTAAATAAAGGAATGTATTGCACTTTCTACATCGTGTTCATCAGAAATTACCTTGAGTTCTGCCTGGCGATAAGTTGATGAAGATTTTGAATATCCCTGAATTTTCTTTGCTTCAAAATCGAGGGTATCTGTATAAAGCGTTTCTTTTTTAGACATGATTGTATTTATAGAAGAAAGGATTGATTTAAGCGAAGTATAAAATTCCTTTTCTGCCGTAACTGCCCTGTTCTGAACTTTTCTCTGCGCTTCTAAAACGGAACGTCTTGATTTTAAAAGAGTGATTTTATTCATTGCCGCATTTGAAGAAATAATATCAACACCCACGGAAAGAGAAGTATCAGAAAATATTGAAGCCGTATCCGATGAGTTGATGTTTGTCTGAGCACTTACACTTAAATTTGAAAGAGAAGGAAGACTTGCCTTTACGGAAGGTTTAGCCGTTATTGTATTTTTATCGTCGGCAACACGAATGTTGATTGTTCCCGAAGAAAGCGTAACGTCAAAACCATTGTCAATTTTTACGCCTTCATTGGAAAGCTCTGCCTTTTGTGCCGCAAGAGTCAGATTTTTAAGTTCAGAATCATTCTCTATATAAGAAAGAAGAAGTGTCTGAATATCCGGTATTGTCTGTTCCTTCTGCTGTTGAGAATACATGCTGCCTGAAAACAAAAGGAATGTAATTAAAAAAATAAAATGTTTCTTCATATTTTCTTTATAACAGATAAATGTTTTTTATAGAAGAAAGTTACATAAGGAAAAAACAATACAACAAAAAAGCACTGTCATCTGAATAAAATGGCAGTGCTTTCCGTATTTATCATTAAACCTTTACAAACTATTATTGTACATATGATTTGTACACAACAAGTTTTGTACCGTCGTCAAAAGTATATACAGATTTATGTGTTGAATCAGCTGATTTTTTCAGGGAAGCAGAATCACCTATATATATTATAGCAGTATTATCTATTATTCCATTTCCTTCATATTCATAAAATCCTTCAAGAGTTGTCGGAAAAACAAAATAATCTTCTACTTCCCGTAACTTTTCACCGGTTTCAAGCAGAATGAATTCATATTTTGAAACTTTTGTAAAACCAGGATTTTTCAAAATGGCAGCCTTAAGATGTACATAATCTTCTTCATTTTCTCCAGCATTTTGCAGTTTGGATAAACTGAAAAAGACTTTGCAATCTTCAATCTCATCAACATCCTTCACATAAAGTTCAGATTCTTTCCATCCCTCATCTGCATCCTTTTTACACCCTGTGAAACCAAACACTATTGCCAAGGCAATTAAAGCAATAATAAATCTTTTCATACTAAAACTCCTGAAAAATCAAATTTCAGTCTTCAAAATGAAGAACACTGATTTTATTATCTACTTACTTCTACATTCTTGTCAAACGCTTTTTTCTATTAATAATCATAAAAAATAAACAATTCTTCTATATAACATTTTTTTTACAAATTCACTTGACAGATATACTTCATTAATCTAATGTTTAAATTATATGAATTATTAAAATGAAAAGGAAAACAAATAATTCATTAAGGAGTTTCTATGTTCGCAAAAAATGAAAAATGCGTTTCGAAACTGATTTTAACTTTGATGTGTCTTGCACTGTTCGCTGCAAATGCGTCTGCAAAACCAAAGTCAGAATTAGTTAAAGAAGAAGCTGGTTATTACTATGGTTACGGTAAAGCAGGTTCAAACGAAGATGCCTGTGCCATTGCCAAGAAAGATTTACTTGAATCAGCTTTAACTTCAACGCTGCGTCTTTCAGACCCGGAAGCAGATAATATCACTGTTACTGAAGACACAGTTAAAGAACGTTTTACTGACATCAAACCATTTTTCCAGAGTAAGAATGGTCAGTCGGTAACTTACAGAATAAAAGTTTCTGAATTTGAAAAAGATGAAAAACAATACGCTGCAAAGCTTCGCGCAAAACTTGCACCACTTTATAATGTTGTTTCCGGAAAAGGAAATATCGGTACAAGAATGTCAAAGGCAATTGAAATCCTTCAGATTCTTTCTGACTGCGGAGAAACAAATCTTTTGACAATGCAGGAAAAAGGAACAGAACTTTATTCAGCAAAGGTTGAAAGTCTCTGTTCTGCAGCAATCAATGAACTTACATACAAGTTCAGCGAAAAAGACAAAATAATTCCAAGCACAACTCAGCTTACATTAACTGTAAAGGATAAGTCTGGAAAAGCAGTTACTGATTTACCTCTTAAAGCCGTATGGTCAATGCCATACCTTTCAATTTCAACAGGTTCTGAAGAAATTGCAGAAGTCGTATCTTATGTAACTACAGATGCAGCGGGTAATGCAGTAATTGATTATCCTATCGCAGATGAATACAAAAACAAGATTGTTTGTCTCGAAGTTTCAATCGCTTTTGCAACAATTGAATTGCCTACAGCACCAATGAGAAGACTCCAGAACGAATCTACAACTGAAGCACGCTATCTTGGAATCTCAAGCTTCGATGATATGTTCAAATCAGTTGAAGTAAAGGCCGGAACTTATACGACAGGTGCTATTGCTTCAGACACAAGAGCTAATCCAAAAGAAAAATCAAGAACTGCAAAGGTAAAGGCTTACAGAATCGATACAGATCCTGTTACAAATTTACAGTTTGCTGCCTTCATCTACCTTACACGTTCAGAAGAAGAACCTGAATATTTCAGCAATTCAGATTACAATGCCGCACAGCAGCCGGTTGTTGGTGTTTCTGTAAAGATGGCAGAAGCTTACGCTAAATGGCTTTCTGAACAGACTGGTTCAAAATACAGACTTCCTACAGACGATGAATGGGAAATTGCAGCTCGTGCAAATACAGATTACATTTATCCATGGGGAAATGATGATCCTTCTAAAGGCAAAAAAGCAAACTACAAAGGAAACGGAAAATTCAAAAAGCCTTCTCCTGTAGGTTCATTTGCCGACAGCACAAACGCCTGGGGTCTTGAAGATATGGCAGGAAATGTCTGGGAATGGACTGGTACTGCAAGAAACGAAACAGCTGACTCTTCCTCTGCAACTGTAAAAGGCGGTTCATGGATGGACGGTCCTGTTGATTTGAGAATTTCTAATTTCAAGAATATCGATAAAGAAAGCGGTTATCCTGATGTTGGATTCCGACTTATAAAAGAGGTAACAAAATGAGAAAATTAAAAGTATTATTTGTAGCATTAGCTGCATTATTTATTGCAGCCTGTGCATCAAACTCAGGAATCTCTGATAAAGATCCTGCAGTAGGTCGCGGTGTATCTGCATGGAACTCAAGAAACCCTGCAGCTGCAAAAGCATATTGGGCAGAAATCAAAGATTCTGCAAAACAGAAAAAATTCTTAAATTACATCACTCTTTACAATGCTGGTCTTGATTCTCTCAACAGCACTGACGGTGTAAAGAATGAAACAAAACTTATTGCTGCAAGTAAAACAGCAATTGCTAAATTCAATCAGATTGATCCTGCTTTGAAATTACCTGCAAGCACATGTGCAAAAGGTGCTAAGCTCGCAGCAACTTGTGTTGACAGTCTTTTGGCTCAGGAAAGAGTTAACGAAGCAGTTTCAATGTACAATGATGCAATAAAGCTTTACGGTAAACATCAGGCTTTGACTGAAATTGAAAAAGAAGTTAATACCTGTAAATCTATCGCTGCTAAAAAAGCATCTATCCTTGCTCAGGCAGAAAAAGCAGGAAACATGGACAACTTCGAAGCAAAGGTTGCCGCTTACGATCAGGTAATCGAAAATTGTGCTAAGGAAGAAGCAAACGTTGATGCTCTTGCAAAGAATTCAGGCCTCGCTGCTACTCCTGGTGTTGCAGGATGTGTAAAAGGCTTCAAGAAAGTAAGACAGGACATCAAGGTTCAGAAGGAAGGTTGTTACCGCGATAAGATTTATGAATTCAAGGAAAGATTCGGTGAAGAATTCGCACGTCAGCCAACCGGTACAGGTTCAGGAAAGAACGGTGCTTATACAAACACTGAAATCCTTGCTCACTATAAGAGCGTTGGTGAAAACCTCGACAAAATCTATGCTGAGCTTCTTGATTTCGCTGAAAAACATCCGAACGATGTAAGCCAGAGCGTTATCAACGATGTTAAGGCACAGAAGATGGATCTTACTGCAAAAATCAATCAGGTTAATAGAGAAATTGCAAACGAACGAGAAATTGCAAGCCGTGGTAAAACTGTAATGCCTCTTATGATTGGTCTTTTCAATCCTCAGCCTGGTACATCTGCAGAAGGAAAGAAGAGCCGTCCTGCAAAATTCAGTGCTACCGGTGCTAAGAGCAATGAATACTGGTGGGGTATGGTTTCTATTCCAAAGGGACAGATGAATGACCTCGTAATTACATTGAAGGACAACAGAACAGTCCGCGTATTCAATGAAAATACAAAGAGCGGAAAACGCATCGACAAAGATGGTCTTAAAGATCTCGTAAGCCGAAGTTCACGCGTTGGTAACTCTTGGCCGGTATTAAATGCAGGCAGCCAGTTGAAAGGTTCAAACTACTTCTTTGAAGTTCAGAAGGGTAAAACAGAAAGCTATTCTGGCGAAGTAGTAGTATATAGTTCATTTATTACAAGGATGCGTTAATCATGGGTAACATTAAAAACATTTTTAAAAACAAAAAAAGTTTAATCGCAATTATTGTTTCAGCAGTAGTTCTGCTTGCTTTGATTGCATGTTTAATTGTCTGGAAAGCTAAACCAAAGGGAATGGTTGTAGCAGTTTCTAATCTTCCTGACTCTTTGAATCCTATTCTTGAACAGAATACATCAGGTTTGAATGCCGATGAATTGATTTTCGATGGTCTTACAAACTTTGAAGTTGATCAGGATACAGGAAAGCTTTATACAGAACTCGCTCTTGCAGAAACAATTGAGCAGGATCCGGGTGATAAGAAAACTTACACAATCACTTTACGTGAAGCATACTGGCATGATGGCACACCTGTAACAGCACAGGACGTTGTTTATTCATACGACGCTTATGTTTTACCGGAAAACAAATCACCAAAGAAAGATTACATCAATTCTTTCATCGAAAGTGCAGCTGTAATCGATGACTTCACACTTGAAATCGTTTTCAGAAATCCAATTCCTGAATTCAGAGCTTATCCGGTTCTTACATTCAAAATCATTCCTTCAAGATTCAATGGAGAAGACATGGATGTAAACCTTCGTGAAGGTGAAAATGAACGAAGATTCGCTACTGAACCAGTTGGTACAGGTCCATTCAAATTAAAGAAATGGGAAATCGGTAAACAGTTAGTATTCGATGCTAACGGCAACTATCACAAGATTCCGCCGAAGGCTGCTAACCTTACAATGAAAAGAGTTATTGACCCGTTCGCTCGTATGAACGAATTGAGAAGAGGCTCTGTAAACCTTGTTCTTGAAACAAATCCTATGGATCATGACACAGTTCTTAAAATGAAGGGTGTAAACATCAGCTCATTCATTCCTTATGCATTCTATGCAGTTTCTATCAATACAAGTCTTTTCCCTAAGAAGGAAGGAAGACAGGCTATGGCTTATGCACTCAACAGAGAAAAGCTCGTACCGGGAATTACTGACAAGGAAGAAGGAATTGTATTGAACTACGGTCCATTCCCTTCTAATCTTTTCCAGCTGAACTTCCCTGAATACATTGATGAACCTCTTCCAAACAATATGCCGTTCGATCTCAAGCAGGCTAAAACTCTTGCAAAGAAAGGCGATATTTCAGGACAGAACATCAACCTTATTTATCCGGATTCAATGGGTGAATTCGGTAAAGTTCTTGCAGAAGGAATTGCAAAACAGCTCAATGAAATCGGTATTGATGTAGATGTTAAAAAGACCGGTGATAAGGTATTTGAACGAATGGTTTACAAAGAAAAATCATACGAAATGGCTCTTATCTATCATGATGGTTTTGATAACGTTTACTCAAGTCTCGGTGAATTATACCGTTCAGATGGAGAACAGAATATCACTGGTGTTTCTGACAAGCAGTTGAACGCTTTATTCGATAAATGGGATAAAGAAGTTACAATGGAAGCATGGTCAGATTTAACTGTTAAGTTGTACGATAAGATTTGTGATCTTTCACCTGCATTGTATCTTTGTACTTTGCAGAAGGATGTTTATTCAAAAGGATTAAAGAATGTCGTAATTGCTTCAGACAATCCTTTCCTTTCTGTAGAAGACTGGATTTTTGAATAATAATCTCTGATTACAATTCAAAAAAAAGCACCACTAATAATTCAATTTAGTGGTGTTTTTTTAATTTATTAAAAAAGTGTAAACTAATTTTTAAGAGGAGAAAAAATGCGATTCTTACGTTTTCTTGGTAGAGAATTGTTCTTACACGGAATTGTTTTCGCAATTGTAGGAACCTTAGTGCTTTCGACACTTTATCTTCTATCAATCGGTGCACCTCCAGAAGCTTATTTAGATGCACTAAAATCATTCTTATTATTAATCTCAGGATCTAAAGATTATTCAAAGCTGCATCCTGGATTCAGTTCTGGCCAGATTATTGCATCTGGGGCTGTCGTTACTTTACCATTAGCTCTTATTTCACTTGTTTTCTTAATTATCATTGCACTTTCAAGATCTGCTAATGCCGTAACAGGACGATATCTTGCAATCCATCATGGTGAAAAAGCAGTTGAACGAATAAGCAAATTCTTCAATATAATCACATCGATTTTTGCTGCTATTCCATTGTTCGTTGGTTTCTGGGTACTTTATGTTGTAATCGGAAACGGTATTTCTTTACCGATCATTGCACTTCTGACTGTTTTATTCGGCGGTCTTTCGTGGGATGCAACAAACTTCTTAAAAACAGATATGCTCAGTCAGATAAATCAGACACATGCTATCGTTTATTCTACACTTGGTCATAATCTTGGTCTTTTCTTCCCGATGCCTGGAACTTATTCAGGATATCTGTTCTCTTCAAGCTTACCAAGATTCATTCCTTATCTCGCAGGTAAAGTTCCTGCAATTATTGGATCTGTAACAATTGCCGAAGTTGCTTTCAGTTTCCCTGGCCTTGGAAGTACATTGCTTGATGCATTGCTTGCTACAAATACAGACCTTCTTATAACTTCTGTATTTATTCTGCTTTGTGTAAACGCAATAGTTTCTTTCCTTGTCAAGTTAATCTTGTTCTTAATTTATCCGAGGGTATATGAAAAAGCGATTTAACATATTAAAATTTATTCTGGTCCTTATATTGATTCTTCCTTTATTAATTTCTTGGGTTCCAAGTCACTGCTTCGGTAACATAACACCTGAAGTTCTTAAAGAAGGCAACTATATTGATTTACTTTTTGCATCATTTAAAGAATTATCATTAACTCTGGTAACAACTTTAATTTTTGCAATGCTCATAAGCATCCTTTTAGGATATTTAAGCGTACTTTCAATGAGAATCGGACGTTTCTTCTCCAACATTATGAATGGAATCGAATCTGTACCGTCAATCCTCATTGCCTTATTCTGTTATGCTCCGGTTTCTGGTGTACTTGCCCGCTCTAAAGGAAATGCATCTGAATGGGTATCTTTAATGGTTTTCGTTCTTGCCGCAACAGCTACAACTTTACCTGAAGCAGTAAGAAGTATTACAATTCCGTTATCAGATCTTTATAACAGAAAGTACAGTGTTTCTTTCCGTTCATACGGCTTCCCTAAAAGCAGAATCCTTTCGGTTTTGATGAAAACAGATTTAATGCTCGATACAATCAAACGTGTTGCAGCTGGAATCCTTCTTAAAACCTTAGTTCTCGATACATCTTTCGGTTTCGTAATTCAGGTTGGTTTCGGTACTTACGGTACTCCTGCACATTTAAGTCCTGGTGCTTTAATTGCTGCAAACCGCGGAACCTTACTGTTCGGTACACAGGGAAATCCTTTGTTCTTCTGGCTTCCGTCATTGTTCCTTGTAACAATCAGTGTTGCATTCCTTATAATCCTCAACGATAACAAGGAGGTAGCATAATGAATCCGATAATATTAAAAGATTTTGCAATTCATCTTTATGATAGAGTCACTTTAAAAAAGACAAATCTTGAAATAGAAGCAGGAACTTCTACAGTAATCATGGGACCTACGGGAACCGGAAAATCTGTATTCCTTAAATCTATTGCAGGTATTCTTTCTACTCAAATTTTTACTTTCGAAGGTTCTTTGAAAATAAATAATATAGACGGTTATGTAGACGGACAGAAGCTTGATTTTAAACAGTGGACAACCATTGAACAGTCTGGTCTTATGTTTGTTCCAGCAGAAACTGCACAGGTAATGAACGCTGCCCTTACACTTGATCAGAACCTGAACCTTCTTGCTCCAGGCTGTCGTCCGGAAATCGTAAGAAGATTAAAGGAATTTTTCAATCTTGATTTTGAAGCCTTCGCACGTCTTTATCCTGATGAAGTTTCTGGCGGTGAAATGCAGCGAATTACACTTATGATTCTTCTTTCACGTCCAGGTAATCTTATTCTCCTTGATGAACCTACCGTGAACCTCGACAGAAACCTACGTAAAAACTTCGTTGAATTCCTTAACAAAGAAATCCTTTGCGATAAAACAAAGACATTCCTTATGGTAAGCCATGACCTTGACTTTATCAAACGTCTTACACTTACACAGGCATTCATGCTTAACGACGGTGATTTAAGCAAGATTCAGAAATTACCTGAAATGGAAGGCTACGAGAAACCTCAGGCAAAGAAAGGTGCTTCAGGTTCTGCAATCGAATTGAAAGAAGTTGCTCAGGCTTACAACAAACGCGGTATTTTCGGTGAAAAGAAATTTACTGCTTTCAAAGGATTAAACCTTACCTTCGAACGTTCAACAATTTACGGTATTACAGGTCCATCCGGATGCGGTAAATCAAGTACAATCAAGGCTATTCTTCGTCTTCTGGATGAAACAAGCGGAGAAATCCTCATGGAAGGAAAAGATCTCGTTGCCCTCAAGCCGAAAGAAACAGGACGCGATCCACACGTATTCAAGCCATACAGAAAAAGAATGGCAGTCGTACAGCAGGATTCCCGCTTCTCATTCTTCCCGGATTTGAAAATACGTGATTCTTTCAAGCAGATTGTTGCAGCAGGAAATGAAGGTACAATTGAAGAGCTTGGTGAAAATCTTGTAAAAGTAGGTTTAACAAAAGAACATCTTGATTCATATCCACAGTCTTTATCTTCAGGTGAAATGAAGCGTATGGATATTGCAAGAGCATTAACTGCTAAACCTGATATTCTTCTTCTTGATGAACCGTTTGCTCACATTGACTTTGACACACGTTTACATGTAATGAAGGTTATTTCTGATTACCTTGCAGAACATGCAACGATTCTTGTTGTTGTAACACACGAAGATTTCGATTTACGTTACTTCATTGAAAAGAATTTTGACTTTCCTGAGCTTGTAGGACAGTATAAAAACTAAATTCAAGTTACTGGAAGGATAAACTAAAACACACGGATTTATTCCGATATGATGTGTTCCCTTTTCTGAAAAGACAGATCTGCGGAACACATCATTTTTTATATCTTTTTGCATACCATGAGGCAAATTCTGAAAGACCATTTTCAAGCGAAACAGACGGTCTGAAATTAAAATCACGCTCAAGTTCAGAAACATCGGCATAAGTCTGATATACATCTCCACTCTGCATCTGAAGATATTCCTTTTTCCCGGGTTTATCGATTATTCCTTCTTTCAAAAGACAGCTTTCAAGAATTTCAACAAAATGAGAAAGCAGAACCGGTGAACTGTTACCAATGTTATAAACTTTATAAGGTGCCCCGCCTTCGGTTAATTCAGGACTCTTTTTCATAACATTAACAATACCGTTCACAATATCGTCAATATATGTAAAATCCCGGTACATATCGCCATTATTATAAAGCTGAATGGTTTCGCCACGAACCAGACGATCGGTAAACTTAAAATATGCCATGTCAGGTCGTCCAAGCGGACCATAAACCGTAAAAAAACGAAGACCTGTAGAAGGAATGGAATACAGCTTTGAATAAGCATGGGCAAAAAGTTCATTTGATTTTTTTGTTGCAGCATACAAAGACACAGGATTATCGACACGATCAGAGGTAGAATAAGGAACCTTTTTATTTGAACCATAGACACTCGACGATGATGCATACACAAGATGCTCCACAGGATATTCACGGCATGCTTCAAGAATATTATAAAACCCGATGATGTTTGAAGAAATATAGGCATCGGGATTAGTTATTGAATAACGGACTCCTGCCTGTGCCGCTAGATTCACAACAACAGACGGTCTGTAATCTTCAAAAACAGAATCCACAGTCTTTCTGTCCGAAATATCTCCCTTAATAAACACATAATCTTTTTTCATGCTTTCAATAATAGAAAGACGTTCATATTTAAGGGAAACGTCATAATAATCAGTAATGGAATCAAGTCCGACAAGCTTTATGCCTTCAACAGATTCAAGAAGTCTTCTGCATAAAAAGCTTCCGATAAAACCGGCGGCCCCGGTTACAAGCACAGTTTTTCCGGTTAAATTAACTGTGCTGGTATCATGCCCTTTTTCCATATTTAATCCCTTCCCATTAAATCACGGGTATATAATTTGTCTTTAACATCATCAAGCTCCGGCGAATTCCTGTTTGCGATAATCACATCACATTCTTTTTTAAAAAGCTCCAGATCCGGTTCAACCCTGGAATTGAAAAATGTTTTTTCCTTTAATGTCGGCTCATAAACCACAACCTCAATTCCTTTTGCCTTTATTCGTTTCATGATTCCCTGAACAGCACTTGTACGAAAATTATCTGAATCAGTTTTCATAGTTAAACGATAGATTCCGACCTTCCTTGGATTTTTATCTATAATCATCTGTGCTATATGATCTTTGCGTGTGCAGTTAGACTGGACAATCGCACCGATAAGATTCTGAGGAACATCCCTGTAATTTGCCAGAAGCTGTTTTGTATCCTTTGGAAGACAATAGCCCCCATATCCGAAGCTTGGATTATTATAAAAATCACCGATCCGCGGATCAAGTGAAACACCTTTTATGATTTCTTTTGTATTAAGTCCTTTTAATTCAGCATAAGTATCAAGCTCATTAAAATAACTGATTCTTAATGCAAGATATGTATTGGAAAAAAGTTTTACTGCTTCTGCTTCTGTTATTCCGGTAATAAGCACAGGAACATCATCTTTAAGTGAAGATTTTTTAAGTAAGTCAGAAAAAGACAAAGCTGCTTCAAAAAGATTTTTATCCTGAACATCGGTACCAACCACGATTCTGGCCGGATAAAGATTGTCATAAAGAGCCTTTCCTTCACGAAGAAATTCCGGACTGAACAGGATTTTTTTATAATCATATTTTTTTAATAGTGTTTGAGTATAGCCGACCGGAACTGTCGATTTTATAACTATCACGGCATGAGTATTAACCTTCAAAACCGATTCAATGACATTTTCAATAGATGAAGTATCAAAATAATTCTTTTCAGGATCATAATTTGTACAGGTTGCAATAATTATAAGATCCGCATCTGTATACGCCGTATCTGCATCTGTCGTTGCCGTTAAGTCAAGTTTTTTAGTTTTAAGATAGTTTTCAATTTCTCCGTCACGAACCGGTGATACTTTATTGCTGATAAGATTAATCTTTGAACTGTCAATGTCTGTAAGAATAACAGTTTTTTTCTGCGCAAGAAGAGTTGCAAGCGAAAGTCCTACATATCCGGCTCCTGCAACAGTAATTTTATTTATTTCCATAAGATCTTCCCCACTAATTTAAAATCATTACCTTGGTCCGATTTTATTTATATTCATTATGACGTTATAATAAACTTTTTTTCCAATAGAGTAAATTTTAGGATTGATTCTGAATAAAATCAATTTTATCTTCATACGACGGGAAACCCTGCAATTCAACACTTTTTTTAGTGAAAAAATCTCATTGTATTTTTCCTTCATCTTTGCACTTTCAAAAAAATCACCCATTTTTGCATAATCCACACGATACCGATGAAATATCATCAGAAGCATTCCGATATCATTATCTATAAAATCAGGATAGATGTTTTTAATGTAATAGTACCTTTCAAGAGATGCCTTATACATATCAATTTGTCTTTCCCTGACACTTCTTCCAAGAATACTGTCAGGATGCTTTAAATAATAATACTTGCACTGATTGCTGAAAATCACTTCGCCGGCATCAATATAGCACTTATAGGTAACGACTATATCATTTACGATTCTGTTTTCAAATCTGAGTGTTTCAAAAATGCTTTTATGATAAAGTTTATTCCAGGTAGTACCTGACATTCCGATGTCGTACATGATTCTTGCAATCATTTCTTTATCATCTTTTATTGTTATTTCTTCTTTAACTTCTACCTTTTTAAAATTATAATCATAAATTTTTAAGTTTTCGCACATTGCGATTCTTCTGTCGTATTTCTTTATCAGCTTATAAAGATATTCAATTACATCAAGCTCGACAAAATCATCTGCATCTACAAAATAATAATATTCGCCATTCGAATTATCCAGACCTGTATTTCGGGATAACGACAACCCCTGATTTTCGGTATTTATAATTCTGATTCTTTTATCTTTATAGGACTGACATATTTCCAGAGTTTTATCCGTAGAGCCGTCATTCACTATGATAATTTCTAAATTTTTATAGGTTTGATTAACTATGCTGTCCAGACATTTTTGAATGTATTTTTCTGCGTTGTATGCATTGATTATAACAGTAATTAATTCATCCATGATCTGTCCCTCTGCTTATTTTAATTCACCCGCTTTATACATTTTATACATCTCTTCTGCTGCAATACGCGCTTTGGCAACAATATCACCGCTTTCTTTCGGAAAACAGTAGTACAATGCTTTCATATCTCCAATACATATCATATCACCGATTTCATACCAGTAATAATCTGAATATAGACTGTAGCTTGCCTGAGGCTTCTGTTCATAGTGGAGCTTACCATCGGCTCCATCAAGAATAAATCCTTTATTATTATGCTGAAGAAAACCGCTTCCTATATGATAGATTGCCTTTGTATTTACCATCATGTATATTTCAACATCGCATGAAAGGTTATAAGCACGTCTTTCAATCTCTTTACGAACTTCATCCCTCTGCCATTTAAACCAGTCTGGAACATGATTAAATCTGTTGCTTATCGTTGCTCCTGCCGATTCTAAAAAGCCTTTTTCGGTCAACTCCCATTTTGCACTGCATTTTTTACAGGTAAGATAGATACCTTTTCCTTCCATGTTTCCTTCAGAAGTACAGCACGGACATTTATAAAGCACACGATTCAGATAATCTGCCCTGAACGGTTCCTTGATGAGCACCTGATTTTCCTGCTGATATTTCCAATTGTCGAACGTAAATTCATTTTTGAGAATTTCATTAAGCTCATCAACGCTTTTTTCCCTTATATCATCCTGCGATAAAAGATATTTTACGTCTGCACTTACATCTGTTTTACGCACCTGCAGATTGTTATAAAGCGGATCCCGTAAAAAAGCACCATAAGTTTTTATCATCACTACAGGAACATCAAGCAGCTTGAGGCATTTACCAAGGGTTTCAGGAAGAGGGGTTGCAGTTCCGTCAAAACTATAGCTTGCTTCAGGATACATAAGAACTGATGACTGAAGATGATCAAGCGCATATTTCATCTGTTTGACCATAACAAAATCTGTGACAAATTTATTTGTAGGGATACAGCCTATATGACGCATAAGCCATCTTTTGCCTATAAATCCATCGCTCGTGCAGATAATATTTAATGGACGCGGAAACATGACTGTCTGTGCAATTTCTAAATCCATAAAACACGAATGATTCATTAAAACAAGGCATGGTTGAAAACCAGGCAATCTTTCCATCCCGATTTCTTTATATGTAAATCTGGTTTCTTTTAAATCCTTTTTTGCAAGAGTTTTTATAAGAACCCGCCAGAAAAATGCAGGTTTAACAGGCTTTTTCGATTTTTCTTTTTTAAGTGCAACTACTTTTTCCCAGCATAATTCCTTTACTTTTGTTTTCATTTTCCCTCCACAACCGCTTTCTGCATTTTACCGTCAAGATATTCTACTTTTAGTGAAAAAAACGGAGCCTTCTTTTCTATAAGGTCAAGAAAGACAACATCACTTTCCCATTGAGGAAGCTCCTTCATCTTTTGTTTAGGAATCCATGCGAGTTCACCTTCGTCACATTCAGGAAGATTCAAAGGATTATTATCCGGAGCCGTAAAATCATCACTATGAAAAAGATGCATGAGCTCGTAATATGGTTCTTTACCGTCAGAGGTTCTCGAAACAAATGTAACTATTCCGCAGTATTCAGCACTGTTCAGAATAAAGCCTGTTTCTTCGTTCACTTCGCGTTTAATGCAGTCGAATGGACTTTCGCAGGCTTCGAATTTTCCGCCTATACCAATCCATTTGTCTTTATTAATGTCATGCTTTTTTGTGGTGCGGTGAAGCATAAGATACGAACCGTTATTTTCAAGATAGCATAAAGTTGTGTTATAAAGTGTAATCATATAAATCAAATCAAACTTAAAAAAAAAACGGATAGAACAAACTATCCGTTTTAAAGCATTAAAACCCTTCCAAAGGATTATTCACTAAACAAATTAGACAAATCTTCCAATGCTTTGTTAAGGTCTTCTTCGTTGTATTCATTAGCCCATTTCTCAGCACCTTTTTTGAAAGCTTTGTTTGCTTTGTGTGCACAAGCAGCGCAAGAAATAGAAATGATGAGAGTGAAAGCTAAAGCGATGATGCTCATGATGAAACCAGCTTTTGCCATACCTTTCTTTTCTGTGTTCTTTTTAAGACAGATAGCGCCTAAAACAACACCAACGATAGCACAGATTGTACCAATCCAAGCCAATGGTCCTAAACAACCAGCAACTAAAGAAATGATACCTAATACCAATACTGCTATTTCCATTTAGTTCTCCTTGATAAATAGATAATTAATTATAACAGATATTATTTATTTCTACAACATTTTTTTAATATCAAAAAGATTATTATTCCACCTGCAAAAAGAAGGATACTTATAAACTGTGAAACCGAAAGAATACCGATCTGGCCGCGTTCTGAATCAAAACGAAAGAATTCAGTTATAAAACGGATTATGCAGTACGAGAAAAGATAAATGAGGAATATGAATTTTCTGCCCTTTTTAAAGAGGATAAAAAGAATTGCTGCGAGAATAAACAAAAGAAAAGATTCAAGAAGCTGAACGGGAAATAAAGCTGTACCGACCGGTGCCGAAGAAACAGGATTTTTATAATAAACGGCAAGTGGACCTTCATAAGGGATTCCGTAACAGCAGCCCGCACAAAAGCATCCAATCCTTCCAAAACCATGAATAAGAGGAATAAGCACACCGTAAAAATCCGGAAAATCAAAGAAACTACAGCCTGCAATTTTTATTCCCGCAAGATATCCGAGTATACCGCCGATTAATCCTCCGTAAAAGACAAAACCGGATGCGGCTTCTGCTTCACGCGGATGAAGAATCGTAAAAATGAGTGTCTTGAAAAACTGCGAAAACGGATAACTTACAACAATATAAAGAAGCTTTGCAAAAATAAAACCGAATGCAATTGCAACTGTACTTATGATTATAAAATCATAGAAATTACGGTTCTTAAGCTTACAAAGATAATAGCCTGCAAAAACTGCAAGTGTAATTCCCAGTACGATTGATAATCCGTACATTGGAACTTTAACAAAATGTAAATCTAGAAATGGAAACATATTTTTAAAATAAAAATGCCGCCCGAATAAACAGGCAGCACATAATTTACCTAGAAGTTGAAAATATCCTGTAATCCGCCGGCACTTGTAGAAATACATGCTGCACAACCGACACAAGCTACAAGAATAATAATTCCACCTGCACAAGCTATAACACCCATGATAAGACCTGCTTTTGCTTTACCTGCATCTGCACCGCCTTTTTTCATACCAAGTGCTCCAAAAATAATTGCAAGAATACCTAATCCGAATCCACCGTATCCTGTCCAGAAAGACACAAGTGCAAGAATTCCTAATACCAATGCTGCTATTGCCATAAAAGACTCCTGAAAATATAATTTTTATAAAATTTTCTTAATTCTATCATAGAAAACATTTCAACGCAAATTATTTAACACGCCTGACAGTTTTTTTCACCACAGGCTGTTTTATCTGAACATCAAGCTGATTAAACGGAATTGAAATCTTTTTCTCATCGAGCACCTGTTTAATGGCGATGTAAAGATCATTTTTTGTCTGCAGAAAATCGGCCGGTTTGAACCATACTGCAACCGTCATGTTTATGCTCGAAGCATCAAATCCGTCGAACCATACAAGAGGGGCAGGATCAGGAAGTACAGTTGGACAAAGTAAAGGCGCTTTTTTCAAAGTTTCAAGAGCAGTTTTCATATCTGTTGAATAGTCAACTCCAACCTTTAACGTTAATCTTCGTTTATTATGATAGGAGTTATTCGTAAGATTGCTGCTTATTACAGTAGAATTCGGAATTCTGACCATCTGATTGTCATAAGTATGAACACGAATAGAAAGAAGCTTTACTTCATCAACAATTCCTGTAACATCTCCAACGATGATTGTATCACCGACATGGATTGAACCTTCTGTAAGAACGAAAAGTCCGCTTATAAGATTACTTACCGACGTTTGTGCCGCAAAACCGATTGCAACTCCGGCAATTCCTGCAGCACCCCATATAGCGCTCAGATTAATTCCGAAAACACTCAGAATATAAAACACGATTACAACATAAAAAAGATATCGCAGAAGCTTTATGATTACCGCAGAACGCTGAGCCGGAAGCTTCGAAGAAGGAACCTTTCTGATTGCCTTTATTATAATCCTGAAAACGACCCAAATGATTAGAAGAATAAAAAGAATTCCTATAATCTTAAAAAGGTTTTCCCAGGTTACAAAGCCCTTAAGCCATTTCATGAAAGAGCTTGTCTTACTTAAAAAAACATCGTTTGCCGCATTCGATGCCGCCTCGCCTATTGTTGATATTTTTTCATCCATCGTTAATTCTCCATATTATTGTGTTTACAAATATCATTTATAATGCATTTATCACACAAAGGATTCTTAGCAGTACAGACATATCGTCCGTGCAGTAAAATCCAGTGATGTGCATTAACAAGAAATTCTTCAGGGATTCTTGCAAGGAGACTTTTTTCTATCTGTTCAGGAGTCGTTCCTTCTGCAAGACCTATTTTCGGTGAAACACGCAGCAGATGGGTATCAACGGGCATTGCAGGTTTATGAAAAATTACATTTAAAACTACATTTGCAGTTTTACGTCCGACTCCCGGCAGTTTAAGAAGCGACTGCATGTCACCGGGAACCTCTGAATTAAAATCTTTAATAAGCTTTTCAGAAAGTCCCATAATATATTTTGCCTTATTCTTATAAAGTCCTATTGTCCTGATATACGGGATAAGTTTTTTTTCACCAAGCGCAAGCATTTTTTCAGGCGTATCTGCCACTTTAAAAAGCTCACCTGTTGCTTTATTCACTCCCTTATCAGTTGACTGCGCACTGAGAACAACGGCTACTAAAAGCGTATATGCATTCACATAATCAAGTTCAGATTCCGGAGAAGGATTCTGTTTCTTCCACCGCTGAAAAACCTCGTGCATTTCATCAAAAGATAAAAGGGTTGTCATAATTCTTTTTTTATTTTAACACATTTTTAAAATCTATGATATAATTTAAACACTTTATTTCAGGATGAGAATTATGGATTTTCAGCAGTTTATTAATACGTTTACGGCTCCCACATGCGTTATTTCGGTAGAAAAACTTCCGGACGGCGGTTATGGTAAAATCAGGATTGTAACAGGAAACAAAACATATATCGATTCAATTGAGCATGCCGGAAACGGTCCACAAATGCTTACTGATAAATTCATTCCGAACAGTGAATACCAGACATATTTTACAAAGGATTTGAATTTCGAGGATTTCTGTTATAAAAGTGCCGTTCTTAAACAGCCGCAGCATTCTTATGTTCATCCGGAGCGTTATGATTTCTGGTTCAATCTTTTTTCACTTCCACTTGAATCAGATGACGAAAAGCTTGCTTACTGTACATACACTCATGAAGTTACACAAAACCCTAGTACAGGACAACTGATGAATCTCTCGTACGAAACAATATCAGAAGTCCTTACGGCCTGCTTCAAACTTAAAAGTTCCGATGATTTTAATACGGCAATGGATGAAGTAATTCATCGTATACGTGAAATTTGTGATGCAAAATACTGCTGCATCATGCTGATGAATGAACAGAACCGGACATGCAGTCTTTTAGGACAGGCTTTTTCCGAGACGGCGGACTTTCACACAAACGATAACTGGATGCACGAAGATTTCTATTCCGTAGCAGAAAGCTGGTCATCGGTTATAGATGGAAGCAACTGCCTTATAATTAAGAATTCTTATGACTGGAATTACATTAAGGAAAAAAACAAAGCATGGTATGACGATCTTATTTTTTCCGGTGTAGAAAGCATGGTTTTATTCCCGCTTAAAACAAACGGAAATCTTTTAGGATATATATGGGCAACAAATTTTAATACCGAAAACGCAGGACACATAAAAGAAACACTTGAGCTGTCAACCTTTTTCATCGCATCAGAAATATCAAACCATCAGCTTTTTGACCGGCTCAGATTCCTCAGTACGATGGATTCACTCACCGGTGTAATGAACCGCAATGAAATGAACAACCGTGTAGATCAGCTTGCCGGTAATAAAGATTATTCAGATAAATCTATAGGAATCGTGTTTACAGATTTAAACGGATTAAAGCAGACAAATGATTTAAACGGACATCTTGCAGGCGACATTCTTTTAAAAGAAGCATCATCAATGCTAAAAAAGCTTTTTCCCCGGGATGAAATCTATCGTGCAGGCGGCGATGAATTCATGGTCCTCTCAATCGGAACAACACCTGAAGAACTTGATTTGAAAATATCTGAACTTAATAAACAGATAGAAAAAAGCCAGACTGTATCCTTCGCAATAGGCTCATGCTTCGATAAAAGCTCTTCAAACATCCTTTCTGCAATGACACGTGCTGACAAAAAAATGTATGAGAACAAAAAAAGCTTCTATGAGGAGCATCCTGAAAAAAAACGCTGGAATCAGGAAGAAAAATAATTATTTATGCGCCGGTAACCGACCCATGAAATTTTTCAAGCAGAAGAGATGGTTTATAAGAAAGCTTTGCTTTTCGTAAGCCTTCTATTCCAAGATCCTCTTCCCTGTTCAAATAAACATAGTCGCTGCAAATTGATGCAAACTGGTTATTTATGACTGCATATGCGCCGTTCTTAGCATATTCTCCTATTGCTTTTTCAAAAAGAACATCAAGCACTTTTTCAGATATTTCTGCGGCAAGTGTCATTGCAACCGGTTTTTCATCAACATAAAGAACACCGCCCTTGAGTGAAAACAAGAGTGCATTTTTCAGAATGATATTTATCTTATCCTGTTCTTCAAGAAGCATTTCTTTTTCTTCACTGTCATTTTCTTCAAACCATTTCTGCGCTACACGAAGAATGTCATTAGAAATATCATTTTCAGGAAAACTTCTAAATGTCCATCGTTCACCATAAATTCTTTTGAAACGCGAGATATGATTTCTTTTTTTCTGATAATCTGAACCCGAAAGCTCCGCAAGATTTTTCTGCTCATAAATATAATCACTGTCTGAACGGTCAGTCTGCCATAAAACACGAAGGTTAAAAAATCCGGTTAAAACTGAATCAAGCTGATTTTTCTGTTCTTCTGTTATAAAGCAGAATGACAGTTTTCTTTTCTGAAGCTTTGACTGTTCAAGAATATATGCAACACAATCCTTAAGTGAAAAATCACGGGATGAGTTTTTCATAGGGATAGGAAATCCGTAGCCCGTAAGATTTTCATCAATCGAAAAATAACGGAATAAGACATTTTCATGAATCTCAAGAACCACTTTGTTATTCTGCTGCAGTAAAAAAAGATTCGCAGGACAGCAGTCGCATCCATAAAGTTCACTTTTATTGAGATTTTTAATAAGCTTTCCAAAATCAACGGGATTCATATCATAAATTTACAAAAATCATTTTTTATTTTCAAGAAAAAAAATCTATTATAATGGTACATTTCTTCTAAATCTGTTGACTAGTTTTACATATATGTTTACAGTATATGAAAAAATGGAGGAAAAAAATGAATCTTAAAAAATTTACAACACTTTTTATTACTCTTTTGGTTTTACTTACAGCAACATTATTTACAGCATGTAACAATGAACCGGAAGTAAATCCTTTTACAGAAACTGCATGGTTTTCCAGTTTCCCTCAAGAATCATACATATTATTTGTTTCAAGCAAAAAATATAAGTTCTTTGACACAGATTCTGAAAAATACTACAAGTAGTAAAAAAAGGTGATAGTTTTATTGCAAATCTTCATGAAGGTCCTGGATCTAATTCCAAAATCACAGAGACTTTTACAATAGAAAATGAAACTTCATTTCAAGGAATTTTACGTATTACTGGGAACACAACTTTCACCAATACATTTCAAAAATTGATACCTAAAAAATAATATGATAACATTAAGCAGTAAAGAACGACGTGCATTAGAAAAGAAAGCTCACAACATTCAGCCGGTAGTAATTGTCGGTGGTGCCGGAGTTACTGAAGGGATTATTCAGATGACTGATGCTTCCCTGAAAGCCCATGAACTTATTAAAATAAAATTCAATGAATATAAAGATGAGGTTCAGGAGCTTACATCAGAACTTTGCCGGAAATGTGATGCAACTTTAGTTCGTATAATCGGATTTACCGCAATCCTTTACCGACCGAAAGATGACGAAGAAGAGGAATAATATTAATCCGCACCGCACAAAATTACTGTTTTTTTCAATAGATTTATGCTAAAATAGTTCCGTATGAAATCCTCAAAATTTTTAATATCACTTTTAATATGTCTGTCTTTTATTCCAGATTTTCTTAATGCGCAAAAGATAGGAGAAAAAGTCCAGAAGGAACTGATGGTTGACAATCAGCTAATCTACAAATGGGTCACAGTTTTTGGAATCGAAGAATTTGATGAAAAAGGCAACGTAATTCACAAAAAAACTGAAAACTATGAAGAATGGTTCAAATATGATTCAAGGGGAAATGAAATATTTCATCAGGCAAATAATAAAAAAACATGGACAGAATACGATTCAAACGGAAATAAAAAACGTCAGAAAACAAATGATAAATCTGAATCTTTTTGGGAATACGACAAAAATAATTTTTTAATTTACGAAAAATATATTTCTCCAGATAATCCTATGTCAGAAGCCTGGTATGATAACAATAGCAAAGGAAAACCGATTCATTTAAAAACTAACGCAGGTTATGAAGAATGGTACACATACGATAAAAATGGAAACCTGATTATGGAAGAAAGCAGCACAGGATATGAGGCAAAATCAGTTTACGATAAAAATAACAGGCTCATCCAATTTTATGATTCAGAAGGAAAGAATCTTGTATACGAATACGATAAAAACGGAAGATTAATCAAATCTGAATTTGTTGATGTTACAATTGTAGAATTTGTATACAATGATAAGGGACTTTTACAGCTTCAGGCAGTTGATGATACGATTTTCCTGTATGATTATGAATTTTACGGCGATGGAACAATCAGAAAAAAATATACTTATCATATTTTCTAGCAGCAACTGACAGGAGAATTCAATGAAAGCTTTAAAAAATATTATTTTATTTCCTTTGTTTTTTCTCATAACTTTCAATTTATCTGCACAGTCGTTCAATGAAGAAGTTTACAAAGAAGTAACTGTGGACGGTAAAACCGAAGGAAAATGGCTTATTTTACAATCAATAGAAAATTATGATACAAACGAAAGATTATTTTTCGTAAAAAACAATGATCATTCTTTCAAGACTTATAAATATGATAAAAACGGAAATCTCATTTACTATAAAGCCTACATAAATATAGATACAGTCATCGAATATCACGATAAATACAATTCAAAAAATCAGCTTGTAGAAAGCAAAGACAACGAAAAGACAGTATGGACCTATGAATATGATTCTAAAGGAAATCTCATAAAAGAAACGAGAACCCGTAAAGGAAAAAAAATTGTTGAAATAAAGCATTCTTATGATTCTGCAAACAAACGCACTTCAAGTGAATCTTTTGATTTCATAGACAACATCAGAAAAAAAAGAATTTATGAATATGATAAAACAGGAAACTGCATAAAAGAAGATACCGGTGATGATTTTTTAGATGCAGTTTATCGCTACGATAATAACGGAAACAAGATTTATTCAAAAAAGTACGGCGAAGAAGAAATAATGGAATATAACCAGAAAAACCAGCTGATTCATAAAAAAGAAATCTCAATAACAGGTGAAAAAAATTTCTGGTACGAATATATTTATGATGATAAAGGCAGACTGGAAAAATGCCTTGTTTACATATCATTTTTAGATACACTGTAAAAATATGAAAATAATTAAATCAATTGGTAGACTTTTCAAAAAAGAAATAATGCTTTCTGTCTCTCTTTTAGCTGCAATCATCTCGCTTTTCATTACTCCACCGTCCAGAGAGCTTTTTACACAGATTGACTGGAAAACTCTTGCAACCTTATTCATGCTTCTTTCGGTTCTCGAAGGATTCAAGCAGGAAAACATATTCCTTCCATTACTTCGGAAAACCTCCAGACTCAGTTCAATTAAAAATCTTTCATGTTTCTTTGTTTTTTCTGTTTTCATTACATCGATGTTTGTTACCAACGATGTTTCACTCATCATTTTTGTACCGCTCACGATTTTCCTTTTCAGATCAGGCAATAAGGAAAAATACATTATTCCACTTCTTACTTTCGAAAACATTGCCGCAATAAGAGGTTCACTTTTAACACCGTTCGGAAGTCCGCAGAATCTTTTCCTTTTCAGCCAGAGCGGAATTTCAGCAGTCAGCTTTATTCTTATGATGCTTCCTTTGTGGCTTTTCAGCGCAGTTCTTCTTTATATCTTCATCCTGTTTTTATACCGTAAGGATGAAAAAGAACAGATTACAATAAATCCGGAAAAATTAAAGGATAACGTACCTCCAAACCGCAGAAAACAGCTTGTATATATCATCCTTTTTATAATTATAATTGCAGCAATTGTAACAAGAACCAGGCTGTGGCCTTATATAACGCTTTTCGTTCTTGCCGCACTTATTATTTTCGATTTCAAGATACTGTTAAAAACCGATTACATCCTTCTATTAACTTTTTTCTGTTTTTTTGTATTCAGTTCATCAATCTGTAAAAATCCGCAGATTTCACAATTTCTTCAGAAAACTGTTACGAATCATGAATATGTCTGGAGTATTCTTCTCAGTCAGCTTATTTCGAATGTTCCTGCCGCTATTGTTTTGTGGCCGTTTACATCAAATCTGCGTGCCCTGCTCTATGGACTGGACAGTGCGGGCTTATGTTCAATCATCGGCTCTCTTGCAAGCGTAATAAATTTAAGGATTTATGCGAGGGAATATCCGGGACAATCGATGAAATTCATAATCAAATTTACATGGATAAGCCTTATTTTCTTTTCAATCGTAGTTATTCCTCAACTCCTTCTTTTGATTTTTATCGGTTGAAGAAAATCAAATATAAGACTATATTATAATAGAATATAAAAAGGATTTTTATGACAGTTAAATATAAGACACAAAGCACCTGCTCTCGTTCAATTACATTTGATAAGGCAGATGACGGAACAATTACAAACATAAGCTTTGAAGGCGGCTGCAACGGAAACCTGAAGGCAATCTCCATTCTCTGTAACGGGATGAAGGCTGAAGAACTTGTTTCAAAACTCAAGGGAAATACCTGTGGTTTCAAAAATACAAGCTGTGCAGATCAGCTGGCACGCGCAGTAGAACAGGCTTAAATCATAAATAATGGTGGCTTCAACAAACCAGACCACCGGACTTGGAGTATATATATGGCACTTGAATGTGGTATCGTCGGATTACCTAATGTCGGTAAATCTACAATTTTTTCAGCATTGACAGCGGCTCCTGCTGCGGCAGAAAATTTTCCTTTCTGTACAATTGATCCTAACATAGGAATCGTTGACTTACCGGATGAACGTCTGGATTTTTTAGCTTCAATTCATAACCCGAAGAAAAAAACTCCTGCTTCAGTAAAATTTGTTGATATAGCAGGTCTTATTAAAGGAGCATCTAACGGCGAAGGACTGGGAAACAAATTTCTTGCAAACATCCGCGAATGCTCGGTAATCGCCCACGTAGTCCGCTGTTTTGATAATCCTGACATCATGCATGTACGTGAAAATGCAAATGAAGCAGCACCTATTGATCCGGAAAGTGATATCCTTACAATCAACTGGGAGCTTGCTCAGGCAGATTTAAATACAATCGATGCACGCCAGGATAAAGTAACACGCGCAATCAGATCGCTTGGAAAAGAAGAAGAAAAAAAATTCGCACCATGGATAAGTGCTGTTGCAAAAATCAGACCTCTTTTGGTTGACGGTAAATGCGCACGCATGGCAGATTTAACGGACGATGAAAAAGCAGCCGTATACGATATGTTTCTGCTTACAATGAAACCGACAATTTATGTTGCAAACGTTGATGAAGATACAATTGCCAAAGGTACAAATCAATACGTAGATATAGTAAAAAAATATGCTGATGAAGAAAAATCCGAAGTAGTCGTAATCTGTGGTAAATTTGAAGCAGATCTTGCAGAAATTGAAGATCCTGCCGACAAAAAGGATTTTATGGAAAGCGTTGGCTTAAAAGAAAGCGGACTTTCAATCCTTGCACGAAAAACATATCACCTTATGGGATTAAGAACCTTCTTTACAGGGGGACCGGATGAATGCCGTGCCTGGACAATCAAAGCGGGCGATAAAGCTCCAAAAGCAGCCGGTGTAATCCACACAGATTTTGAAAAAGGTTTTATCCGTGCAGAAGCCTACACAATTGATGATTTAAGACAGTATAAAGACGAAGCGGCAATCAAGGCTGCGGGAAAATATCGTCAGGAAGGAAAAGAATATGTCGTTCAGGACGGCGATGTTCTGTTCTTCAAATTTAATGTCTAGTTTAACGAGGATTTAATGGAGATTCAGAATTTTGATTATATAATAATCGGTGCAGGACCAGCAGGACTTGCAGGCGCACAATATGCAGCCCGAGGCGGACTCAAAGTGATTGTCCTCGAATGCTCATCTGCAGGTGGTCAGGTTTCTCAGATTACGGAGCTTGAAAATTATCCGGGTGTTTTTCCTGTAATAAACGGAACTGATTTTATAATGACAATGCAGAAGCAGGCAGAAGCATTCGGTGCACAAATCAAATCTGTTACCGTTTCATCCATCGATAAAAGCGGCAGTAATTTTATAATCAAAACAAAGGATGTTGAATATCACGCACCATATATCTGCATTGCAACAGGAGCAGTTCACAGAAATCTTGATGTTCCAGGCGAAAAAGAGCTTACAGGACGCGGTGTTTCCTATTGTGCAGTATGTGACGGTCCTTTTTTCAAAAATAAAAAAATCATAGTTGTCGGCGGAGGTGATTCTGCGTGCAGCGAAGCAATCTATCTTTCGACAATTTCAAGCGATGTAACAATAATTCACAGACGAGACACCTTCAGGGCTCAGAAAGCAGTTATAGATAAAATGCTTGCCTGTGGAGTTAAAACTGTTTTTGATTCAGTCATTAAATCAATTGACGGCAGCACAAAGGTTGAAGGTGTAACAATCGAAAATGTAAAAACCGGTGAAAAATCCAGTCTTTCTGCAGATGCTGTTTTTGTTTTTACAGGAATGATTCCACAGACAAATCTTGTTGAAATGTTACCGAAGGATGAAGGCGGCTACATAAAGACAGACGAAAACATGGAAACTCCTGTCCGGGGATTATTTGCAGCCGGTGATGTACGCTCAAAAGCTTTAAGACAGATAGTTACGGCGGTAAGCGACGGTGCAATTGCCGCAAATACAGTAGTAAACAGAAAGCACAGTTAAAAATACATTCAGGACGGATTTTATGAAAGCAAAAAAACTAATTATTCTTACATCTTCTATTCTTCTGCTTTTTACCGGTATTTTTGTTTTCGCACAAATCATCTCAAATGAAAACAATTCTCTTTCTGAACAGGCAAAAAAACTTCCGTCCGATATTACTTTCTGGAGCGATTATCCATCTGATGTTCTTGCACAGGCAATCGTTGACCGCATGACAGATTCTGAACTTTTATCACAGGTTCTGATGTTCGGATGGGCAGGCGCTGAACCAAGTGAACTTCTGAACAACTGGGTTTCACGTGGACTTGGAAGCGTTAAAGTTTTCGGATGGAATACAGACGATATTTATCAGGTTGCACGATCGGTGACCTCTTTACAAAAACGTGCCGACAGAAACCGATTCAAAATTCCTCTTTTTGTTGCAACAGATCAGGAAGGAGGATGGATACGTCATGTAAAGGGAGATACTTCAATCACACCGGGAAACATGGCAATCGGAGCGGCAGGCTATCCTGTAGATGCATGGTACAGTGCATATTACATCTGTCGTGAAATAAAATCCATGGGCATAAATATGAATTTTGCCCCTACCGTAGATTTATTCAGCAATCATAATTCAACAATAATCGGACCTCGTTCCTTCGGTGAAGATCCTGATAAAGCAGGAATCCTTGGGTCCGCATTTGCATCCGGGTCTCTTGCGGCAGGCGTCATTCCGACTGTTAAACATTTTCCGGGACATGGTGATACAAGTCTTGATTCCCATGGTAAACTACCAGTAATTGATATTGATGAAAAAACCTTCAGAAAACGTGAGCTTATTCCCTACACATATCTGATAAAAGATAAAATACCTGCGTTAATGTCAGGTCATCTGAGTTTTCCACAAATTGATTCTTCCGGTGCTCCTGCAAGTCTTTCTAAATACATGCTTACTGATCTTCTCAAAAACGAAATGGGCTTCGACGGACTCATAATCACCGACGATATGATGATGGTAGGAGCAACAATTTACGCTCAGACTCTTTCTAACGCTTTCAAAATGGCAATAGAAGCCGGAAACGATATAATCCTTTCTTCTACAACGGCGCAGCTTGCAGAACCACTATGGGTTAATAATCTTCAGGCAATAACAGATGAACCTGAATTCAAAAAAAGAGTAAAGGAATCGGCTTATAAAATCCTCAAAACAAAGCTTGAATATTTTAAATCTGATAACGCCGCTCCCCTTTATCCTGATGTACAGTCCGTAAAAGAAAATGTTCCCGATAAGGAAGGAGAAATGTTCTTCTTTGAACAGGCATGCCGCTCCATCACTCTTGGAAAAGGAAAGCTTCCATTAAATAAAGAAAAAGCCGGTAAAATTCTTCTTGCAGGTTCACTTCAGAGCTTTTTCAAAGAAGGCAGAAAACGCTTCGAAAATGCAGGACAGTATTACTTTACCTACGATGATGTTGCAATTGAAAGTGTACAGGATTTAATCGGCGGTTTGTGGAACAGTGCAAAAAATTACGACACAATCATCATGTGTGTTTCAAACGCAAAGCATGCCAGAGCCGCACAGGCATTGAAGAATACCGGGAAAAAAGTTGTTATTTTATCAACGATGAATCCTGTGTTTGCAGAAGATTTAAACTGGGCAGATATTGTACTTTATGCATATAGCTGGCGATGCGATTATTCTGAAGAAGCGCTGATGGGAGCCTTGAACGGAGAATTCGTTCCTCAGGGGCAGAAACCCTTCTAAAAAAACACCGGTAGATTTTATTTTACAAAGCGCTGGGCCGGAGTTACAACCCAGATTGCTTCAAGTTCACAATCGCCCGTGTTTTCAAGAACATGCGGAACAGCTGCCGAGAACGATGCACTGTCGCCTTCTTCAAGAATATAAATTTTATTTTCATAAGTAAGACGTGCTTTTCCCTTTAGGATAATTCCAAATTCCCTTCCCAGATGTCCATAAGAGCCTTTATGTGTATGAGCACCGGCAGGAATGCGTAATATATATGATTCGATTGAATTATCTTTATCTGTTCCGGCAGGACGTGCAAGCTCTTCATAGACTGTTTCATCTTCACGGATCGATGCCCTCTCCCCTTTTCTGATGATTGTGACAGGACGTTCCTTTCTATATTCTTCAAAAAGAAATTCAAGATTTATATCAAGGACATCGGCAAGAGCCAAAAGAGTGTCAATCGCAGGCGATACATGATTTCTTTCAATCTGTGAAACAAGACTTTCACTTACACCGGCCTTCTGTGCAACAACCTTTAATGTATATCCCTTGTGCTCTCGTACCTGTCTGAGTTTTTCCCCGAAATGATAAGGAACTCTGGATGCTTTTTCTTCATCAACTTTTTGCGAAGGTGTCATTATTCTGCTTCTCCTTATTTTGAATGGTAACAAATTGAATAAAGTAATCTTCAAGAGTTTTATGAGGACCAGGAAGATTCAATCGTAAACGTGAACGGGCATTATCACGACGGACTGTATAAAGCGTATAAAAATCACGGTAATCAAGACCTGCATCTGCTTTAACATGAACTCCAAGAAATTTAGAAACCTCATCACGGCCGATTGCAGGAATTCCTTTTTCCTTAAGAATCTTACGCAATTCACAGATCTGTTCATAAGAAATCCCGAACAAAAACTCTTCCATTGCCTGTGCTACACCACTGTCTCCCATCCTCTGTTTAATAAAACTGATCCACTGATCGTCCATCTGCATCGATATAAGAAGAAGTTCACTTGTTCCCATCATCGTTCCAAAAGCAGGAGCAAGCTTTCTTCGGGCACTCCATACAGACTGAAGGACAGGCGCAACATCTTCACCAGCATGATCATTCCAGTAATCCCAGAGAAGAAGAAGAGACATGGCCCACTGACGACGGAATTCTATCGGCTGTGAAATATCACGGATTAAATTCAGATAAACATCTTCTATCAGAAGAGAGAACATACAGGTTATCGTTTCATTTTCAAAAGCCTTTGACGCTTCTTCGTATCCAGGCATATGCTTTGTATACTGATAGAAGCTCGAAAAAGTATGCATTTTTGCGACAAGAAGACTTTTACCGAGCATTGCTTTTGAAGGAAGCTGAAGTGTAAAATCACCCGCATCCTGATGATGAATAAGCGAATCGATTAAAGAGGTAGGGGTTCGTGTACCACCGACGAGTTCGTGTTTTTCAAGAAGCGGCGGAAATCGTGCAATTGCATTTGCAAGCTCCTGTAAATCGCACAGACGATCCTTAAAGCTTTCTGCACGAAGAGGATCCTTTTCCTTGATTGCAGGCATAACATTATCGATAAGTTTTTTCTGCTTTTCGGTTAATATATCTACGCGTTCATTATCTGACGAAATCGTTTTTGTAGAATCAAAAAATGAGTCAACATCTATATATTCAAATTCACCGCTGCCTGAGTCTTTCATATCACTTAAGAAATTTAAGTATTCTTAATATTTATTATAAATCATTTATTGATTTTGTCCAATGTTGTTTTTAATAATTTTTCTTACTGGCTCGCTTATTTCCAGAAGTTTTTTATTATTCCAGTCATGAGTATCCTTCTGCGCATAGTAAAGATTACCCCTGTAAAAACGATAAACAAGATCAAATTCAAAAAGTGCAAAAACAAAAGGCTGACCGCCGATCAAAGTAAAAACAGATGCAGTAATCAGAGTACCATTAAGAAGAAAAGCATTGGCGGCATCGGCATAATCCTGTGCATAAAGCTGACCAAGCCCCGGAATTATTGAAAGAATGCATGCAAAAACCGGTTTTTTAGGTTTGAATTTATTATATTCATCAAGGGATTTCTGAATTTCAAGTTTTTCTTCATCGGTAAACAGATTTTTGAACAAAACCTGAGACTGTTCATATTTCTTAATAAACGTATCATAATCATTTGCAAGAAGACAGTCATACATAAGTGTAAGCATTGCATATTCACGGACATTTTCCGGATAACCGTCAAGTTCAATATATGAAAAAATCCTGTAATCGCCTGTAAGATGTAGATTGTGCTGTCTGCTTCGTTCTGCAATAAGAAAAATCTCACGTTTCATGGATTCTTCACTGTTCGTGCAGTTTTTATAAAGGCGTGCATAGTTTAACGAAAGATCAAGATTATCATTCCGTTCATAAATCTCACTCAATGCCTTGTAAGACTGCGAAATCAATGGATTTTGAACAACGAGGTCTGTCCCCCCTGTTCCGCTTTCCTGCAAAAAAAGATATCTTTTATATTCAAGGACCGCTTCTTTGTCTGAACCGCTTTTATCAAGGGCTTCTGCAAGTTCAAACACCTCATTATAATCAGCTTGAACAACGAGGTCTGTCCCCCTTGTTCCGTCCTGAGCATAAACAAGACCCGTCATAGAAAAAATAATCGTACAGAATAAAAATCTAATATAATAATTCATAAATTTTATCCATTTCTGCACACATCTGATTGTATTCTGCTTCGTTAAACCTCAAAGCACTCTGATATGCACCGTACAATTCAACTATATAGAAAAATAAACCGCATGTTCCAAAAACATAAGGCTCCCAGCTTTTCCATTCATTTTTAATTCCGGTATAGACTGTAGCAAAAACAAACGAACCGACTTTTGTAAAATCCGAAAATCCGCCCCAGAACGAGCCTGTGTACAATCTTCCCGCACCCGGAACAACTGCCGATAACAATAAAGCAACTCCCGGACTTTTATATTTGTAGGAAAAACACAATTCATTCAATTTTTTGAAATCAGAATATCCGGCGGTATAAATATTTAAAACTGCTTTTTTTACACCTTCAAAATCCCTGTTCAAAAGCATTCCGCTTATGTCTACAACCGGTAAAAAAACAGGATTAGAAAAATTAACCCCGGCAAGAGATTGCTTATAACCGGCAAATGCTTCTGAATCCCTCTGAGAAAAAATCATCTTACCCTGAACAGCCTTTATTTTATAATTAAGCTCTGTATTTTCACCGGTATAATAATTTTCTATAATCCAATTAACACCGCCGATATTATTTTTTACATCATAAATATATAAAAGTTTTTCAAGGCATTCTGAATCTGACTGTTTTGTCATAAAAAGATATCGTTTAAGTTCACCTTCGGATTCATCGAAAAATCCCTGCGAAAAAAGACTGAAAGCAAATTCCTTCGTTAACTCCGCACCGTAAGGGTCCCTTGCTTTATTCTGTGCCGGTAAAAATGCCGTACTTAAAATCAAAAAACAAACGAAAATCAAAAATCTTTTCATTTTTTCACCTTTTTCTTCTTTTTTTCTTCCTTAAAATCAGGCACTGGATCATACTGCCTTCCATCCTTAATAGGATAAATATCACGTTTATGTTCAACAACCGTACAACGCGAAAGACGTTCAAAACCCATCATGATTCCAAACAGACCATATTTAGAAATTGACTGCATCATATACTGCGAGCACGTCGGATTAAAAGGACAGTTAGAAGTATCCTGATCAGTTATAAATTTTTTATAGAAAGAATAACCTGCACCGAAAATAATCTGCATATCGGAGGTTTTAAACTGCTTTATCTCCGGCTTTTCGACTAACTGCTTATTAAAACTGCTGCTTACACTCTCTCTTTTAAGAAGAACAGCTTTTCCCGTTGAATAGGGATTTTCATAAAGACTGTTTACATGGACATTTTCCAAAGTAAGGATGACCTTTACCGATTCTTCAGTACCCTCATAAATAACAGTCTCGATTACCGTGGGATAAAAATATCCGTTTGAATTATGAAAACCGGAAAGTCTTGTTTCACTGAGAAGCTCATTCAAAGCAGAAAACATCTGCATTTTATCATAATATCCGTGTTCATTTATAAAGCAATTCACATAAGAAACCGGATTATCAGCAGCCGATGACATTATCCATCTTAAAATTACATCACTGTCTTTTTTATAAAAATCAAGCATTTTATAACCGGATTTCTGAAGCCCGTAATCTGATCTGAACCAGTTCAAAAAATCATTCTGTACCTGAAGAATAATTCCACGCTGCTCTTCTACAAGGACAGCTTCTTCGTTTTCCAGAACATAACTGCCTTTAGAATTAAGATATGAAAGCTGTTCTTCGGGCTGAGTTACTTCAAAAACAAATGCGTATGGATTCTGCTGATATGAGATTTTACCTTTTACGGTAGAAGAAACAGAACTTTCAATCAGAGTTTCTGTTTTAGTAAACTCCAGCTGAAAGTTCTGTATATTGCGTGTCTGGGCAAAAAGTACATTGCCCGTTATAAGAAAGATAAATAATTTTACTAATCGTTTATTATGGAACATAAACCGGAATCAATGCCCCGAAATTCGAACAGGACTGTGAGCTTGAAGAACTGCAGGCATCAGAAGTTGAATTTGCACAGGATTTTGACATTTCATCTCCACATCCGCTGCACATATTGCTGGAAGCTTCAGAACAGCATTCCTCTGTTCCATTTGCAAGTGCGACACAACCTGCTACACATGCTGCAACAAGAACAATACCGCCTACGACACCTACGGTTATTAATACAACCTTTGTAGTTTTCTTCTGTTTTTCTCTCTTTGCAATCTGTTCTTTTCTTAACAATTCTGTCTGTAATTCTTCATCAGTTAATTCTTCATCCAGCTGAACAACAGATGATGGTAAACCGCCGCCAAAACCGGAATATGAATAATCTGCAGGTTTTGCAAAAACATTAAAACCAAAAGCCATCATTGCCAGCATAAAAACACTACATTTTAATACTCTTTTCATACGCATACCTCCATAAAAAATATCGTAGCTCTCTTGTAAAATTATAATAGCTTTTTTCTAATCTGACAATTTTTTTATTCAGAGGTTATTTCATCAAATTCCTTAAGTTTTTCTTCCGGAATCTGCGAAAGACCAATATTACACAGCTTCTTAAACGAAGGATTCAGAACTCCTGAAGGAGCCGCATCATAGATCGAAAGTATTTCTTTAAATCCGTTGTATGCTTTTCTGTATTCCTTCATCACTATATATAAATGCGAAAGTTCGTATTTGGTTTCAATATAATTGTTTGTATCGTGACCAAAACGTGCAAGTGCAACTGAATAATAATATTCTGCATCCTTATATCTTGAATCTGAATATGCTTTTTGACCAAGCTGTAAAATCTGAGTCTGCGTATAATCTTCCGGTACTTCTATACGTGAAGATTTACAGGCCGTAAAAGAGAATAAAACTGAAATTACAAATAATACACAAATTTTTTTCATAGTATTTTAATATTACTATAAAAAGCAGTATTTAGCAATTAGAGTTTTCTTATGCTGCCTTAGAGAATTCTTATCTTTAAAATAAAAAAACCTGCCCCGGAATAAAGGGCAGGTTTTAGTTTTACAGACAATAAAAACTATTTAATTCTGGCAAATATACTTCCATAATAATCATAACTGCCATCTACAATATAAATAGTTGTAGTCTCTGTTTCATCGTCGTATTCTGCTTCAGGCAATGATGCTGCACGAAGACTTGAAGGATCTTCCCATTTCTGTTCCTGCGCATTCCAGATTTTCCAGTCTGAAAGAACAACAGTACCGTTGTCAAAATTTCCTGCAGAAACAGAATATTTTGCTTTTGATTCAAGTTCTGCTTCCGCGTCAGCTTCTCTAACACCTATGTCTAAACCTAAAGAATAAAAATAAACATAATTGTCATCGCAGAAATCCATTGCCTCCGGAGAATTCTGACTGACAAAATAAGCCTTTGTTTTTGCGTCTGTATCTTTTTTACATGAGGTAAATGCAGAACAAAGCATTGCAGCTGCAATCAATCCTGCTAAAACATTAATAATTTTTTTCATATAAAACTCCTTATAAACACCGAATTTGCATCGATGCCTGATTAAAATATAGATTAATTATAAAGGCAAAAATCAAAAAAGCAAGAAAATAAATCATGTTTTTTAAAATTATTTCAAAATCAGTTTCACCATTTGAATTTAAAAGCATTTAAGATTATAATATATGAAAATAAACACAATGGAGTAAAAAAATGAAAAAAACAATTATTACAGGATTTTTATTAACATTAATTATGTCTTTATGTCTGACGGGTTGTAAAAACACACCAAATCCGCCTGAAATTCTTGAAGCCTTTTTTGCAAAAGGGGTAACACAGGAAGATTGGTTTTCTGATGCAAAAAAGAAAAAAATTACAACTCTTGATTTAAATGATCCGGATATACAGCTGGTATTCCATATCAGAGAAAACGATAAACGCCTGCGACAGATTTATATAAGCCCATACAGTGATTTTTCTATATATTCACGCTGGACAGGTCTTGATTTTAACAATGAAACAAATGAATTCTGGTCATCCTATCTTAAACCTTGTTTTGACACAATGGATGCTTTCTATCGTGAGCAGTACATAATGAACAATGACACCATATACATGAAAGCATTTGATGAAGATGGTAACGCCAGTGCCGTTTATAAAATTACAGGAATAACAGCCCACGAATAATTTTTTTTAAGGAATCTTAATATGAAAGTTTTAGTTATCGGTGGTGCCGGATATATCGGAAGCCACGTTGTAAAAGAATTAATGCTCGCAGGTCACAAAGTTACCGTATTCGACAATCTTTCGAGCGGTTTAAGATGCAATCTTTTCCCGAAAAATGACTTTATTTACGGAAACATCTTAATTCCTGCAGATCTGGATTCCGCTTTTGAACAGGGTTTTGATGCTTTTGTTCATCTTGCCGCATTCAAGGCTGCCGGAGAATCAATGGAAAAACCGGAAAAATATTCGGTAAACAACATCACCGGAACTATAAACATCATGAATTCTGCACTTAAATATAACTGCAAAAAAATGATTTTCAGTTCATCGGCAGCAACCTTCGGCGAACCGCAGTATTTACCGATGGATGAAAATCATCCGCAAAATCCAATCAATTACTATGGTTTTACAAAGCTTAAAATCGAAGAATTTATGACCTGGTACGACCAGCTTAAAGGATTAAAATTTGCCGCACTTCGTTATTTTAATGCAGCAGGTTATGATCCTGATGGAGAAATCCGCGGACTTGAACAGAATCCACAGAATCTTCTTCCTCGAATAATGGAAGCAGCCTTAGGTCAACGTGAACTTAAAATTTTTGGAACAGATTATGACACCAGAGACGGAACATGTATCCGCGATTACATTCACGTAAAGGATCTTGCCCGCGCTCATGTAATGGCTCTTGATTACATCACTAAAAACAATGAAAGTTTAAAATTAAATCTTGGAACAGAAAACGGAACTACAGTTAAAGAACTGATTGAAGCTTCACGACGGATTACAGGAAAAGAAATCCCCGCCGGAACTGCCCCAAGAAGACCTGGAGATCCCGCAAGCTTATATGCAACCTATAAAATGGCAAAGGAAAAGCTTGGCTGGGAACCAGAATATTCAGACGTAGATACCTTAGTAAAAACAACATGGGAAGTTTATAATGTGTAAGGCCTCTGGAGGCCGGTGTTCAATAGCAGACCGTTAAAAAAATTACGAAAGCAATTTTTAGGTCTACCTCATTTAAGGACTTGCAATGTTACCTCAAGAATTTCTATTAAATCAACGCTCAAAAATTGTTGTACTCGAAACTCTCCTTACTTCCATTCCCGCTATTGCTCCGGAAGGAAACGGTGACGGTGAAAAAGATAAATGCGACGCTCTGGAAAAATGGCTTTACGACAACGGCTTTACAAACATTGAACGTTTTGAAGCAAAAGATGAACGTGTAAGCTGTGGTTATCGCCCAAGTCTTGTCGTAACAATTCCCGGAAAAGATGATTCACAACACATCTGGGTAATGGCTCACATGGATGTTGTTCCAACGGGAGATTTATCTTTATGGAAAACAGATCCGTGGACTTTAGTTGAAAAAGACGGAAAAATATTCGGGCGCGGCGTAGAGGATAATCAGCAGGGATTATGTTCTGCAGTTTTTGCGGCTCTTTATTACATTAAAAATAACATTACGCCTTCAAAAACAATAAAGCTTCTTTTTGCTGCCGATGAAGAAAATGGAAGTCAATACGGCGCAATCTGGCTCATAAACAATACGACGCTTTTCAGAAAGAATGATCTTATTTTCATTCCTGACGGCGGTGACAGTGAAGGACGAACAATTGAAATTGCTGAAAAAAACCTTCTCTGGCTTTCTATGCATGTTATCGGTAAACAGACTCATGGAAGCAGACCAGACAACGGTGCAAATGCATGTCTTGCCGCAAGCGCCCTTTCACTTGAACTTCACAATCTGGAAAAAATCTTTGATAAAAAAGACAGTCTTTTTGAACCGGACTATTCTACTTTCCAGCCGACAAAACGCGAAAAAAATGTAGACAGCATTAATATCATCCCGGGCGAAGATACCTTCTGCATGGATTGCAGAATTCTTCCATGTTATTCACTTGATGAGGTTCTTAAAAAAGTCGATGAATGCTGCCGGAAGATTGAAAAAGAATATAACGTTAAAATTGAATATACGACTCCACAAAAATCAGAAAGTCCTGCTACAAGCATGGATTCTCCGGCAGCACAAAAGCTTGCACAGGCAATCCGAAAAGTTCATCAGCTTGAACCCAAATTCATAGGAATCGGTGGCGGTACTGTAGGAGCTGAATTTCGCCGTAAAGGAATTGATGCAGTTGTCTGGAGCACCCTTGATGATCAGGCACACCAGCCGAACGAATACTGCATCATAGACAATCTGATAAAAGATTCCCTTACAATGATTGAGCTTTTTAAATAAAACTATCTGACTTTAAGAATGATTCCAAGCACTGCCATAGTAATTAAAATCTGAAGAATCATGAATTTTATGAGGACCTGTGTCGGCGACCATCCCCTGTTTTTCCTCATATGATCATGAAGCGGAAACCTTATGCTTTCAAAAATCTTAATCTTAAAGAATCGAAGCAGAAAAACCTTCAGTAATCCCATTCCCCCGTTAATGAAAATCATTGTTGAAGTAGCAATAAACAGGAAAGGATTTCCGGAAGCCATTACACAAACTCCCATAAAAAAACCAAGTGCACGGCTTCCTGCATCTCCCATAAGACATTTACTTGGAAAAGCATTGAGCCATAAATATCCCATAACAACTCCAGCCATTGAAAAAATCATTACGGCCCAGTTTGCACCTGCAGCAAAATGTGGAACAAGAAGATACTCTGCAATATCAACGTGTCCAAGAATAAAGTAAAATATTATTCCCAGTGTAATCAGCGCTATAAGAACAAGTGTAGAAGAAAGACCATCCACACCGTCAGTACAATTAGTCGTATTTATTGAAGCCCAGAGTAAAATAGTTGAAAGGATGATATATACCACCGGATGTATGACAATTTCCTGCGATACAAAAGGAATCCAGAATTTTACGACACCGTCCGGATTAAGATGCTTTAATCCAAAATACAGGATAAATGATGCTGCAATACAAAGGATTAAATCAAGTGCTCCCTTCAGATATTCACCCCAGCTATTAACACTTCTGTCATCAAGATAACCGGTAAGCATTGAAATCCATGTCAGAGCAATAATCAGAGCTCGAGTCCAGCTCATCGGTACAAAAAGCACACATATAATTACGAAAATTGAAATAAAAACAACACCCGCACCTGTAGGCTTGCCCTTTGCCGCTTCTGCGTTATCTTTAAGGGTAAATTCACGTCCCCGGTCATGAGGAAGTCTGTCGTAAAATTTCGGAATAAACTTATATGCCGCAAAATATCCGCTGAAAAGAGCAAGACTGATTAAAACCGTGTAAGAACACAAAAGACGTGCAGGACCCCAGTACTGCTGTAAAAATTCACCCAATGCGTATAACATAAAAACCTCTTAATATGTAATATGAGACATTAATGTATAAACCATAACTACATTGTGCTCATCACAATAATTTATAAATTCTTTATCTGCCGTTGAACTTCCAGTCTGTATTATAGCACTCAGACCATTATCGATTAATTCCCTGATAGAATCTGTAAGGGAAACTGTTGTATCGCTTACAAGCAGATCAGCTATTTTTTTATCATCACTTTTTGTTCTCAGGGCATTCTCCTTTGCTTCTGCAAGAGCCATGTCCACAGCCACTTTAGATGATTTACATGACTGAGAAAAACCTGTTACTGCGTTGTTTTTGATCAAAACCGTAGAATATGTCCTTCCCTTCATTGCAAGCAACATTCCGAATGCCATCTCATCTGTTATAAACTGAGATGGTCTGTTTTTTGTTTTAATATTCCATTGCTCGAAAATGACAGAATCCCTCGTCTGAAACAGAACGCCGCCATTTATCAGCTGTAAATCATAACCTGGACAAGAAACCTTTGCTGTAGGAATAAGACGGATATTTTTATTTGCAGAAAGAATCTGTTTTGCCCCATCGGTAAATCCTGGAGCAACAATTGCAATAAGGCTGCATTTTACCATTTCGTTTGCCGCATCTTCGTCAACTACTGAACTGCAACCTATTGCAACATCCTTAATATTTTCAGAATCAAAATTAAACATTTTAAGGAACGAATCCTTTGCATTTGTTGAAAGAGCCGCACCAAGAACTGCAGTATATTTTACCGCAACAGTAAAAACAGTTCCCATCAGCGGAGTAAACTGAGTCGTAAAATTATAACCATCAGCGTTTGTAGATTTAACGGTATACTGATTCTTAAGATTTTCATACAGTGAACTTATTAAATCCCATGCTGTCGAAATGTCGCTGATTATATTATAAGTAAGTTCTTTTCCCTGTAATTTTTGAAAACCGCTTACTGCACCTATATCTTCAGGATATTTATAAAGACTTGCTTTCTGCTGCGGATTTGCACCATTATGAAGATCAAGCTGCTTTGCAAAAGGAAATGTCAGATAACGCATGAAATCTTTATTTTTGTCCGAAGATAATAAAACCGATGAAGCAATTCCACTGTCATAAGCAGATACAAGATTCAATGCTTTCGAAGCAAGATAGATTCTGAACTCCTTAGTTATATTGTTTGTTTTAAGCTGAATCATCGCTTCATCATAATCATTCGGGTCGGTAAGTATAAGAACATTTTCGTAGTTTACAAATGAATTACGTATCAGAGTTGAAATATAAAAAGAGAATGGTCTGGAAATTTCCTTATAATTCACTTTATTGTCGAAAAAAGGATTAACGTTCATGCATACAATAAAAATATTACTGTCTGTCTTTTCCGATTCCTGTTCAAGCTCATCTTCCGAATATTTTGCATTAAGAATCTGACGAATCAATGCCGTCGTTTCGTTCAGATAATGAGAACTTTGAACCAGTGCCGTTTCTCTTGAAACAGGAATCTTTTCTTCACGTAAAAAATCTTCCGTCTTATTTGCAGTAATAATCGTCCAGCCGGAATCTACAAGAAATTTCGCAAAAGGAACAAGATTTTTTGTGTTTTCAACATGAATAATTGCTCGTTTTACCATGCTTCTATTCTAACAGAAAAACAAAACTATTAAAATAGCAAAAAAAAACGGCTCTGCAAATTATACAGAACCGTTGATATATAACAATAACTTCAGGTTAGAACTTGAACGCAACACCTAAACGTGGATGAACTACAAGAATTTTTGTCGAATTACCTCCTGTATCTCCTCCATATGTTGCCCACGCATAAAAATCATAAACACATGAAATACTTCCCTGAATTGCAATAAAATCTGTCAAATCATAATATGCAGATGCATCCGCTCCAATACCCATCGTATATAACGAAAGTGACGTATATTTATACATCCATAAATTGAACAATGGAGTAAGAACGATAGAAAATGATTCATTGTCCAAAACTTTAAAAGAATAACCTAAAGAAGTATCCAGAATCAAACCTTCACTTTGTGAATCCAATGGGAATTCCATAAATAAAGAAACATATATTCCGGAAGTATCAGTAGTATATTTATTAAAAGTTACACCTGCAGAAAAAAGATTCATATTTGAATCTCCTTCAAGAGAATTCCATGAAAGATATCCAGCCTGAACACCAAGTTGTGTTTCCTGAGCAAAAATACCTGTTGATAATAAAACCATTAATAAAGAAATAATTGAAATTTTTCTCATGTCTAACTCCTTATATCATTTTTTCTAAAGACAGTTACAGATTACGTTAATAAAAGCCGGTTGTCAATTAAAAAACAATAAGAATATTCTTAAGATAAGAACAGATAAATAATATACGAGATTCTGAATTCTTCTATCTGTTAATAAAATCAGAAATCTGTTAAAATATTAAAATCACTACAAAAGAGACAATTAATGCAGACAAAAGAAAACGAACAGTTTTTACATTCTCAACTTATAACCTACATAGGTAACAAACGTTCTCTTTTGCCGTTTATTGGACAGGCAATATCCATTGTTCAAAAGAATCTCTCTAAAGAAAAACTTTCATGCCTTGATCTTTTTTCAGGAAGCGGAATTGTTGCCCGTTATCTTAAACAGTATTCTTCTGATCTTACCGTAAACGATCTTGAAAATTATTCCTGCATAATAAACAGATGCTATCTTTCAAATATAACTGCAGAACAGAACGAACAATTAAAATCACTCCATAAATCTGTAAATAAAAAAATCGAATCAAAAATGAAACAGATTGAAAGTTCAAGAAACGATGGAACATACAGACATCCTGGTTTTATTTCTGAACTCTATTCTCCTTTTGACATAAACGACATAAAAGAAAACGAGAGATGTTTTTATACACCATACAATGCAAATTTCCTAGATGCAGCCTGTCAGATTATACAGAAAGCTGTCCCTGATGATTACAAACCTTTTTTTCTTGCACCTCTCTTGAGTGAAGCTTCCATACATGCAAATACCGCAGGAATTTTCAAGGGATTCTATAAAAACTCTAAAACCAAAATCGGTCAATTCGGCGGTAACGGAAAAAATGCCCTCTCAAGAATTCTCGGTAAAATTACACTCCCGTATCCGATTCTTTCAAATTTTTCGTGCCCGTTCAAAGTGTTTAATCAGAATGCCAGTGAGCTGCTGAACTCAAAGGAGCTTTATTCACTTACAAAAGATAACTGCTTCGATTTAGTATATCTCGATCCTCCTTATAACCAGCATCCATACGGTTCAAATTATTTCATGCTTAATCTGATTGCCAGTTATACAAAACCACAGACAGACAGAATTAGTCAGGTGTCCGGAATACCAAAGGATTGGAACCGTTCAGATTTTAACAAAAAGAAAAAAGTTGAGGATGCATTCTTTGAACTTGTACAAAAGATAAATGCAAAGTATATTCTCGTTTCCTTTAATTCCGAAGGATTTTTAACAAAGGAACAGATGATTGCATTGCTGTCAAAAATCGGAAAAGTTCAGGTTCTTGAATCGCAATACAACACTTTCCGCGGCTCCCGAAACTTATCAGAACGGAACATCCACGTAAAAGAATATCTGTTCCTCGTTAATAAAATCCATCACCTACCCTGACAATTGCCTTTAACGGCAGATGATCAGAATAGCCTTCACCGGAAAAAACCTTGAATTCATTCGGTAATCCGTCTGAATTTACCAGAGGCCAGAAACTACAAACTTCAAATTGTTCAAAACGACATTTTCCATAAAGAAAAATCTGATCAATTTTTTCCCAACTATTTTCATAGTAATAGCTCCCCGACAAATCATCGTCCGACCAGCCATAGAAAACACAAATATTCTTCTCACCACCAAACGATGCTTCTCTTAGCAAACAACCTCCTGTCATCCAATCTGCTTCAACAAAACGATCCAATTTTCTATTAAAATCTCCGCAAATCAAACAACAATCAATTCCTTCGCTAACAGCCAATCTTACCTGTGAAGCAAGTAACGACTCCTGCCAGTCTCTCCAGATTTCAGTTTCATCCTCACCACCCAGCTTAGATTTCCAGTGATTCACAAACAGTCTGATTTTCTTTTTACAGACAATATCAACCTGCAGCAACCCCCTCATCGACGGTTGAACGACATCATGAATCCTTACATCAAGACAATGCATTTTCATATCAACAAGTTCGTACCTCGAAAATACGCAGCAACCCAACGCACTACCTTCAGGTTTACCGAAACATGAATATTTCCATCCATTGCTCGAACCGGCAGATCTTCCGCCCATAAGATTACTCAAATCACACAGCACGCGTTCATTTTCAATTTCTTCAAAAACATAAACATCAGCTTTCAACTGTTTCATAATCTCAATCAACCGGTTAAGACGCAATTTATAAACTTCTTCATTCCATTTCTTGTTCTTAACAAAATCAGAATACTCAGTTCCATCAGGATGAGAATCAAAAAAAGTTTGAACATTCCATGAAACAATAGAAATCTTTTCGCAATCCGAAAGATGTGACTCTGAACAGGAAACTAATCCCAGTCCAAGAATAATTAAAAACAACAGCCTGCGCATAATTATGAACAAATCCTCCTTTTTTCAGGTGCTCACTGTATAATATTGTCGAGATTGTTAAAAAAAGGAAAAGATTTTAAAAATTTTTTTTAAAAAAGTAATTTTTTTCAGACTGATTACGAAGCTTAAATCATTTTCCAAGCAGGAAGATGCACGGAATCTTACCAAGTTCAGGGATTTTTTCTTTTTTCCATTCTGAAGCGGTACGTGTTTTGATGAACTCTTCTGAACAGGTAATTCCAGCTGCGATGCACACTTTTGTAGCGGGCTTAAGGGAAGAAATAATTGTTTCAATCATCTTTTGATTGCGGTAAGGGGTTTCTATAAAAATCTGAGTCTGATTTTCATTCCAGACTTTATTTTCAAGTTTTTTAAGAGCTTTAATACGCTGCGGAGTTTCAACCGGAAGATAACCATTAAATGCAAAGCTCTGACCATTGAATCCGCTCGCCATAACAGACATGATTATCGAAGAAGGACCGACAAGAGGCACAACCCTGATTTTTTTTGACTGCGCAATCGCAACGACATCAGCACCGGGATCGGCAATGGCAGGACATCCCGCTTCGGAAATTATTCCTACAGATTTTTTTTCCTTAATAACAGGATTAAGATATTCACCGATTATTTTTCTGTCTGTATGACGGTTTAATTCATAAAAAGTCAGCTCGTCTATGTCAATTGATTTTTCAACTTTTTTAAGAAAACGACGTGCCGAACGGATATTTTCAACAATAAAATGCTTAATATTTACTATTATATCGTGATTATAAGAAGGCAAAACCTGATTGATTTCTGTTTCGCCGAGAGTTACCGGAATTAAATAAAGCGCTGTTTCCAAAATACCCTGCCTGAAATATTTTTGATTTATTTAATTATATGAAAAATACATGGAATTGAACAGAGGATTTTTCGTTCTTACTATAGTTTTATCTGATCCGGAAAAGCTTCCTTACGCATTATTCCCCACATCTTATCGATATAAGAAAGCGTGTAGAAATTTTCATAATAATGATAGTAAAAAGCCCCTTTTAAAGTCATTTTATAACATCCATTTTCTTCCATAATAAAGCCTGCTTTTTTACAAAGCCAGATTTCAAATCCGTACATTTTTTTAAGCGGGACTCCAAAGAATCTTTCAAAATCAACCGGATTTACTTTTGTGCTGTATGCAGTCCAGAAAAGCCAGTAAATCATGCGCTGCCGTTTTGTAAATCTTATTGTTAAAGAAGTTGCAGGTTCATCTGAATTTATCCTTTTACAGTAAGAAACGGGATCAAAAGTGTTTATTTTAAACTGATCTTTAAGGAGTGTCGTTGCCGAACAGCCAAAGCCCAGAAAATTATCCCTTGTCATTGAAGAATATTTTGCATCCTTAGTATTCGAAAAAGTCCAGATTGAGCTTCGTTCAAATCCTTTGCTTAAAAAATAATCTGTAATTCTATCAAGCAAAAGCCGTTTTTGTTTTTTAGGCATAGGTTTAACAGGACTTTTTGTAAAGGTAAAATCAATAAAAGGATAGATCGCAATATGATTTGCACCCGCTTCAAACGCTTTATCTGCATCAGCTTTTAAATCTTCAAGGGTCTGCCCCGGAAGTGCAAAAATCAAATCCATGGAAACAGTTTCAAAAGGAACCTTCTTAAGCTCACTCTTTAACTTCTTTTCATCAACTTTTTTTCTGCCCAAAATTTTCTGATATTTATCCTGGAACGACTGAATCCCTATGCTGATTTTTGTAACACCCGCATTTTTTAAAATTTTAAGGGTCTTTTCATCAACATTATCAGGATGAAGCTCAAGACCAATACCTTCTGTAATAATAAAATGCTCGTTTATTGCATCGATAATCTCTTTTATGCGGCCGGCAGCAAGTGCTGGTGTTCCTCCCCCAAAATAAAGACTTGTCACAGTTTTTTTACCGCTGTACCGATTTCCGACAAAATGAATTTCTTTTATCAGGCAGTCGATATATTCTTCGCACATCTTTTGTGAATAAAGGACCTTGCAGTAAGGACAGAAGTTACAGATGTTTTTACAAAAAGGGATATGAACATATAAACCAAGGTTTTCGCATTCAGAAAAAGGGAGAAACCTGTCATACTCATTTTTAAAAGTAAAAGGATGCAGGTTTCTTGTAAGCCACATCCTGGTTAAACTTGTAATTAAACTCATGATAATTTCCTAAATATATTTTAAATAAGTTCTAAGCAGTTCAAAAATGATTTTAATATTTCCCCTGAACAAAAGCGTATATTCAGCTACAAAAAAATATCCGCACTGTTCACAAAGATGTGGAACATCTATACACCGGCCGCAGACAGAAAGCTTTCCGTTTTCTATTACAACACACTGATGGCATGGAGTTGGAAAAGTATTATTTATAAGATATGGAAAAGCACTCTTAAGATTAAAAACCGGAGCTCCCTCTTTCATCATCTTCTTAATTGTTTTACATGATTCGGTCTTTTCTTCACGGCTTAAAGCAAGATCTTTTGTATCTGGATAAGGAGTATGAAAATTAAAGGAAACGGCACGCACATTTTTTGTATCACGGGCGGTAAGGCACACATCACGGATACAGTTTTTATTAATCTGATTTATTGCCATATAAAAACAGATGTTATCGGCTGTTGCACAAGCAATGTTTTTCATAATCGTATCGTAAGTATCCCCGCGGATTATGTTATGATGTTCCTTATCTCCATCAAGACTCAAAAGGATTAAATCAGCCTCAGGAAGATCTATAGGGAAGGTTCCATTCGTAACGACATTTACAATAAGAAAACCCATCTTTTTTGCTTCTACAACAAGATCACGCAGAGTACGCTTTCCGTCTTTCCATAAAAAAGTTTCTCCACCGCAGAAAAAAAGAATTCGGATTCCCATATCATAAAGCTGCTGCATTTCTTTTTTAACCTGTTCATAAGGATGGATAACTGCAATTATGTTATTTACCGAACAATGCCTGCAATGAAGATTGCATTTATCGGTGATGATTACAGTTCCAAGAATCGGAGATTTTTTTCTTAAAAGAATCGTTTTAAAAGCAAAGCCTGTAAAATAGAAAAAAGAGGATAACTTCATGAAGTTATTGTAATATCATCTGTTTATAAAGTCCATTCTTCTTCATAAGTTCTTTATGATTTCCTTTTTCTATAATTTTACCATTATCTAGAACAATAATAGTATTACTGTCCCTTATTGTGGAAAGCCTATGTGCTATTGTAATAATGATCATTCCTTTTGCATGAAGATTCTTTATAATCTGCACGATTTGCTTTTCAGAAAATACATCAAGATTACTCGTAGCTTCATCAAAAATCATTATAAGTGGCTCTTTAAGAAGAACCCGTGCAATTGCTATTTTCTGTTTTTCTCCACCACTTAAGGATGCCCCTATTTCTCCAATTAAAGTATTAAAACCATCTGGTAAAGATATAATTTTATCATATATACCTACTAACTTTGTAATATCATCTATTTTTTCTTTTTTATATGATTTGTTAAATAAAGTAATATTATCTAAAATTGTTCCAGCAAAAAGAACAATATCTTGTGGGATATAACCTATTTTTGAATAAACCCACTCTGTATTAATATTCTGTAAATCTATACCATTCAAAAGAATCCTTCCGCTTTGAGGTTTATAAAATTTTAACAGCAATTTAGTAAGCGTTGTTTTTCCACAACCAGTTTTGCCTATAAAAGATATCCATTCTCCCTTAGCAATCTTTAATTCAAAATTTTCATAAATAAATTTCTCATTTGAATAAGAAAAATTGATATTATCAAAAATTATTTCCAATTGATCATTTTCAAGTTTTTCTTTTCCATCATTTTCAGAAATTTCATCTGATAAAATTTCAAATAATCGATTTATTGCCGCAAAAGCTTCTTATGTTTCTGCCTGTAAACTAATTAAAGCATTAACAGAAGAAGAAAAAAATCCATTTAATGAAATGAATGCTGCCACCTGTCCAAGTGAAATAATTTCTTTCATTACAAAATAAAAACCAACAATTAAAACTAATATTGATGAAGCTCTGCTTAAAACTGTAACAAAAGAATTCTGTATAATACACTTTTCATCAATATCTTTACTTATCCTCATTGATTTATACTGCCTATTTTTATATTCATTATAAAAATTAATACTTGCAGGCATGGTTTTTATTGTTTCAATTCCAGCAAAACTTTCTGTCGTAAAAGCCTGTAAATCTGAGTATACTTCCATATCAATAGGAAATTGTTTTTTATAATATTTTCCAAAAATTATTGCAACAATTCCCAATATAAAAATGAATATACAGGAAATAAAAAACATCGTTCTGTTTAATATAATAAGTGCAATACCTACAATAAAAAAAGATATCAAATTAGTAAGCACTGATATTAAACCATAAGAAAGAGCATTTCGTACTTTTCTTGTATCATTTAATCGAGATACTAATTCTCCACTTTTATGTCTTTCTAAAACATAAAAAGGAAGTTTTAAAACTTTTGCATAAGATCAATATTCATGGAATATGAAATTTTTTGAATTAGCAATTCTTTAATTCCATTTAATGAAATATAAAGTAATACCACTGAAAACATTATAATAGAAATGGTAAACAGAGTAACTTTTGTATTGGAAACAAGAACATTATCAATTGAATAACTTAATAAAAATGAATCTAAAAGACTTACAAAAGAAATTATAACTGCTGCAATTTGAGTCACAATTAATTGTACCTTGTATGGTTTGAGAATTTTCAAGATTTTGGAGAAAATTTTTATATTAACCATTATTTATAAGCCTTTGTAAAAATTTTTGAAATATTGTATTCTTAGAAATCTTTATCCGAACTTTCGCCGAGCTTCCAATATGTAAAAAAACTTTTTCTTTTTCCCTATCTTGTAAATAATTCTGTTGGAGTTTTATTTCTACAGGAAAAACATTATTTGGATACGAATTTAAAATCTGTATTGCATCAGGAGGTACAAGAGAAACGGAACCTAAAACTTTTCCATATTTTGACCATGGCAAATCTGTAATTTGGACTATAGCTTCTTGCCCTATTTTTATTTTTGATATACTTGATGAAGGAATAAGAACTTTACATTTTAAATTATCTGATTCAGGAATAATAGTAAGAATATCAGTTCCTTCATAGATGTAATCCCCTGTTTTAATTTTACTTACCTCATTAATATATCCGGTTATAGGAGCTAAGATCTGTGAATTTGAAATATTTCTGTTTATTTCTACTATTTGAATATGACAATCTTGTAAATTTCGTATTATTTCTAAATATTGTTCTCTTAATTGAATTTTTTGATTCTCAAACCATGATAGAAAAGAATATTGTGCCTGAAAATAAGAATTCTCATATCCTTCAAGTTCAACTTTTGAAACGGATTGAGGACATAATAATCTGTTTCTTTCATAATTTTCTTTTGTTATTTTCAGGTTCTTTTTATATCGTTTATACTCGGAAATAAATACGGAACATTTTGCATTTGAATAAATCGATTCGGCATCCGGTGGCAAATCATTATTACTTTCATTAATAAGAGTTAACAATTTATTTAATTCACTTTCTTCATTTTGATAAAGATTTTCTAATTCTTTTAAATTCTCTAATTGTTGTTTCTCATAAGATGAATTTAATTCAAAAAGTAAATCACCTTTATTTATGAATTGAGAATTTTGATAAAAGACATTAGAAACGACTCCTGAAAACAAAGATTTTATAGAGCGTTCAACTTTATCGGGGCGTATCTCCCCATCAACAATTAATATCTCATCCAGATGGCAAAAAAAGAAACAAGGAAGAAAAATAATAATTGTAAGGAATAATAATATTATATATTTTCTTAACAGTTTTCTATTACCAAAACTTTTATTATCTATCATTTTCAATTCTATCTCTTACCAGCCGAAATACTGATAATATTCAAAATCTATATCCAAAACTGTATTTATATCTTTTTCTTTCTGTTGATAAATTAAAGCCTTTTCTGTATTACCTGTTTTTTCCAAACATACAAACATCTTTTGATAGGCTAATTTAATAACTGGAGATGCATAAAATAAATCATTTTCAAATAGTTTTTCCCATTCATTCAAAGCTTCTTTATAATCCTCTTTCTTATCGGAAGAAATTGCTTTTTCTGTCAAGAAATAAGCAGCCCAATATTGCGGCCAGATATCACGGGGATCAATTTTTTGAGCTTGAGACATTTTTTCAAGATAGAAATTCAAATCTCTGTCAATAAAAGTTATTGCAACCGAATGATCACGTACATAAAAACTTATCCATTCAGTCATTAATGAATTATATAGTTCCAGCCGTTCAAGATCATACGGCAAACTGTTTAAATCTTCATTTTTCAATTTTTCCAGAGCTATTCGTAACTGGTCATCTGTATACCTGTAATCATAATCAAATCTACCACCCAAATGATATTTTAAATAATAAAGTGCGAATAATTGCCCTGACTTTTTGGACCAAACATCAATTCTTTTTTCATCTGAAATTTTATAATCCGAAAAAAGAGAAAGCATGTATTTTAGATTTTCCTTAGTCGGAACATAATATATGGGTACAGCATGAATCCATTTTTTATAAAGACAATAGTAATCATACTCACGTTCTGCTTGTTCTATCTTCATTAAAAGATTAGTATTATCTTGCGAAAGACATTTACACTCCAGTCTATTTTCTGTTGAGTTAGCATACAAAACTGTTTTCTTTTTATCTGAACTATACGGATAAAAGTAATATGTAGAAAAATCTCTTCCATAATGTTTATCAAGATAATAACCAAATCTAGTCCAACAAGGTTCTTTAGAGGCTGAATCCCTGATTGCAGTTTTTTTTAATCCATGTGCATTGCCATAAAAAATAATGGCTTTAGAATCCGTATTATCTGGAGTGATACAATAAAAGTGCAGTGCCTAAATTGCCGAAAATCTAAGGAGAATGGCAATGAAAAGGTACGATCAAAATTTCAAGGACGAGGCTTTGAAGCTCTCGGACGACATTGGAATCAAGAAAGCTTGCGAGCA
>JAFYZU010000027.1 GCA_017548565.1 Treponema sp.
GATTCAGTTTTGTTTTTTATTTTGATGAGAGACCTTTTTTTGTTCTCAAAAAAAAAGACTGTTTACTTTGAAAAACAGCCCTAAGTTGTATTTTTTTTAGAATTAGTATTGACAACTTGGGGCCTTATATGTGTTATGTGTTTCTTTTTTATAACATTTTTAGATTTATTGCTTATATTTGTATGTACAAGAATAACTTACAAGCAAATTATTTTCATCAAAACAAAACTCAAAAGTATATAAACCAAACGTTTTCGCTTCATAAGTAATTATATTTTTATTTTGTAAATCAGGTGTACCGAAAATTGATTCAACAGTTTCTTTCTTCATACCAATAGAAAGTCCATAAAGACAGCCATGTTTATTTGATTTTACAACTATTGTTCTTGATTCATCTTTATTTCTTTTGAATTCAACTCCATTCTTATCAGTTGCTTTAATATTCATTTCTTTTTGACCAAAATTAGAATAGATATTACTAAACATTTCTCCATTGTTTTCAGAGGACATAGCACCATATATATCTAAATGAGAAAACTCATATTTTTTGGTAATAGTATTTAAATTTTTGATGATATCACCTGTACAATCTGCCTTTTGTAATAATCCTTGTAATTCTTCCATTGAGATATCGAAATCCGAATAATAATAAAAATTACAATCATTTATATATGTATAAAGTTTTTCTTTCCTGAATCCCCAGTTTTCTATTTTTATACACTTTTCTTCAATAAGTGGATGTTTGTTAATATCAAGATATTTACCATAAATCCAGCCATCGAAGAAGTAAAAAGATCTAATCTTGTACCAACACCATTTTTCACCATCTATTTCGGTAAAATTATTTGATTGATCAACAACTTGAACTTCTAAGTTTTTAGGAAGTATATACATTGTATGACTCTGTAAATTTGGTTCTGTTCTTAACCTGATAGAAGAATCATTTACAACGGCTCTATAAATAGGCTTTTTTCTACCTTCTTTTACTCTATATAATTTATTAGATTCTTTTAATAATGGTTCATTTTCTAAGCCTTCAATTTGAATCCATGAATCATCTATTATTGTAATTTTAACATTATATTTCTCAGGAGCAACTTCAATACCGTCAGAATAAGTAAAGCGTCCTTCATAACATTCACATGATATGGATTTTTCCTTTACAGAATAAGATTTTATTAAATATCCATAACTTAATCCTGAATGTTTTAGCATTCCTAGATATGAAGATTCCTCATTAAATGGTATGTAGTCAATACTTGAGTCATTAGGATAAAATTCATCATAATGTAACTGTATTTGAGCTTTAGTAGGCAACTCATTTTCAGGAGCCCAAGTTCCATTAAGAAAAGATAGGTTGATATCTTTTGCATATATATTCAAACTAAAGAAACATAATAAAATGTAAAAGATTAGTCTTTTCATTCTTTCTCCAAAATGCGCCCCAATGCGGGCGTCCACATAACAATTGGTTGTACCGCAGCGGGCTCGACCCGCTGTCGGCTACGAACCTTTGTTACACGAAATATTTCTTCTCAAAATATTATTACTTAAATTCTTTTTATAAAAATATAAATTTATTCTCAAGAAGCAACGCTTCTTTTTTTTAACAATTAAGAGCGGCGCAAAGCCGCGTACTAGCGCTACCTTGTGTCGCCCTAAAGTCAAATAACTAAAAGAAAGCAAGCTCGACTTGCTTTCTTTTAGTTCCCAATTTATTTAACCTCTTCTTCATCTGAGCTCTATAGTTCAATTATTAAAAAAACACATATTTAATCTGAAATTGGTATAACAAATCGATTTTCTCTATCACCATTCCATTGAACTTGATATGTATAACCATCAATCTGGTCTAATAAAATAAAAGTATACATATTTTGGGTTGGATATAATGTAAATCGTCCAATTTGTTTTTCTTGTTTCAACGCATCTGAAATATCCATAGCACTTAAAACGCTTTCAAATCGATATGCATCTCCTTGTGTAGAAAATTGTACTTGCCAAATTTTTCCTGTCATTGTATCAAGTTTTAAAAAAGTATACATATTTTGTGTCGGAAATAACCGATAACGGACATTGGTATTTTGTGAAGGTTCCGAAAATGGAGCTTCTGCAAATGTGAATGATGATAAACAAATTAAAAAGCAAAATAAAAAAAATGATTTTTTCATATTTCCTCCAAGCACCCCAGTGGGGTGTCCGTGTAACAACTGGTTGTACCGCAGGCAGCTTGACTGCCTGTCGGCTACGAACCTTTGTTATGCCTTGTTACTACAAAAATATATCTTTTAGCGGCAGCACCGACTGCCGCGTACAATAGATTTACATATTAGAAATTATTTATATATAAAATTATAACCGAAAATGAATCCTTCTACAGGTTCCTTTATATTAATCCAAACTCCTCGAACCCCATCTACTGTTTCTAATTCTTTTGTTTCAATCATAGCGAGATAACCATATTCATCTGGTTTGATTTCATATTCTCCAAGGTATTGTGATTTAGTAGTAGGAGCAGAATAAACATTAAACGTATAATTGTTACTGCCATCATGAGGATAGTGCATTACTACGAATTGGGCAAAACTCAATCCACAAACATCATCCTGTTTTTCAAGATAACCACCAAATACATAACCTGTTTCAGGATAAATTATTTTATACCATCTGGCTTCTATTCCATCTATTGTTTCTGTTTTGCTTGTTTGAGCATCAGCATATATCCAAGTCCCTTGAGGAATAATGGAAATTACTTTTCCAGTTTTTACATTTGAAGAATCACGAAGCCTTAATGAAGAACCGTCATCTGTTTTTACAACGAACCATGCACCATCCTTTATTTTTTCATAAGACATTCCAACTTCTAAAGCTTCAACAGGAAGTTTTTCAAAAGTTCCCGGTTGAATGTACACAGATGATCCTGGAATCCATTTATTTTTACTTATTTTGAACCAGTAAGAAATCTGGTCATTAAATACTACAGGTTCTGTACTTCGTGCAATTGCTATAAATTCACAGCCTAAACTACAAATTTCTTTATTATTTGCGCCCATATCATTTGGATTATAAATTGGAGATTCTTCTTTAAGCATGATAAGATTTAAATCCTTGCGGTCGCCCTTAACCGGTACATAATATCTGGCATAAGTATAATTATATTCTCCGTTATATTGGATGTAATAATTTCCATCTGGAGACATATCAAACATAAACCAGTCTTCCGAATTATTTTTATGTGCTGAGGCAATATCAACTTCATCAGGTTGTCCATTTTTACCAGGAATTATCCCTAAAATGTCGTCCTGTTGTGTATAGTCGTAAGAAAACTGATAGTTTTGATTTTCTTCCTTTACTTCTGATGTAGTTGTTTCTGTTAAAGTATTTACAGTAGTAATACTTTCAGTGGAAGAATTTTCAAGATTGTTTTTCTGTTTTTTGCATGATGTAATTGCCAAAACAACAAATAAAATTTGAGTGATAAAAATAAGCTTTTTCATTTACTCTTTATCTCCTACCATTTTAAATATAAAAATCCTGCCGGCTCAGTGAGGTGTCAGCATAACTAGCGTTTTAAACGGTGGCGCAGCTTGACTGCGACATCCGCTTTGAAAACCATGAAAATCATTAAGGCCCCAAGGTTTATCGTGCTAAGATAGATAAGCCCATCCGGGCACGATATCCTACTTTTTCTGGAGGGAAC
>JAFYZU010000001.1 GCA_017548565.1 Treponema sp.
ATGCTGGTTCTTATAGAATCTCATTAAGGTTCCCTCCAGAAAAAGTAGGATATCGTGCCCGGATGGGCTTATCTATCTTAGCACGATAAACCTTGGGGCCTTAATGATTTTCATGCGCTTCAAATCGGATGTCGGGTCAGGACCGCCACCGTTTAAGTGCGTAGTTATGTGGACGCCCGCTTTGGGGCGCAAGGATGAAAATGAAATCATTTATTAAAATCGTTTTGTTGTTAATTATACCATTAAATTTATATTCTCAAGAAATTATTGAAACACCAGATGTTCTTGATATGTTTTCAGATAAAACCATAAATAAGGAATATGAACCAGTAACACTATTATTTGATTTTTCTAAAAAAGAAATGTTATCCTATAACTATTCAGAGTCTAATGATTCATTTTCTGAAACAAGTTTATCCCCTGGTATTACAAATCAAAAAAACAAAAGTACAAGCAAACTCATATTAAATATACTTGGAAATGGTTATGCTGAAATTGAATATAAAGATATAATGAGTGATTCGCAGGTATATTTTGATATTTCGAAGGATGCAGATCCGATAAGTACAAATTTTGGACCTAGAACAATTTTATATCAATATCTATCAGAAGATGGAAAAGTTATGAATAATCAAATTATTGAGTTCAGAACTAAAATAATGATGCCTTCTTCTAGTATGAAAATTGAAGCAGATAAAATTGTTGAAGAAGAGGTCATTATGCCACTCAATTTTAACGGATCATTTCTTCAGATTAAAGGAATGTTGTGTATCAAGGGAGCTGGCATTTATCAAATAGAAAATAAAAAATATTTAAAAATTGAATCTAGGCTGGAATTAAACTCCGACGATATACCTGATGATTTTAAAGATCAATTAAAACTGCTAATAATCTCCGAAGGAATATATTACTATGATATAAATGAACAATCATACTATTCAGGAGATATAACAATAACAACAAGTCTTTCTTATAAAACAACTGGACTTAATTTTTTTAATAGTGAAATATCTCAAAAGTCAAATGGAACAGAGCACATTAAATATATAAAGATTGACAATAATTAAACAAATTAAGAATCCTAAAAACCGCATCTGTAAAGTATGATAAAAAATAACTTGACACCATATGCGACACCACTTATAATATAATTATGGCACAGTGGGACAAGCTTTTAGACAGAATAAAATCCCTCGATAAAGATATGCGTTTTGCAGAGCTTAAAAAGGTCCTGCAAAGTTATGGATATACAGTATCCCAACCGAAAGGCGGAAGCAGTCATTATATTTTCAGAAAACCTGGCTGCAATCCTATTACCATTCCTAATCATGAACCCATAAAAGTAGTTTATGTGAGAATGGTAAAAGAAAATGTAGAATCTGAAGAAAAGAACAAGGAGGACTGACATGAAAACATTAGAAGAATACATGAAAATGCCTTATAAATTGGAAATCATTCCTGATACAGAAGAATCTGGTTATGTAGCATCATATCCAGAACTTCCAGGCTGTATTACTTGCGGTGAAACAATTGCCAGTGCAGTAGCAAATGCAGAAGATGCAAAAAAAGCATGGCTCTTAGTAGCAATAGAAGAAAATATTGAAATTGCAGATCCAGACAGTGCTGATTCTTATTCAGGTCAATTCAAGCTGCGCCTTCCAAAAACATTACACAAAACTCTCGCCGAAGATTCAAAGAAAGAAGGAGTAAGCATGAATCAATATTGCGTTTATCTCCTTGCTAAAAATTCTGAAAAAGAACATTTAGTATTAGCAAAGAAACAAGCTGTACTCGTGTAACATGCGCATCAAATCGGGTGTCGGGTCAAGCCCGCCACCGTTTAAGCGCGTAGTTATACGGACGCCCGCACTGGGGCGCTAAAGAAGGTAAATGAAAAATAAAAGGTTAAAACAACTGTTTTGGATTTTAATAGTATTAAACTCATTTATAAATGTTGTAAGTGCAAATCAAAAAAAAGAAAACATACATTTTTCACTTACATATTTATTTCAGAAAGGTTATGGAGAACAGACAATATACTCCATTTATAATGAAGAAAAATTACTTACTAACTTAGACTGCTTAAAAGATCGTAACATTCTTGAAATAAGATTCGATAAAGAAAATAAAAATTCAATCTTATTTGCTGAAAAAATTGATAATCTATATCGTGTAGTTAAACTTGATTATATTAAAAATGAGGAAACAATCCTGTTTGAATTTGAACAGCAAATATATAGCTTTAGTGCTTTTACCGAAAACAGTTTTTTCTGGTGTGAACGTTGTGAAAAAAGTCCTGAGCCTCATATTTTATATGAATATGATTCACGTACAAAAATAATAAAAAAGCTATATGAAGTAGAAGATATTCGCCGCGGACCAGAATATTCATATGAAGCCAGATATATTACAAGTGTTCTAGCAAACGATAATTACATTTATTTTTATATGAATGGTGGCTTTATCGGAGATTCAGGAAGTTATGTAATCAACCGCTCTACAGGCGAAATTCGAAAACAGGAAATTGATCTTGGATGGGCTCATCCAAATAGCAGGTTTAAGAATAAAATAATTCGTGAAGGCTCTTCTGTTATTCAATCAGAAAAAATACGATATTGGGAAAGTAATGGTCGAAGTTGTGTTATTTTTGATTTAATTTCATTTAAAGAAATTCAATGTACTTTTAAGAAAAGATATGAACGAATGGCCGGCCCTTTAATACTTCTCTCAGATGATTATTTTCTGGTTCCACTTTGTATCAGTCCAATTAGAGACTCCTGGAATAATGGTCTTTTTGGAAATAACTGGACAGTATGTTATACAGTATTTGATATCAAAAAAAATAAAGCCGTTTTTAATGGTATTGTTTCTGAAACTAATAAAATGCACATTGTTGATGCTATATTAATTAATTGATACAAATTTACAATTTTTACCTTTTTTTCGTTAAATTTATGATATAATACTATATGGAGGTCCTGTATGTCTGATGCTCTTGAAGATGTAGAAAATAGAGTTCGAACTTTCTCTTTAGCAGAACAAATTCATCTGTTGAATTTCATTGCAAGTAATATAAACAAACGGTCTTCTATTCTAAATAATCAATATTCAGAAGAAGAATCTTTACAAAAAATACGGGAATCAAGCCTTGCTACTGTTTGGGAGACTGTAAAGAATGATACGTGGTGATATTTATATGCTTGATTTTGGGATTCCTTTTGGCAGTGAACCCGGACGACGTCGTCCAGTAGTGATAATTCAAGCTGATAAAGAAAATCTAAATAACCTTAATACAAAAGTTGTTGTTCCACTTACATCAAATACCATAAACGCAGACTTGAGAGGAAATGTTTTTCTTCCTAAAAATGAATCTGGTCTTTCAAAAGATTCTGTTGCTTTGATTCATCAAATTGTAGTCGTAGATAAATTCCGTCTTGAAGAAAAAATTTCAAAACTTCCTAAAAAACTTCTTTCAAAAATCGAAGAAGAAATCGACTATGTAACAAAAGAATAATCACATAACACATATAAGGCCCCAAGTTGTCAATACTAATTCTAAAAAAAATACAACTTAGGGCTGTTTTTCAAAGTAAACAGTCTTTTTTTTTGAGAACAAAAAAAGGTCTCTCATCAAAATAAAAAACAAAACTGAATCGTTA
>JAFYZU010000028.1 GCA_017548565.1 Treponema sp.
AATAACGGCGGAAGCGATTATAATGCAGGGGCAGGAAGCGGAAGCAATGATTCAAACGGCGGTTCAGATGATTCCGGCGGCGGAAATAAAGACAGCAATCCAGGGCACGGTAATTATCCGAACGGCTATCAGGGACCGCAGATAAAGGAAAATTCAGCAGGATTTAAGGAAACAGATTATAACGGTAAAAAAATACTGGTTGCAAATTTGAATAATAAAAAAGAAGTTTTTGATGTATCAGGATATTATCTTACAGTAGGAAAATATGCTTCTGCAGATACCGTTTCATATGAAGGTATAGGCCTGCTGGATAAGGACGGTAATATCATTCATGTTTTATCGGAAGAACAATCAGTAAAGAATTTTGCTGAGGCTTATAAAATTACTGAAGAAAATACTGCTGATGTATTGGGAGGAATAAGTGCAGCAACGGGAACACTAAATGATATTCTGGATCCCCTTATAGACGGCATATCTGACAGTACAAAAGCAGCAAATCTTGCTAAAATTTCTTACGCTGCTAAAAAAGTCTCTCAGATAACAGGAACTATATCAATAGTAAAGGATACAGTTGAATTTGTTAAAGATCCTTCAGTCAGCAGTTTTATAGATATAGGCATTGATGCTGTCGGTTTTATACCGGGAGGCGGAGCAGCAGCAAGTGTGGGCCTTGATATAATGAAAAATAAAACAGAAAAGGCAGTGGAAGACGGTATATACTATCAGACAGAATATCAAATTAATAAGATAATATACAATTTTGATCCGTCAAAGCAGACTCAGATGGTAACCGATAAAAGTTATCAGTTCATGAATGGAATTAAAAGTTTTTTGCATGGAGACAACTGATTATGAATTTTGACCCGAAAGATCCAAAGTTAGGTGCAGGAATATTCATAACAGTATGTTGTATGGTGGGGATAATATTATCTTTTATATTCAAAAAAAATCTTTTAGAAAATAAAGTTGTTTTTATAATTCTTATTATTGCTGATATTATTGTTTATACTATATTAGAAATAAAGCAAAAAGAAGATGAGGAAGAGGTATAAAGAAAAATAAAACAAAAAAGCAGTAGAAGACGGTATGTATTACCAGAAAGAATATCAAATTAGTCAGATAATATATAATTTTGATCCGTCAAAGCAGATTCAGATGGTAACCGATATGAATTATCAATTCATGAATGGAATTAAAAGTTTTTTACATGGAGACAACTGATTATGAAATTTGATCCGAAAGATCCAAAATTAGGTGTAGGTTTGTTTTGCGTAGCATATGGTTTTATTGTAGCTTTGCTATCTGATATTTTAAAAAAAAATCTTTTGGATAATACTATTACCGTTATAATTATGCTGGTTATTGGGTCTATAATTTATATCATATTAGAAATAAAACAAAAAGAAGATGAAGAAGAATAAAACGTCTTGTATAATGAAAAATAAAACAGAAAAAACAGGAAACTGATATGAAATTAAGATATATTTTAGGATTGAGCTTAAGAATGTATTTTGGAATAATACTTTATGTGTTTCCATTTGCCGACTTTCTATTGTTTATATTCTTAAATCAATTCGGAATATCTGTTTATATTTCTGCACTTATTTTTATTATATTATTCATTATAATAGGAATAATGATATATGGAACTAAATGCCCTGAATGTAATACCCGATTAATAGAAACATATAGGATAGGATCAAAATACTATCAGGGAGGATTTCATAAGGTACAAGAAAAATGTCCTTGCTGTGGATTAGATTTGGATACTGTATAAGGAATTGGATTAAGATGAAAAAGTCAACTTTCGTACAGTTTAAAAATGAATGACTCTGTGAAAGTCTTTCTGTAAATTCTTTAAACATAGGCACTGTGGTAAAATAAACACAGATGCCTGCATATGGCAAAAGAAAGAACACAAATTATTCAGAGAGAATCCTTTTTTTATAGAATCTATACCTTTAATTTCGGCTTTATCATACGTATCATTTTCTGAACAAAGAGCCTTTATTGTTGCAATTCCATTAATACTTTCTACAAATGGTGGGAATAATATTCTCTTTTATATTCAAAAAAAAATCTTTTAGAAAATAAAGTTGTTTTTATAATTTTTATTATTGCTGATATTATTGTTTATACAATATTAGAAATAAAGCAAATATAAAATGAATAAGCAGATTGGACAAAAAAAGCAAAAAAAGGATATAATATGTATACGAGAAAATCAGATGGGACAGAATAATTTATGAATATGAGTGTTACCCAAAAGGTCATGGAGAATAACAGATGATACTTTATCATGGCAGTAAAGAAATTGTAGAAACTCCGGAAATTCGAGTTACCCGCTATAATAAAGATTTTTATTTTGGTTTTTATTGTACAGTTATGAGTGAACAGGCAAAACGCTGGGCACTCAGATACACTGGTCGTGGAATGATAAATGAATATGACTATGTTCAAAATAATGATTTAAGAATCCTGACGTTTTCTGAAATGACAGAGCAATGGCTTGATTTTATTGTCGATTGCCGAAATGGAAAATCTCATGACTATGATATTGTAGAGGGACCTATGGCAAATGATACCATTTTTAATTACATTCAGAATTATATTGATGGAAAAATTTCCCGTTCTGCTTCCTGGGAGCTTGCCCGATTTAAGAAGCCTACACATCAAATCCGTTTTCATACAAAGGAAGCTTTAAAAACTTTAACATTTAAAACTGCCTACGAGGTGTTTGATGAAAAATAATAATTCACTTTTTTATGTCTGCAGTCTTCTGGAATACATCAGTAGGATTTGTAAAATTCAGCATTCGACGATTGTAAAAAATATCGGCAAAGATGGTCTAAAAAGACTTTATAAAGATTCTGATGTACTTCATTGTGAGCCGATTGAAAAAATAGCGGATGAAATCATATCTTTTTACAAGATAGAGAACGGAACATATGATAATATTTTAAGATGCCATTATGATATCCCTGACTATTGGACAATTGGAGAGGTTTTTGAACGGCTTGTAGAAGATATATGTGCAGATAATGATGATGTGGACTTTATTATAGAAACTCTTATTAAAGTTTATTCATCATGGATAGATGAAACAATTTCTAATTTCAATTCAGATTTTTTTTATCAGTCGCGTCAATATATTTACGAATCGTGGAAAGAGGGAAATGTTATTCAGGAGTCAAATTGCATTGCAATTTAAAGAATATCGCAATGCAATGTCAGATTTCTTATTCTCCTTATGCAATAATTGCTCCAAAATTACACATCTGTGTACAAACTCCACAGCCTGTACATAAAGTTTCATCTATTGTTGCTTTATTTCCTTTCATGCTGATTGCAGGACATCCGATTTTCATGCACATCTTACAGCTTCTGCATTTATCATTATTTACCATAAGCGGCGGATTATGCTTTACTTCTTTTAAAAGAGCACATGGTCTTCTGCTTATAATAAGGCTTGGCTCTTCAACTTCGAGTTCTTCTTTTACGGCTTGTTCACATTCTTTAATGTTATAAGGATCTACAATCTTAACACGGTTTATTCCCATTGCCCGGGCAAGCGCTTCAAGATCGACTTTCCCTGCAGGATCTCCGTAAAGATTTTTACCTGTCGAAGGATTCTGCTGATGTCCGGTCATACCGGTTATTGAATTATCAAGAACAATTACTGTTGAATTTGACTGATTGTAAGCAATCTGGGCAAGCCCTGTCATTCCTGAATGCATGAAGGTTGAGTCGCCGATTACCGCAACAGATTTTTTTTCGTTTTCCTTACCGCCTGCTTTGTTCCATCCGTGTAAACCGCTGAAGGATGCGCCCATACAAAGTGTAACATCCATTGCACTCAAAGGAGCGACAGAGCCGAGTGTATAACATCCGATATCACCGAAAACCGTAACCTTGAGCTTGTTCAGAGCGTAGAATATTCCTCGATGAGGACAACCAGCACACATTATCGGTGGACGGTTTGCAAGGTTTTCAAACGGTTCATGAGGTATTTCAACTTTTAGTAATTCATCACAGTTTTTGAGGATTTTTTTAAGGCATTCTTTTATAAGATTCTGTGAAAATTCTCCGCAGATCGGAAAAATATCTTTTCCGTAAATCTCATTCTTAAGGTTTAAGGAACGTACGAACTGTTCTATTACAGGATCAAGCTCTTCTATGATGATTATTTTTTCAACCTTTGAGGCAAAATCCCTTATGAGTTTTGCAGGAAGGGGATTTACCATTCCAAGCTTTAAGATATTTACGCTGTTTGAAAATATATCTTTTGTATATTCATAGCTTGTCGAAGAAGTGATTATTCCTGTTCTTTTTAATTCTTCATTTGAGCTGTCTGCTTCTTCAATCCTGTTTATACCGCTTGTGCAAGACCATTGCTCTATATCCTTCATCCTCTGTTCTACAAAAGGATGTCTCTTTATTGCATTTGCAGGAGCCATTACATATTTTGAAATGTTTTTTTCATAAGGTTTTTGTACAGGTACATTTCTTTCGCCGGTTTCTACAATACTTTGACTGTGGGCAACGCGTGTACACATTTTGTATAATACAGGTGTATCGAATTTTTCCGAAAGCTCATAGGCTGTTTTAATAAAATCCTTTGCTTCCTGTGAATCTGACGGTTCAACCATCGGGATTTTTGAAGCAATTGCATGATGGCGGCTGTCCTGCTCATTTTGACTTGAATGCATTCCAGGATCATCTGCAACTCCAACAATAAGTCCTGCGTTTACTCCACAGTAGCTGGCGGTATAAAGAGGATCTGCGGCAACGTTTAAACCTACGTGTTTCATAGCGCAGAAGGAACGTTTACCTGCAAGACATGAGCCGAAAGCTGTTTCAAGTGCTACTTTTTCGTTTGGTGCCCATTCACAGTATATTTCTTTATATTTTGCTGCTTCTTCCGTCATCTCCGTGCTTGGAGTTCCCGGATAACTAGAGATTAATTCACATCCGCTTTCGAAGAGCCCTCTTGCTGCGGCTGCATTACCTAAAAAAAGTTGTTTCATTTTAAAATCCTGATTTCTATATTTTTCTTCGTTCTTTTCCGATTTTTTTGTAATATAAAGTTTTGTTTTTATACATAAGTTCATCTGCTTTTGAAAGAGTTTCTTTGAGACTTTCTGTATCACAGCTTTCAAGTGTTACAAGACCGTATGCTACTGAAAGATTTTCAACAAATTCACCCTTCCAGTTACTGCAGCTTTCTTCAAATTCACGGCATAACCGATCTTCCGATTCAAAGGGCTTGTTCAAGATTGCGGCGAATTCATCACCACCGATTCTGAAGCATTTTCCATATTTACCGAAGGTTTTGGAAATACATTCTGCGGCTGCAATTATAAGTTCATCGCCGGCCCTGTGACCTTTTGTATCGTTTGCTTCTTTTAGTCCGTTTATATCAAATTCAATTATCGTGCATTTTCCACGGTAAAGCTTAAGGTGTTCTAAAAGAGCATCGAAGCTTCTGCGGTTGTTCAGACCTGTGAGCTGATCGTTTTCTATAAGGAATTTATAGTTTTTTTCGTTTGCGATTGCGCGTATTTTAAGGTTCATCATATAGCTGCTGAATATAATGCTTATAAAACCATAAATTATTGCGTTCGAAAGATTGTTTGCAAGAAGAACACCGGTCTGTCTTGTTACAACCAGATAAATGTACATTAAATCTGCGGCAAGAATGACGGTTGCAGCAAGGACAGGTCTTACGGTAAAAAGCAGTGGTACTGCAAAAAGAAAAACCATGAACGTTGTAGTCTGGGCGTTTCCATTAACGAAAATTCCGATTATTGCACCAAGAATGAGTGGAACAAGAATTGCAATATATGGTGCAGGATAGAATCGTTTTTTAAGTTTGATGAAAACAAGTGAAATAACTGCAATTGTTAAATATGAGATTGCACTGATTTTATAAATTGTTTTCATAATCGACATTATCTGGGAGAAAGAAACCTGAATATACAGAATTACATAGGCAATAAAAGCTAAGACGGCAAAAACAAGGACATTTTTTATGTTGCTTTTGTAAATGTCTTTTTCAATTCTTTTATATTCTTTTCTGGTGATTCCACCATATAAAATGTAATTAAGAATCTTTTCTTTCACATTTATCTCCAGATAATGAATTCCAACAATTTTTTATTATCAGGCTGATATTATCTGTCTTCTCCGTTCATTGTGATGATGCCGCCCTTATCGTCAAATTTCAATTCGCGGAATTTTACGTTTCGTTTCTGATTTACACCATTTGAACGTTCACAGTCGTGATAGAATAACCACCATTTTCCGTTAAATTCCATGATAGAGTGGTGAGTAGTCCATCCAAGCACTGGAGTCAATATTGTGCCGCCGTAAGTGTATGGACCGTAAACATTCTTTGATGTAGACCATGCAAGAAGATGTGTGGTTCCTGTTGAATATGTAAAGTAATATGTATCGCCTTTTTTGAAAAGCCATGGATCTTCAAAGTAGCGTCTTTCTTCATCATCGCCCTGCAAAGGCTTTCCGTTTTCATCAAGAATAACTAAATCACGTAACTCTTCTGCAAGTTCCTTCATGTTGTCTTTAAGAAGAGCGATTTTCGGTGTACAGGCATTTTCACCTTCTCGAGGCTCTTTGTTTTCTGCACCCCATTTGTTGTTTCTGTACTGATCAAGCTGACCGCCCCATAAACCGCCCATTGTAAGGTAATATTTTTTATCTGTATCTTTAAAACAGCATGGATCTATTGAATATGTTCCCTGGATGTAATTGTCTTCCGGTGTAAAAGGACCTTCCGGTTTATCGCCGGTTGCAACTCCTACACGGAACATTCCGGTTTTATCTCTTGCCGGAAAGTAAAAATAATATTTTCCGTCTTTTTCTTCACAGTCAGGAGCCCATAACTGCTTGCTTGCCCATTTTACGTCGGATAAAGAAAAAACACATCCGCAGTCACGTGGATAAGTTTCTGTATCCTTCATTTCATAAACATGATAATCCTTCATGTCATACTGATCGCCGTTATCGTTGCTTTCTACGTCTATATCTTCATCATGCGACGGATAAATGTAAATCTTTCCGTTAAAAACATGTGCAGAAGGATCTGCAGTATAAAGATCGTTTACAAGTGGTTTTTTTTCAATACTCATATTTTAACTCCTGATGGCAGAGTAAAGTCTCTGCGTATTTCTGACTATTATACACCAAAAATAATATTATTGGTAGATACTCCCCGGAATTTCAGATTCTGCATTTCGTGCCGCACACCAGGTTCCTTTTTTAAGCGCCTTGATAAAATCGCCGGTTTTAAGGTATTCATGTAAAAATCCTGCATTGAAGCTGTCACCGCACGCCGTTGTGTTAACGGTGTTTACCTTTTCTACAGGAAATTCGTAAAATCTTCCGTTATCTGCCGCAAGAGTTGGTTTTTCTCCCCGTGTAACTGCAATCATATTCTTAAGTTCTGAACTTTTTTGAATAACTGCGTTCTTAAGTTCTTTTTCATCCATCGGTTTTGATTCATTGAAGGTTTTTAAGAATTCTTCATCATTTATTTTTATGAGGTCTGGAATTGCCGCAGTTATTGTATTGAGTAAATCGTCACCGATAAAATCTGCAAGGAAAAATTTTGAGCAGTCTTTTGTCATTCCTGCAATCAGCGGATATAAATCTTTACTGAATCCTTTCGGACGGCTTCCTGAAAGAAGAACTGCATCATAAGAAGGCAGAAGATCCTGTATGATTTTAAGGATTTTTATTTCTTCCCTGCTGAAATCTGAATTGGAATTTTCCGAAACTACGAGCTCGGTCGTGGTTTTATGAGCTTTATCGAGGAGTGTCCAGCATTGACGGGTATAGCCTTCTGTTTCGACAAAATCTATTGTGAGATTATCCTTTTCGGCAAGAGAGAGAAAATGCTTTTCGTTGTTTTTACCCACAGGGCAAACAATCTGAGCAGAGCCTTCTTCGAGCTGATTCAGGATTCTTGCTGAATTGACTGCTTTTCCGCTTGCATGTTCAAGATAATATGAGCTTCTGTTCACTTTTTCTAAAGAAAGATCGTTAAAAATCACGGTACGCTGGATTGTCGCACTCAGACAGATACATAGAATTTTCATACTTTATATTATATGCAAAACTCTTAAAATGCTCTATAATTTTAATTCAATAAAGGAAGAATTTATGGCAGTAACATTACGTGAAAAATACGGCAGGGAATTTGCCGAATCAATTAAACTTTCAAAAGCGGCAGCCAGAATAGATGAAACTTCTGTTTATGAAGAAGCAAATCCTCAGACAAGAAAATATATGGATGTCCTTTTAAAAGAGACGATTCCTGAAGATTCAAAATTAGGAAATATTGAAAATTTCAAGGCATTTTATGATGCAGTCGTAAAAGAAGGAAAACATGGTCTTATTATGATGGAGCATTATTCCAATCTTGATTTACCGGAAATCATTTATCTTCTTGAAAAAAACGGAGAAGATTGGGCTAAGGATCTGGCTTCAAGAATAGTTGCAATTGCGGGAATGAAATTAAATGAAGAAAGTGCGGCTGTACGTGCATTCTGTGAAAGTTTTACGAGGGTTGTCGTTTATCCGTCGCGAAGTCTTGATGCGGTAGAAAATAAAGAAATATCGGAAGCAGAAAAGGAAGAAGAAGCAAAGCGTGCAAGAAAAATCAATTTTGCGGCAATGCGTGCAATGGACGGTTGTAAAAAACGCGGACAGGTAATTCTTGTATTCCCGAGCGGTACACGTTACAGACCTGGTGTTCCTGAAACAAAGCGCGGATTACGTGAAATGGACAGTTATCTGCGGTTGTTTGATATTATGATCTGCGTTTCGGTAAACGGAAACTGTCTTAAAATCAATCCTGAAAATCCATCAGATATGCTTGAAGATTTAATTGATCCTGAACAGGTAATCCTTACTGCAAGTCCGATAATTGAATGTAAAAAGTTCCGTAATAATATAATTGAAAATCTTCCTGAAAACTGTGAAGATCCTAAGCAGTATACGGTAGATGCCGTAATGAAGCTTATGGATGATTTACATGAGGAAGTAGAAAAATCAAGATAACGGAAGGTACGTTAAATGAAACAGGTAGAATTAAAAGCAGAGCTTTCCAGAACAACTTATCCCGGAAGAGGAATAATCGTAGGAAAATCTGAAGACGGTAAAAAAGCAGTTGCCGCCTACTGGACAATGGGAAGAAGTGCAGGCAGCAGAAACAGAATCTTCGTGGAAGAAGGTGAAGGAATAAGGACACAGGCTTTTGATCCTTCGTTAATCGCAGGGGATCCGAGCCTTATAATTTATTCTGCGGTAAAGGTTCTTCCTAATGCAACAATCGTTACAAACGGTGACCAGACAGATACTATTTATGAGGGAATAAGAAACGGACTGACTTTTGAAGAATCACTGAGATCAAGAAAATACGAACACGATGAACCTAACTATACACCAAGAATTTCATCGATTCTCAGTTTTGAAAAAGGTCATTATGAATATGCACTTTCAATCCTTAAAAGCGATGACGGAAATCCCGACAATACGTTGAGATTTACCTATTCTTATGATAATCCTGTTAATGGTCAGGGACATTATATTCATACTTATATGGGCGATGGAAATCCTTTGCCGAGCTTTGAAGGTGAGCCTGTAAAACTTGGAATTTCCGGTGACATCGATTCCTTTACAAATGACATCTGGTCGTCGTTGAACGAAGACAATAAGGTTTCGCTTTTTGTCCGCTTTATTGACATTGAATCAGGGGAATACGAAACACGAATCCTGAATAAAAATAAATAGCATAAAACGGAAAATGGGCTTAAGATGAAAGTTATTAAAAAAATCCTGAAATTACTTCTCTTGAACATGATATGGCTTCTTTTCTGTCTTCCTGTAATTACAATCGGTTCTTCAACTGCAGCCGCTTTTTCCGTAACGCTCAAGCTTGCGAAGGATGAAGAGGTGAGCATCTGGAGTCAGTTTATAAAAGGCTTCAGGCAGAGTTTTTTACAGGGAATGTTCATGGGATTTTTTACGGCAGGCTGTACGATAGCGGCAGTTTTTCTGTGGAAGCGTATTTTAGAAGATCCGTCGTTTTTTCCGATAGTCGGCGGCGGAATTTTTACAGTAACTGTCATCCTTCTTAATTTCTTTGCATTTCCCCTTATTGCTAGATATGAAAATACCTTTAAAAATGTAATTAAGAATTCCGTTTCGATTTTCGTTCAGTTTTTTCAGTCTGCTTTAATGGCAGTGATTATTGTTTCTGTTGAGGTTGCAATCATTTATTTTTCAAAATACATTTTTTTCGTTACAGTGCTTTTTATGCCTGTGCTTATTTTTTATACGATAAGTGTAACTGCAAAGGATTGTTTCGATAAACTCGAACAGACTCATAAAAACGCACAATAATTCATTGTATAAAAATTATATTTATTTTATTATATCCTTATGAAAGAATTAGAGTTAAAGTACGGATGTAATCCGAATCAGAAACCTGCACGGGTATTTATGGAAAACGGCGATTTACCAATTGAAGTTTTAAATGGTAGACCGGGATATATCAATCTGCTTGATGCTTTGAACGGATGGCAGTTAGTAAAGGAATTAAAAGAAGCAACAGGTCTTCCGGCAGCGACATCATTCAAGCACGTATCTCCTGCCGGTGCTGCTGTAGGGCTTCCTTTGTCTGATACTTTAAAGCAGATTTATTTTACGGGCGATGTTGAACTTACTCCTCTGGCATGTGCTTATGCAAGGGCAAGAGGGGCAGACCGCATGTCTTCTTTCGGTGATTTTATTTCGCTTTCAGATGAATGTGATGAAGCAACTGCACTGCTTATTAAAAAAGAAGTTTCAGATGGTGTAATAGCTCCTTCTTACAGTGCAAAAGCTCTTGAAATCTTAAAGGCAAAGAAAAACGGCAATTATTGTATAATTCAGATTAATCCCGAATATGTTCCCGCAGATCTTGAAAGAAAGCAGGTGTTCGGAGTTACCTTTGAACAGGGACATAACTTCCTCAAGATTGATGAACAGTCTGCCTTGAGCAACATAGTTACTAAAAACAAGTCACTTTCTGAAGATGATAAACGAAATCTTATCATTTCATTAATCGTTCTTAAATATACACAGTCAAATTCTGTATGCTTTGTAAAAGACGGGCAGGCTATTGGTATTGGTGCTGGACAGCAGAGTCGTGTTCACTGTACACGTTTAGCAGGTCAGAAGGCAGACAACTGGTGGCTTCGTCAGTGTCCAAAGGTTCTTAATCTTCAGTTTGTCGATAACATTAAACGTGCAGACCGCGATAATGCAATTGATGTTTATATCGGTGAAGAATATATGGACGTTCTTGCAGAAGGCAAATGGCAGAATATATTCAAGGTAAAGCCTGAAGTATTTACACGTGAAGAAAAAGCAGAATGGATTTCTAAAAATACAGATGTAGCACTTGGTTCCGATGCTTTCTTCCCGTTTGGAGATAATATTGACCGTGCACATAAATCCGGAGTAAAAGTAATTGTTCAGCCGGGCGGTTCTGTACGCGATGACCTCGTTATTGCAGCTGCCGACGGATATAATATGACAATGTGCTTCAACGGTATAAGGTTGTTCCATCACTAGGATTTATTGCTTCGTTTGATAAAGATGAATTTAGAAAATCCATTGATTGTTCAGGGAGACCGCTCTCTTCTGTTAGACGTTCATGCGCCGCTTGCAGAGGAATGTCGTAATGAACTCATCCCTTTTGCAGAGCTTGAAAAATCTCCCGAACATCTTCATACTTACAGACTTTCTCCCTTATCGTTGTGGAATGCGGCGAGTGCAGGCTTTGGTGCAGACGATGCCGTAAGGGTTTTGAAGAAGTATGCACGTTATGAAGTTCCGCAGTCTGTCATTGCCTGGATAAATGAAGTTACTGACCGGTTCGGGAAAATCCGTCTTATTGAAGGTCCTGTTGAATTAATTGCCCTTAATGGTAATGAAGACAAAAAAATCGAAGAAAAATATCTTTATCTTACTGCCGCTTCAGAGGTTATTTATAAAGAGCTTTCGGCAAATCCCGCTTTAAAAAAAATCTTTGTTACAAAAGCAATAGAGTCTCAAGTTGAAAAACCGGAGAATTCTTTTATGTTAAAGCTCACGGATCGCGGAACAATCAAGCAGCTTCTTCTTGATTCAATGTGGCCGGTAAAGGATGAGGTTCCTTTAACTGACGGTGAAGCTCTTGAAATAGAACTGAAAAAAACATGCTCCGATAAGAAACCTCTTGTTATCCGGGATTATCAGATTTCTTCTGCAAAGGCACTTGTCGGCGACAAAGGACCTGGAACCGGTTTTGGAACAATTGTGCTTCCGTGCGGGGCTGGAAAAACGATTGTCGGTATGCAGATAATGGCTATGCTTAAAACTTCCACGCTGATTATTACGACCAATATATCTGCAGTTCATCAGTGGATTGATGAGCTTCTTGATAAAACTAATCTTACGAAAGATCAGATTGCAGAATATTCAGGTGAAAATAAAGAAATCAAGCCTGTAACTGTTGCAACATATCAGGTGCTTACGTGGCGTCCCGATAAAACAGGTCCGTATCCTCATTTTTCACTTTTTCATGAACGTCCATGGGGGCTTATTATTTATGATGAAGTTCACATGCTTCCCGCTCCTGTTTTCCGGGTCGTTGCAGAGCTTCAGGCTGTACGTCGTGTCGGTTTGACGGCAACTTTAATTCGTGAAGACGGTCAGGAAGGACTGGTATTCAGTCTTGTCGGTCCAAAGCGCTATGATGTTCCATGGAAAGAGCTTGAACGTGACCGATGGATTGCTACTGCTGAATGCATAGAAGTACGGATAGATCTTGCTCCTGAGCTCGAAATTAAGTATGCGGTTGCAGGTGCCCGTGAAAAACACAGGATTGCAAGTGAAAATTCAAAAAAGATAGAAGCAGTTCAAAAGATTGTTAATAAATTTACAGACGATAAAATCCTCGTTATAGGTCAATATATTGATCAGCTTAATACAATAGCACAGATTCTTAATGCTCCTGTAATCACCGGAAAAACACCAACGGATCAGCGCGATAAAATATATGGCGATTTCAGAAACGGAAGAATAAAGGTGCTTGTTGTTTCAAAGGTTGCAAATTTTGCGATAGATTTACCTGACGCATCGCTTGCAATAGAAGTGAGCGGAACATTTGGAAGCAGACAGGAAGAGGCCCAGCGTCTTGGACGCATTCTACGACCGAAAGACAGGGTTTCACGTTTTTTCACGCTTATCACCAGAAACACTGTAGAAGAAGAATTCGGTTCAAACAGACAGAAATTCCTTGCAGAGCAGGGTTATTCGTATAAGCTTGTAAGATATGATCAGGCGTTTCTGACCGGAGAAGAATATGATTTGTAATGTTACCGTTGAAGACTGGCTCAATAATATTTCTTCTTTACCGGAAGAGAAATTTTTCGGAATAATTCATCTTTATCTTGGAGAAATCAAAACTCCTTATAACAAGCAGCGCCTTCTGGAACAGCTTGCTGGCTTTATCAAAAACACGCAGAACCAGCAGAATATCATTTCGCTTTTAGATGAATTTGATTTAAAACTGCTTACTGTAATTGCGCTTATAAATAATACAACCCGTGAAACAATCTTTGATTTTTTTAAATATGAATATTCGACGGCAGAAATTTTCGAAGAGCTTTCAAACCTTTGTTCGCGGTTAATCCTTTTTGTTCAGAACGATAAATATAGTGGTAACGAATACTATAAAATCAATCCTCTTCTTGCAGACAGCATACAGAAACTTACAGGCATTGATTTAATTCTTCGTGATAAAAGTGTCGTTAAAAAAAATCTCGAAGATACCTTTGTGCTCAGTCCGAATTTTCTGACTGCTTTTATTTCGTTTATAAGAATGAACCGTTTTTCGTGCAAAAATGACGGTGAACTCAAAAAAAATGATATAAATAAAATTACTCAGATATTCAATGTACGTCAGAAAGTCATTCAGCTTCTTATTAATTCCTTCATAAATTTAAATCTTATCACGGAAGGAAACAGAGGCTTTGAAATAGATTACGAACGTTTTGAGCTTTTTGCAGCAATGAATCAGAAACAGCAGACTGCACTTCTTTGTGCCGCTTCTTTTTCGAGGTTAAGCAGAGATGGTCTTAAAAAACATTCTCAGCTTCTTCTTGATTGTCTTGCATCTGTTCCGGAAACCGGATTTTCCTGGTCTTCGATTATCCGTCTTGCTTTTTTAATCGGCTCAAATCAGAACGACTGTGATTCTTCTCCGTCAAGATTTTCGAAAATGCTGCGTCAGGCACGTGCTGAAACTCCTGAACTTTACGGTACAGTTATTGAACGGATGATGGAAGCTGCAGTTGAATTCGGTCTTTTACTGGAGCTTGGAACTAATGAAGATAATGAAAAGCTTTTCTCTGTGAATAAGGAAGGATTTTATGTTACCGATGAATCACCGAAGGTTTTAAGCATAGATTCAACGTTTACAGTAACTATAATGCCGGGACTCCCGCTTTCAAAGCTACTGACTGTTTCAAAATTTCTTGAAGTAAAATCCTTTAAGGTTGCTGCAGAATTTGAGATCTCAAGAAAGTCTGTTTCACAGGCATTTGACGACGGCCTTTTACCCCAAAACATTATAAGTGTAATTGAAAATCTTTCGATATATGAAATTCCTGAAAACCTTAAAATGCTGATTAATGAATGGTACAGCTCGTATTCTTCTGCAATTTTGTATAAAGGCTATGTACTCAAAGCATCGGAAAAAAACAGTTCAATGATAGAAAATAATCCGAAGATAAAAAAATATCTTAAGGAAAAGCTTTCAGAAGGCATTTATTTTCTGAATATTCCGCTTGAAATGGATGCGGGTGATATATTAAAGGCATGTGGAATTGAATTTATGGGAAAAATCAAGAATTCGGATTCAGTTTTGCAGAAGCTGGCATTCCCTCTTTTAACTGACGGAAAACCTCTTGATATCCTTAAAACAGACGGGGAATCAAAAATTGATTTTTCAAAGGCTGCAAAAATCATCAGGGAAATAAAGGCAGAATTCGATAGTATGGAGCTTGAAGAAAATGAACGTGAAAGCCTTATGCATCGTATATCGGGACGGCTGATTGTAAACAAGGAACAGCTTCACCGGTGCTATATAAAGACAGAGATTCTTGAAGCAGGTGGAATGGATTTTAACGGTAAGGTTCATCTTCTTGAAGCGGCGATAAAGGAAGGAGATCTTGTCGAACTTACTTTTGCTTCTTTAACCGATGAAAAAGAAGAAATAAATGTTGCAGGGCATCCATTGTCAATCATTCATCACTCGGATGACGCAATCCTTCGTTTTGAAGCAGAACCTTCGAAAACTGTTGATAATCTTCTTGTCGGAAGAATCAGCCGCGTAAAAAGACTAAGATTCTGATTTATACATTTTTAATCAGATCTTTTATTACTTCAGATGCAATTATTAACCCTGCAGTAGACGGTACAAAAGCGATGCTTGCAGGAAATTCATCTGTTTTTACCTGCGGTTTTTCTGTGCTGTAAACGCATTTTATTCCTTTTATATTCCGTTTTTTAAGTTCATGACGCATTACTCGTGCAAGCGGACATACTTCGGTTTTTTCGATAAGCGAAATTTTAAAATCAAGAGGATTGAGCTTATTTCCTGTTCCCATGCTGCTGATGATTTGGACTTTTTTACCTGTTCTTTTGCAGATGCAGTCGTGTGCTTTTTCGATTATGCTGATTTTTGCGGTAACTGTATCTACGGCATCAATAACGTAATCATATAGCGAAAAATCAAAGGAATCGGAGTTTTCCGGAAGATAAAAGCAGTTATATTTGTGAAGCTTTACCATAGGATTTATATCAAGTGCGCGTTGTGCAATTAAATCTGTTTTTTTCTTACCGATTGTTGAATGAAGGGCGATTATCTGTCTGTTAAGGTTCGATTCGCTGACTGTATCATTGTCTACAAGGCTCATTTCACCGATTCCGCTTCGTACAAGGGCTTCTGCTACATATCCTCCGACACCGCCAAGCCCGAAAATGATGACATGACTTTTTTCAAGCTTGTTCAGTGCTTCATCTCCTATAAGAAGCCTTGTTCTCGAAAACTGTCCCATTTTATTTTCTTCTGACCTTGAATTCAATTTTTGCACCATTTGATTTTGTTTCGTTCTTTTTTTTGTATTTTTCATAGAGGGATAGCTGAGCTCTGAATTCATTCTTACCGGAAGGAACACTCTTCCATTTTCCATCAGGAAGAAGAACCTGGGCATTAGTTGTATCTTTAAAATACGTGTCGAGAATTTCCTTTACTTCTTTAAAAACCTCACTGTCAAGAATAGGGAACATAAGCTCAATACGGCGGTCAAGATTTCTCGGCATCCAGTCGGCACTTGAACAGTAAAGCTCCGGAGCTCCAGCATTCTGAAAATAAAAAATACGTGAATGCTCAAGATATCTGTCTACAATCGAAATTACACTGATATTTTCACTCATCCCTTTTATACCGGGCACGAGTGTACAGATTCCGCGGATGTTCAGAAGGATTTTTACTCCTGCATTGTTTGCCTTGTAAAGCGCCTTGATTACATCTTCATGGGTAAGGCTGTTCATTTTTGCGATTATAAGACCAGGATTTTCTTTAGTGCTGCGTTCTTCTTCCCTTTGAATCATTGCAATAAGACGTTCTTTTAAGGTTACAGGTGCCATTCCAAGTTTTTTCATAGGCATTAAAGAAGAATAGCCGGTTACAAGATTGAAGAACATTGTTGCATCGTTTGTAATTTCCGGATTTGTCGTAAATAAAGATAAATCTGAATATAAAGCGGCAGTTTTTGTATTGTAATTACCGGTCGAAAGATGAACATATCGTCTGATTGTATCTGATTCTCGTCGTAAAACCATAAGGATTTTTGCATGGACCTTCAGGTTTACAAGTCCGTAGATTACAGTTACTCCGGCATTTTCGAGCCGGCTTGCCCAGGCAATGTTTCGTTCTTCATCGAAGCGTGCCTTTAATTCAACAAGAACAATTACCTGTTTACCGTTTTGAGCGGCTCTTTCAAGTGAAGAAATTATCGGTGAATTGCTGCCGGTCCTGTAAAGCGTCATTTTGATTGCAAGAACATCCTTATCATTTGCGGCATCATTTAAGAATTTTACTACAGGATCATAAGATTCATAGGGAACATGAAGGAGTTTGTCGTGAAGCTTTAATTCATCCCAGTAAGGTTCATCCTCCGGTAAGGATGATGAATAAAAATGTTCCCATTGTTCGTAGCACAGTTCTTCTTTAATATTCCAGGAACGGATTTCTGTAAGTCCCGAAGGATCTACAAAGGCCGGTAGAACATAAACATCTTCGTCTGAAAGTTCAAGCTTCTCTTTTAAAAAATCAAGGATTGTTTTACTTGAATCTGTTGCAGTTATCTGAATCGGAAAAGATGATTTACGCTGGATAAGGACATCTTCCATGGCATGAATGAAATTTTCACCCGAATCTTCATCTACCGCAAAATCTGCATCTCTCGTAACCTTAAAAACAAGCGATTCCTGAACATCAAATCCGGGAAAAAGTCTGGTTCCAAAGGTTGTAATTATGTCATCAAGAAAGGCAAACTGTTTTTTTGTTTTTGAAGAAGAAGGTAAAAGAAAAATATGAGGAACGTTTTCAGGAATTTCAACAAAAGCAATGCGTGGATTTTTATCATCACCTTTTAAAAGTCTTGCCTGAACCTTGATTCCGCTTATAGGTTTGAGTAAAAATGCGGCGTATACCGAAAGATTCTGAATGTGCGGGAACGGTTCTGTGTCAGTTCTAAGAGGAGTAAGAAGCGGAAAGATTTCTTCTTTAAACAAGGTCTGAATATATTCAAGCTGATTTTGTGAATATTGTTTTGGAGAAAGATATTCGTAGCCGTTTTCTGCAAATTCAGGAAGAATGTCGTTTATGAGGCAGTTGTTCTGTTCAATAAAAAGCTCATGGCAGCGTTTTGAAACAGCAGAAAGAATCTGTTTTGGTTTTAATCCGCACGAATCGATGAAATCAGGATTTGAAAAATTCAGACGCTTTACTGAAGCAACACGTACCTGAAAAAATTCATTGAAGTTACTTGTTACAATGCTTATGAATTGAAGCCTTTCCATAAGCGGATTTTTTTTATTCAGTGCCTGAAATAAAACACGTGAATTAAATTCAATCCAGGAAAGCTCTCTGTTAAAAAACTTCTGTTCCATATATTCTCCAAAATCTTAAACAAGAATTACTTTATAACCGAAAACATCTTCAAACATGCCTGCTTTTTCCGACATGGCAATTTTTTCGAGAACAGTATTCTGTGAATTTTTTGTTTTGATGTACAGTGTATTCTGCAGAACCTCTATAGAGAAGTCTGAGAATGTCTGGATGTGACCACGATCCATTGCATCTGCAACACGAAGAATTGCCGAAAGCTTTATGATAGTCATTCGTTCTGAGCGTGGAAGCATCGAAAAATTTTCTTCATCCTGCGGTAATGAGGAGCCTCGGTGATATTTTGCAATCTGAGAAACAATTGCTTTTTCATTTCTGGAAAGTCCGAATATTTCTGAGTTTTTGATGATGTAATAGCTGTGAAGATTGTGATGATCCTGGCGTATAAAAACTCCTATGTCGTGAAGAAGTGATGCAATTTCAAGAAGTAGCCGTGAATTTTCTCCAAGCGCAAGTTCATCCTGCATGGAGTCATAGATTTTCAGGGCAATCATGCGGACACATTCTGCATGCTGTTCATCGCCGTGATATTTTCTGAGAAGATTTCTTGCTGATGAAACAATCTGAGTGTTGAATTCCTTCTGAAGCTCTTCGTTGTTTGTAGCACGCTGACTTAAAATCAAACCGTTTCGTATGTTTGTTTCCGGAACGATGATTTCTTCTACGTTCGTAAGATTGATGAACATATTGTAAATCAGAAGACTAAGCTGAAGCGTTTCTGCCTCACTGTATGGAATTTTAAATTTTGCGACGCATTCATCAATCGAATAACTTTGAATTTCCTGGACAAAATCAGAAAAATCCTTCTGTTTGATTTTCCAAAGGAATGTAGAAACCGGCTGACCGATTAAAACCGCACAAAGAGTCATATCCTGACCTACAGCGATGAACTGTTTAACGAGAGACATGTCCAGTTCAGTTTCAAGAGTACCTTTTGTATTTGTGATTGATTCTTCAATAAAGCGCTGAATATCGTCATAAGAACTTGTCTGAGATTTCATGTGATGTTCAATACGGATAGTTCCAAGACGAAGAGAATGAACTCCTGCCATTTTACCGTTGGATATCATCATAAGCTCGGTTGTACTTCCGCCTACTTCAAGAATTACGGTATTTTCATTTTTAATAATCGGCTGATCCTTAATGCAGTCAGAAACAGCAAGATACATAAGACGGTTTTCTTCGATTCCATCAAAGGTTTTTACGCGGAAGCCTGTGTGAACTAAAATCCGGTCCATTACCGGATCACTGTTATTTGCATCACGAAAAGCAGTCAGGGCAAAACAGGTTGTCTGTGAAGGAGAAATGCCCCAGGAAGCAAGCTGTTCTTTATATCTTGAAAGAATCTGCAGCAGCTGGTTTTGTGTATCCTGACTGATTGAACCGTTTGTAAAAACATCACGACCAAGGTTCAGGGGAACACTTGATCGGTCAAGAATAATCTGTTCATTTTTTGAATTAAACTCGGTTACAAGGAGACGAACGCCCGTAGAACCGATTTCAATGACTGATTCCGGGGCTGCCATCAAAATCTCCTTTTAACGGTTAGAGCTTGTCTATGAGCATAGAACACTTGCCGGATGGAATAGGGAGAGTCTTTTTCTTCTGGTCAAGAATGTTGATTGTAAAATAATAAAGCTTTTCACTTTCCATCTGAATTTCCCAGCCGCGGTTACTCTTATTGCTCAAGATTGTAATAAGGTTTCGTTTGAGGGAAAGCTTTTCAATACCCATAACCTCAAGATTAGGAATAATCCAGTCTACAGTTTTTCTAGGCAAACTGATTGAAAGACCGATTACGTTTTCTATCATAAGTGCGATTGTAGATAGACCTGCCGACATAAGATAACGACGTTTAGGGAAAGCACTGTTCTTTTTCATAGAGGCTTTTCCTTCTTTGTTCGGCATGTATGCTTCCCATAAATCACCGGGTTCTTTTTTCTCGTTAGGAATAAGTCCTTCAAGAATAAAATAAAGATGTCTGATTGCGCATTCACGTGCAAGCTCATAATGACCGTATTTTTCAAGACCCTTTATGACCATGAAATTGAAGGCAGGAGTTACACTTCCGCAGTATCCGTTTCCATCCTCGCTGAAGTGATCATCATCGGCACATAAAGTCGGGAAAGGATGCTCGGTACCGAACGATTTAGGACTGTTAAGGTGAGCAACAAGACGGTCAGCTTTATCGGCATTCGGGATTTCTGCAAGCATTGTCCAGTAAGCGGCAATTGTTTTTACTTTAAGCTGTTCCTGGCTTTTGTTCAGATCATAGTAGAAGCCTGTTTTTGAATCCCACATGAGTGAATTGATTCTTGTTTTGATAGAAAAATACATTTTACGGTACTGGAAGCTCAAATCCTTATCGTTGAGGATATCGCCGAGTGCCGACATATAAGATGCATTGATTGCCATACAGGCATTGAAATCTACCGGATAGAAAGCTTCTTTTCGCGGAGAATTTGTCATTGTACTGACTGTGTATGGAACTGCATAAAGACCGTTCGGCTGTTTGAACGATTCATCGAGCCAGGTCATATATTTCTGAAGATAAGGCATAACATCCTTTATTCTTCGTTTATTTGCTGATTTGTGATAAAGATTGAATTCGGCCCATGCAAACAGAGGCAGCCCGATTCCATTAGGATTTGAAGAATCTGCAACCGGTTTATTTGTAGTGATGTCATATTTACAACGGATGGCACCATCTTTTTCCTGACGTGCATAAAAATAATCTATATCCTTGCAGGCATCGAAATTGCGGTTAGAATATACGAGAAAAAATGATGAAAGAATAGATTCAAGTTGACCAATATATCTTTTCTGACCCTCCGGATAAATGAACAGTCCTTCGTTATCCTGTTCGCCGGTAGAAGGGTTAATCCAGTATGCGGAAACCCAAGACCATGTTTTATTATAGATATCTACAAAATCCTGATCATAAAAATGAATCTGTGGAAAATCGTGCTTATTCACAAGTACTCCTGATAATTACTGTTTTAAATAAAGATGTATCTATTATTATAGCACAAAATTTTAAAAAACGTGCAAAAAATTTAAACTTTTTTCTAAATTCTTTTCCGTTTTTTTTACATTTCGGACATATATATTGTGAGGAGATAATATATATGTGTGATGAAAAAAATCTGACTCCCGAAGAAAAATGGGAAAGGGCAACGCTTGCAAATAATTTTATTTTTTACAAGGTGATGTACAATAATCCTGATGTATG
>JAFYZU010000029.1 GCA_017548565.1 Treponema sp.
ATTCAGTTTTGTTTTTTATTTTGATGAGAGACCTTTTTTTGTTCTCAAAAAAAAAGACTGTTTACTTTGAAAAACAGCCCTAAGTTGTATTTTTTTTAGAATTAGTATTGACAACTTGGGGCCTTATATGTGTTAGGTTTTCTTATACTTTCAACAGAACTTTTTCCTGTTTCTTTGAAACTGCCATTTTCGGGTAAGTTATTATTTCTAATCCCATTCCAAGACTATCAAGATAATCTATTAATGTTGAAATTTTTATATCTTTCCTTTTTTCAATTTTTGAAACAGATGATTGAGTAAAATTTGTCATTTCTGACTGTTTTACATTCTGTTCTTCACGGAGCTGGGCAAGACGGATTGTCATAATATCCTGTTCAGCTTTTATGTGAGCGCGGCGAACTGCTTCCGGAGACATATTACTTTCCATCATTTTGATTGCGTCTTTCATTTTCCAACTCCTTTTCATGCCTTTCAATTATAACTTCAGATTCAGCAATTAAATCCTTGTAAAACTTATCTTGATCTTTTCCTTTCTTATCACCACCAGTAAGAAGAAAGCCGTTTCTTTCAGAATCAAAATAATATGATACTCGAAGTACATGCTGTTCTGTCTGATTCCGTAATTCTTTTAGGTTCTTATATTTCTTAGAACCTTTTAAAGTATCAGCATAAGGTCGAGGCAATTGTGGACCATACTGACGAAGAAGTAACACTCTTGATAAGACAGCTACCTGACTTTCTTCGTCTAGTGTTTTGAACCATACATCATATTCTTTTGATGAATCTACATTCCACATAATTTATTATATGAACTAAAGTGAATATTTGTCAAGAAGAAAATGATTGTTGTAATACTAGGGTCTAGGATATAAAAATACATGGTCATCACCGCGTCTTATTCTTGCACCATGACCATGAAGTTCATAATCATATCCTTCATCATATATTTCACCTGAAATTTGAACATGCAATTCTTTAAGTTTCTCATCGTTATTATCTGGAAGTGAACCGTTTTGTTCATAATATTGCTCAACATAGGATTGTGCCTGAAGAAGCTGATTTTTTGTTTTCTTTGTATCCGCGGAATCAATTCTCATTCCTATTATTAATGAAATAAAAGCAGGCAGTAAATATAAAGTATATAGTTCAAAGGTATGATTTTTTATGGATTTTATAAGGTAATAAACAGAAACTATTGATGAAACAATAAATATTGGTGGGTATAAAAGAATACCAAAAGGCATGTATCTTCCACCAAGAAACGCGATTATTACGAAAATAAAATTCAAGCAAAATAATAATACTTTGGGAATACTATCTTCGTTCTTATCGTTTTGCAGAAAAATTACAGGTCTTTTCATTTTTCCTCATTTTGTATTCTTTAAGAATTATTAAATATTTAGAAATCAGCGCCCCAATGCGGGCGTCCACATAACAACTGGTTGTACCGCAGGCAGCTTGACTGCCTGTCGGTTACGAACCTTTGTTATGTGATTTTAATTGTTTGATACAAGTTTTACGACTGCTGTAACAAGTTTTTGATAATTCTCTTCGGAAAGTTTTCCGACTTTTTTATCAAAACAGAATTTATTTACAGCACCTATAAGATGTATTACTGAAACAGAATCTTTAGGAAGACCAGTTTCTTCTTTCTTAAAAAGAATATTGGGCTCATAATTTGCCCGATCAAGATTTGAAGTAAATGGAATAACAACTGCTGTATTCAAATCTTTAATACCAAGCAAATCATTTTGCATTATTACAGCGGGACGGAGTTTAGAGGGGAGGCTTCCAAGTGGTTCACCAAAATCAATAAGCCAGATTTCACCATGTGTCATTCTTTAATTCCTCCCACATGGCCTTCATGGAAGTTCTTGTCATGTCTTTTTCGAATTCAGTATAATCTTCGGCAATTCGTTTTGACTTTAATGATTCGAGCATTTTTCCCATCAATATAATGGTTTGTTCGTAAGAAAGAGAAAGTACTTGTTCTGAAAAATCTGCAAAAGCTGAATCTGACATTACTATTTACCTCCATATATTATTATACTACATTTTTTATATTTTTTGTTTTAAAATTTTAAATACAAAAAAACGGAAAATATTCACATTATATTCTATAAACCAAGTTTAGTTTGAATCTTAAAGAATTCTTCCGGGCTTACTTCCATTGTTCTTTCAAATAATCTTTTTAATGTTTCAGCATTTTCTTTGTTGTCTGATTTGTAACGCTTGTAGGATGTTGCCAGAATTGCACTGAAACAGGTGTCCTGATATTTTGTTCCCGGATATACTTCTTTAATTGTAAGACGGATTTTAGTAGTAGGTTTTTCAAGAATTACTGTATTGAAATATACATAATCTTCAAATGAAACTGTTCTTGTAGTGTTGTTTTCCAAATCTTCCAATTTAAAAGTTTTAACACGTGCATTTTCTTTGTAGAGTTTCATGTTGTTGATATCTGAATAGCCGTTAATCAGTTCAAGTTCAATCACAGGTTCTGTAAATTCTACTGTAATGTATTCACCGATACCATTTCCATCAACTCCTTCTACCCATGGAATGTGATTATAATTCCACCAGTATGGATGACATTTGCAGCCTTGTTCAAAGGCTTTTCCAAGATTGTCAGGAGTATATTTGATGAGCTTACCTTTTATTGTTTCCTCAAATGAAGATGATGCTGTAATTGATTTTATATTTCTGTTGTGAAAGCCATCGGTTTTATCTGGATCATCGTAAGTGTTTTCTCCATCATTTTTGAAATCTCGGAAAACCTGATCTATTCCACCTGTAATGAAAAGCATTGAATATTGATTGTATTTGCATTTGAGGTAACCGTCACTATCAACAGCAAGACATGATCTAGGGAGCACTGTATATAATCCTGTATACCCTGTTACAAACCATATATTATTATCATCATAGAAGAAATAAGATTCTGCATCTGGTTCAATATCAAAACAGTTTATTTCAGAAGGAAGATTACTTGTGTCTGCCTGAACAATTTGTACAGTACCAGCTTTTTCAAGTTTGTCTATTAAGGAAGCAAAACGTGACTTTGATTCTTGTGCTGTGTCAGATACACTTGTAGATTTTCCATTTATCCAGCCGTATTTTGAATCTGTAAGAGAGTCAATTCTTACATAATACCAGGTTTCATCTGTTTTATCTTTTGGAACATATTTGGCTCTTGTTTTAAGGCGTATTCCTTCAACAGCAGGAATAGAGAAGGGCTGATTTATAATTTTAAGTTTCTGATTAAAATACATTCTGTCTTTTGAATAATCAAGATCAGCGAGTGGATTTTTTGTTATAAAGATTTTATTGCTTGAGGAATCTGGTTTTTCAAAAAAATATGTCTCTTCTGAAACTGTTATATTTAATTGTGAACAGGTGACGGCGTAATCATTTAAAGTAAACTTATCAAGAGCTTTTGACCGGTTTTCATCTATAAAGGAAATTCCATTTATTACGTATGCGCCTGATTTCTGTTCTTCTAAATCAAAGCGATCCTGATCCCATTTTAAGATGGCAGTTTCTTTATTTGGAAAAATAAGGCCCAGCCATTTTGAAATATAATCAGAATCAGCGGTTTCATTTATGGTGTCTGGATATTCAAGATAAAACTCATCTTTTGTCATCTTGAGGTTTCCTGTCATCACGGTAGCTCTGTCTTTTTTGAATTCATAAATTGCTGATGTTGCATCATCTGTTTTTGGACCATTAAAAGTAAGTTGAGATACAACTCCGTCTTCGGTAGTGTATTTTAATCTTCTTACTCTTGATGGAATATTTACAAACTCTTGTGAGACTTGAGCTGTTGATTCAACTTTTGGTTCTTCAGTAATAACATTTGATGACACATTCCTTTTTGAACAACTGAAAAAACATAATACAGTAAAAAATAAGAATAACACTTTTTTCATTTTTTTCTCCCTCGGAAGCACCCCAGTGCGGGTGTCCACATAACAACTGGTTGTACCGCAGGCAGCTTGACTGCCTGTCGGCTACGAACCTTTGTTATGACAATTATATTTCTTATACAGAATTGGATTTCATAAATACTCTTTTCTTTAAGAATATTCTGTATAACCATTTGAAGCGTATGCTTCTATTATTATATTTTTCCTAAGCGGCGTAAAGCCGCGTACTACCGCTTCCTCGCGTAAACCCTAAAGTTCAATTTCATTTTTTAATCGAGCTTGTTTCGATTAAAAAATATACCAAAATCTATTTTTCCTGACAAAGCTTTTCTATTTTTTTAATCATATCTTCATCACCACTTAGTTTTGCAGCTTCTAAACAGGATTCATCAAGAGTTGCGCCATATTTTAGAAGCAGGTCAACCTGGCTTTCCCATTTCATACCTTTTTTTATCGCTTCGTAAAGAGGGGTTGTCGCTTCTTTTGAGTTAAAATATTTAAAGGCCTTTTTATCAGTAAAAAATAATAATTGCAAGCTCGTCCCGAACGGGAACGGATGTCCCTTCATATTTGGATCTGCACCTGCCAAGAGAAGTTTTTCTATTACCCTGTTTATTTTGGCTACCCATTCTCGTTCTTCTTTTTCTTTTACAGCACCCTCATAAAGTATTCCATCATCTTTATGGTTATTCTTAAACCATCTTTCTAAAAACTTAAGACTTTCATCATTGTAACGGTAAATTCTATCCCAAACATATGGAAGCCTGTTTACATCTGCACCATATTGAATCAATAAATCAACTATCATCGTATCAGAATTTTGTCCGTCGATTATGTATGAATGCAATGTTTCTACAACAACTTTTAATGGAATGGAATCTACCCAACCGGCTTCTCCCTTGCATTTTTCAGGATCATATCCAGCTTTAAGATGATTTTTTACCCATTCAAAGTCTTTTCCATAAACCGCATCATAAAAATATCTGTATGATAAATATGACCTGAAATCTTCTGAAAACAAGTTGCATAAAAAGAGACAGACAGCAGTTATTGTGATTAGTAATTTTGATTTAAATTTCATTTATCCCTCCGAAAAAGAGCAGGCCAGTAAGACTGGACGCATCATTCTTATTTATCTATTTCTTCATAAAATATTGCTTTATATAAAGCCTTGTAACATTGTGTAATTTCAAATGTCAACAAATAGACAGGTTTTGCAAAATCTTTTTTGAAAAGTTCTTCGGGTACAATTATCAGATAATAATATTCACGATAATCTTTACGAATACTTTCTGGTATCAGCCAGGAATCATTCAGTTCTTTAGTTATGATGATTTTGTTACCGTTATAGTCACCTAGCAAAACCTTTCTGCCTTTGACTTCATCATTAATTTCATCCATTTTTAATACGATATTTGTAATTTCCACATCAGTATAATTTGGGTAGGGTTGTTCTTCTACTGCATAGGCTTTGCCATTTAATGTCAGGTTATACGAATCATCCTTTCTGGTTAAAACAGCAGTTCCAATTTCTTCGCACTTTTTTTCATAACTATAGATTTTATGACTGCCCGTTTTTATGTCTATTCCATTTTGTGGAACCGGCGGCCTATTTTTTATTTTGATTTCAATTTCATCGCCTTCATTCCCTAAAGACCTGAGTTTCGGATATTTTTTATTTTCATCAAAAAGATTTTCGTAATAAATCCATTTTTCCTGATAATATCTGATTTCCTCATCACTATTATGATCTTTTGAACCGGCAGTATAATAAATCTTACAGTTTTTATAACGCTTATCAGGGGTGTATGTGTACTTTTTAACATCAGGTTCATCCAAAGGAATATTTTGTAAATAATATGCTTTTTTATCGTCCGATAAATTTTTATCCACACATTCAGCATTTATTGTAATTTCCTGATACTTAATTTCTACGTTAATTCCAGCCGGAATCCATTTTTCTTCAAGAAACGCTTCGCCGTTTTCGTCAGTTTCATATTCACCAAGCAGACAATATCTATGCAGTCTGTTGATCATAAATAATCTGGTTACTGGCGATTCTGGCTCGTGAATTTCAGCAGTGTTATAAACTTTAAGCCCTTTTACAGGCAGTCCGGTTTTTTCGCTTACTACACGAACCTTTACAGGCCTGATATAAATATCATTTGCATAAAATGCACTGGCAAAACTAAAAAATAGAAATGTACATAAAGCTATTTTAAGTTTTTTCTTCATTTTGCTTTCTCCTTTTTTAATTTTTCCTTCCTAAAAAAGCAGGCCAGTGCGCCTGTCGTCATAACAACTGGTTGTACCGCAGGCAGCTTGACTGCCTGTCGGCTACGAACCTTTGTTATGTGATTTTTCATATTAGTATTAATAACTAAAAAATCCAACACTTTACTTATTATAATATTTCTATTAAAAAAAGCGTTGCCACCTATAATAAAAACACTATGGAATCACAAATAAAGTTATAAAATCATTAATAGAAAAGTTATGAGGTTCACATATATATTCAATACAATAGGTATAATTTTTTCCGTTAAGATTATAATCTACCGTAACATAAATTTTTTTATTATTTTTTCCTTTTACTTTTCTTCCTGATATCTTAAAATCCAAATCAACTATTGTGTAATAAATTTCTTTGTCATTAATCTTATAAATATTTCCTTTTTCAGTATAAAGCCTGTTTTCATCCAAATTTGAAGAAATTTCAAATTGCTTATTAATAATTAAATCAAAAAGTTCTTTTTTAGAATCTTTTATTCTAATTGATTTTATAAATAGATTATTTATAGTTTCAGGACAAATTATTTCTGCTTTTAAATAAAGATTTGTATCTAATGTACCAATAAAACCTCTTGTAGAAATTGGATAGAAATAAATCGTTAAGGGAAAATTACTGTCAATTTCTCGTTTTATAGGACTCCATCCTTCTATATGCTGATATACAACCTCTTTATTCTGTGTATCTAAATGATACAAATCTACTACATCTGCAAATATTACTGATGAAAAGAGTATTAATGAAAGTATTATTAATATATTTTTTTTCATTTTACCTAAATGCACCGCAGTGCGGTGTCCGCCTAACTAGCGTTTTAAACGGTGGCGCAGCTTGACTGCGACATCCGCTTTGAAAACCATGAAAATCATTAAGGCCCCAAGGTTTATCGTGCTAAGATAGATAAGCCCATCCGGGCACGATATCCTACTTTTTCTGGAGGGAAC
>JAFYZU010000030.1 GCA_017548565.1 Treponema sp.
ATATAATTCATAAATCATGTATATTCTTGTAATAAAACAGTTAGCTGTAATGGCATTGATTGTTCTCTCCGGATTCATTTTTGCAACAATATTTAAGGTTCAGGAAAATGAACAGAAATTCATAAGTAAAATGCTTTTGTATTTTATTAATCCCTTTCTGGTTTTTTCATCTTTTAATATGGAGTTTAATCCGGAAAAATTAAAATATCTTCTGTTCACAATCATCGTTTCCTTTATCATTCATTTTCTGGTAATTTTCATTTCGATCGTTCTTATCCGTTTAAAAAATCAAGATGAGCATGATTATAAAATAATCGACAGACTGGCAGTCACTTTTACAAACTGCGGTTTTGTCGGCATTCCTCTTATCCGTGGTGTTTTCGGGAATGAAGGCGTTTTCTATCTGATGGGATATTTAATCGTATTCAATGTGCTTTTATGGACTTACGGTTACTATCAGATGTGCGGAAAAACAAACATAAAAAAAATCCTTACGAATCCGAATATAATCGCTGTTGCACTGGGACTTATTGTTTATGTCTGTCCTTTTACGCTTCCTGAACTGATTTCACGACCGGTTGATTACATTGGTGATATGAACACTCCACTTGCGATGATTCTTGTCGGTATTCTTTTTGCAGATTTCAGGCTTTCAAAAAAATATATAATCAGACTTCTGCGTGTATGTTCTATCCGTCTGATTCTTGTTTCAGTAATTAATCTGCTTCTGATAATGTTTGTTTATTATATTTCAGCCAGATTTAATATCATTAATGATTTGCAGATTCTGAAACTCATGCTTTTTGTTGTCTATATCTGTTCTATGTGTCCATGTGCGACAAGCATTCCGAGCCTTTCGTGTATTTTTAACAAGGATGCGCAGTATGCAAGTCTTATTGTCTGCCTGACAAGCCTTTTATGCATTGTTTCAATTCCATTGTTTGTAGCTCTTGCAGAAAAGATTATTGATTTGATTTCTGTGGTTTTTTAATTTAATCATGCTTTGATGCGGCAAGAAGTGCCTGTTCTGCAAGATTATCAAGATACTGCGAGCCGGCACTTTTTTCTTTTGTGGTTCCCGCCGTATGAAGTGCAAGCTTCTGAAGATTTTTTGTTTCTTCCTGTTCCTGATAAAGCTTTTTTGCAGAAAGAAGAATCTGTGCTGCATCCCTGGCTGGTATATGAAGGCATTGTGCGACTGCGCTCTCTTCTGCTTGACTCAGATTTTCAAGCGTAATGAATTTTTTCTGTAGTTCAGCGGCGCGTTTTTCTCCGATTTCGTGAATTTTAAGGAAGATTGAATCAGTATTTTCCTTTGTACGAAGATTCTGATTTCTGCTTGTTGCAAAGCGGTGTGTTTCATCCCTCACGCGCTGTAAAAGTCGTAAAGCATCGCTTCTTCTGGGAAGACTGATTGGTGTTGAATTTCCGGGAAGATATATATCCTCTTTTTTTTCTGCAAGACCGATGAGCGGAATATCAAGGTTTAAAGCGTGAAGGATTCCTTCTGCAGCATTTACCTGACCTATACCACCGTCTATAAGAATCAGATCGGGTAAATCGGCCTGTTCGTTTAAAAGGCGTGTGTATCTTCTACTGACAGCCTCACGCATCGAAGCAAAGTCGTCTATCATTCCGTCTGTAGTTTTTAATCTTAAATAACGGTAATTTTTTTTATCGGGATTTCCATTGTAGAAGCTTACGAGGGATGCTACAGGGAACTTTCCTCCAATATGGGCAATATCAAACCCTTCTATTCTTACCGGCAGACAGTCGAGGTTAAGAAGCGATTTTAATTCTTCCATGGCAGGACTGTCCCCCCTGTCACGAAGACGTCTGATTATATCTTCCTTTGCGTTCTGGACAGCCATGTTCATTGCGGCTTTATCACGAGGTCTGTCCCCATTGTTCCCTTCTATCATTATCAGTCTGGAAGAGGCCTTTGGAAATGTCTGCTTAAGCCAGGTGCTTATGTTGTTATATTCACTTGTCTTTGTTATATAGATGCCCGGCGGAATCTGATTTTCATCTTCGTAATAACATGCCATGAATTCTCCGGTTAAATCATCTTCGTCATTCAGCGATTCTACCCTGAAATTTTCACGACCCAGTAATTTTCCCTGTCGGATTTTAAGAACCGTAAAGCTGATTAATTCACCTTCCGAATACCAGGCAATATAATCCCTGTCTTCTGAATCAAAGCTTTCTACAACATTCTGATTCTGTAAAATCATCAGGGCTTTTATTCCGTCACGAAGGAGGGCTGCCTTTTCAAAGTTCAATTCTTTTCCGGCCTGCTTCATCTTTTGTGTAAGCGCATTTATTGTGGATTCTTCTTTTCCTTCAAGTAGGTTTATTATTTCGCCGATAAATTGATTGTAGGACTCTTTTGAAATTCTGTTACAGCAGGGAGCCATGCATTGTTTTATATGATAGTATAAACACGGTGTTTCGCGTTTTCTGAAGGTTCTGCAGTGTCTTACGGGATATAATTTAAAAATCGTTTCAAGAAATGTATCGAGGGCATTTACATCGGGATAGGGACCGAAATAGGTAGATCCGTCCTGTAAAATGCGTCTGGTTTTGAAAAGTTTCGGATAATCTTCCTTTGTAATTCTTAAAACAGGATAAGATTTTCCGTCTTTAAGGTTGATATTATAACGCGGTGAATATTTTTTTATTAGATTATTTTCTAATAATAATGCTTCGTATTCATTCGTAGTTGTGATATACTCTATAGAAGAAGCATGTGAAATTAAAAGACGTGTCTTTATGTCTTTTTTTCCTGAAAAATAGGATGTGAGACGGTTCTTTAGATTTTTTGCTTTGCCAACATAAATAACAGTGCCTTCTGTATTTTTCCACAGATAGACACCGCTTGATAAAGGAGCTTTCAAAGCAGTTTCGTGTAAAATATCACGGGTTGTTTTGGTCGTCATTTGTTTTATGAATTGTAACAGAAAAACAGTATTTTTTGTAGTTTTTATTTTATTTTGTTTTCCATTATTTGCCAAAGAAATTGAACTTGGCGGAAAGACCGGATGGCCTGTTTTTCAGCTTGAAGAAAACATTGCAAAAGGCAAAGGTCGTTTCGGGTATGACTGTATTCAACTCGCTACAAATTCTTTTGTTTATGATGAAAATACAGACCTTCTTATCAATTTTGAAAATCCGCGTAAAATAATTTCAGAAGGACAGTATGACGTTGTTTCCAATAATCTCAAGTTTACCGATCAGGCAAAGATGGCAAAGGGAGCCGGATTAAGCCGTAACACCGGAGGACTTTCAATTCAGGGACGCCCGGGAACATTCTTCGGTTCAGAAGGCTTTATGGGTTCTTTTTCAATTGAATTCTGGCTATGTCCGTCTGTTGCAGAAAACGGTGAAATAATTCTGAAATGGGAATCTTCTAAAAACGTCAGGGGAAATCTTGTCCATCAGCTGTTGAACTGTTTTTTCAGCGGTGGAAAGCTTGAATGGACTTTGACCGATTTTTTTGATAATTATACAGATGCAGAAGGTTCTTCAGAAATTCATCTAAAGGGAATGACAAGGATTATTCCTGATACCTGGAGTTATCATGCTTTGAGTTATGACTGCGAAAACGGTATTCTTGAATATCTTGTTAATGGCATTACTGAAGATATCAGGTATATTACGAGCGATGGAACTGAAGACGGCGATATTTCACTTGTTGTTCTGGGAAGAAGAAGCAAGCTCCAGTTATGTTCAAAGTATACCGGTAAAATTGATGATATAAGGATTATGAGACGTCCTTATTCACAGCCTGATTATCAGTCTGCAGAAAGTGCAGGAAAGACAGGACGCATGCTCTATCAGGCAACCGGTGGAAAATTCGTTACAAAGCCTATCGTTGTTTCTACCGGCTCACGATTGAATATGCTTACTGCAGAGATGACTGTTCCCGATCAGTGTCAGGTATGCTATTATGTGCGATCCGGAGATAATTATTTCAACTGGACAGATTCATATCCTAAGTGGAAAAAAGTCGAATCAGGAAAGGAAATAAAAGGTATTACAGGAATGTTCTTCCAGGTTTCGTGCGAAATATATCCTGATGGGGATGGTTCTGTAACTCCGACTATTACAAACATAAAGCTTGACTTTGATGAACTTCCACTTCCTCTTCCTCCGTTTACAGTAAGGGCAGAGGCTGGTGACAGACAGGTAACATTATCGTGGAATTATTCGGTAGATGATACTGCCGGCGGATATTATATTTATTATGGAAACAGACCGGGTGAATATCTCGGACGTTTTGCAGTTGAGGGTGATTCTCCTGTAAATGCAGGAAACGTTACATCCTTTACTTTGACCGGACTTGAAAACGGAAAAATTTATTATTTTGCAGTTGCAGCCTGGTCATCCCTTGACAACAGGGTAATCGGACCATTGTCAAAAGAAGTTTACGCAAGACCTATGTCTTCGCTTGGAAAATAGAGGGTATAAAATGGGAAAAATGCTTAAAAACGTAGATAACGTTAATGAAAAAGGACTTTTGTTAACCCGGGCACAGGGAGCGGTCCTTTCTCATGATTTTACAACAGCCGCTCGATTGTATAAACAGCTTCTTGCAGATGATCCTTCTAATGTTGATTATCTTAAGGAGCTTGGTTCAATTTACGTTAAAAATGGAGAAGACAGTAAAGCAATTCCCTATTATGAACAGATAATTACCTTCTATCCTCATTATATTGAAGCAATGAACAGTCTCGGTGCAATTTACAGGCGCCTTAAAAAATATGATGAATCTATCGCAATATTGCAGAAGGCAGTTGACGAAGGACGACAGACGGCAAGCGTAAATTATAATCTTGGTTTTACATATAAGGAAATGGGAAATTATGATGATGCGATAGATGCCTTTCAGTCGGTTATCAGTGAAAATCCTGCCGATGTTCTTGCACATAATCATCTTGGTTCAATTTATCTTGCAAAAAAAGAATATGAAAAATCAATAAATGCATTCAGACGCGGACTTCAGGTAGATCAGAATCATCCTATTTTGAATTACAACCTTGCACGATGCTATCAGGAAGCAAAGCAGTATAACGATGCAATCCGCTGTTATGAAACTGCCCTTAAAGCAAAACCCGGATGGATTGAACCTGTACGCGATTTCAGTGAGCTTTTAATTGAATGTCAGAAAACAAAGGAAGCTGCAGATATTGTAAGGAATTCCATCATTCTTCATCCTCATGATGCGAAGCTTTTGTGTACCATGGGACAGATTTATCTTAATGAATTTGATTATGAATCTGCAGAAAAAACATTTAAGAAAGCAAACTCAATAGATTCTCAGAATAAAAAAATTCTTTCAGGACTTGCAGAATCCCTCGAAAAAGGCGGAAAACCTCTTGATGCCCTTGATGCAGTTGAAAAAGCCCTTCAGATTGAACCGGATGACAAATCAATCAGAAAACAGTATGTTTCGGCTCTTCTTTCTGCCGGGGAATATGACAGCGCAAATCAGAATGTAATCGGACTTTATAACGATAAAGGCTCGCGCGATCCCCAGGTACTTGATTTATGCGGTCAGTATTGTATCTGTACCGAAAAGGACGATAAGGCAAAGCTTTATTACGATAAAATCAAGCTTGTAAACAGACATTACAAAGAACATATTCTTTCTGCCGCAGACCGTTATTCTCAGATTGGCAAAGAAGCCGAAGCAGAAAAATATGCAAAAGAATATATATCAAAGCGTTCAGATAATCCTGCCGGTTATAATACCCTCGGAAAAATTTACGCCAAGTCAGGAAACTATAAAGAAGCTATCGATTCATATAATAAAAGCCGTGAATTGAGAAAACCGAATATCCTTGCCGATAAGCAGATTATGAAGCTGCAGAAATATCTTGATCAGCCGGTCGATGAACCTGTCATTGAACCTGTCGTTCAGGAAGAAGCTGCAGAACCACAGACAGAAGTTATTGAAGAAGCTGCTGCGGAAACAGAAGATGAATTTGATTTCGGCACAATGGGCGATAATGTTCCGATGGGTGAAGCACTTCTCGAAGAAGAAAAAGATTTCTTTGATGAGCTTGATGAAGCCACCGGCGATTTTGAACCGGACGAAGAACTGTTTGATGATGAAGAAAAAGAAGAAGAACCGGAAGAGAAAATCCCGGAAATTAAGATAGAAACTGAGTCAGACAGAAAAGAGCCTTCAGATTATTCAGATAAAAACGATAAACCGGATTCTTCTCAGGAACCTGATTTTTCAGATCTTGCAAATGAAGAAGATGTATCGCCATTTGAAGATGAAGATCCAAAATCTTCATTCCTTGACGACATTCAGGGAGAAGATTCCTTTGATTTTGACCAGTTTGATGATTCTTATGCAGAAGAAAAACCTGAGAAAAACAAGGATAAAGATTTAAGGACAAGCTTTGACGGAATGCCTTTCGATGATTCTCCATCGTTCGGTGATTTTATTCCGTCAGCAGATGATAATTCTTCGTCAAATAATCAACAGCCGCAGAACTATCAGCCTCCGCAGAATAATCAGCCGCCACAGGATTTACAGCAGAATATTCCTCCTCAGAACTATCAGCCTCCTCAGAATTATGCACCTGAAAATTATCAGCCGTCTTATGAACCGATGAATGCACCTTCACAGAACTATCAGCGTGAACCGGATTACAGACCACAGCCTGATTATCCGGGATATTTTAACGATATGCAGAAAAGCATGCAGAATTCTATGATGGATTCGGCACGTTATGCGATGGATGCGGCAATGAATGCCCAGAAAATGGCAAATGATCTTGCTCGTCAGCAGCAGCAGCTTCTTGAAGAACAGAAGGAATTGCGTGAACAGCTTCAGGATGAAATTGAATCAAAGGTTGAACAGGCAAAGGATGATATACGTAAAGAGATGGAACCTTCTGCCGTTATGCCGCCTGAAGATGAAAAAGCATTCATCGAAGAAATAGAACCGGAAGAGGAGCTTCTTGAAGATTTGCCGGAAGAAATAGAAGACAGTATTTATGAAGCAGATTCGCAAGAACAGGCAAGAAACCTTGATGATTTTGCGATAGATGAAATAGGACTGCCGGATGACCAGGATATGATTGCAGAGCAGATAATGAGTTCTTCTGATGAATCTGAATCTCTTGATCCTGACATTCCACTAACTCTCGATGAACCGGAAGAACAGGAGCCTGAAGATGTAGATGATTTTACTCTTGCAGATCCGGAATGTGTAATTGAAGATGATGATCCTGTTCAGAATAATATAGACAGCGTGCCTGAAATGGAAAATTCTGTTGAACTTGAGGAAGAAACAGAAGATGCTGCAACAGATGAATTTGCTGCAGATCCTTCTGAAACGATTGACGATAATGAAGAAATTTTTACCGAAATAAATGATGATCTTGAGCAGTCGCTTAATCAGCTTGAAGAACTCGATGAACAGAATTTCAGTGATCAGTTTGATGACCTTAAGCTTTCTGAGTTTGAAATAGGTGAGGAAAAGCAGGAGCTTGATGAAGCTAACGATATTGACGACGATGAAACTATTTCTAATGATGTAAGTGCGGTTCCGGAAGAAACAGCAGAAGAATTGCCTGAAGAAACTTTAGATGAAGATAAGGATTTTGATTTTGTTCTTGATGAATTTGTCGATGTTCTTGACGGTGTTGATGAAATTGAAAAGAACGAGGTTGAAAACGAAGCTCCTCTTGAAGAGCCTGTAGAAAATGTTTTTGCAGAAGATAATATTGTTGAAGAAGAACAAGATATTGCTGAAGACAATACTATTTTAGACCAGGATTCCTTTGAAACCGATGATACTATTCTTGAAGAAGTTGCACCGCCTGATGCTCAGGAAGAAATGAACAGTAATCCGGATGCGTTTATTGTTGACGAAAAGCTTGCCGAAGTAGATTTATTTAAAAAGCTTCTTTCGTTGAGTGAATATTTACCGGAAGATAAGAAAGACGGATTTTTGAAAGGTAAAGCAAGAATGCAGATGGAATATCTCATTTCAAAAATGTCAGGAAAACCGGGTCTTTTGAAAACAGTCATGTCTTTGTCTGCACCTGAAACGAATGAAGAAAATCCTACAGGTGAATACAGCGAAGAAAATCTGCGAAGTGTTTTACAGACTATGAAAAAGCTTTCACAATCGCTTGAAGATAAATCACTATCTGAATCTTTATGTGGTTGTGTTGATTCCGTACTTTCCAAGCTGTGATTGTCAGAGGGATCTTAAAGTCTTATTATCCGTGAATGAGAAATAACTTCATTTCCATCCTCTGTTATAAGTACATCGTTTTCCAGACGACAGCCGCCGAGTTTTTCATCATAAAGTCCGGGTTCAAGGGTAAGAATCATTCCCGGTGTAAAATAAAGTGAGCTGTCTGTTTTAGTGCTGACACGAGGATATTCATGAATTTCAAGTCCTATTGAATGACCGAGAGTATGAGGCATCTTTCGTTTACCGGCAGCGAATATTGCATCTGCTTTTTTAGCTGCTTCGATGACTGCATGTTCTTTTGTATAAAGCTTGAGGCACGAATCGTATGCATTCTGCACGAGAGATAAAAGTTTTTCCTGTTCTGCGTTCAGTTTTCCTTTTGCAACAGTAACAGTCGTATCGCTGGTATAGCCTCTGTAAACGACTCCAAAATCCAAAATTGAAAGTCCCTTGTCCGGCCATGCCGAAGCAGTGTAGTTAGGGAAGGCGTGGATTGCGAAGCTTCTTGAAGGACCTGCCGCAAGTGTATCAAAGCCTGTCCTGTCACAGCCGTTAATCCTGCATTCTTTTTCTATTAATAAGGCAGCATCTGCTTCTGTTTTTATTGTTCCTTTTTTTATCTCTTTTTCTATTTTATCAATGATAAAATCTCCTATTCCGGCTGCTTCTTTAGTGCATTCAATTTCATATTCATCTTTAATCATACGTAAATCGGTAACCAGTTTATGTGAAGAATCATCCTTACAGCAGCAGTTGAAGCTTGCAAGAGAATCAATGAATTTCAGATATTGAAGATATGTAAGGTATGGAGGAAGCTCAATCTTACTGTTTGTTCCGTGAGTGTAACCGATGTTAATGATCGATTTTACCGCAGTAATGGAATCATTTTTATAACGTGTATATGGAATTATTTTATCTGCAAAGGCATTCTTTTTTGCAAGTATTTCATCCCAAGGAACAAGAATGCTGTATCCGTCGCTGAAAACCGCGAGGACTGCGTCATTTGCATGGCCTGTCAGATATGCGATGGATGCATCCCTGTGTCCTTCGCTGTCAATGAAAACTGCGGCACAGATATTGTTTTCTTCAAGATATGCGGAAAGCTTGTTTCTTCTGTTTTTATATATTTCTTTTAGCTGATCAGCTGAATAATTTTTCATAGATGTAAATATAACGAAAACAAACAAGGGGGACAACCCTCGCTGTTCATATTATTTCTTTGTAGCATAAAAATTTGTTTTATATCAAATGTTGATTTATAATGAAGATATACTATTTTTGTGAGGATTGTATGAGCGTAAAAACATTTTCATTAGGTGCAGCAAAGGAAGTAACAGGTTCAAAGCATATTTTTGAAGTTAACGGCAGATGTTATATGATTGACTGCGGTGCATTTCAGGGAAAAAGAAAGGAATCGGATCAGAAAAACCGTGAGTTTGATTTTGACATGGAAAAGCTCGAATCTGTTATTTTAACTCATGGTCATCTTGATCACTGCGGTCTTCTTCCAATCCTTACAAAAAAAGGATATACCGGCAATATTTATTCAACTCCTGCTACCCGTGATATTGCAAATCTCGTTATGATGGACAGCGCCAGAATCCAGGCTCATGATGCAGAATTTCTTGCAAAGCAGGCGGCAAAAAAAGGTGAAAAATTCACATGGAAGCCTTTGTATGACGAAAATGATTGTGTTGCAACTGCAAATCAGATTGTTTCTTTATCTTATAACCGTAAGATGTATATTTCACCGGATGTTCAGCTTGAATTTTTTGATGCAGGACATATTCTCGGTTCGGCCTTTGCAAATATAACGATAAATCCAAATCCTCGTGAACCGGAAAAGGAAACACGCATTCTTTTTACCGGAGATATCGGACGAAAATGCAAGCCGATTATCAGAAATCCGGCGACAAACATGCCTGCTCCGGATTATATTTATCTTGAATCAACTTACGGCGATAAGCTTCATGATAATCACGATTTTGCAATGAAGGAACTTGAAAGGATTATCCGCGATACCTGTGCAAAAAAAGGAAAAATAATCATCCCGTCTTTTGCAATTGAACGTGCGCAGGAGCTTGTGTTTTATTTACATCTTCTTACAGATAAAAAGAAAATTCCTGTCATTCCTATTTATGTTGATTCTCCTATGGCAAGCAATGCAACTTCTGTATTCCGTGTTCATCCTGAATGTTATGATGAATCGGTAAACGAAGCATTTTTAAAGCATCATAAGAATCCGTTCGGTTTCAATTCGCTGACTTTTACGACAAGTGTAGAAGATTCCAAGGAGCTTAATAAAAAAGAAGGTCCGATGATTATTATATCTGCCGATGGAATGTGTGAAGCGGGAAGGGTTTTATATCATCTTGCGAATGAAATTTCAAATCCAAAGAATACAGTCATGATTGTCGGTTATATGGCAGAGGATACTCTAGGACGTCGTATTTTTGACGGTCAGAAGGAAGTACGGATTTTAGGGGATCTTTACAAGGTTGAAGCAAAAATCGAGCGATGCAATGGTTTTTCTGCTCATGCCGATTATTCAGAAATGATTGAATGGCTTAAGGAAATTGATACAAGCCGATTAAAGAAGATTTTTCTTATTCATGGAGAACCGGAGCAGCAGGAAGGCTTTAAAAATCATCTGGCAGAAGCAGGATTCGACAACGTAGAAATTGTAGAACCGGAAAAAGAATACAATCTGTAATTTTGTGAGTTTAACTCTGTATTTTTTATAGTACTTCTCTTTTATAATTTCAGATAAGAATAAAATCTGAATGATTAAGGAGTTACTATGAAAAAAATTATTGGTGTTTTAACAGTTTTGCTTTTTGCTGCAATTTGTTTTACAGGTTGTAAGCAGGGTGAAGAAGAAAAGGAATATACCGGACCTGATGTTTTTGCAGGAACCGTATGGCAGACTAAATTTAATCTTTCTGAAGATGATTTTGGTGAAATGCGTCTTACTTTTGGGAATACAAAAACAGTGACACAGGATATGTGGAATGGCAGTAGTTGGTTTAATACAGGTGCAGGGGAGATTAATTATACATTAAAGAATGAAAGAACAGCATTAATTGGCACAGCAAATGGAATTCATCCGTTTGTAATTTATAAAAACAATCCATCGAAAGCACGCTATAATGATCTTCTTGATTATTATAAGATGAATTAAATAATAATCGTAATAGAATTATAAATTTCAATAAATCACCCCGACTTTGGGGTGATTTTTTTAACGAAAAATTAACATTGATTTTTGAAATATTATATGAATAATGTTTTTTATGGGAGAATAATAAAATGAAAAAAGTGCTTTTTAGTTTAATGACAATCTTACTGTTTTTAAGTTTAGCTGGATGTAAAACTGAAAAAGAAGAACTTATTAACGGTTATTATGGACCAAAATCACCGGAAATTGAAAAAGAAGCTGGTGATATAGTATTTAAAGATGGCAGTGCCCTTCCGTTCACACCAGGTATAACTTTATCAAAAACTCAGAAAAAATACGCAATAGCAGTAATTTTTTATAAAGGTACCGGATTGAATTCCGGAAACGATACAACGACTGTCCGAACTTTAGGTGTAGGTCTTAAACATACTACAGATAGAATTGCGTGGTGTACGAGTGATGCAGATGCTTTAGATGTATTTATTGATACTACAATTTGTGATAGAACTGGAGCAATGGCAGATTATACTTTTAACGGGGATAAAAACGGAAGCGATAATCTTGAGCAGATGGAAAATAAAGATGGAATAGATGATACTCAGGACCCGGAAAAATATCCTGCATTTTATTTTGCGAAAAAGTATAGTGAAACAGAAACAAAACTTAATGGCACTCCATATGAAAACGGATGGTATTTACCGACTAATGCTGAATATTCAAGAATTTATTTAGCTATGCATGATGGAACCGGTATTTACGGCACTAAGTATGTTGATATTGATTATATAAGCGGTCTATGCGGCGGTTCAAAATTCAGCGAAACTGACAGTTCTTTCTGGACTTCTTATCAGGCATTTCCATCTGGTCCAACAGGGAATAAGACAGCTAAGGCAGTTACTCTGGCAGGTTCTTCGCACTGTTCAGATGTAATTCTTCAAAAAGATAATGATAGTAGTGCAAAAGCTTGCGCAATAAGGGAATTTTAATTAATTTTTTTTGATTTGCTTGACATTTTCTTGTATTGTAATTATTATAATATTGTAATGATTACAAATTTATGTTACCCAGGGTTTAATTGCAGAATCTGTAAATGCCTTGAGATTTTAAACCTTGAAGAAACACAACTTTTGTAATATTATATAAATTCCGATGCGGAAAGTTTTTCCATTTCTTTTAGGAATCATTAAGGAGTTTTAAAAGAAAAATCGGTACAATTTATTATCCAAAGGGATCATAAAGGAGCCCTGAGGAAAAGAGGTGCTATTATGGCTTTAAGACCAGAATGGGAAGGATTTAATCCTGACGGTTTATGGACAAGCGAAATTAACGTTCGCGATTTTATTCAGGCTAACTATACACAGTATGATGGAGATTCATCATTCTTAGCTGGCCCTACAAAGGCAACAGAAAAGCTTTTTGATGAACTTCAGAAATTGCAGAAAGCAGAATACACAAAGAAATCTGTTGGATTAGACGGAAAAGAACGCAACGGTGTTCTCGATATGGACACTGATGTTGTTACAGGACTTACATCTCATCCTGCCGGATATATTTGTCCGGAAGGAAAAGATCTTGAGCAGGTTGTAGGTCTTCAGACAGACAAACCTTTAAAAAGAGCATTCATGCCGTTTGGTGGAATCAAGATGGCAGAACAGTCTTGTGAAATGTATGGATACAAGCCAAATGCTGAACTTCATAAGATTTTTACTGAATATCACAAAACACACTCAGACGCTGTATTTGATGTTTATACTCCGGAGATCCGCAAGGCTCGTAAGGCTCACATCTTAACAGGTCTTCCAGATACATATGGACGTGGACGAATCGTAGGTGACTACCGCCGTATCGCTCTTTATGGTATCGATTACCTTATCGAAATGAAGGAAGCTGACAAGGCTAACTGCGGTAATGGTACAATGACAGAAAATATCATCCGTCAGCGCGAAGAACTCGCTGAACAGATTAAGGCTTTGAAGGGTATGAAAGCTATGGCTGCCCTTTATGGTTATGATATTTCTAAACCGGCAACAACTGCAAAAGAAGCATTCCAGTGGTTATACTTCGGATACCTTGCTGCAATCAAAACTCAGAACGGTGCTGCTATGTCTGTAGGACGTATTTCTACGTTCTTGGACTGCTACATCGAACGCGATCTTAAGAAAGGTGTTCTTACAGAAGAAAAAGCACAGGAACTCGTAGACCACATGGTTATGAAGTTCCGTATGGTACGCTTTGCCCGTATCGAATCTTACAACCAGCTCTTCTCTGGTGACCCGATCTGGGCTACACTCGAAGTTGGTGGACTTGGACAGGATGGACGTTCACAGGTAACAAAGAACGATTTCCGTTTCCTCCATACACTCGAAAACATGGGACCTTCTCCTGAACCTAACATGACAGTTCTCTATTCTAAGAGACTTCCTGAAAACTTCCGCCGCTATGCAGCAAAGATTTCTATCGACACATCTTCTATCCAGTACGAAAACGATGACATCATGCGTCCAATCTGGGGAGATGACTATTCAATCTGCTGTTGTGTATCTGCAACTCAGACTGGTAAAGAAATGCAGTTCTTCGGTGCCCGCGCTAACCTTGCTAAGGCTCTTCTTTACGCTATCAATGGTGGTAAAGACGAAGGTGCAGGTCTTACTCCATATGCACAGGTTGGTCCAGAACTCCAGCCAATTACTTCTGAATACCTCGACTACGACGAAGTAATGAGAAAATACGACGTAATGCTTGAATGGCTCTGCGATCTTTATGTAAACACATTGAACGCTATCCATTACATGCACGATAAATATTACTACGAAGCAGCTGAGCTTGCTCTTATCGATACAGATGTTCGCAGAACATTCGCAACTGGTATTGCAGGTTTCTCTCATGTAGTAGACTCTCTCTCTGCTATTAAATATGCAAAGGTTAAGGTTATCCGCGATGACCACGGTCTTGCATGTGACTTCAAGCCGGAAGGAGACTTCCCACGCTACGGTCAGGATGATGACAGAGCAGACGAAATTGCTGTATGGCTTCTTAAGACATTCATCGGTAAGGTAAAGAAGCACCCAACATACCGCAATGCTGAGCCTACAACATCTATCCTTACTATTACTTCTAACGTTGTATACGGTAAGGCTACAGGTGCTCTTCCAAACGGACGTCCTGCACACGCACCATTCTCACCAGGAGCTTCTCCATCTTACGGTGCAGAAACAAAAGGTTTGATCAAGTCTTTGAACTCTGTTGCTAAGGTTCCTTACAAGTACTCACTTGACGGTATCTCTAACACACAGACAATCAACCCTTCTGCTCTTGGACACAACGAAAAAGAACAGATTGATAACCTTGTAAATATTCTTGACGGATACTTCTCTAAGGGTGCTCACCACCTGAACGTAAACGTATTCGGCGTTGAAAAGCTC
>JAFYZU010000031.1 GCA_017548565.1 Treponema sp.
GCCTGTATCAATCATCATACCTTCAGCCCACTCACGTACGATTTTTAAACCAAGTAACTCGATATAAAACTCGCGAACTTTCGCAAGCTCTTCTGACGATCCACATTTCATTGAAATGTGATGAATTCCTTTTATCATAAGTTTTTCCTATCTTTTCTTCTCTCCTAATATTTTAATCTTCGTAATTTGATTCTTTCCAGATTCTTTATGTTTTTTTCCAAATCTTGATAATCAATTTTTTTACCATGAGCCGGATAAATGGCTACAGGTTTTAATTCAATAATCTTTTTCCAGGATTCTATAAAGTCTTCTTTATTTTCCACCCAGATTGTTATTCTGTGGCTGCTGGGAAAACCGTTCATCGCTGCATCGCCGCAAAACAGATTTCCACTTTCGTGTAATAATGAAATGGAATCCTTAGTGTGGCCGGGAGTTTCAATTATTTTTCCATTAAGGATTTCTTGAAGCTCTCCCCTATTCTGATCAGACACCTGGATAATCTTATTTTCGTTATGACTTTCCAATTTCGGGAACAGATGTTTTCCTTTTCCAAACAATTTCATTATATTGCAGAAAATCAAAGCCAGTTCCGTGCTGCATCCGCCCTCAAATGAATTCTGACCTTTTCGCAAAGTTTCCAGAGATTTATCACTACAGATTACTTTTACATCCGGATATTTATTCAAAAACTCATTCAAGAAACCGGCATGATCATCGTGGGCATGAGTAAGAAATATATAGCGGATTTCTTCAGGTTCGATATTATGTTTTTTCAGTTTCGTTAAAACGCTGCATAAATATTTTTCATAACCAGTGTCTATCATTACACAGCCATCTTTGATTTTGTATACAAAATTATTTACGACAATATTTCCGCAGTTGTATAAATTCATATAATCCTCACTCATCATAATTCATTACCTTTTCATGTTTATCATCTTTTTATAGCACTCAACCATTTCTTCTGGCGAAAGCTTCATGCCGGTTTCAATCCACCATTTGATTGAAGTTATAAAACTTTCTGTAAAGAAGCGACGTTTAAAATCTTCCGGGACCTCAGCTGTGATATGTCGTATATCATCAGCAAATGTCTGTTCAAGATATTCACTGAAATATTGTACAAAAACTTTCTCGGCTTCACTATCAAGTATTGCTTTAATATTTCCCTTGTGATCCTGTATGTGATAGAGAATATGTGCAAGCCGCCCTGTTATGTCTTCATGCCTGCTAGAAAAATCATGACTTTTTTCCGGAGTCAGCTCCTGTGCAAAAACGTGTGAAAACATCTCGTTGCATATTTCTTCTAAAAGCTGTTCTTTGGTTTCAAAATGAGAATAGAACGTACTGCGGCCGATATTTGCTTCATCAATAATATCCTGAACTGTGAGCGCTTCGAACTTCTTCTTTTTCAAAAGATTTGTCATTGCGCTATGAATTGCAATTTTTGTTTTTTGCTGGCGTCTGTCCATTACATCTCCGTTATTGAACAATATGCAGATTTTTGTTCAGTATTGTACATTTATTTAGGTCTGTTCTTGTTTTCATCATAACATGAGTCTAATATTTTATCAAACATTATGTTCAATATCTTACAAGGAGTCAGATATGGCAAATACAGAGAAAAGAGATTTCAAGTTTGACAAAAGAGCAGATAAGTATGATGACCATTTTGAAGGAAAACTTTCTAAAGTTTTTTACAAGCTGATTTATGATAACATCGAGCTTTCAGATTCTGCACAGGTTCTGGACGTAGGCTGTGGAACGGGAACAATTCTAAAAACCTTGTCTGAGCGTTTCAATATTGTTGCACATGGAATTGATGTAGAAAACGAAATGCTCAAAGTGGCAAAAGCAAAATGCTCCGGAATGGATATTCAGCTTTGTTCATGCGAGGCTACCCCATTTGCAGATAACAGCCTTGATGCAGTAATTGCCTGCATGGCATATCATCACTTTTCTGATAAACAAGCCTTTGAAAATGAAGCAGCGAGAATTCTGAAAAACGGCGGAAAGCTTTATATTGCTGATCCGAATTTTCCGTTTGTAATCAGAAAAATCATAAACTTTCTTGTAAGAAATCTGAATGGAGAATTCTTTTCTTCAAAAGAAATTGCATCGCGTTTTGAAAAATCGGGATTCAAGCTTTTAACCATAAAAAAGCGTGCTTATGGACAACTTGTCGTTCTTGAAAAACTGTAACGTGGGAATCAAAAATGGCAAATAAAACAAAGGCAATTTTTCTTGCAATTACAGCAGCAGCTCTTTATGCCTTGAGCACACCATTTTCAAAACTTCTCATGGTAAAGATTCCGCCATCTTTTATGGCAGGTCTTTTGTATCTGGGAGCAGGAATCGGGATGCTTCCTTTATGTTTTATAAAAAACATAACCGGCAAATCCAACGCAAGAAAAATCGTAAGACAAGATTTACCGTATATCATAGAAATGATAGTTCTCGATATTGCGGCCCCGGTTCTTCTTATGACAGCCTTAACGAAAGTTTCTGCAGCAAACATTTCACTTATCAATAATCTGGAGATTGCTGCAACTTCTGTAATTGCCTTTTTGATTTTTAAGGAAAAGATTTCACCCCGTCTTTGGATCGGAATTATCCTTGTTAGCATTGCAGGAATTCTTCTGTCATTTGAAGGAAGTAAATCTCTTTCTTTTTCACCATATTCAGTTTTTGCATTTCTTGCCTGTATTGCCTGGGGTTTTGAAAACAACTGTACCCGAAAGCTCTCTGATTGCGACACTCCAAAAATTGCAATGATAAAAGGAATTGGTTCTGGAACAGGTGCAATTTTTGTTGCTTTAATTACAGGTGAGCGAGCTGGGTTTTCATCATTTATTTTTCTCGCCCTTCTGCTCGGATTTTTCGCTTATGGACTCAGCGTATTTACATACATTCAGGCTCAGCGATTTTTGGGCGCAGCAAGAACCAGCTCGTATTATTCAATTTCGCCATTCATCAGCGCTTTGCTTTCAATTGTGATATACGGGCAGTTTCCGGGTTTTGCATTCTGCATAGCTTTAATTCTAATGGCAGCTGGAACTTATATAATTTCTAAAGACTAAAATTTAATCTTGCCTATCACTTTATTTGTTTCTTTCAATACAATTCCCCACTCAAAATCAAGACAATGTGTTCTGACCCAGTCTATTGTCCTGTCGCTCTCGGGACCTTTTCCGACAGCATCTCCCAGGAACCAGACTTCATCCGGCCGAATTCGATCCAATTCCCGCTCCGTATTCATTGTGCCGGCTTCGGTCCAGTGACATATCGGTCATGGAAATATCATGTAAAAGGGCAGCTAATTCCAACACTTCCCCATCGACTTTCTTGTCCTTTGAGAGTATTACAACATACTTATAAACATACTGGATATGCTCCCGATATATGTTGTACTCATCCTTCGTATCTTTTGTCTGTTCTTCAAACCGGGCACTTCGGTCCATGATTTCCTGCCGCATTTTCTCAACAATCTGACTCATTTGCCGACTCCTTTAATTGCACGCTTCTGATAACCTCCACCGTAAAATCCTTGGCTATCCGAGATGCTTCTTTGCAGTTCATTTCAAAGAACTCGGATCCACTGTGGTCTGCGGTATCGGTAATACTCCGAATTGCCAGAAACGGTATCGAATTCGCATAGCAGACGTGTGCGATGCTTCCGGTCTCCATATCAACCGACAAAGGATTGAACGCGTCCATAATCTCCTGCCGCCCGTCATCTGAAATAAAAGCCTCTCCGGTTACCATTCGGCCAAAATATATTTTCCCCTTTGTTTGAATACGTTCTGCAACGTTCTTTGCGATTTTCAGAAGGTTTTCATCAGCAGCGAAAAATACGGATTTCATCCAGGGATGATATTCTGTCAAAATTTCTGACGCGACATCATGATACGCGACTTCCGTTGAAACGACCGTATCAAGTATTCCGAGTCTGCTATCCATCCCGCCTGCCACACCGGCGTTGATGATTGCATCAACATTGAAATCATCAATTACAATCTGCGCAGCGATTGCCGCATTGACCTTACACACTCCACAGTAAAGCAACACAACATCATGTTCGCCTATTTTACCGATATGGATTTTTAGCTTTGCTTTTTCAACGACAGAGTGCTCCTGAAAATCATCAAGAAAAGGGTCCAATTCGTTTTCACTTGCACAGATAATACCTATCTTCATGACTGCAGCCAATCCTCCTCAACCATCAATTCTGTATATCATACATCTTTTCTTCTCGACTATGGCATCAACCCTATAATCTTGAATTTGTTAAATTGATATCCACCAGCATACACCATATTTATCAATAATGGTGGCGCAACATTTACTCCATGGAAGTTCTCCGATAGGTTCGATAATTACACCCCCATCGCTCAAAACCTGAAAAGCATTATAAACAGCTTCTTCTGTTCCCATTTCAAAAACGTTAAAAGTCATAGTTTCCCACTTGTTTTTGTGTACTACATCTATATCACAGGGATTTTTCGCTTCTGCC
>JAFYZU010000006.1 GCA_017548565.1 Treponema sp.
ATAACGATTCAGTTTTGTTTTTTATTTTGATGAGAGACCTTTTTTTGTTCTCAAAAAAAAAGACTGTTTACTTTGAAAAACAGCCCTAAGTTGTATTTTTTTTAGAATTAGTATTGACAACTTGGGGCCTTATATGTGTTAAGCGATTTTATATTTTACAAACTATTGCCCAGTTTCGGAAAAATAATTTGTAACCACCGTTATTCCATAAATTTATAAATTCTTCATAAGTATAATATCTATTACCTTCTGTACAATTTTCATCGATAATTGTTTTCCTTAGATTGTCAGGATTTTTTTCATCTTCGGTCAAAATATTAATGACAGCCATAACGGAATAAGGTCCACAATTATTTATTGTTTGCCGATAAAAAAGATTTTTGCCCATTCTTAAAGCAAACAATTCATTTAAATTTTTATTATGAATTTTTATCGATGAAGGAATTGCTCTGCCAAACACAAGTAAAAAGATTGAAAATATTATGAGAAAAATAATTAAAAATCGAAATAATTTATGTTTCATAATAAAACTTTTATATATATTTTTAAGAAATAGAAACAACGTCTGTTTTTGCTAATCTATCTCCGATTCTTTTATTTGATGTTAAATAAACTATAAATTCTATCCAACTCAAAATCCAGGTAATGTTTCTTAAGATTCTTTTTCCTAAAGAAGCATTTTCTTTTGTTTCTGAATCTATGATTTTCAATTTCATTATTTTTTTTCCAAGACTTCCGTTTTTAAATATATCTTTAAATACAAACAAAATGAAAGCAAAAAATACACAAAGTAAAGTTCTTGGTATGATAACATTTGCATTGTTATTCCCTTGAATCATTGGAAGAACAACCAAAATAAAAAATGGAATTTCATAAATTATTGCAATAATTATAAAATCAATAAAAAAAGCTCCGATTCTTTTCGAATTATTCATTTTTTCCTTCCTAGCGGCGCACCGTGCCATCCGCTTTACATTATTTCTCCATATCCAGAATAAATTTTCTAAAATATTATATCATACTTTTGTAGAATTACACTTCTTTTATACCACGCAGATGGCTAATACAGCTGCATGGGAACACCCAATTATATCCTATTCAAAATCATCATAATTACGGACACTCAGCTTTTTGCGGTCGGTGCGTTTTTGAGGGGATTTTCCGCCGGAGCTTTTGCCGCGTAAATCGCCGCTGGTTAAAACTGAAATTGATTTTTCGCTGGACTGGCGGCGCTTTTTTGAATCGCTGTCCATCGGCTTAGAGGAATCTTCTTTTTTAATCAGAATATCATTTGCGCTGTTTACATGAAGAGAAAAATAAAGCTGTTTGTTTTCGGCAAGAAATTCTACGCAGGCTTCCAGATCTTTCAGACAGATTCCGGCCTTATTCTTTCCCTGGATTTTTGCATTCTCACGAACTTTTTTTGCGAGAACAGCTTCTGTGATTAATGATTTTTCTTTCAGCTGCTCGAGTGCTGTGGCAATTTCTTTTTGTATTAAATCTAAATCTTTCATAATCGGAATCATTATAGCATACTTTTCGATTCTTCAAAAATCAGTTTTTTTCTTGACAAGTTTACTTGGCAGTGCTATAAAAGAGGTATTGCAAAGTATACTTGGCAAACAAAATCTGAGGTGATTTATGAAATTACAAACCTTTCGCCAATTTCTGATTACATTTTCCATGCTGCTTTTCCCGATTACGATTTACTACTTTTCGCCATACCTGATAATCATGGGCGCATTGCAGCATATCATAAACGGAAGCTTTATTGTTTTTACCCTTATGTTTATTCTAGGAATGTTCTTTGGCCGGTTATGGTGCGGCTTCTTGTGCCCTACTGGCGGAATGAGTGAATGCTTTGAACGCTTTTCTCCAAAAAATCCAAAACAGGGCTGGCGAAATTATCTGAAATATGGAATCTGGGTGTTCTGGCTTTCCGGTGTGATAATCTGTCATGTGCTTGGAAAAGGTGACTACACGATTCAGCCGTTTTTTATGACTGACCACGGCATTTCAATCTCAAACATTTACAGTTACGTCATTTACTATGGAATTGTGATTTTGTTTTTGATTCCGGCAATTATTCACGGAAAACGGGCTAACTGCCACTACATCTGCTGGATGGCTCCTTTTATGATTATGGGTTACAAAGTAGGACGTCTGCTTCACCTGCCGCAACTGAAAATCAAAACGAAAAAAGAAAACTGCGTTGGCTGTGGGGCATGCAATAAGATTTGCCCGATGAGTCTTGATGTAAAGAATCTGATTTCGAATAACGAAATCCGCTCTGCAGAATGTATTCTCTGTGGGGAGTGCATCTCGACTTGTCCTAAAAAAGTTTTGAATTATAAGATTACAAATAAATAAGGAGAAATGAAAAATGACAAAAGAAGAAATCCTGGCACAAAGCAGAAAAGAAAACAACGATAAAGATGTATTTGATTTGGAAGTTCAGAAAACAGCTGCGAGAGCTGCCTTTTTTTCATCATTCGGATTATGTGTTTTCATTTCAATCATCAGCTGGATATTTACAAAGCGTGTTAGCGTTCAGTGCTGGATGATTTTCTTTGGAATGCTCACAGTTGCTTTTGCTATAAAATTTTTTAAGATGAAGAAACTGCACGAGCTTTTTGTTGCGCTTGGCTATCTTGTGATTTTTATTTTGCTTACAGTAGTATTCATTCTGCAACTTACCGGACGCCTTGCCACAGGAGCTGCAGCATGAACGATACATTAGTCCTAAAAAATCACCTCAAAGAAATCAGGACAGAAAAAAATCTTTCACAAAATGCACTTGCCGAAATGGTCGGCGTTTCCCGCAATACAATCAGCTCAATAGAAACCGGCCAGTTCTGCCCTACCGCAAAGCTCGCCCTGATTTTATGCGTCGCCCTTGATAAAAAATTTGAAGAAGTCTTTTTCTTTTAAGAAAAATAATTATCGTGTTTACCACACAGCTTTTTCGCCGGTTACTTTTTCGCCGAGCCAACTTGCGTTGTATTCAACAAAGCATTTTGTGTATGGAATATCCTTGTATTTTTCTGTACCACGCAGAATTGGAAAAACAACACTTCCCCAGCCAACAGAAATAATTCCAACCAGTGCATACAAAGGACCAAGCACCAGCGACTGAATTGTGTGACCGTATTCATGAACTCTTGCACCGTTCTGATATTCGCCTTCATCCCTCGGAACAAAAATAAAAAGCCCAAGACTCAAACCTGCATAAGGATTATTCCAGCGGGTTTCGATTGCGCCTTTATAGATTCTATGCGGCTTAGTAATATGAATTATAAAGAATAGCAATCCGATGAGTGTCTGTCCTAAACCCCATGTGCATTGAATTAAAATGTATAAAAATCGTTTCATAATTTATTCCTGTGCCATGTATGCATAAAGTGTTATCCACTTATTTTCTTCGCCGACATTTCCGGCTTTAAAGGCCTGAACGCTTTTGGAATCGGTAAGAAGGTAGCGGCCGTTTTCAAGCTTATGCCTGCTCAAAACCTTGTAGCCTTCCTGCATTGCCTGAGATTTCGGGTCACAGCCAAGAGCTCGCAGGGCATAAACAATATTCTGCGCTCCAATCTTAATCGGGTCAGAAGGATAGAAGGTTCCTAGCATTACGTCAAAAACCGGAGTTTTCATATCATCGGTGCGGTAGAAAATATTGCGCTTTGTAAAATAATGAACGAGCGCTTCTTCGCACGGCATGATGCGCCCCTGAAGATGAAGTTCCGCAACAAGCAGAAGAAACTCAACCGTATATTTGATACAGCTTTTATGAGACTTATTAGGATCGTTGATTTTTTTATTTGTACTGACACATTGCCAGCCGCCGTCAGCTTGAATAAGAGCCAGAAGCTTTTCGATTTCGTTTTTAACAACAGGCTCCTCGTAATAACCAAGCTTTACAAGATTTCTAAGCAGCAAAGGTTCACCGCAGAGCATTTTAAAATCCGTTGCTTCAATCAGACCAAAAACTTCATCGTCAATATCTTTTCCAATATCGGAACGAGTAAGTCCCCATTCAGCAAAAGCAAAAAGTGCATCATACTTATCCCAGTTTTTTGGCTTACGAAGTTTGTTCAACCCGCGTTCGTAGGTTTTGCTCGCCAGAAGCTGCTTTTTACATTCAACAACACGCTCATCAGCTTCCGCAAGTTTCAGGGCTTCCTTTAATGTTCTGAGTTTTACTTCCGGGTTTGCGTCTTCCAGTAACCAGTTCAAAATTGATTCTTCCATTTTTTGCCTCCTGATAAAGATTGCCTAATATGCAGTTCACAATTGCAGATTTCAATGATAGTATAACGGCAAACCTTGTTTTTTACCTGTCATTTTTTGCTGAGTTTTGTCAGTTTTATTATTTCCTTCTTATGCATTAAATGAATTCCAATATGCCCGATTCCTAAAATTACTGCCGCTATAATCACATAAAGATTCATCGAATAAATACCAAGCAGAAAAACGGCAATAACAGGAAGACTCGCACCGGCTACAGGGAATCCTGCAAACGAAGAATAGAAATCTTCCATAGTTCTTTCACTTTTGAAATATTTTATCCAGTAACCCTCGTATAAAATCATCATGCTAAAGGCTGTAATCCATATAATGATATTCCATTCAAAATAAAGCCCTTCTGCAAGAATTTTCACATGAGGATTTATTGAAGGAAAAATCAAAAGAAGACAGGATACTGCAACTTCACCAATACGCTCAAATATAAGTAAAATTTTATTTTCCCTGCTTGCGTATTTTTCATAATCCTTCGGCTTGCCCTTTACACCCCAGATAATGTTCGGCATAAAAAGCATCAGAAGAAAAATCAACCCCGTAAGCGAAAAACCGAATTTATATGGCTCAACTTTTCCGAATGCAATTGAACTGCATTTTACGCTGCTGAAAATATCCCCATAATGCGCCTTGAGCCGCCCCGCCATCAAATCCGGATTATTAAGGCTTGTATGATAACTTCCGTAGATTCCCATGATTTTTCCACCCACTGAATCATACGTCTTTATAAAATTTTCCACCATGTATTTTTCTCTGACCGGGGATATTCCGGAACGGTCTTTTCTTATAGAATAAAATTCTTCGCCCTGCCTTATACATTCAACCGCTTTATCAAACTGCTCGGAGTCTGTAAAACCTTGTGCTTTAAGATAATCAAGATATCTCTGACCCGTTATTGAATACTGGTGACCAACATCAGTTCCATAAAAAATTGTCTCAGGGCAGGTCTCTTTAATCTGATGAAAAAAATCATAGTAATATTGATTGCCCGAAAGCGTTCCTTTTATATCTTCAAAAAACTGATCTATTATCAAATCATCATTTTCTTTCATCCAGAGGTTTAGTAATTCTGCACTGTAATATGGAAGTTCAACAAAAAGATTGCGCCAGCCATCATCATAACATTCCTTCCATTTTCTAAACTCGATATCATAATACGGCTTATAACCATGCGCTTCACCATAAAGATAGATCTTTGTATCATCGCTCGGATAAACATCATCCGGACGGTCCAAAGCCGAAAGAATTACACTTACAATAACTGCTATTGCTGATAAACTGAATGCAATTGTTGTTTTAATTTTTTGCTTCATTTTTCCTGCCTTAAATTATATCTACATAATATCATTGACATCAAATTAATTCAAAACTAAACTAAAAAAAATACAACATCAATGAGGGGAAAATGACAAAACGGGCAGAAATTATTGTTGGATGGATTAAAATTATCGGCGGGCTGATTGTCTTTGCTCTTGGTGTTCATCTTACTATTTTTGCAAACATTGGTCTTGCACCGTGGGATTGTCTTGGAATGGGGATTTCATATCATACCCCTCTGAACTACGGAATGGCAATGACGGTAATGGCCCTTGTAATTCTTTTAATTGACGTGCTCTTAAAGGAAAAAATCGGATACGGAACTATCATCGATGCTCTCATCACAGGAAATCTTGTGCAGATGTACAACAACCTCAATCCTTTTCCAGAAAACACAAATCTTTGGATGGGAATTGCCCTTATGCTCAGCGGATTTGTTTTTATGGCACTAGGGATGGCAATTTACATGAGCAGTGAACAATGCTGTGGTCCTCGTGATGCACTTCTTGTTGGACTTGGACGAAGGATGCCGAAAATTCCGATCGGCTTTGTCGAAATCATTCTATGGGCTACAGTCCTTCTTATCGGATGGCTTTTGGGAGGACCCGTAGGAATCGGAACTCTCATCAGTACCTTCGGAGCAGGACTTGTGATGCAGCTTGTTTATACAATCATCCGTTTTGAACCAAGAAACCTTCAACATAAAAGTGTAATTGAAACAACAAAGATTCTAAAAGGATAAAAATAATTTATGCCAAGAAACAGCGGACATGCAGATTTACCTCTCCATACAGGAACAGTTCCACGCTGGCTCGCCAACCGCATGATGGTTCTCGGAACTCTAATTTCAGAATCCATTGTAGAAAATTTTGGAACAGATGAGCTTCTTGTCCGTCTTAGTGATCCGCTCTGGTTTCAGTCCTTCGGTGCTGTAATGGGAATGGACTGGCATAGTTCCGGAATAACAACGAGTGTAATGTATGCGCTTAAACGTGGTTTGAATCCTCGTGTAAAAGAGCTTGGAATTTATGTTTGCGGTGGACGCGGAAAGTATTCAAGGCAGACACCCGATGAACTTTTAGAAATTGCCGGCCGCACAGGACTTAACGGTGATGAACTTGTTCGTAACAGTAAGCTTGTTGCAAAGGTCGATAACAATGCCGTTCAGGATGGATTCCAGCTTTACCAGCATAATTTTATAATTACGAAGGATGGAAGCTGGACTGTTGTTCAACAGGGAATGAATGTGCAGGAAAAAAAAGCCCGACGCTATCACTGGTGTTCAACAAACTTACGTTCATTTGTCGAAGAACCTCACAGCGGCGTTGTCGGTGAAAACCAAGGCAAGATTTTAAACCTTACAGACTCCAATGCCCGTACCGCCCGCGATTCAATTCTTGAAATGAGTCTTGAAGAACCAGAGCGGATAATCAAAGAAATTACACAAATCAATAAACCTGCCAGCCAGATGATTTTTATGCAGGGAGGAGAAAGCAATCCTCTGAAATCGGCTCCAGTGCAGGGCGAATTATTTTCTGAGCTCTCTGAAAGCTCTGTTAAAGAAACATCCATCGCAGCACCTTCCACCACCGCACGCTCAATAATTCTTCCCGCCCACCACGACGTGCAGGCACAGGATGTAGACCTCAAACGACTTGGCGGCGTTCTTGCAACTGCATACCAGAATCAACCGGGAAGCTTTGATGAACTCTTATTAACTCCAGGACTTGGTCCCCGCACACTTCAGTCCCTCACACTTGTTAGCGAAGTTATTTACGGAACACCCGCGCGCTTTACTGATCCTGCCCGCTTCAGTTTTGCACACGGTGGAAAAGACGGACATCCTTTCCCGGTTCCATTGAAAATCTACGATGAATCAATCCGTATTCTTCATGACAGCATAGAAAAATCAAAGCTCGGTTACAAAGATAAATCAGACTGCATCCGGCGTCTTCACACAGTTGCCATGAACGTTGAACAGAACTGTGCCCCGGAAGTTGATTTTGATGCAGCAATAAAATTTGAAAGAGAACATTCAAAAGAGTGGGACGGGAAAACTGTTTAATTATCGAAAATATCAGTTTGATTTTTATAACCGCCCGACAGTTGCGCTTTTATTACTTATAGTTGCAAAGAAAATCGTGATGAATTTCCAAAAGCTCATGAGAATAGACTTTAGGTTTGTCTGATTCACGGACTATTCTCCAGAGGGCGGCAGCAGTTTTGAGACGTTCAGAAAAGACTTCGGTTGTTTTGTCGGCGTAAAAATCTTTAACGAACCTGTTCCATTGAAGTGCGGAATTGTCGTATTTTACATAAGTTTTTTTGCCGTAGTAAATGTCAAGCAGGTCGCCGAGGGTAAAATCTGAATCACCCGTTTCTTTGATTTTTTTGACTGAAGCAACCATATCTACGTTGAACTTGAAAGGTTTGATACCGGTTTGTTTTTCAAAGAATTCACGAAATCGTAGACCAAAAGTGAAGTTACATGCGAGGAGGCTTGTATTTAATGAAAGAGTTGTCAAACCATTCGTAGCACAGCTTCTCGGTCGTTCTGGCAGAATTTTTTCACCATTAAAATACGCCTCAATAACTTTGTTAAGCTCAATCTTACCGCCGTCAGACTTAAGCCCGAGTGAACGGCAGATTTTTATAAGCTCCTCGCGGTACCAGTAATATTTTGAGAACTCTTCAAAGCTTTTAATATCTTTAAATTCCGGTCGTGCCATTTTTATTTCATCTTATGTGCGGTGATAATCGTATAACTGTAAGAATTCACGATGATTCTGATTCCGTCAATCTCGCAGTACCAGTTCTCCCATGGAGTATATTATAGCAGACTAAATATGACAACAGAATGTCATGTTTAATATATTATTTATATAACCCCGAAATCTCTTTTGCTTTTTTCTGAATGGATTCTGCTATCCTTTTTGGCGAGATGATTTTGATATCTGCTTCAAAACCAAGCAGCATTCCTATGAGCCAGTCTGTATCCGGAGCAGAGAAGATAGCGGTAATCGATTTGTCTTTATTCTGTTTGATTTCTGAGCAGACAAAAATATCAAAAAGATATGCAATTTTCGGTGGTTTAATTTTTGCTTTGATTTGAATAAGCGGAAGATCTGGTTGTTCTGCATATATATCAGAAAATTGAACGCATTCTTCTCTTGTAATATTCGCAGCACGACCAGTCATTTCAACATTGCGCATTCTGCTCAGTTTAAAAAAACGTTCTGCCTTTCGTAGTGTACACCAGCCTTGCATATACCAGGCCTGCCCTTTATAAATCAGTTTCCACGGATGAACAGTTCTTCGTTCTGCACTGCCATCCCCTGAATAATAATCAAAAACAACCTGACGCTTTTTCAAAATACAATCCCGTAGTGTTCCAAAAACCTGCCTTACACTACTGCCTTCAGGACTCCACGGAGCAAAATCAACTTCGAGCCAGTCACTGTCACTTGTTACTAGATGCGAAAGTTTTTTTATTGCCGATTCAGCAGAACCTTCATTTCTACAAGAGCTTCCACTCAAACTGTTCAAAGCCTTTACACTTGAAAGAATCGCAAGCCTCTCATCTTCAGATAAAACAGTCTTATCCAGAGCATATTTTTCAGAAATAGCAATTCCACCACCACGGCCTTTAAGTGAATAAACCGGCACACCTGAAACAGAAAGCGCATCAAGCCAGCGGTAAATCGTGCGTGTTGAAACCCCGAAGCGCTTTGCCATTTCAGCGGCAGTAGTCTGCTTTTTATCAATGAGAATATAAACTAACTCAAAAAGCTGATCGATTTGCAAATTGTTTTATTCCTTACAGTTTTTTATATGTGCTTTTATCTTCTTTATTGCCCAGTCATAATGACTTGAAGTCGTGCTCACTAAATAATCACCAAGGGCTGCATTACCTGTCCTCCATTCTTTTTGATGGCTTTAATATATTATACCAAATATGACAAGAGAATGTCATATTTAAAACAATTCAGGCTGATTTTTATTTTCCGGAAATTCTTCCATCCATCTAAAAAAAGAATCTGTTCCGAGCATGATGCTGTTACTTTTACAAACATCTGCTATGTACGACATAAGCTCATGTTCCCGTGGACTTGAAATCATATAATTCCATCCGTAAGATTTGATGTATCGTTCCTTCAGCCCCGGAAACTTTTTGTCCAATGCATCATAAAAATATTCACGATTTCCTTCGCGCATAGTAACACCGATTCCAAAACAGATTACAGCATGAACCTTTGCCCGTATACAGTAATCTAAAAGAGCATCTATATTTTCTTTTGTATCATTAATAAAAGGAAGAAAAGGACTAAGCCAGACAACTGTAGGGATATTCCGGTCACGACACTCGCAAAGAACTTCAAAACGACGACTGGTTGGACAAACTTCGGGTTCAACCAGTCGGCACAGCGAATCATCTGCGGTAGTCACTGTCATCTGTACTACAGTTTTAGCCTTCTTGTTTATTCGATCAAGAAGGTCTATGTCGCGAAGAATCAAATCGGATTTTGTTTGTGGGGCTACACCGAATCCATGCCGTTCTATAATTTCAAGGCAACGGCGCATAAGGCAAAGATCTTTTTCAGCAGGAATATACGGATCACCCATTGCACCGGTTCCAATCATACAGCGTTTTCTTTTTTTTGAAAGTGTTTCTTCAAGAAGCTCCGGTGCATTCTGCTTTACTTCAATATCTTCAAAGGCGTGCGTAAACTGATAGCATTTACTTCTCGAGTCGCAGTAAATACAGCCGTGCGAACAACCTCGATAAATGTTCATACTTCGAGGAGTTAGAATTGTTTTTGCATTAATGAAGTGCATGAATTAATTGTATCACAGAAAATATGACAAGAGGATGTCGTATTTAAAACAACCATTATGTTTTTTCTAAATTTTTATAGAATTTGTGAGTTTAACTCTGTATCATAATTCTGATAAATCAAGCATAATACAATTAACCATATATAATGTCGCTTAATTATTTAAGGACGTATACATCTAAGGAGAACAAAATGAATATTGCAGTTGTCACCGGAGCTTCATCTGGAATGGGGCGGGAATTTTGCAGGCTCTTTGACAAAGAAGGTTTCGATGAAATCTGGGGATTAGGTCTTGGTAAAGAAAGCATGGAAGCTTTAAAAACTGAACTTTCAACTAAGTTCAGATATTTTGATATGGATTTAACGGTTGATGAAAACCTGAACAAATACAAAAAGGCTCTGGAAGAAGAAAAACCAGATGTAAAATGGCTTGTCAATGCCAGTGGTTTCGGAAAATTTGGAAGATATGATGAAATTGGAGTTTCAAACAGTATTAATATGATTGATTTAAACTGCAGGGCTCTTGTTTTTATGACAGAAACAACTTTGCCTTACATGAGCGAAGGAGCAAGAATCACGCAATTTGCATCTATTGCAGCATTCCAGCCTCTTCCATACATCAATATATATTCTGCTACAAAAGTATTTATCTTGAATTATTCTCTTTCGCTTGGAATGGAGCTTAAATCAAAAAAAATCACAGTTACTGCTGTATGCCCTTACTGGACAAAAACTGCTTTTTTTGACAGAGCAACAAAAATTGATTCAAAAACATCATCTGCGGTAGTTACATACTATACTGTCATGTATGATCCTGAAAAAGTTATTAACAAGGCATACAAGGATTCAAAGAAAGGAAAATCCAAATCAGTTTATGGTTTTACGACAAAGCTTCAGGCAACACTTTCAAAGCTGCTTCCTGCAAAACTGATTATGAATTACTGGCTCTGGCAGCAAAAACTTCGAAAAAAATACAAGGGAAAATAAACGGAAACTAAATTTCCTGGTCGCTTTGTCATAAACGGGTGTCTCCTGCATTAGTCTCTGCCGGCGAATTTGTTGGTGTAATATAGGCGTAAGAACATTCCTTCCCGATATCTGTGATATTTTTCCATTACCGCAGGTACACCTGTTTCCCAGGACTTTGGAACGTCCCAAGAAAAGAATTTAATTGATTTATGAGATAGAGATAAAATTGTTTATGCCCTCGGTCTTACAATTTCAAACAAAATATCCCAATCCAGATCTGTGGCAATAGCACTATATATGTTTTGAGTATAGGTAAGATCTATTGTATCTTTATCTATAACCTCGCCCTCTTTGTAGTTTTTATAAACCAGGGGGAAACGCTTTATAACTTCCTGTCTGAACTTAGGACAATAATCATTCAAATAATCGCAAATAAGCTGGTATTGATTGATGTTTGGATCATGTATATAACATGGGGTAAAATGTGTCATGTTCTGTATGGCAAAACTCTTCAAAAGTTTTTCTGTAAAATCCGGAGCAAGAAGTATTTCATACATATCTTGTGTAATAATTATTCCAGCTTCATTAATAAGAGTTGAAAAGGCTTGAAATTCTTTTCTCTTTTTCTTAATAAAATCTATCTGTATGAGAATTCCTTCAATATCTGGATCTTCATCATAATCTGTAATTGCTTTTCCTACTGCTACTAGGGAAGCTTTTGTTTTAGTAACTTTTACAGCAAATACTAAATCACCCTGCTCAATTTGAGAACCCTCTTTATATTTCAATGCCATTCCGACAGGAGTAGTTTCACCTTTTTTCAGAGTCTCATATAAATCATTTTCCTTATACCAACTTACCGTTGAATTAATACACACAATAAAACTCTTCATAATACTCCTACAACAACTGTCTTGAGACAATATTCAAAATCTGTCCGGTAAGACGTTTCAAATCCGTACACTGAACAAGATGCGGATAGATTTCTTTTAAATCGGCATACGTAGAATATTCATCTTCATCAGCGCATTCATCATCAAGAGCTACCGCAATAATATTGGTTCCACGATTGATAATTTTCTTGGCTGCATTTGCAGTATCTTTGTTTGCAACTGCCCCCCAATATTCATCATAGGCATGAGCAGGCTGGCCGTCAGAAAGAACGATAATCAGCTTATTGTCACAGAAGGTTTTCTGATTGATATATTTTTCAGCCCAATAAAGAGCCAGTCCATCACGGTTATCTCCATCAGAATCAAGCTGCATGATATTTAGTTTTTCTTCTTCTTTGGCATTAAAGTTTACAAGGATGTTCACATCAATTTCAGGCTCGTCACCGCAACCACGATGTTCAACAATTGCATGCTGGATTCCCTGCTTCTTCAAAACCTCATGCAGAATAACACTCGAAATCATAGCACTATTCCGGCGGTCTCCACTCATCGAACCAGAACCATCTATCAGAAGAAGAACCGACATATCAGGGACTTCATTACCGCGGGTATTGCGAAACCAGATACGTCTTTTCATGTCGCCCATCATCTTGGAATCAATTCCTGCTCCGAAAAGATATTTGTTTTCTTTTACAGGAACCTGAGCTCTTAACAACTGCAAAAAGCGGGAATTATAAGAATTGATATTTAAGTGATAATGATTATAAATATTCTGATAGGCTTTTCGAAGATTCAGATTTATCTTTGGATGATTCTCATTAATTTTTATATCCTTGTGAACCGCAGAAGCGCCTACGCTGTTTCCAGAATGTTCTACTTTATAACCTTGATAACTGGTGATATCATCAGCCACTTTTTCATCTTTTTCAAAACCTTTTACGGCTTTAATAAGTTCAGGCACACCAGTGTTTGGCTCTGTCTTCTTTGTACCATCAATGTTTGTAAAGAGCCTTGTTGAAACAGCCTGAGTTCTTCCTTTTCTTTCTTTTCCACCGATTGAGTTCTTGAATCCGCCATGAGTGTCCTGTCCGACAACAGTTTCAGGAAGAAGAGATTCACCAAGTTCAGCCTCATCATCTTTTGGAATAAGAGGCTTTATGATTTCAAAAATCTGCTTTGAGTATTTGTAGCGGTCTTCCGGATTATCCTGTATTGAACCGTCGAGGAAAAGCTGCTTTGTTTTTTCAACATATTCTGTAATCTCAACCGGGGGTTCTCCATGTTCAAACATAGGGTACAAAAGGAAGCTTGCCATGTAATCAAGATAATAAATTAGATTTTGAACCTTTTTCTGTATTTCGTCTTCAGCCGGTTTTTCAAGTTTGAATCTATCTTCTGCAGTACTTTCAACCTTCTTCTTTGAAAAGGCTGGAGCTACACGATTAAACATCAGATAGATTTCGATATTATCATAAACTGAAGAACCAACTGCTTCAATGTAAGCATCTTCAATTATGTTTGAAATATTGGCAATTGTCTTAAGTTCGTTTTTATGAGTTTGCCCTTCTGTTTCAAAAAAATCAGGATCTTTAAATTGATTTCCAGGGAAGTTTGAATATAAAAGATGAAGGCATTCATGCAGAGTAAGTCCACGGCAAACCATCTTAAGTGCATTCCATGGTGATGCAGATACAAGACCCGGCCATCCTAGTTCTTTTTCAGTTTCATCAAGACACTCTGAATCTTTATAAATATCGTGAAAAGCAGGATCAACAACAATGTTTCTTCCGTCGGTATAAGCCCTATCCTCATTTATAAAAAACAGGCGGACATCATCACTTTCTGCAAAAGCGCGGGCAAATGATTCTTCTACAGAACGGTTGCGCTCTGTCTGGAATTTATCGAGAATCTCTTTGTAAATGTCGTCTTCAGCAGTAAGTGGTTCCACAATAATTCCTAAGCTACAGGATTTATTACCCTGATTAAGTCCTCATCTGAAACATTCTCAGAAAGAGATTCTGAAAGTTTTTCGTCAAATTCAAAATCGATAAAAGACTCTTCAACAACCTCTCCTTCTTTGAAATCACGATATATTAGTTTTTTTGAATCAATAATCCTTTTCTTAAAAACAGGACATAAATCCCTGATATAATCTCCAAGGTTTTCAATCATCTGATTTTCACCTTCACATTCATAAGCAAGAAGTGTATTAGGTTTTCTTATAGGACATACTTTCTTCACAATTGTAAGAATTAGTTTTTCAACAACAGCAGCATTTTCAATCAAAACACCGCTGTGTCCTTTATGCCATTCAATTTCTGGAAATTGTTTTTCAAGTTCTGCAGCAGAAAGAAAATCTGTTTTGCGGCGGTCAATTATACAATCAAAATACATGTCCGCATAAAAAAGATTTGTTCCATCCTTTTTTCTCCAGCTTTCACTTGTATACGTTTCACTGACAAAAGTCCCAAAACCGGCTATACCATCATTATCTGTTCCTACCTGCTGTAGAATCCAGTAATCACCTTCTTCCAGATCCTCAAAATCATAAATACTCCAGTTCATTCCATCAAACTCATTTTCCAGGATATTCTGGAGTAAGTATTCATGCCTGTCATAAGTCCAGCTTGAAATCTTTGGATTCCATCTTAAAATATACAATTTCATAAGCTAACTCCACTTATAAAGCATAAGAATTCCACGGATTGCTTCTTCAAGAACCCTGTCGCATTTTGCTACCGGAATGATTGCTTTTTCTGCAGCAGTCATATATCCCTCATATTTTGCAAGACGAGCCCAGTTTTCAAGATTTCGTGGTGAGATAACTACATCAAGTTCTTCGGCTTCAATTTTTTTCTGAAGCTTGTGATATACTCCAATGATTTTCTTTACTACAGGCTTGCATTCAGGAATACGGGCAACAAGCATACGTTCAATTGATTCATCGCTCAAAGCCGCAATTTCAATTATTGCATTAAAGCGGTTATATAAAGCCTGGTTCAATTCCTTTGTACCAAAATAGCCTAAGTTCATTGTTGCAAAAAAGCGGAAGTTTTTATGACGGCGGACAACTTCTCCATTATCAAGACGAACAAATCCGTTATCATCAAGGAGAGAATTTAAAAATGCCAGATACTGAGGTTTTGCAAAGTTGATTTCCTCAAATACTACTGCACCTCCCTCTCGTATTGCCTTTGTAACATAGCTTTCTTTGAAAATGATTTTATCATCCTGAGGAATGAACTTTCCGAGCACAAACTCATCAAGATTTTCTGTACAGTTAATGGTTTCCATAATAGGAAGACCGATTGTCTGACACACAAGCTTACAGCTGATTGTTTTACCGGTTCCAGCTGGACCATGGAAAAGAGTAGCACGAACATCTCCACTTTGAATTGCATTACAAACAGGGAGCAGTTTATTTGGAATAACAAATTCCTCTGTCAAAGCAGGAATTAAAGTTCTTTGTTCATCTGAGAATTCCGAAGCATCAAATTTTGTAACATCAACCGCATCATTCTTTTTAAGGGCCAGCTTATTTTCGCGGATAGTTTCATAAGTAGAAGAAAAGCTTGTAAATCCATCTTTGTTTATTGCAGGAATTTCATCGTATTTAAGATTGTAATCATCCATCTTGTGCATTTGATAAAGGTCTTCGTTCAGATTTACAAAAGTATCAGGTTCAGGAGAATCAATAAACTTTTCCATTATATCACGGTACTGATTTACACGTTCCATTTCACGAGCAGTTAGAATACAGAAAGTTGGAAGCAGTTTATACAACAAATGAAGATGTTCCATATTGCCTTTGATAAGCTTTCCTTTTTTATCATAAGCTGCAACTGTGATGTTTTCACCTTTTAGATATGCTTTATAGGAATAAATTTCTGGCTCTAAAACTTTATTCTCTCTATAGTCCTCTGGAACATTTATTTCAAGTAAATACTCATCTTTATTTGGACTTACCCAATAATCACCAAAAGGCTTTTCCTTATCGGCATTGATTATCGCAGAAAGCATGCTGCTAAAAAGAATTATTGCTTCACCAATCGGCTGACACAAAGTAGTTGTGCCTTTATAAGACTGATTATCAGGATGCACGTAGTACTGAGTTCCATCACTTAAATGCTTAAACCCAAAGCCCTTGTAAATAAGTTTTGAATTGTTTCTTACTACCTTGAATGCAATTTTGAATAAATTCATTTCCGGTAACTCCTTTAGGTATCTATTTTACCACGACTTTGTCGAATTTCCCATTTTATTCATCATCCCTAGACTCATCGTCAGCCTTGCATTAATATCATACTATGACAAAGTGCCAATGAAAGACACTGTGATCTTTGTCTTAATTTTTGTTATTCTGAATACAGGAGATAAATATGATTTCAATGGAACAGTTCATATCTATGCTTACAAAAAACTTCTATTTTATGAATGAGTTTTACTTATTTTTCATCTGTTAATTTCAGTGTTTTATTATCCTTCTGCCCGTCAAAGAATAATCTTCTTCCTGAGCCTTCTTGAACCTGTCTAAATCAAACTTCCTATTCCATCCCCTGATTGTTTCCTACTTTTTTATTAATCAAAAAGTATTTCTAAGATTTTCTCATTATTTATCGGTACAACTCACCCATAAAATACTGCTCCTGAAAGCTTATTTTTTCCAGGATTTCTTCGTCTGTATGTGGTCGGTCGTCGAGAGAAACAATCCATTTGTCTTCGCAATCATTCAGTCTGTGGTAAACTGCTATTACTTTGCCTTCGTATTCATAAATTGGTTTGTCGGTTCCAAAAATGTAGACATCCTGCTCAGCTCCGTCGCCTGCAATTATGCCGTCAACATAACCATAATTTATCGGGTAAATCATTTCCGGGTGACGAGGATGATGACTTCCCAAGGGACGGTCAATTTTGCCTTTAACTGTCTGACCTATGATGTCTGAAAAATCCTTGTTCTGGATTGAAAGTTTATAGATGAAAGAATCTTCACCGTGAATATCCTTTAATGTGCAGGCATATATAGCACCAAAATTTTCGTAAAGCCCTTGTTGGTCTGTCGAAATGTAAAGCGCCGGAAAGCCTTCTTTTTTTGCAAGCAGGTAGATGTACTCAATCAGTTTTCCGATTCGTCGTTTACCGCGGAATTGTGGAAAAGTATACACAAAGCCAATCCAGGGAGTAAGGTCTGTGTCGGGAATGTCGTCTTTTTCTGCGTAGGTACAAAAGGAAATTAAATTTGTGTTGTCCGTAAGAAGAAAAACTTTTGAAGTTATGCCGCAGAGTGTGTAGAACTCTCCTGATTCCAGCAACCGGGCAAGATATTTTGCCGCCTGCCAGTCTGCTTCTTTGATTTTTGAAATCCAGCTGTTTTTATTTTCGAGGGATGAAAATTCTTTAATTTCCATAATTATTCATTCTCCTCGTAAACCAACTCACTCACTGTAATGTTTGCATCTGGTTTTTGATTTTTTACGGCAATCTGAAAATCATCTTCATAAATAACTTCGCCGGGAAGTTCCGTACATTTTGAAATATAAAGTTTGAGCCCGTATTTTTTTGCCATTGCACGGTAGAAAGTCATCTGACGGTAAATGTCGTTTCCCTGCGGAGTATCCTTAAACCAGGTAATTGCGTTATCGGGATTTCCTTTTTCATAAAACGGCGGAACCGGCAGAATCTTTTCAAAATATTCGCGGTTCTTCCAGTATTCGGCAGTTTCTTCTTCTGTAAGAGTTTTTGCCTCCACCAGTTTCCATATAGCGGTAAAAAGGCCTCGCGGCTGTTGAGTAATGTATGCAATGTCTGCGGTATGGATTCGGAAATATGTCATTCTTTTGTTATAATTTTTTAATTATTTCTCTCCGTAAAGTCTTGTAATTTTGGAAATAATGATATCTTCAAAATCGCGACGACCATCAATTATGGCATGAACATTTACGATATCATTACTTATTTCGTAAATTATTCTGTAATAACCTTGTATTAATTCCCGGAAGTTCTCAATGCCTTGTTTTGCTAATTCTGGAACAATTCGTCCACTTTTAGGGAAATCTTTTAAGGATAGAACATTATTTTCAAATTCAGAAATTGTTTTTTCTACATAAGCAGGGCTTCGAGACTGATAATAAGAAATAATTTCCCGCAAATCTTCCTTTGCGTATTTAGAAACAACAACCTGATTTATAGTCATTTGGATAGAAATTCCTTTCGTAAGTCTGCAAATACTTTTTCTGCAGGTTCGGCACGACCAGCTTTTATGTCATTTTGTGAAAGCTGAATTATTTTCAAGAGATTAAATGCATCTTTCATTTCCTGATATGATTGAACATCAATAAGAACAGCACGACTTTCCCCATTCTGAGTAATAATCATCGGAGCTTTTTTTTCATTTACAAAGTTCATCATATCAGCAGCATTTGTTTTGATATATGATATTGGCTTTATGCATTCTTCTACATTTGTTATCATCAAAAATCTCCTAGTCTTTTTATTGTACCATATTTGGATTGGCAAAGCAATGTTTATTTTTATCTGATTGACACAAAAATCATTTTTTTGTATTTTCAAACCAAGATGAAATTTTTTGTAATCGAAACTACATACGCAACCGCCTCAACAACAACTACTACCACAGGTGCTGGTATGCATTTGGATTACAGAAAAGAATAAGATTGCAGATTATAAGCTGATATAAACTGACCACTTATCTTTTCGGTAAGTGGTCTTTTTTTTGGCAAAGGAGGATTTATGGATTTGCATGATTTCAAAGATGTTGCAGAAAATTACGACAGATACCTCGACGTAATGTATTCGCATGAGTTTGACAAGCATGAAAACTTTCAGGAGTTTTATCTGGAGCTTGCAAAAAAGTATGGTAGCGGCGGCGTTGTTGATGTTGCCTGCGGTACAGGTGCAGTTTTGCTTTATCTTGCAGAGCGTGGAATTATTGCCGATGGTACAGACATTTCTAAAGAGATGTGCAAGGTAGCCGGAGCAAAAGCAGAAAAGATGGGATTAAAACTCAACATCTATTCTGCAGATATGACAAAGTTTAGTTCCGGTCGGAAATACTCTCTTGCAATAATTGCCCGCAGCGGCTTTATGCATTTACCCGATACAAAAACTCAAAAGGCTGCGCTTCTGAATCTTCACGATCAGCTTACTCCGGGCGGCATCCTCACGCTCAATACCTTTGATCCTTGGCCTCCAGTTCAGGCAGCCCAGATGAACACAACGCCAGAAGATTACAGCTTCCGCCTTGAATATGTAAACGCAGATGGCAACCGTGAAAAAATCTATAACGCAATCTCGTATAATCCTTATACGCAGCAGATGTACGGCAACTGGAAGTTTGAAACCTACAACGAAGCTGGCGAAATTATTGGTGAACGCGTTCGTCCTCTTTTAATGCGCCAGACATATCGCAGCGAAATGTTCCTGCTGGCAGAGCTTTGTGGCTTTGAAGTTGTAGACATCTACCGCGGCTACAAAGGCGATAAGGAAGATTTGAACGACCCGTCTTCAGCGGCGAAATACCGTAGTAATCTTATCTGGATTTTGAAGCGCCGAGACTAGCACTTTTATGACTTTAAGGAGAATGAAAAATGATAAAGGAAATTGATAAAAGCAATATTGCGGAATGTGTAAACGTGATTAGAAAAAGCTTTCAGACTGTTGCAGATGAGTTTGGTTTTACACCAGACAATGCACCACGCTTTACCGCTTTTGCAACAACAGAAGAAAGGCTGGTCTATCAACTTGAAATTGAACACAGACTGATGGCCGCTTATTTTGATGAGGATGGGGATAACAGGATTTTGGGATATTATTCGATTCAGTTTTTGGAGAACGTTGAGTGCGAGTTAAATAATCTTTGTGTACTGCCAGAGTGCAGGCATAAGAAAATTGGGGAGGCTTTGCTGGAAGATGCCGTCGCCCGAGCCAAAAGCAAAAACTGTACAAGAATGAAAATCGGAATTGTGGAAGAAAATACTGTGCTGCGCCGCTGGTACGAGAAACACGAGTTTGTTCACACTAACACAATCAAATATGATTTTTTTCCGTTTACGTGCGGATATATGGAAAGAGATATATAAAATCTATTAGTCTTGCCTAAAGAATTTTTAATATGACATACTGTTGTCATATTTACTGTGTATAATAGAATTAGTCTTATTTAATACGGAGAATAAAATGGTTTTTGATTATAAAAAAGAATTCAAAGAATTTTACCTTCCACCTGCAAAACCTCAGATAGTTGAGATTCCCAAAATCCAGTTTGTTGCAGTACGTGGAAGAGGAAATCCAAATGAAGAGGACGGAGAATACAAAAAAGCTCTCGAAGTCATTTATGCGCTTTCTTATACAATAAAAATGAGCAAAATGGGGGATCATAGAATTGAAGGTTACTTTGACTATGTAGTTCCTCCTCTTGAAGGATTCTGGTGGCAGAGGGATGAAAAAGGGAATGTTATTCCGGGCATAGATTATTCGCACAAGGAAGTTCTTGAATGGATTTCTCTGATTCGCTTACCTGATTTTGTGACCCAGAAAGATTTTGACTGGGCAAAAGATACTGCTCAGAAAAAGAAAGGTCTTGATGTTTCTCGTGCTGAGTTTTTTGAATTCACGGAAGGAAAATGTGTTCAAATTATGCACATTGGTTCTTACGATGATGAGCCAGCTACAATCAAAGTGATGGATGATTTTGCCCTTCAAAACGGATATGAACTTGATTTTTCAGAAATCCGGCTTCATCATGAAATCTACCTGAGTGATCCACGAAAAGTTTCTGCAGATAAATTAAAAACGATAATTAGACATCCAATAAAATAGGAAGTAAAAAAATGAGTTGTAAAGTTGATTCTTTGTATATTTGTGTAAATGACATGGAGCGAGCTTTTATTTGCTATTCAATACCTCCGCTTCAATCTCCGAAGCAATTTTATTATCAACAATTCGCATGCAGCATTCTTCGTTTTCTGTATATCCTAAAAAATTGATGTTGCCGTACCACAAAATCTTTTCATCAATTATTGAAATTTTTTGTGAAACATTTTCTCGTTCAATAACTTTTATACCAATATTTTCAAGCATTCTAATACAAGGTTCAAGTTTCTTCTGTTTTGATTCATCATCAGGATTGCGTAAAAGAATCTGAATGTTCACTCCTTTTTCAAGTAGCGCCGTAGAACTCAAAACAAAATCCTGCACTTCGGTTTTAGAAAGATATGAAACACTAATAATGATTTTTGAAGCTGCAGACAAAATATCTTTTTGGAAATCTGATTTATAATCTTCTGCTGAATATAATTTTGATTCTGTATTTGTTTCTTCATTTTCAGAAGTATTTGGTTTTATAGAATAACCAAGATACTTATAACCTTTAAGTCTGTTCTGATACATTCTGTCAAAAACAGGAATTCGATAATCAACGTAGTCGTAGATTTGAACTTCATTTTTGCCAGTATAATTCCTGTGTAAACGACCGCAATACTGAGACAACGTTCCTTTCCAACTGAAAGGCATTACAAGCATCAAAGTATCTATGCGAGGATAATCAAAACCTTCTCCTGCATATTTTCCTGTCGCAAGGATAATTAATGACTCATCAATTGGAACAGCTCGTAATTTTTCAAGGACTTCTTTCTTTTGTTTCTGAGTACCACGGCCAGTTATGAAAATCACATTTTTTGCTGAAGCCGAAAGTTTTTCATACAAGAATTTCAGATGCTCAATACGTTCTGATAGAACCAGAAGTGTACGCCCTTGTTGTACAGCATTATTTACATCTTCAATAATCAGTTCATTTCGTGCAGAATTTGCGATCAACTTTTCGTAATATTGGTTTATTGAAGGATTTTTAGAATCTGATTCTGCAAGCTCTGGAACATAATGAAAACTCGAAAAACGAGGAATGAAATAATGTGAAAAATTCTGAGTTTCATTCATCTGCTTTGTGGTTGTAGAATATAAAACAGAACCGCACTGATAAAATACTATTTTCTGATGTCCGTCACGGCGAATTGGTGTTGCGGTAAGTCCATAAACATATTTTGCATTAAAACTTGAAACAAGATTTTCTGTAGAAAAAGCAGAAACATGATGACATTCATCTATAATTAACATGCCGTATTTATAAGAACGAGGTCTTACTTCATCAGAACCTTTTTCAATCAGTGAGTTTACAATAGCAATATCAACAATACCAGATGATTTATCTTTTCCAGCAGCGATTGTTCCGGGAGTAAAATCAAGAAACTGTTTTATAGCTTTCTTCCACTGCTCAAGCAGTGCATGAGACTGAACGAGAATTAATGTATTTGTTTTCCGCTCTGCAATCAAGTTTGAGGCTACAACTGTTTTTCCAAAACCGGTACCTGCCGATAAAATACCGACATCTTTTTTCAGTAATTCTTTTAAAGCAGCCTTCTGTTCATCATAAAGTTCTGCATTAAAATGGGGATCTATTTCCTGACCTGTCTCTCGTTCGTCCGTGATTTCATATTCACACTTTGCTTCTTCAATTTTTTCAATCACCTTAGAAAGATTTCCTCGTGGGAGAAAAAGATAATCTTCATTTTCTTTAGAACAATCAATGTATCTGGGAATGTTATAAAGTGGGAGATGCATTCGGAGATTCTTAAAATACTCGGGATTAAGAAATACCGCTGTTCGGCGTAAAACTCCCAAAGCTTTTTCTGATACACCGCTTTTTTGTATTTGGATAGAGTTGGAAAGCACGATTTTAACTACAGAAGAAAAATCAGATGGATTTAACGATTCTTTGTTTTCTTGGGTAAATCCGCCTGTTAAATAATTCTTTTTATTTGTATTTTCTGATTCATCTTTTTCAACAAAATCTGTAAGAGTGTTTTCAATTTCACTTATAGTTTTTCTTACAACTCTTTCAGAGACTTTCTGCACAGAAGATAAAAAAGTCCATTGATCTTCATAAGGTATAAAGCTTTCATCAACAAAAACAGAGTGCCCTTCTTTTACTGCTCTTCCTTGCAATGGAAGTGCAATAAGATTTCCATATCCACCTTTTGGAATTTCATCCTGATTCGGGAAAAACCTATCAAAACTTTCAAAAGGAATTGAATGTCTTTTTTGCATTGCGGCTTTTATAATTGCAGCTCCAAGATTTCTTGCAAGTCTAGCTGAAATATTTTCCTCAAAGAAAATCCACAGATGGCCACCATTACCTGAGCGTGAGATTTCAATATAACTATTAATTCCATAATCAGAAAAGGTTTTCTGAACGGCAAGAATATCGTCTTTCCAAGAAATCGCATTTTTCTGAGTATGCGAATACGTCGCTATCGCTCCGTTTGCATGAGAAGAAGTTATTGACATTTGCGCCTTCGGTGCATGTGCATCAAAATCCATTGCAAGGAACTTGCAGAGATTATCCTCCATAAGTGGATAGAGTCCAATAACATCACGACAGTACTCATCTTTTCCGACAAGATGATTGTAAATGTAATTATCTACCAACGCCACAGGTAATTTGTAAGGGCAAGTTGTGCAGGAATATTTCTTTAAATCACATTTACCAGATAACCACTTGTTTCCACAAACAGGAGAAAATCCACTTTTGTTAGACTTCGCATTGAACCAGCGAAGTGCAAATACATCCTGTCTGCCAGAAAACAAAGTCTTAAACAGATTGATTTTTTCTTGCGGTGAGCTTTGTCGATTAATGAAGTTAGTTTGATTACAAAGAGCATCTGTTGTTACCGATGACATTATATTTTGTACAGGTTGAGTCTGAAGAGAATTTTGTTTTTCGGTTAGATATTTTTTGACTGCTGCATTTGAATCAGACAAATCCATTAACAGAGAAATTAGATTTTCTTTGGATAAAGATTGTAGATATTCTTTTAAATCCATAGGCTCTTTTTATCTTATTGTTATTATAATTCCTCAAGTATAAGATATCAACGGTACGTATTGAATCACGTTCTATAAATGACAAACTGGCAATCCGGAAATTACTCAACAACTTGTTGAGCAATTAGATTCTAAAGCATTTACTCCACAAATTGTTGAGCAAATAAAAAATGAATTAATTTCAGTTCCATGGGGACAGCATACTCTTTTGATAGATAAGTTTAAGAATCAACCTCAAAAAGCTCTATTCTTTGTGCATCAAACTGTTGTAAACGGTTGGAGCCGAGATATGCTATTAAATTACGTAGGAACCGATTTGTATGAAAGACAAGGTAAAGCTTTGACGAATTTCAAAGCTACATTACCTGATGAAACAAGCGAACTAGCACAGGAACTTACAAAAGATCCTTATAATTTTGCTTTTACAGAGATTACTGGTAAATACAATGAACGAAAACTAAAAGATGCACTTCTACAAAATATAACTGAGTTTTTACTTGAATTAGGAACAGGCTTTGCTTATGTAGGAAAAGGGTACAATGCCAACTATTGAAGAAATAGAACATAAACTTTCTTCAACTATAGGTATTGAAGAAGTTGCAAAGGACAGAACAGAACTCTAAGAAAAAGACATAAAAGCCTATTCCATTGGTCGTTGCAGAGACCTTAAACCTGCAACATAGTCGGTTTGATTTTTATGTGTTAGAAACAGCAACCTCTCTTAATTGTGGATAGAGTGCGAATAATTCTTCTACGGCGTTTTCAATACCCATTGATTCAAATTTTTTTGCACGTAATATCAAATCAGAATTATCAAGTGGAATATAATCTGGTCTGTTAGGAAAAACATATATTTTTAACTTGTTGTCTTTTTGATATTCCTGAAGTTTTGTTAAAACATTCTTAATAGGAATTTCCTCTAAAACTGGCTCATCACAGTATGATATTACTTCTGGTTTCCACAAAAAATTATAGTGATTAAAATTCTTACCATTTAGTTTATACAGAGAAGCTTGTGTTGAATATATTTTTTCCAAAACACCTGGCCATCTTTCTACAAGAATAGGCATATCATTTTCAATGCTGATGTTAACATCATAATCACCATGTGAATTTTCATTGCAGGCAAAAAGCATTGCTATTACTTCATTATCCACTGCATAAACACATTCTTTTTGATGTGTACTTAAATGTTTAGTTATAATTCTCAATCCAGAAATGTGACTTCCATGATAAACATATTCCATAATTTTCTTCCCATAATATTTTATTTATAACTACCAATTTAATTTTTCCTACAACAAAACATTCCATATTCTTTTGGGACAACCAGAACACCGTCCTCCATCTGCTTTGCAAGGATGTCACAAATTTCAATTTTGGGAATGGTGCTTAGGGTTGTCATGCTGGAAAGTGAATAAATGTATTCAATCAGATCATCAAGTTCAGTTACGGCGAGGGAATCTTCGTAGTTTAATTTCTGGACATCAGAAAAGAATGGTTCAAGGATTTGCTTGCCATTTTGAAGTGTGAAGTTTTTATTTACATTATCTTCAACTCCGTAAGTACCTAAGATCTTTGAAAGATATTCTATGATTCCATGCTCCCCAAAAGTTGCGGAGTAAAAGGCACCACCTTTTTTCAAAACTCTGCGAACTTCGGACAAACCACGTGCAATGTCCGGTACATGATAAAGCATCATATTTGCAATCACAACATCAAAAACTTCTGCCTCAAAAGGAATATTCTGAATATCAATCACACGATATTCAACATTGGCATCGGACCCGATATTGGTCTTTGCGTTTTCAAGCATTCCTTCAGAAAAATCAGAAAGCACAAGTTTAGAACAAGCCTTCATCAAATCATCATGGCCCTTCCACATATCGCCGGTACCACAACCGAGCTCCAGTACCTTCATTCCTTTTGTGATTTTATAATTCGAAAAAATCCAGTTGCCGAATCCCATTTTATTTGTTGAATATTTTTGATGAATCGAAATGCGCGTGTTTAAGTTTCCTGCACTGGCATACTGTTCTTTTACATTTTTTTGATTATTGATTGTACTCATTTTTTTATCCTTTCAGCGATTCCCCAGCAGCGGATATCATCAAGCTGTTCTGCGGTGAGGGTGCCGGCATCATACAGGCGCTGATATTCTTCGTCCACAGAACTGTCAAAAACAAGAAGGTCATCGGTATTTATTGTAACAGGAACTCCATTTTCTACAAGGATTTTAATCGGATGTTCGGCATAGCTTTTTGCGTAGCCTAATTTGATGTTGCTGGTAGGGCAGACGTTCAAAGTGATTTTTCTGTCGGCGAGCAATTTCATTACTCTTGGAGAGTGTACAGCGTTTATTCCGTGGTGGATTTCGTCGAGGCCTAGTGTTTCAATTGCAGCTTCAACATCATCTGCAGAACCGGTTTCTCCAACGTGCATTCGTTTTATGACATCGTATTTTTCTGCAATTTTGTAAAGCGGAATGTAATCAGAAAAAGGTTTGTAGCCTTCGCCGCAGCAGACATCAATTGATTTAAAATATCCTGAGGCAAAATATTCTTCTGCCCTTGCCAGCGCAGGTTCTATATCTACGTAAGATTGGAATGCAAGTTCCGGCTCATAAACTGCATCCGGACAATACTTTTGGTGAAGCATATCATAATACTCGCAAAAGTTTTTGAGGCTGCCGTAATCTTCAATGTCAGTTTCAGAAAAACTAGGCGCAAAACGTGCAAGATGATTTCTTCCGGCTTCTACAAAACAACCTTCGCGGCGAACATCAGTCTGATTATTGTCATGAGCGCGGCAATAGTCTCTGATATTATTTACGTACCAGTCCTGCATTCCCTGAAGGCCTTCAAAAACAGCAGGCGGTTTTGCAAAGGTGTGATTCATTTTTTCAGAGAGCCACTCAACCCGGCAACCGCGCCCAAGATGATTATGCACATCACTTTTTGGAATTGAAAGAAGAGTTTTTGTATCGTGATTTTTGAGTGCGGTTATAAAAGCTTTTGAAAACTTATCCGGCATGACGGCTCCTTAAAATTCCAGATTACTTTTTATTTTGTCTTCCATCTGGTGAATGTATTTAATTCTGTTGATTGTGTTTTTTACTTCGGTGAGTCCCAGCTCTTGTTCGGATTTATCCTGGCAGGAACCCAGCGCCCTTTGGATATTATACTCCAACCATTCAATCCAGGTATAGGTGAGACCAAAGACGCTTTTGTAATCTCTAAAACCATTGTCGTAAGCTTCAAAGTAGCCCTGAAAAAATGCCTTCTGTTTTTCCACATCAAAATCACAAAGCGTAATTCCCGACCACTGAAGCGAAAGTTGAATTGCACTCGAAACAGGATTTCCGTAATCAAGACATTCAAGATCAATTACAACCGGCTCGTCGTTTTCCCACATAACGTTTTTCGGGTCCATGTCTTCGTCGATGATTGTTGTGATGTTAGGAAGGGATTTGCGGGCTTTGTTTCGTTCGGTCTGGGCGTAGTCGAGTAGGGGGAGGTTTCCTTTTAGAAGAGACTCGACTTCTTTTGCCGGCGCGTCAGTATTTGAACCAGCAGCCTTCTTGAGATATTCATTCCAATCAATTGTACAAAGTTCTGGCTCTGATTGCTCAGACTGTTTTGTCTCAATCGCATGAATTCTTCCCTGAATATTTCCTGCCTTCCAGCATTGTTCGGGAGTAATATTATTCCAGTCAGTTATGTTACCTTCGTGCCACTCAAAAATGTAAAAGTAATTGCCCAGAAGCTCCTGCATCTTTTTTCCATCAAAGTTGAGGGCAGGAACAATCGGAATCCCCTCTCCCTCCAGAATCGCTTCAAGCCGTTCAGCCTTTTTGTAATTATCCATTGCAGCCGGCCGCTTCATAATTTCAGAATTAAGATGCTTCACAGCATAAGTGTGATTCGCCGTGCATACCTTATACATTCTGTGCATAAAGCCGCCAGACACCGGTGTGATGGGAAAAATAACTTCAACGAGCGAAAGAGTTTCAAAAAGCTGTGAAATTAAAATTGTGATTTCTGACCGCATTATTTTATTATAGTGCAATATTCTTTTAATGCATAATACTCTCGTCTATACAACCCAAAATCAGCAATATTTGTTTTATGGAAATCTTCGTAGCGGCCAAAAATATCCAGAGCCTGCTCCATCGGAAGCCACTTGAATGTACAGCCAGCCTGATTTTCAGCTTCGGTAAGATTTAAGTTTCCAGTGTCTTTTATCAGTTCACAAACAAAATAATGGTTGATATGGCGCCAGTCACAAAAGAGTTCCTCTATTTCTAAATACTCTTCTTTTGCATGAACCTCCATACCGGTTTCTTCCAGCAGTTCGCGTTCACAGCATTGTTCATAAGTTTCGCCGTCTTCAACACCGCCACCGGGAATAATATATTTGTTGTTTTTTTCCTCATAGCCCAAAAGAACCTTGCCGTCATTTACAACAATTCCACGGCACGCATGACGAAGGTGATTTACATATCCAAGATAGTCATCGTTTTTTAACTGAAGTTTTTTCATTTTTAATTCTTCTCTACTTTTCTGTAATAGTTTTATTGTCCTTTTCAATCTGTCGAACACTTTTTTCTGGAGTCGGTAAATCTTCTGGCATAGTTCCGCCAAGTTCCTTAATTGTCTGACGGACTTTCTTTCCAACTTCATAATGAGTTTTGTTAGCTTCTGATTTTCCTTGAATATGTTCACGACGAAGTTTTTCTTCTGTTTGAGTAGCTCGGAAGAGGTTTGCAGCAAGTTCTGTACTTCCCATATAATCAAGGATTTCCTGATTCTTTTTAAGGCCTTTTCGTGCTTTTATATCCTGCGCCTTCAAACCATTGTATAACCCCATATATCCGTAATTTTGGAAAATTGCAAAATCAATTGGTTGTTTTACACCAGCTTCCTGCGCAGCATTTGCCAGAGCAGAATTATGCCGTTTCATTTCTTTGCGGATTGCAAGACGTTTTTGTTCTTCTGAAAGACGGTCGTAATCTTCAATAAGTTCCTGCTGACGGGTTTTTACCGCAAAATAAGTCTGACCAAGTGCAATGATTTCTTTTCGCGGATCGCCGTTCATTACAATCAGATAACAGGCGTAACGCGACAATGCAATATCTTCTATCTTTCGTTTAGCATTCGAACCTATTTCAACCATTTTGCGCACCTCCGCAAAATGGTCTGTTATAGTTTGCCCACTGTTAGCACATGCAGTTTTAGCTCGTTCAATTGCTTCTTTTAAATACCGCCACTGCGAATACTCTAATGCCGGCTGCAACTCTCGGGCATACCAGAATTCCTGCCCGTATTCATTGATGTGTTTGAGATTTTCAAAAATTTCTTCGGAATAATTTTTCGTATCCATTTCTTTCCTCTTGAGTAATTTGATTTTTCAGCGCCATTCCAACCCTAGCCTGAATTATGGTAAAGAAAATAAAAAAGAAAAAAATAAATACAAATAATAACCGCACATACTAAAAAACGCAGATGAAATGTTGGATCCTGTTTTCTGTGCAGCACACTTTACACTTTAAATATAATAGTATTTCTTTTGAAAAACAATATCAAATTTATGTAAATAAAAATGATTTTACGTCTTTATTTTTTTTCTGATTTCAACAGTTTCATTACTTTGTGGGAAAAAAATGAAATTGTATTTCATCGGATTTATGAATCCCAGCTTTTCTGCAAGTTTCATAGAAGGTGTATTTTCTATATCGCATGCCCAGATAGGCTTTAAACCTCTTTTATCAATTTCTTCCAGAGTTCTGACGCAGACTGCGAATGCCAGACCTTTGCGCTGTTTATCGTCATCAGTGATAATTCCAAGTTCTGTATATCCTCGGGCGGTAAAAGCAACTTCGCTCTCACTGCAGATTTCGCCGTTTTCGATTGCATAAAATCCAAAGGCAATTTTCAGGAAGTTTTCTTTTGAACCATAAACACGCTCATGAAATTCTTTCCAGGGAACCTTTTCGTACAATTCGCTGTCGTATGGTTTTATTTCTACATCTCTAGGTTTCTGTTCAATAGTTTTTCTCTGAGTATATTCGTGTCGGGGAATCACAATTCCCAATTCAGCCAGTGGAAATTTTGAACCTCTTTCAGGCGCCCAGACAACTTGAATCCAAGTTGTTTTAATTATTTCACGCAAGGTTTCTTCAATCCAAGGCATGTCTGCATCATCACTAATATAAACCCAGCTCATATCAAGTTGGCAGATTGCTTTTGTCGGCGAATCGATATTATCAACAAAAGTCTTACCCGGCAATATTCCATCAAAATAACACCAGAGCGCAGAAGTGTTTGGCTGCCTTTTTTTGAACAATGGGAAAATCAAAGCTTTCTTTGCTTCAGGTAATTGAATAAGCATAAAATTCTCCATTTTATTATTTTTTAATATGATTTAGTAAAATAACCGCCGAAGACCCAGCCGAATTGAAGACTTTCAACGTCCGGAATTGAGATATAGTACCAGTATGCTTTTACACCATCTATTGTTTCTGCATTTATAGTTCGTGCATAAGTGGTAATTTTTGTACCTTTTTTAATTGTATCAGTTTTTTCAGAATATATTTCATAATATAATCCGACATTTTGAGTTTTTGACTTTGTGGATGGACCGGTTCTGAATCGCACATTATCGCTCATTGTTTTTTCAGACTGTTCAACAATTACTGGAGTTCCTTCAATTACAGCTGTATCACCATTTGATTTTATGCATCCATCAGGACAGAAATTTGTCCCATTAAGATTTAATTCATTTGCAAAGTAAAAATGTTCGTTATTAAAGGAAAGAGTTGCAGTTATGCTTTGACCGGTAAAAATCGTATTCAAAAATTCAACATTATGATTGTAATCAAAAGATGATAAAATCAGTTTATTGTTCTTTATTTCATATTTTCCAAAAGCAACTATATCTCCCCAGCCTATTGCAAAATAATCATCAGCATAAAAAAGCAGCATCCAGGAAGTATTTGATTCCATCAGCCAGATTGTTGACATTAATTTTTCTTTTGAAAGAGTTTTGTCATTTATATTATATTTGATATCACGCTTTCTCCAGGATATTCCGTCGTTCACAGTTTTTCTATAAAAGATATTTAAAGGATTATCAGACTGATATCCTTTTGCTTCAATTTTTTTATTAAAACGAATTGCTTCGTCAGCTGAATACTTATTTGTCTGAGCGGCTAGTGGTAGAAAAAACAGTGTGAGATAAAATATTTGGCAAATAATCTTTTTTGAGAACATTTCTTATTCCTTTTCATAAATTATAAACGGAGTAATCATGTTCGTAAAGAAGAATTTTTCTGCCTTAGAATTAGTGGGATTTTTTTATTCCTATGTACATCGCGTGTCCGCACATTTCTATAATTGATTTGTCTTCTGCGGTTGAATCTATCAACTCGAGGATTTTTGAAAAGACATTCTTGTTTTTGAATTTGAAAATCACATCTTCTTTTTCGTAGCCAAAGCCGCGGATAGAACGGAGCAACTGTTTTTCAAAACCGTTTGCGGCAAAGAGATTTTCGATTTCTTCTGAGGTAGGGTAGTAACCTTCCTGAAAACCATTTTCCGAAAGATTTTTGAACTTGCCCGAATCAAAGCATTCTTCCAGCGTGTTGATATCCACCTGGTCGGGACTCCAGCAGAATCTTTGAACAAGCGCAATACTTCCGGATAAATGAGGAATAAAACTTACAAAAACTTTTCCGCCGGTTTTGAGAACACGACGGATTTCAGCCACACACTTTTTGCGCTCGTCTTTTTCAGTAAAATGATAAAGCGGACCAAAGAGCAGAACGACATCAAATGAGTTATCTTTATAACAGCTCAGGTCTGTTGCATTTACCTGGTCGCAGGAAATCAGATTTTCAACTTTATCCTCTTCCTTCTGCTTTTTCGCCTGCCCAAGCAAAGTTTCAGAAAGATCTGCAAGCGTTACCTTATATCCCTTTTTAGCAAGTGGAAAAGAATAAACTCCGGCACCACCTCCAAGGTCAAGCACAGAGATTTCGGCACCATCACCACCAGCTCGGTCAGCCAGCAGCGGAAGATTTTTTTCCAGAATCCTCATTGTCATTAAAAACTCAAGCTTGCCGCTGTTGTCATTTCGGAGTCTGTTTTTTTCGTCAAAATGTTTATAGTAGTATTTTATTTTTTCAAAGTCAGTCATTCACTTTTATCCATTTCTCATGATGCAAATTATATCTTCTCAAAAATCAGATGATTAAAAAACGATACTTTTTTGAACTCTTCAATTTTGCCGACGCGGATCTCAAGCTCAAGCATTGAGTTGTACCATTCGTCGGTGTATTTGATTTCGTTGTTTGATGAAAGGCCGTAAAAGGCACGGATGCCATAGAGTTCTGAAAGTTTCATTTCATTACCGAAGAACTCTGTAAGATATTCGTTGGTATAAACATCACGGTTTCCAAACATGCTGTCTTCAGGCTTTTCATCTAAGAGATCTAGCGCTGCCTTTGGATTATCTGTTAATACAGCACATCCATAGACACGACCGTAAAGATTGTGCTTTATGATTGATAAATATCCGCCGGGTTTTAAAACACGCTTCAATTCTGCAAGAATCTCGTCTTTATTTTCAACATATTCCAGTACATTGTGGCAGAGAGCAACATCATAAGTATTATCTTCAATATTTTTCAAATAGTCGAGTCCCTGTGTAATCAGGGTATAATCGTCACTCTCAAAACGAAGGTTGTACATTTCTTCATTTGGCTCTAAAGCTGTAACATCATGATTTTTTCCATAGTGCATGGCTGTGATGCAAAAGCCGGCTCCAAAATCCAGAATTTTAAGCCGGTTGTCGTTTTGAAATTTCAACTGATTAAAGATTACATCGTAGAAAATCTTGCCCCAGGGCTGCTCTACCATTTTTCGATAATTTTCAATTGGTGTTGACATTTTTAACTCCTTTTGCGTCTCAGCATTTATAATAACCATGGTAAAAAACTGAATTATAGGGTTTAATTAAAATCAACATGGAGTTGAGGATATCTGAGCTTGCCATAATTGCATTAATCCAGGCAATGTAATCAAGATACGGTACAAAGGTTCCTTTATAAAAAATCTTTATGATTAATGGGAAAATAGTAAGTACGAGAAAGGGCAGTGTCATAAAGATCCAGAAATGGATTTTTGACATATGTGCATCTGAATGAAGCCAGAAAAAGATTCCTGAATGCATTAAATAAATGTCTCCGATTTTGAATACAACAAGAATGTGCAGAATTTCATGAATCAGAAAAACTGGTAATATCAGTCCGAGTCTGAAAAGAAAAGGAATACTGTTCATTGAAGTCGTCAGCAAACTGACAGGAATAAGAATCAGAAACATAAGTGCATAAACAAACCACATATAGTGTTTTCTGAACCATTCATTTTTAATAAAAGGTTTGTACTCATTAGTATCAATTTCAGTTTCTGGAAGTTTAGTTACCCATTTTATCATCTTTACCACACCGCTTTTTCACCGGTAACTTTTTCACCGAGCCAGCTTGCGTTGTATTCAACAAAACACTTGGTGTACTTTACATCCTTGTATTTCTTTGTACTCTTCAAGATAGGATAAATCACGCTTCCCCAGCCAACAGAAATGACTCCAACAATTGCGTAAAAGGGGCCAAGAACAAGCGACTGAATTGTGTGGACATACTCGTGGACTCTGGCTCCTGTAAAATAATCACCTTCGTTATTTGGAACAAAAATGAATGGGTCGAGACTCAAACCTGCCCAGCGGTCATTCCACTGAGTTTGAATTGCACATCTGTAGAACTTATGCGGCTTATTGATATGGATTAAGAAAAACAACAAGCCGATGAGTGTCTGTCCTAATCCCCAGGTACATTGAATTAATAAATACAGAATTTTTTTCATACCATAAGTATAAGGTATGAATGATAAATCCGCAAATAACAAATTATTCTTGTTTTCTTTCCCATTCTTCCCTAGTGATGAGGCAGGTGAACTCACCGGAAGTGATACCTGTTTTAGGGTAAGTTCGCGTTCCTTTATCGTCAATCAGTGTCATTCCAATTTTTTTCATGACGCCAAAAGATGCTGCATTTTTACAGTCGCATTGAGCATACACTTTGCTGATAGAAAGATTTGTGAAGGCAAAGTCTAAAAGTGCAGCAGCCGCCTCGGAAGCAAAACCCTGCTTGCGGTAATTCTTATTGATTATCCAGCCGAGTGTTGCGTAGGAATGATCTTCGCTGTGACTTAGGTCAACATCACAACCTCCAATTATTTTTCCTTCATAAACGATTACAAACTCATAATCAAGCTGGTCGGGTGAGCCCCAGTCTGCTGCATTGCGTCGTACAAATTCTGCAGTCTCCTCAAAACTATCGTTCGGTAGCCAGAACATCATTGTGATTTCTTTGTCGCCGGCATATTCGTGAATCTCTTTTTCGTCGCCAAGTTGTACCGGACGCAATGTTAAGCGTTTTGTTTTGATGTTCATATTACGCTCCTACATACTCATCAACAATGCTTAAAACAGGTCCAAGGTATGTTGATCCAAAAAGATTCAGATGATTTAAAAGCTGATAAAGATTGTAAAGGTCACGGCGATTCTCGTAGCCTGGTTGCAGAGGTCGGGCTTCTTTATACGCTTCATAAAACTCTGACGGGAAACCTCCGAAAAGCTCTGTCATTGCTAAATCTGCTTCAGCGTGGCCTACATAGCAGGCCGGGTCAATCAACATGGCGTTTCCATCCGGACCACACATTACGTTTCCTGCCCAGAGGTCACCGTGAAGAAGGCTTGGCTTTTCCGGCTCTACAAGAAAATCTTCCAGGTTATCTAAGAGTTTTGTAATTTTCGCACGGTCACCTGCAGTAAAATAAGAATCTGCATCTTTGAATTGAGGTGCAAGACGCTGCTCTCGGAAGAAGGAAATCCAGTTTTCGTTTGGCGTGTTTGACTGTGCTCTTGCTCCAATAAAATTATTCTGGAAAAATCCGAAGTGCCCCTTCCCTGTTTCATCATCAAAAAAAATGCTTGTCTTCGCACTATGCATCGCGGCAAGATTCCGGGCAAGTGTTTCCCAATAATCTGCACGCTTCTTTTCGCTATCAATATATTTTAGAAGAAGAAAACTATAGCCCACATCTTCACCATCATCAGTTCCGGTGCACAAAATCTCCGGAGTTCCAATTGCACCGGTTGCCGCAATTGCACTTAGTCCTGCCGCCTCTGCGGTAAAAAAAGCGGCGTTCTGTTTTGCGTTGGCCTTCATAAAAATGTGTTTGCCGTTGTTCAAGTGGAGCGCGTAGGCTTTATTGATGTCGCCGCCAGAAAGTCTGTCGGTTTCAGAAATTGCAATATTGTTCCCAAAAAGAGAAACAAGCGCTTGAGCTAGAGAATTATAATTTGGTGGTAATGTACTTTTCATAAAGCTTTCCATAATGTCCAGTGATAACCTTTGCCATAGCCGATTTTTTTGTAGAACTCATCTTCACCGCCGGTCATGTGAGTGGCACCAAGAGGTTTAAGTGTACAGTAATGCTTAGTAAGTGCCGCTGCTGCAAGTCCTTTTTTGCGGTAGTCGGGGTGAGTACAAAGCGGTTCCATATAGGCAAGATGATTTTGCGGAACCCACCACATGCCGGAAAAACACACATATTCTTCTGTGGCATCTGCTATGATGATGTTGTATTGTGGTGTCTCATGTGGAGAAGGCGAGATGAAAGAACCCCAGCCACTTTTGTGAGATTTAACCGGTGTCCATTCCAGAGAATCATCGTATTTATCCCAGTCCTTAAACTCACCGCGCTCGCCATGACCAAAACCATACCAGCAGAGCTTTGAACATTTTACAATATCAATATCCTTATGGTCTACAAAGTGATAGCCCGCTGGAAGCTCGTAATTCAGTTCATTCTTAAAATCAAAAATCATGTCCTCATATTCATAAACCTGCTTATAGCCGCGCTTGACTGCTACATCCTTTAAGAACTGCTGACCATCAGAAAAAACAAATTGCTGCTCGCCACCAAAGTTCGGCATATTGCTGATTGCATAATCAATCAGTTCCTCAGCAAGAAACTCATAACCTTTGCGCACGTTGAAATAAATGTCTGTTACCGGAGCTTCGTAATAAACAAAAGCAACAACCTTATCGCCGTCGAACCAAAGCCGGTTCAAAAAGCTGTATGAGGAATCCATCCAGGAAGAACGAAGGGCATATTCAAAAAAAGGCGCCGGCCTTCCGCTTGCATTTTTCCAGTCATAAGTTTCTACGAGAAAATCCCAAACAAGATTTATGTCTGATAATAATTGAAATTGTTTTGTTGTAATGTTCATTTTTTACCTCTCAAAGTTTCGCTTATTTAGCGGCAGTTTTTTTCATGTACCAGTAACTATAAGCCTTTTTAAAACCAAGTTTTTCGTACAACCTCTTTGCAATCTCATTTGTCTGCACGACTTGAAGATATGCATGTTTGGCACCTTGTTGTTTTGCCCTGGTAAGAAGCATTCTGCAAAGCTTTTCTCCAAGGCCCAGACCACGCATATCTGATTTTACAATTATATTCTGAATAAGAGCGTAACCGTGTTCAATGGCAGCGGAAGCACATGCAACTATTTCACATTCATGGAAAATAAACAAATAGACTGTATCGACCATAACTTTTGAAAGCATTTTTTTGAAAGTATCCTGATCTGCTTTATCTGTGATATTTTCGAATTCAAAATAATATGGCAGCCATTCTTCTGGGGTTTTGAGAAATCCACAGCTGCAGAATTTTTCATCTTCAAAGGCTTCAAGATTTTCCAGCACCATTAAATCTGAAGGAGTTACAATCTGATATCCACGTTTTGCCAATAAATCTGATAATTCCTGGTCCTTTTCTGTCAGTTTAAAATTTGCCGGCAATCCTTGTTTTTCATAGCATTTTTCACAATAAGAAATTTTTTCTTCTACAGGAATAGTTGAAGGATATAAAACGCTTATTGAATTCGCACGACCTGTGTAACCGTTCGAAAAGCGCATAATCCAGCCATCATACTGCATGATGTTTAAGGCAACATGTCCGTTGGCGGCAATTTCTTCCAGAAATCTGATTTTTTTTGTTGTCATTTTCTATCCCTTGTATTCTTTATAAATATGAAAAACTTCCTGGCGGCCAAGATATTTTGTTCCGTCAAAATCCATTCGCAAAATCCAGGGCATAAAATCAATGATTTCCATAAAGCTGTCTGCATTAAAAGACGGCTCGTAATAATTGATTATGCTTGAAAGTGCTGTACCATGAGTTCCAATCGCGATAGTTTTGCCCTCGTGATTTTTAAGGATTTCCTCAAGCGCTTCGATATTCCGCTTTTGCACAACTCCAATAGATTCACCATCAGGTTCTGCATACGAAAAATCTGCCCAGCGTTTTTGGAACATTTCGTGATTATTACCATTGGAACCTGCTTTTCGTTCGCGCAGCCTTTCATCAGTCTGGATTTCTTTTTTGTAAAGTTCTGCAGCTGGCTTTATGGAATCAAAGCTTCGTTTGTAAGGGCTGGAAATAAAAAGATCAATTTTTTTATCTTTCAAAATCCGAGCAACCTCAAACGAATCTTCAACTCCTTCCTGAGTAAGAGGTCTTGTTCTGTCATCCTGCCAGCTTGAATCTGGTTTGCAATGGCGCACAAAATAGATTGTTGTCATCCTACATCTCTCCTATAAATCCCAACCCTGATATCGGTTTTTCTGATACTCCCGCGTGAACTTTGCAATCTGCATCATTTTGGCTTTGCCCCATTCGTTTTCGTGATGAAGCTGAAGGTAGGTGTTCCAGCGTTCTTCACTCAGCGTACCGTCTTCCAGGACCGCAAGAACTGCACAACCAGGCTCATTTGTATGCGAGCAGTCGTTGAACTTGCACTTGTTAAAAAGATTAACTACATCAGAAAAAGTTTCGTCTATTCCTTCTTCCATGTCAAGCACTCCAATTTCACGCAGGCCCGGAGTATCCATAATCCAAACGCCGCATTCAAGTTTAACTAACTGTCGGTAGGTTGTGGTATGCCGTCCCTTGCCATCAGAATCGCGGATATGATTTACTTTCATAAGGTCTCCGCCATTCAGAGTGTTGAGCAAAGTTGATTTACCAACTCCCGAAGATCCAACCAGTGCAATTGTTTTGTCTTTTTGCAGGTACGGCGTGAGCTGCTCAATTCCATAACCTGTCAAAGAACTAATCGCAATTACATCGGCTTTATCGCAGATTGCTTTTGTGATTTCAACTTTGAGTTCTACGTCATCGCAAAGGTCTGCTTTTGACAAAATCACAACAGGCTTTGCTCCGGTGTTCAGCGTGATAGAAACAAATCGCGCAATTCGGTTTTCGTTATAATTCTGGTTCAGCGAAGTTACGATAAAAACATAATCAAAGTTTGCAACAATAGTTTCTTCCAGAAGATTTTTTACAAAACCTTCTGAGTGTCCGCTACGGTTAGGGCGTTTGAATACAGTTTCGCGTGGAAGCACTTCATCAATCAGCGCATCGCCATATTCATTTGTAATAACTTTTACATAGTCACCAACAACTGGCGGCTCCAGTCCCAGATTGTAAAATTTTCCTTTGAGTTTTCCGAGCAATTCTTTGTCGGCATTTACGCTTCTGCTTTCACCTTCACACGGCAAAAGCATAAACTGGTTTTTCTGTACGCAAGAAACGCGTGCAGTAATTGTATTATTTGTTTTCAATTTGATTTTCCTAAAAGCTAGAATAAACACCCGGGAGGGCATTCCAAAACAACTCCGCTTTCAGGCAAAAATGTGGGACAGGCGCAACGCCTTACATTATGCAATAACAGCGGAGGTCGAAGAATTAATAAAACGCGAATCAATCATAAATCTTTCTCAACCTCCTTGAAATTAGTATGACTAAACACTATCACAAGTGTGGGGCTTGTTCAAGTAGTGCCTCATTGGTTTTGTATGGATTCAACGCACTCACAATCTTTACTTGTCATCAATATAAAATATGTTATCATAATTTCATATGGAAGGATTTAGGATTTTAGAAATAACACAACCAAGCGAACTTCATGTTACCGCTAATCAGTTGACTGTAGAACAGGAACCTGAGCCAAAGAAAAAGCGCAAACTTTCTGTTCCTCTTGAAGACTTAGAATTGATTATTTGTACCGGCGCAAATATAAGGGTCTCAACAATGGCACTTTCGGTTCTGAGTGAAAATAAAGTGGGCCTTGTAATCATTGGAAAGGATTATATGCCTTCGAGTATTGTTCTGCCTTATGATGCAAATGTTCGAAATGCCAGTATTGCAAAAACTCAATTAAATATGAGTTCAGAAATAAAAGGACAGTTTTGGCAAAAGATTGTTCAAAAGAAAATTGAAAACCAGGCAAAATGTCTTACTCTTCTTGGGCTTGATGGAACAAAGGAACTGATGGAAATGATTCCGCAAGTAAATCCAGATGACCCTGAAAATATAGAAGGACTGGCGGCGAAGTTTTATTTCCAGCAGTTTCATCCTGGACTTGTACGAAGAAATGATGATCCTATTAATTCTGTTTTGAATTATGGATATGCAATTGTTCGTAATACAATTATACGCGATGTTGTATGTGCTGGATTTTACCCTGCAATCGGAATTCATCATGAAGGCCCGTTTAATGGTTTTAATCTTGCGGATGATTTGATCGAGCCTTGGCGGGCAATGGTTGATGTTGTTGCACATGATATTGTTTCTTCACAGACAAATCTAAGCCGTGAGCAGAGAAAACAGTTGACCCTGGTTTTGCATAATGCCTGTATGATAAACGGCGAAAAAAATACAATTTCAAATGGCATTAACATCATGATACAAAGTTTTAAGACAGCAATTGAAGAAAACAATGCGGAATTGATTAAGCTCCCGGATATTCTACCGGTAGAAAAAATTGAAGTAATCAGTGAATAGAAGGTGTATATGAGAATTCTTGTTTTACTTAATCCAACTAACAAAAGAGGAACAAAAGCTGCTTATACAGAATTAAGAAAATTTTTAGTACGGGATGGATATATTCTTTTACAAAGCGAAGTCTTTATGCGAATTACTAATAATCGAAAAGGTGCAGAAAAACATCTGAACCGCATAAAGCACTATATTCCAGACACAGGAACTGTCAGAATTTTAAGATTAACTGAAAAACAGTTCTGTAATATTGGTTTATACCAGGCAGAAAGAGATTATCAGGAAGAAATTGTCGGTGTAAATGACTATATTTCTTTGTAAAATTGAAAAAATCGTGTTAAAATAAAGAAAAACACAGGTATAACGACCCGCAATTTTTGGAGGGTCGTCAACCGCAAACAAAGGCATATACAAATGTAACCGTAAACAAAGAAATGACCTGCAGCGACAATCTGCGATTACGTTCACAGGAAGCTACTTCCAATACTGTCATAACAACAATGAAAAAAGGGTCAAAAGTAAAAATCCTTAAGCTTGGAAATGCCGAAACAATAGACGGTATAAGCAGCAACTGGGTTCAGGTAGAAGTTCTTGCAGGTGCCAAAGATAAAGATGGCAAATCTATAAAAGCCGGAACAATCGGCTGGTGTTATGGCGGGTATCTGGAATAAAAAGATGAAAAAATGTTTATTAATTGGAGGGGCGGCAACCCTGATTCCGTACTAAATCTGTCGCTTAGTACAGTTTATCTGCAGCTAAAAGATGAAAAGAAAAAATTGACAATAAAAATGGTATCATATATAATACTATAAGAATGAAACAGAAAATAGTAATCGATACAAATGTCATTCTTTCTGCTTTACAAAGCAACAAGGGAAAGTCATTTGAATTGATTTCCAAAATCGGAAATGACTTATTTGATTTTGCACTTTCAGTTCCTTTGGTTCTGGAGTACGAAGCAATCTTAAAAAGTCATTTGAACAAAACAATTTTTACAGATTCCGACATAAATGATTTTATAGATTATCTTTGTGCAGTCGGAATCAAGACAAAGATTTTTTATTTGTGGCGGCCATATTTGAAAGATCCATTCGATGACCATGTTCTCGAAGTGGCAATCAATTCAAATGCAGATGCCATCGTCACATATAATAAAAAAGACTTTCAGGAAGCTCAAACTTTAGGAATGAAGATATTAACTCCAAAAGAATTTTTGGATGAAATGCAGGAGGTATAAGATGAGTTCATTAAGCCTTAGATTACCAGATTCTTATCACACAGCTGTAAAAGAAATTGCAGTACAGGATAATATCTCAATCAATCAGTTTATCGTGTCTGCAGTCGCCGAAAAAATTGCAGCTTTTGAAACTCAGCACTATCTCGAAAACAGAGCTCAGCAGGCTTCAAAAGATAAATTCAATGCCGTCCTTGCAAAAGTTCCTTCCACAGAACCAGCAGACTATGACAAATAAATATAATGATCCGCAATTTTTAGAGGATCGTCAACCTTATGAAACCCTAACATAAAAAGTCTTGCTGCCGCTTCCCTGCTTTTTTAGTTTTCCAGAATCGCAAAGCTGCTTCAGGGCTTTTTCTATAGTCTGGCGGGCTAAGCTTCCTGTATGTCGCTTTTTGTAAATTTTCCAAGACGGGTACCTGTTACTTTTTCAACCATTTCGAGGGCAGAAATTTTTTCATCAATAAGATTAAGCCGTTCTTCAAAATCGCGGTAGGCAGAAAGGATAAAGCTTTGAATAATTAAAACTTCGCATCTCCTACCAAAGTCCTACTTCTCCTATTTTAAAAGTAAAAATAGGAGAAGTCAATAAAATGACGAAAAGAAAATCCCACACCAGATTTATATCCGATAATAATTGAAATTGTTTTGATGTAATGTTCATAGTTTTTAATTCTCCTTATATATCAATCACAATCAACGGAATTGTCATTTCTTCTTTTGTGAGGCCTGCATGTTCACCTGGCATTTGTTGCGCTTCATAATGAGTTTTCAAAATTGATTTTTCGGATATCGCAAAGGCAACAAAATCACCAATCATACCAGACAAATCCCGATGCATTTTCCCAATTCCAAAAACTTTATTTTCCAAAACTTCTTCTCTTGTCATCAAAAGAAAATCATCACCAAAAGTTTTCTGAAAAAGGGCGGGGAAATTTTCCTTGCACTCGTCCTTTACAAAAAGATTGATTGTGCGAGGTTCCAGTGAAGGCAGACGCACAAGACAATTCATAATTTCGGGGTAATCAAGAATACAAAGATTTTTACTGTCCATGTGGCCGTGATCCGCAATGATAAAAAGCTGAGTGTCAGAAAGCTCTGAGGCAAACTGTTCTATCTGCTTTTCAAGAGAAAGCATGATTTCGTGCGTGTTTTTGCTGAATGTGCCAGTTGAATGCATTGTAGAATCCGGTTCATTCCAGTATGCGTAAATAAATTTTTTGTCTGGTTTATTACAAAGCGTTTTTATCCGCTCTAAAATTGCATCTAAAGTTTGAGGGAACGGCGGTTGGAAAGGCATAGAAAAATAGGCTTTTCCGCCGGCCTCGTTAATCTGTTCGACAATTGATTTATATGGAGTGAATGTAAAGCCACAATGAAAATCTGCAGCCGGAACATTTTTATTCAGAGAATCATAAGTCCAGACTGATTTACCCTGAGCATCGACCTTAGGTTTTGCCCCCTGCTTTTCATTCAGTTGTTCATTATTTCGGAATACGGTAACATTCTTGGTGAGTTTGGGATAATAAATGTCCCAGCCAAGCCAGCCATGTTCATTTGGATACAAGCCGCTCATTACCGATGTTGTAGCCGCAACGGTTGTAGGAGGATACACAGATTCAAAAGACCCCACGACATGTGAACGGAAAAATCCATCAGGTGCAAGATGCTTTTCCAGAATAGAAGTTCCAAGCGCATCAAGAAGAAGTACAACTATATTTTTGTGATTTCCAGTCAGATATTTGTCTGCCAATGGGAGCGTGTTTGCCAATGTTTTACACCCAAACTTTTTGAGCATTGAGTTTGCGAAATTTACAAGACAGTTGTTGTAATCTGGGAATTTTGTAAGTAATAGTTTTTTGTCCATTTCTAAAAACTATCATAGGAGTGGGTGTTGTTCAAGCAGTACTAACCCGATTGAGAAAAACGTGTTAAAATAAAGAGATACACAGGTATAACGACCAGCAATTTTTGAAGGGTCGTCAACCTGAACTCTAAATGAGAATACTGTGCTTTTAATTTTTTAAGTTGTTCCTTATTCGCTATCGGAAGCATATTCCCTTGACTTTTCCTCACAATATGTTATTATGTACATAGTTACACGGATAACCTTCGACCCCTACTTGGTTGTCGGGCAAACGAAGTGTAATCACAGAAAGGTTTTTCAGACACGTCATTTTGAATGTAAAACTTTACGGTGCGTGCTTTGCGTAAAGAATCCTTTCTTAATCTTCTTCATAACTAGTCACTATCCACCTATTTGACCTAACCTTTTTATTATCAACATTATAACCATTTCTTATTCCTAATTTATAATTTTTGTACTTAATATTTATATTCTGCATCTTTTTAAGGTCTTTCTTTTTGGGGTTATCAAAAGTTCCATTTTTAATTATTTCTGGAATAAGGTTTACGTCAAATGTCGGGTGTTTATCTAGTATATGAGAAAGCCCAAATCCTTTATGTTTTTTTGCATCCGTTACTTTACCCCATACAACATCAATATCGCCTAATTCTTTATGATTAAATGCTCCTGTAACTTGTCCTGCTTTTTCTGTAATTACTTTTCTCACAGCCTTTATCCCACTATAATATCCTTCATAACTTTCCCCAAACTCTGAAACAGGTAAACTCTCATTTAATTTTAAACCACTTGGAACTGTTTCACTTATCATTCCTCTTAAACCAGCACTTGCACCTCTGCCGCCCCTTGTTACTCCTCCGCTTTTTCACATAATTCAAGATACATTTCTCGTTCTTCTGGAGAAAGTTTATCAAGTTTATGTATAACGACCAGCAATTTTTTAAGGGTCGTCAACCTTTAAAAAGTATTTAGGAACACCAATTAACACTCCTAACGGAAAGGTAAAGCTGGGTGAAAATCAGTTTGAGAAACTGAAAAAAAAGAACCGGCAGGATTTAATCGGTGCTATTCATGACACCCTTGCAGACCCATGTTTCATTGCAGAAGAAAAAGGTGGCACCACTTTGTACGTGAAGTCGTTTATCAAAAACGATGAGCAGAAAAACATAATGTCGGTGGTAATCAAACGTGACGGATTAAACATTTCTATCAGCACTCATGAAGAAAGGGAAAGTCAGATTTTAAACAAAATAAAAAAAGCTGGCGTTCTCATGGAGACAGCCAGCGACGACGGCACTGTACACGATGAACGTGTAGCCGATACAACTCGCGTTGTTTCCTTAACTATAACAGATGAAGAACTAAAAGTCAAATCAATTTTGTATAACGACCAGCAATTTTTGAAGGGTCGTCAACCTTATCAGTTCTGATTTAAGAACTAATGTTGATAACAAAAACGGAATAGGTGACTTGTTTGACGCTATGTCCAACGGTTTGATTTCAAATGGGTATTTTCACAAACAGGAGTATTGGAATAAAAATAGTGGTATATTCAAAGATTTGCTTATAAGGGTTGAATCATTTGCACACTTCGGAGAAGCAAGAGGTTGTGGTGGAATAAAACTCGATTTTATGAAAGAATGTTTTTCAACAGCATATAAGATTTATGAGGATTTGTTATGAGTAATTTGATTCCAGATTTCACAGAAAAATATTATGATTTTGAACTCAAGTTCGGAAGATTATTTTATCTTGCTCCAGACTGTTCGCTATTTTGTTATGAAAGTAAGACTGACAAAAAAACTTACCAGATTACAGGTAATGTCAGCAAGGGTGACTTTGAAAATCTCTATCGAAAAAGCCTTGAAGATGATAAAGATTATGTTCTTGAATATGTCAAAAAGAATGGCAAGGTTCTTGATGATAAACAGGAAGTTGATGAAGATTTGGAGGTTGTCTATTAAATAAGTCTGTTTTACAGTTTGCGAAATAGACGAAAACAGAGAAAAATGCAAGGTTGAATCCAAATACGCATTTAATACAATTACATCAGATAATGTAAAATCAAAGGTGTAAATGCAGATTTGGAAATATACAAGGAAATACACAATTGTGTATAACGACCAGCAATTTTTGAAGGGTCGTCAACCTCAAAGCTTAATTTGACTTTTGGTGCAGAATGGATTATTATTTCATCAGAGAGAAGGTTTTCAGACCTATTCGTGTCTGGAGTAAAAGTGGCAGCGTACGCTATGGTGTCATTTGTTTCCTTTTCTTCATTTCTTTTAAATGAAGTCACTATAAAATTATCAGTTGTAACATACTTTCCGTTTTCACGATACCCTTTGTTTAATCCTACAATCCAATCTTTATAAATCAAATCACACCCATTATGTGTTGGTTCATACATTCCTTTTTCATCTTGTATAACAACACGCAATTATTGAAGGGCGTCAACCATTGACTTTACTGTTTTCGTAGTATATAATTACATCGTAAATGCCAAGAAGAGCAGAATTTAGGGTAGCTGCCCGGTTTATGGCCTCTTGGTCACCCGTTATGTCGGATTGCCCTCCGGCCTTGGCATTTTTCACGAACTTTAATTCCTGCGGAAGAATTTACACAAAAATATTCATAATTCGAGACAGCTGCTTCCTGTTCTTCTAAAACTTCATCAGGTTTTTCATTCTCTTTATTATTATTTTCTTTATTACAGCCTGTAAAGGTTAGAAATAAACATATAGCCAGTAAAAACTTTTTTTCATGCTTAAATCTCCTTATTATAATTTTTTAAGACTGCTGATTTTTGTCATAAAAATCAGGTTACGTAGATTTTTATTGTACATCACGATTGCTTTAAGGTTTTTAATAAAGATATTCAGCCGGAGTGATTTTGTATTTTTTTTATAATTTGCTTTTATCCTGTTACTGTTTTTTAAGATTGCTTTTGAAAGGGCTATTGCACTTTTATATGCGTAGCTGAATCCTTCGGATGAGCTTGGACTTATATATCCTGCCGCTTCGCCGATTAAAAAGATACGGTCATTTCCATTTTTAATATCTTTAAGACGTGGTTTTAAAATATAGCACGCATCGGTAGAAAGACATTTTCCTGTTTTGTAATAAGAGCCTGTAATTTTCGAGATAAGGGAGTCAAATCTATTTTTTGGATTATTTTTTTCTTTAAATGCTCCGCCGATTAAAACCCTGTCATCTTTTGGAATGAGCCAGGAATAAAAATCAGTAAGAGTGCGGTCAAAAAAAACAGCATAATGTTTTATGTCCGAATTTTTCTTGTATTCTCCCTGAATTGCAATGTATTTCCGGAGCTTTTTAAAATCATTATAAAGATTAAGGCGAACCCTTGAATAAGCTCCATCAGCGCCAACAAGGAGACTGCATTTTTCTTCGAATGTCTTTCCATTTTTTATAAGCTGGACAGTTACACCAGTATCAGTTTCTTTGTGATTAAGATACATCACATCGTTTTTATAAGTTACATTTTTTGGAAGGATTTTTAGTGTATATTCATCAAAAAGCTTTCTATTAATGTTAGTATAATGCCTCTGATATTTCTGTTCTCTTTTTGTTTCAAGATCAATAGAGCGCACATAAAAAAGCTGAGGGTCGGCAACAACGTCTTTTGGAATCCCTATATCGAACGAAGCAAGAATTTTCTGGGCATCAGGTGCAATAAGACCACCGCAGCATTTTTCGTTATTTTTCTTTTTATCGATTAATAAAACTTTTTTTTGTGCTGCAACAAGTCTGGCCAGTGTCGCACCGGCAGGTCCTGCACCTATGATAATTATGTCGTACATATTCCTTTCTCCATTAAATCTTCTGCACTTACACTACTTCTGTTGTTTTAATTTTACATGCATTTTTAAAAGTAGTCTATTGTATTTTTTTATGGTATAACGACCTGCAATTTTTGGAAGGTCATCAACCAAAACACTAATTCTATTTATTAAAGAAATCTCCACAGCCAAAATCTTTCCAAGTTTTATACATATCAATGTAATTTGCCTGAATAAACTTTTGGATAGTATTAATTTCTGTATCTGTTAAATCCCCTCGTTTTTGCATTATCAGCAATTTTCTGAAGTTCTTTTTCAGGCATATTCGATATTTACCTCTTTGATTGGGAAAAGGAATTTTTCCTTGTTATACTTTGACATGACTTCAATGTAGCCATTATCCCACAAGAATATTTTTGTATATTTTTTCAAACCATTACAAGTTCGGAAAGTCAGTGTTTTGCCACCAAAAGAGAAAGTTGTATATTTATCAGAACTGCTTAAAATGGCTGTGTTCATTTTTTGTCTTATACTTTCTCTGGCACACATCAAATTAAAACAACTCATCCAGCAAAATATAATATCTGATTTTTTCCCAGTCGGGTTCCAGACCCAACGCCTCAAACAATAATTCTGGCTTAAAATCTGGATAAACTTTTTTGCCCCAGGTGCCGTCGGCATTGTGTTTGAGGCTTCGGTAGCAGAGTGCAATGTCGCACCATTTGTCACCAACGCCGGTATCGCCAAGGTCTATAAAACCACCAAGCTTGTCGCCGTCAATAAAAATATTCGGGAGGCAGAAATCTCCGTGTGACAGCACAGGCTCAAATTGCGGGCGGTTTGCTTCAAGCCATCCAAGTAGCGCCATAGGATTTTCAAAACCGCCTGGCCCATAAGTTTCGGGCTCGGCGTCATCAACATCTACAAGATTATTTTCAACGCGATATCGGGCTTGTTTAAGTTCGTCGTCAAAGGTTATGATGCGGGGACAGTCAGAAATGTCCACACTCCACAAAAGCTTAAGAGCTTCAGCCAGATGTGCCATCAGTACGCCCGGACGTTCCATGTAATATTCATTGCAGCTCATAATGCCAGGAACCTTGCTCATAAGAAGGTACTGAAGGCCTGCGGCTTCGTCAATTTCATACGCAAGGATTTTTGGAACCGGCAACTTTCCCTGCAGCCAGCGCAAAACCTCAATGGATTTTTCATTGCGGGCAGAACGCGGTTCAATCTTAAGCACGCAGTCATCAAACATCAAAACCTTTGCATTTGATTTTCCGATGTCATCTGAGGTAAAGTTTTTTTCTGAGATGAGATGTTTGATTTTTTCGGGGAGATTTAAATTTTCAATCATCACTTTCCTCATTTACATAAACAATCAAGTGTCTCTTCCAACTCTACATCTGTTGTTGCCCAATAATCTGGAATTAATCCGCGGCCTTCCAAATATTCTTTTGCAAAATTATCACTAGAAAAAGCTTCTGTTCTGGAAGAAAGACACAGTGTAATTCCGCTGTTTTTAAGATAGTACTGATAAGGATTGCCATAAGACATGCAGCCACAAGTATTCGTTCCCACTAACACGATATTCTTATATCCAAAATCTTCTTTTATAGTCAAATATAATTGTTCGCCCATAGAGGCAGTTCTTGCATCAACAAGCAAAATGATCCTGCCTTTATAAGAAGTCTTTTCGCCAAGGTGATGATGAGGACCATCAGGATCTTCATTGTCGCTCCAACGAGTTTTTCCATTTTGAAGCTGTGTAAGTTCATTTTTGTAAAAATTCAAAAGCCGAGATTTATATTTCCAGTCTCCGCTTTTTTCAGATATTTCAATTTCTTTTTGAACAATCGGATTCGAAAGAAAGCATTTTCCTTCAAGAATATCTTCGTCGCGAGGAATATCTCTGTTTATAAAATCATCTATTATATTTGAATTATATCCAAACAATTCGCAGAAAAACTTTAATTGATGTAGAGGAATACCACCACAATTCCAGCGGTTATCTATGATTAGATTTTTCTTCGTACGAATACCGTTCATATTTTCATGTAAAATATCATAATGCTGTTTTTGCAAATCCCACGGCATTGAACAATCAGGCATGATAAAATAATAATTTGTGCGTGAATTTCTGTATTTAGATTGAAGTGATTTCCATGAGCTTTCAAGCTCAAAATTCTGTTTTGAAAAATTCACAGTTTGCCCATTAATAAGAAAATCTTTTTCTTCTGGGAAACTCCACGTAAAAAACTTTGCTGCTTTATACAGATTTTTTGAATTATGAAGAACTGGAACAAAATACAATTGTGATTTCTCTATGATTTTTGTTTTCTGATTTGGAATTTCGCCGTCCAACATCATTGAAGAATTGTCTGTGGAAATAAAATGTTTTCCTTTTTTGATAAAATAGCCGCTTGAAAAATAAACAACCGTTTTTGGAATGAACCGTCGAACAAAAGTTCTTGTCTGATTATTTTCGGTGATTTCGCAAGAGAAAGAGGAATGCAAATCTTTTATGCCATCCGTAAGTTTTCCAAGTAGGCTCATCAGAAAATATTCTATTCGAACAGTCGGACGGCTTTTTAATTCCTCAAGAACCTGATTATATCTTTCTTGAAAATTGATTTTTTCACGCTGTTCAATATAACTAACACAGGAAGTTTCAAGAAGATAAACACATTGATTCAAATCCTCAATTGCCTGTGCCTGAGTTAATTCAACAGGAATTTCTGAGGGCTTTTCATTCAAAACATCGAAGCGACTTTCATAATTAAGAAACATTTTATTTTCTAAAAGCATAAATTACTTAATAGTATAGCATGGTTTTATGCTTTCAGACAGCAAATTTTCCCTTACTCCGGCAGTGCTTTTACAAATTCCGCAATTCTATCCGCAGTTTCTTCTTCCGACATTTTTCCTGTATCCAGCTGCAACGGAAACTTACCACGGTTGCAGCGGAACCAGCGATTGTATTCAATATGTGGCTAAATGTTGCCTCAACCTCTGAAGTATAAATGTCATTCCCGTGCTCGATACGGAAATCTTTCTTAATTTATAGATTATCGGGTCAAGCCCGATAATGACACTATTTTCTAATAACCACACAATCTTTCACAAGCTCACCGTACTTTTTCATAAAGTCCTGATATTCTTCTTCCTCGGTAATCCAGAAAATTACCCAGGCTTTTTCAATACCAAGATCCTTGTAGGCTTGCAGGCGATGGTTTCCGTCATTCAGAACAAACTCGCCGCCAGTATATTCAACGAACATCGGCGCGCACTTTTCGACAAAGTCTGGCGTTGCTTCAATTACCTTTTTCAGTTCGCCAAGTTTATGTTCCCACCAGCCCGGATCAACGCGGTATTTCATTTCCGGTTCCGGGCCTGAGCATCTCTTAAAAAGATTAATCGGTACCAGCGACGGGCTGAAATAATATCTGTCGAACTTTTTCAAACCGTCAGAAAATGCTATATTGCGGCCTTCTTCATTCAAGTAAAGATGAATCCAGGCGTCAAGTTTTTCTACCTCGGCATATGCCTTTGCCGATTCCAAAGTTGCACTGTACTTTAACATAGATATCTCCTTCTTACTGTAAACAATTCGTTTTATCGAATCATAAGAAAGACAATATTTTTCCATAAGGTCATCAATCGTTTTGCCCGCCGCAAAGTCTGCTTTAATCGTACTGTTTCGTTCACGGATAAACTGCTGATAACCCGAAGTTTCACCCCACGACTTTTTTCCGCTTCCGGCCGGAATATAAATAGTCTCCCCCGAAACATATCGCTGAATCTGTTTCAAAAGAGTCTCCGGAAAAATGTCCTGCGCGTTTCTGTACTTCATATTGTCTAATGAGATTCTATCTCAAGCCTTCTGCCTTTAATATACCGAGTTTAGTTATATGCGTTTTTTACACATTATTTAATAAATTTCTTCATCTGCCAGCCAACCAGTTCCGATTCAGTCATTGCAAGAACTTCTTGTGCCGTTGCCCATCTGAAATCACAGGTTTCACCCGCCTGCAACTTGATAGAATTTTTATTGCAATCAGTCACGCACAAAAATCTTACATGCCAGCAGGTCTGCCCCAAGGTCCTGTCCAGAGGCTCAAGCGTTTCAGCGACAATACCTGTTTCTTCTCGCAGCTCGCGCATCGCGCCCTGTTCTGCAGTTTCACCCTGCAAAGCAGAACCACCCGCAGTGGCTTCCCACATATTCGGGTAAAGCGGCTTGGTCGGGGCGCGCTTCATCAAAAGATAAGTTCCGTCCACATGCCGCACCAGTACTTCACACACCAGATGATAAACACCCTGCGGAATCTCTTCATCGCGAACAAGCGTCATCCCTTCAATTTTTTCATAGTTTGAATTATAAGCGTCCCAAAGTTCCATATTGTTACTTCCTTAAAATGTTCTGATGCTAATATTTTAATATTAATTTGAAATTAAAGAAAAATATTTTTTATGTCAATTAAAGAATGTCTTTATTGTGTAATATAAAAATAACTTGCTTTTATATATGTAATATGTTACCTTTATTATATAGGTAATATATTACATATTGGAGGCAATTATGAAAACACTCATTGTTTACACATCACAAACAGGTTTCACAAAGCAATATGCAGAATGGATTGCAGAAAAATCAGAGGCAGATATTTTCACCCTTAAAGATGTCCAGAAGAAAACCGAAACTTTCTTCAACGAGTATGATGCTATTATTTTCGCCGGATGGTGCATGGCAGGTAAAGTTGTAAAGCTGGAATGGTTCTTAGAAAAAGCAGCTAACCTTAAAGACAAAAAGCTCGCCATTGTTGCAGTAGGAGCCAGCCCAAATGAAGCACCGGAAGTTGAAGTTGCAATGGGCAAACTTCTTTCTGATGAGCAAAAGCAATACATCAAAGTATTCTATTGCCAGGGAGGAATCAATTACGACAAAATGAAATTCCCTTTTAAGCTCGCAATGAAAATGTTTGCAAGCTCTTTGAAAAAATCAAAAGACCCAAAACAGCAGGAACAGGGCAAGTTCATAGACCACTCTTACGATGTTTCTGACATAAAATTTATTGAACCTGTCATTGATTTTCTTAATGCATAAAATCACTTTATGAGGATAACCCCGCTATGAAACTAGATGCCGTAATCAAAAGTGACAAGGTTGATTTTTCCAATATCCCGCCGGAGTATTTTTTGATTGGACTTTTAAGTGCCTTTGAAAACCGCTTTCAGACAATCGCTGATAATACGATGAAAGAAATCAGCTGGAAGCAGTTCTTTGCAATTATCTGCATAAGCTTCTGTAAAGAGGCACCAACCATTAATGATTTAGCAGAAATCCTCGGCAGCTCACATCAGAATGTAAAACAGATTCTTCTTAAGTTGGAAAAGAAAGGTTTTATAAAATTTCAGGAAGACAAACATGATAAACGAAAACAGCGTATTGTAGTCACAAAAGCCTGTCTGAAGTTCTGTGACAAAAACAATGAAACCAGCAGTCAGATTATGAAAAAAATGTTCGAAGGCATCCCTGAAAAAGATATCAAAACAACAATCAAAACAATCATAAAAATGGATAATAACTTGAAATAATCAAATTATATCATTTCTCGCAGATTGTATGCTATAATACAGTGTGATTAAAATAAGTAAAGATGCCGCGAGAAGTTTTCTTATAAATTATCAGAACCTTAATGGGAACGGGAACCTTAAGGGAAGTGACGGTGTTACAGAATATATGAACAAGGTTCGCTGCATTCAGTATGACCCTTTGAATGTTGTTGGTCGTAATGCTGACCTTGTACTGCAGTCACGTGTTAAAAATTATAAACCAGAAGTTTTATTTGATTTGCTTTATAAAGGACGCACACTCTACGATGCTGCTGATAAAATGATTGGAATTATTCCAACTGCCGATTACCCTGCAATGACCCGCATCCGACAGAAAACTGTTGAACAGTTAAAGGATATTCTTACCTGGAGAAAATCACTTGCGGCTTTAGAGCTTCTTGATGAAATTACAGAATACATTCGCACAAACGGACCGCTGCCAGCTACTAAAATTAATATTGGGGAACACGCTGATTCAGGCAAATGGGGGCATAAAAAGCTTTCGAGTGCGGCACTTGATTATCTTTATCATTCTGGGGTGCTGGGCATAAGTTCCAAGCTCAAAACTCACAAGATTTATGATTTAAGTGAACGGCTTTTTCCAAAAGAAATCCTTCGGGCAAAAGATCCTTTCAAAACTGATTATGATTTTGCAAAGTGGTATGTAAAAAGACGTATTGGTGCTGTTGGTCTTGTGTGGAATAAAAACGGCGGCACCTGGCTTGGTTTTTATGTTCAGGATAAAGCACTTCGTACTAAAGTTTTACAGGAGCTTGTTAGTGAAGGCGAACTCATAAATCTTTCAATTGAAGGCTCAAAGGAAATCTTTTATATAAGAAAAGAAGACGAACCGCTGCTTGGAAAACCCGCAAGAAAAAATGTCGCACAGTTTATCGCCCCGCTCGACAATTTAATCTGGGACCGCGGCATGATTCAGGAACTTTTTGATTTTGAATATACCTGGGAAGTTTATACTCCTGCTGCAAAAAGAAAGTTTGGATATTATGTTCTTCCGGTGCTTTATAAAAATCAGTTTGTTGCCCGCTTTGAGCCGGAACCTTGTCGAGGCACCGAACCGCTAAAAATCAAAAACTGGTGGTGGGAAAGTGAAATCAAAATCACAGATGAAATGATTTCCGCAATTGAAGACGCCTTCCTCAGATTCAGTAAATATCTTGGCGTTGAAATTATGGAAGAAAAATACTGGAAAGAAAAACTTGGAATATAAAGAATAAAAAAATCTTAAAACTTTTCTTGACTAATTAAAAATTGATTACAATAATCCAAAGTATGAACAAAAATGAACTTCACAATCTTATTGAAACTGAACAACCGAACATCTGCCAGGTGACAGCTTACAAGAACGGCGAAAAAGTTTATTCCGACTGCTGGAACAACTACAAGGCGACTGACTGCGTGCATGTTATGTCTGTAACAAAAAGTGTTTTTGCACTGTTAATTGGTATTGCAATTGATAAAGGCCAGATTAAAAGCGTTGACGACAAAGTGCTCGATTATTTCCCGGAATACAAAGTAAAGCGCGGCGAAAAGACAATTTATGATGTAACAATCAAACACCTGCTTACAATGAGGGCGCCGTACAAGAGTAAGGGCGATCCGTGGTCTAAGGTGTGCATCAGCGAAAACTGGACTTACACTTCGCTGGATTTTCTTGGCGGACGAAAAGGCCTCACAGATGAGTTCAAGTATTCATCAGTTTGTATTCATATTCTCTCCGGCATTCTTTATAAGGCAACCGGCATGATAACTGTAGACTACGCGAACAAGTTTTTGTTTGAACCGCTTGGCATTCCGGCTCACAAAGTATACATTGCAAAAACTGCAGAAGAGCACAAACAGTTCACAATAAAAAAAACTCCGAAAACAAACGTATGGTTTAGTGACCGCCAGAATCTAGGAACTCCGGGTTACGGACTTTGTATGACTGCCGAAGATATGGCAAAAATCGGACTGATGTGTTTAAACAAAGGAATGTTCAACGGTCAGCAGATTGTTTCTTCAAAATGGATCCGCGAGATGACCAACCCCCGCACTGTTGAAGGTAAACATTTCCGCGGAATGGACTACGGTTACCTCTGGTGGATTATCAGCAGAAAGAAGGGGATTTACGCAGCAATTGGAAACAGCGGTAACGTAATTTACATCAATCCAGAAAAGAAAAGAGTTGTAGCTGTTGCCTCATATTTTAAGCCGACGATTTTTGACCGCGTAGATTTTATTCAGAAATACATTGAACCTGTGTTATAATAGATTTATGAGTTTACAATTTTTGAAAGCCGGTACTGCAGATGCTGTTTCTCTTGTTGCTATTTCCAAACATGCCTTTGATTCTGATGTTGAAGTTGGAGCAAGTTGCGCTGGCGGTCCTCCGGGATATAATTCGCTTGCATATCATACAAAGATGGCGAGGATGGGCTGTCTTTATAAACTGATGGAAGATTATAAAACTATCGGCGGGGCAATTCTTTTTACAAAAGATGATGGAATGAACATCGGAAGAATTTTTGTAGAGCCCGAGCATTTCCACAAGGGCTACGGTAGTTTTATGATGCAGCAGATTGAAGAACATTTCCCGGAAATAAAAATCTTCACACTTGATACACCAATCTGGAATGTGCGAACAAATGCTTTTTATCATAAGCTTGGATACACAGAAGTGCGTCGTGACAGCGATTTTGTTTATTACGAAAAGCGGAGACCGTAAAATGAATTATTCAAACACAAACGAACATTTATACGACGATATTGCGCTGTGGGAAAAAACTGATGGTAAGGAATTATTTCTGGAAATGCCACTGGCACCGGATGTAAAAGTCGCTCCCACAATTCTTGATTTCGGTTACGGCTTTGGCGAACACCTGTTTGCCTTGAGTAATGCGTATCCGAAGGGAACAATTTACGGAATTGATTGCAACCCTGCCTGTCAGAAAGAAGTGGGCGATAAGATTGCAGCCAGAGGACTGAAGAACATAACTTTAATCAACAAGGAAGTTCATAATCTGGAGGATTTTGAAAACGACTCTCTGGATTTAGTTTTGTTATATGATGCGCTTCATGGTGGAGACGGCAAGGGTAAATATATGCTTTTTGAAGAATCACAGCGGGTATTAAAAGCGGGTGGTTGTCTTTCGATTCTCCCGCTTCACCTTAGCAATTGGCGCGACCGGGAAGGAAAAAAGAAAACTTATTCGCTCAAAATGATAAAAGATGAAATTGAATCTTTCGGTTTCGACTATGCCGGAACGTGCCAGCAGAAAGGCGTTCACTGGGAAAAATGTCACACGCTTTATTACATTAAAAAAGGAAATATTACGTTTAATGGGCTGGAGCGTGTTGATGTAATGAACTTTATCAAAAATTAGGAATTTCCACAGAATTTTTTCTCACAATATGATAAAATCCCAAACATGATTAAAGCCGTAATTTTTGACATGTTCGAAACGCTTGTAACTTTGTTTGAAGGCAAAACTTATTTTAGTGAAAATGTTGCAGAAGACCTGGGGCTCGGCACGCTGCTTGAAGAATACAGAAAATACTGGCACGCAACAGAAAATGACAGAACTCTTGGAAAAATCACTTTTGCGCAGGGAATAGAAACTTCACTCCGCCAGCTTGGTCAATATACACCCCAAAAAGTTGAGCTTGTAATGTCACACAGGCATGCCGCACTTCAGGATACTTTTTCTGCAATTCCAAAGGAGTCGGTTCAGCTCTTGCAGGAGCTCAAAGCACGCGGAATAAAAATCGGTCTTATGACAAACACATTTTCTGATGAACGCGATTTTATAAGGGCCTGCGTATTGTTTCCTTATTTTGATGTTCCGCTGATTTCTTATGAAATTGGAATCTGTAAACCAAGCCAGAAAATGTTTAGCATGATGACAGAGCGATTAGGTGTTACTGCCGCAGACTGCCTCTATGTTGGTGACGGTGGCTCTCGTGAATTATACGCTGCTCGCGAAGCCGGAATGCATCCTGTTCAATGCACCTGGTTTCACGAGCTTGCCTTTGAGCCTCATGTTCCTTGCCCGATTCTTGATGATTTTGACCACGCCGAAAAACAGATGGATGTTCTGAAGTTTATTTAATATGTTTCCTCATGGGCCAGCTTATTAATTCGGATTGTGGCATTGCTAAAACTTCTGCTGCGGTTGCCCATTTGTATGCGCAGGTTTCGCCAGCTTGCAGCTTCACACTGTTTTTGTCACAGTCAGTCACGCATAAATATCTTACGTGCAAGGCAGTTTCCCCAACACTTCGATCCAATTCTTCAAGTGACTGTGCAACAATTCCGGTTTCTTCACGAAGCTCACGGAAGGCTCCTTCCAGCACAGTTTCGCCTTGCAGAACAGAACCTCCCGCAGTTGCTTCCCAATAATTCGGATACGCAGGTTTGGTCGGGTCTCGCTGCATCAAAAGATAAGTCCCATCCACATGCCGTACCAGCACATGACAAACTATATGATAAACGCCGGCAGGAATCTTATCCTCTTCCTCGCGAACAAGAGTCATGCCTTCAATTTTTTCAAAGTTAGAATTGTATGCGTCCCAAATTTCCATATTTTTCCTTGTTATCCTATTGTACAAAGCTTTCCCTGCAGAACATAACCAAGCTTTACATAGCAGGCATTCGAAGCAGCATAGTCGGCATCGGTGTAGAGCATTGGAATGTAGCCTGAGTCTGCTGCAACTTTTGTAACCTGGTAAACAAGATTTTCTGCGTAGTGCTTGCGGCGGAAATCCTTGCGGGTAAAAACAAGACCAAGACTTGCCATGTTGCCGGTGACTCTGAAATCGCAGCTTGCAACAAAAGTGCCTTCTGCGTTTTTCCAAAGGTAAGTGTGGCCGTCTTCAATAAGCGCCTTGGAAGATTTTCTGTAGCCTTCGCGGTCGGTTAAATCAAGCTGAAGTTCGGTGTGAAAGGTTTCTTTAAAATCTGTAAGAGTTTCTAAATCCTGCTCCGTGCAATGATAAATCTCCCCATCTGTCGGGGTAACTTTTTCAGGCTCCACAGGATTAAGGCAGTCGTAGGCAAACATGTTTTTCAAAATGGAAAGTTTTTTGCCGTCGCCCAGAGCGCGTTTCATAAAATATTCAGCAAGCTCGTACTTCATATTTATGCCGTGGTTGCCGTCCAAAAATCCGTGCTGGTCAGCAAGCTTGTAGGTATTTTCCATTTCGTCTTCGGTAGCGTCATCCACAGTCCAGATCCAAACAGGAAAAGGACTGGTCGAATAACAGATAATCATGCGGCTATGGTCGCTTAAAAGCAGCTCGCATTCCCGCGTCATAATTCTGGACAAAACAAAAAAAGTATATTTGTCCGCCTCAAGAATTTTAAAATCCCGTTCGTCTACAAAAGTGTCCATCACTTATCCTCCCTTATTTCAACACAGGCTTCCAGTTATCATCAGCATCCAGAAACAACTCGGAATACTTTTCGTCCAGTACAAGTTTTAGCATTGTTTCAAAGTGCCACATGGTGGAATAATTTTGAAGCGCCGAAGGCTCTACCCAGAAAACCTTACCTTCTTCGGATGATTGCAAGGTGCCCGAAAAATCTGTTGCCTTAAAAACAAAAACCATATAGCGGCTGCCGTCTTGTTCGAACCAGTCTTTTATGCCGCAGAGTTTTGGGTCTTTAATTGTAAGGCCGGTTTCTTCTTTTACTTCACGAATTACAGAATCTACAATCGGTTCATTTTCGTCAACATGACCGCCGGGACAGGTGATCCCCTTAAAACCCTTGCCAACCTTTTTCTGCACCAGAAGCTTTGTTCCGTCAAAAATCATGCACATATTTGTAAGAATAACTTTTTCTTTTCGTTCCATAATTGCTCCATTTTACGACTGCCGCGAAATCAAATCCAGCCGCTTGAAGGCGTTCTGGCACCACTTAAAAGTCTCCGACATCACTGCGTCAAAATCAAAATCATCCGGGAGCGAAGCAAACTCAAGAATGCGGCGGTCTGATTCGGACACGGCGGCTTTCAAATCTGCCTTTTTCAAAATAAAATTGCCGGTTTCAAGATAATGCAGATTCTGAATCAAAAAAAAGAAAAACTTACAGGTGCCGCGAAACTTTTCAATATTCTTTTCGCGAGGCCTATGAATGTAGCGGTGGCATAACTCGTGATAAAGATTTCCAAGACAAAACTTTACATAGTTAATTTCATCTTCTCGCGTAAATGGCGTAAGCAGCGGTTCAAGCTTTCCGTAAACATCCTTTGTTGTATAAAGCAGCTGGCAGGTTTCAAGCGGCGACCAGCTTTTCATTTCGTCCTTGCCGCAGATAAATCCGCAGGACTTGTCATAATTTCCAAGACCCTTAATAATTTCGCGGTAAGTGTCCATGTCGGAAAGGTTGATGTTATCAATTACAACAAACACATCAATGTCGCTGTTTTCGGTTGCTTCACCGCGCAAGTAACTTCCCATAAATCCAACATAAAGCAGCCGTGCGCCAAAAGCATCCTTACAACGAGAAATCAGATTTTGTAAATAAGAGTTTATATCAAACATTTAGTAACCTAATTTCGTTTGTAATCTTCTTTGAGCATACCGTAAATGTTATAGTCACAATAAACCGAACACATTTTACCTTGTCGGATTGTTCCTTCTTTTATGAAGCCACAGCGCTTCAGCACCTTATTCGAAGCAATGTTCCTTACATCGGCACTTCCATTCAGCCGTTCTATTTCAGTTTTTTCAAAAACGAACTTTACTACTTCCTTCAGTGCTTCTGTAGTAATTCCTATATTCCAATAATCAGGATGAATACGATACCCTATATCTCCCATCCTCGAATTCTGGATATTAAATACTTCAATAATTCCAATAACAGTATTTGTTTCTTTCAAAACAATTCCCCATTTAAAATCTGGTGAAGGCTTTCTTTGCACCCAAGGACGAGCATCAATAAACAGCAGTTCTGGATTTTTCTCACCTTTACTTGCCTTTCGCCCCCAATAGGTATAGATTTCATCTCTTCCTAACCATTCTTTCAAGTCTGGCACATCTGCTTTGGTAAGCACACGCATAATCAGTCTATCTGTTTCAAGAACAGGCTTATCTATTTCGTAATCTTTTAACATGGTACCTCCGCTCTTACACCTTCACCGCCTTAGTTGCCATGGACGTATTAATATAATTATCAAACATCCAGCAGCCGCGGTCTTCGTAAAAGCCTGCGATTACAAAGCCGGCGGAAATCTGGCCCTGGATTTGTTCTTCTATGGGGTGGCCCCAGCTGTAGCCTTCGGCCTGGGTGATTTCGCGAACCTTTGGGTCATCAAGGTGGTCGATGTCTGCATACGGAATGGAGTACTTTAATTCAAGATGGCCCTGTTCAAATTTTTCCAGATCAAAAATATATTCAAGAGGGCTTCCGAATCCGGAAATCAAAATGCCGCCGGTTTTCAAAACTCTTGCACACTCACGCCAGACTGGAAGAATATCATCAATATAATTATTTGACCAGGGATGAACTATGAGGTCAAAAGAGGCGTCGGCAAAGGCAGACAAATCCTGCATGTTTCCCTGAACGGTTTTTATTTCAAGGCCGTCGCGCTTTGCGGCATACTTGTCTTTTTCGAGCTGACCGGTGCTGTTGTCAAAAACCGTAACATCAGCCCCTGCTGCTGCAAGAATTGGTCCCTGCTGGCCACCGCCGCTTGCAAGACAAAGAACTTTTTTACCCGCAAGATTATCCGGGAACCAGTTGCGTGGAACAGGCTTCTCAGGAGTTACAATTATATGCCAGTCGCCGGTGCGTGCCTTTGCAACTTCTTCTGCAGAAACAACCGTAGACCATCTGTCACCATTTTCAGAGCGTTTGTCCCAGGCGCTTTCGTTTTCTTTTATTATTTTCTCGAGCATTTTTATCCCTCCTGAAAATTCCCATAAATTTTTATAATTTTAGTATATCATGATTTTTCTGAAAACAATAATTCAAACACGAAATGTCAAAAAACGTGCACGAGATGCAGAAAGTTTTCCAGGCCTCAGGATAATCCGATTTCCTTGTAAATCTTTTCTATCACAGTTCCCTTATGATTTATGTAGCCGTCGATGTCGTGTGGGAACAATTGGGCGGCTTCTTCTTTGATGCGGCTGTATTCTTTCACTGCTTCCGGGTGCCCACGAAGATAATCTCGGAAAGACACATGCCTGCGGAGTTCCGGCGACTCTACAGGGCACACATAAAGATGATGCTCCATCAGGTGAGTTTTGCCTTCATAACCAAATGCCTCGCGCCCCGGGATACCAAGGTTCCCTTCATGCTGATATCCGATTTTTGCAAGCGCATCAACAACATCGGGCAGCTTGCTTTCATCTTCAATCACAACATCAATATCAATTATAGGTTTTGCCGCAAGCCCTGGAACAGAAGTACTTCCAACATGCTCTATGGTAAGTGCAAGCTCGCCCAAAGCAGTGTGCAATTCACCGGCAATTTCTTCAAAACACTGCTTCCATTTTTCATCATATGGAGCGACTATAATATTTCTTACGGCCATCATCTTCTCCTTTTACTTTCTGTAATCTGTTCCAGCCCCAATTATCTTTCATCATTTACAATATGAATAAGAGACTTCCCTTTTAAAATTTCAGGCATCCGTATTTTAATAAAATCAGGTTTTACATTTGTTTGTGGAAGCTTTTCCAGAGGAATCCAGACGACCTCTTCTTTCTGATTGTTCCATCCGTAACTGTCTGAATGAAGTTCCTTTGAACCGCGCGGCTTCATCAAAAAGTAAAATTCAATTACGTGGCATGTATAATCTTCAATCGGCTCTTCATGACCAATAAAAAAGTTTTCGCAGATAACCGCAAGATGATCAATTTCATAATCAACGCCGGTTTCTTCCTTTACCTCACGCAGAACGCAATCTTCTGCATGCTCTCCAAGATGAACTCCACCGCCAATTGTATATAGATAATCAACGCTTTTATTACCGATAAGCAGAAGTTCTCCGTCTTCTACTATAAGGCCTGCTGTTCTGTAACGAAACCATTTACCACCAGCCATAAAACAGCAGTCCGGATATCCGCATTTCAAATCACTTAAATCAACTTTTTCTTCCATAATAATAACTCCATACAAAGACCTTGTATTATTTTTTTCTTAATTTATCTGCAAATAATTTACTTAATTTCAAAAATGATGTCATCTTCTTTCCAGCGTTTTTTGTCCTTATTGTATTTAGTTCGTTCAGGTGCCTCAAAAGGTTTGATGGAATCGTCTTTGGTAAGCTCCCTGATTATTCCAAGGGCATCTGTAAGGTTGTCTGCATAAACATCCGGAGTTGCTCCCCAGCCTTCACATTTTACATCTGCAATCTGAAGGCTTGTTGCTATCTCGCAGGTAATCTCAAAATCAGGGAACTGGATTATATAAGTTTCTCCATCGCCCGAACCTGTGCCACCCTTTGTCGGATATCCGACCAGTGTAACATTACAGTCCGGAAAATAATATTTTTTTGAACTAAGTGGAAAATGATCTCCACATGAAAAAGCACCCTTATCAATTATAATATAAACATTCTTGATTCCGCTCTTTTTTACTGCTTCTGAGATTTTTCTGGAAGTAAAACCGTCCCCACCGACATTCTTTGAAATATCAAAAATTATATTTTCCCTGCCTTTTTCATTAGAAAGTCTTTCTATCATCTGATCAAGCTCTGTATCTTCAATTTCCGGGCCTGCAAGAATAGGATGCGGGAAGTGCTTAAATTTAAAATAAACAGTTTTTTCTGTCGTATAATATTCATTTTTATATTCTGATTCCTTATACATATTATTCGGCATTGCCATAATCATTTTTCCGGTGCGCCAATTGTTGTTGTTTTTCCAGAATTTTCCGTCGTGATATGGATAATAGAACATCGTTTTATTTTCAACATAGCCCTTTCGTTTAAGTTCATCTTTAGAGCCGTATTCATTATTAAAAATAATATATCTTGAAGTCTGCTTTAATGAATAAGTTTTTCCATCCTTCGTTTTGATTGTAAAATGAGTATGAAGATCTCTTGGATATCCGTCCGGTGAAAGAAAATATGACTGAAGGTATTCCATAATCTCTTCCGGTTTAGTCATGTAATCCATCTTATGAATATCAAAGCCTTCTTTTACAAGAACATCATATTTATTATAAATGAGAAAACAGCTTTCCAGTCTGCGGTTAGACTCTTTTACATCAGATTTGAATTGTATTGTTTTTGTAAGCGCTTTGATGTAATCATCGTATTTAAGCTCTCCGAATTCCTTTTGTGACTGCAGAATAGATTTTTCGACTGTATCATCCAGAGCAGAAATATAATCATCAGGCGAAAGCTTTTCACTGTTTTTTTCAAACGTAGCAAAAAGAGTCTTTCTTATACTAAAGCGCTTGTCGTAATTATCAACGTAAAACTTATACCATTTGCTTTGAAGCTCAACAAATTTTTCAAAATACCTGGAAAGCTTTTTATCATCTTTTATCTGATTAAACTGATTTGAAAGACGGAAAAGGAATAAATTGTACTTCTTCTGTATTTCAAGATTGTCAATATAAGTCTGGATTGGCTGAACATAAGATTTAAAATTTTTGATACCGGTAAGATAATCAATCGTTTTATAAATATCATCAGGATTTTCTGCCCATATATCAGGTTTTATTCCAACACCTTCCTGAACAGAGTTTATCGTATCAATTCTCGGACGAACGCCCCATACAATAATCCTGTCGTTTTCAAATCTCTGCCACTGACCGATAAAGTTTCCGTAGCCTAAAGTATTCTGACCTATAGTAGTGTATTTAAAAGTTCTTGGAACCATTCCCTTATCTTTTTTCCAACTTATCATTCTGTATTTTAAAACAAATTCACCTGACATTCCAGAAGGATCTATAATCATTATTACCTGACCCTTGTATTTTATTTCATCAAGGTAATCAAAGAAAAGAGAAAGAGAATAATCATTACCGCTAAATAATCTGAAATCAAGGATAATAAAATCTTTTAAAGAAGCCTGCTCCCAGTAATCAGGATAAAAGCTTTCGGAATAATAAAGGGGCCAGAAATAAATAAACTTTTCAGAAATAACCGGCGGAAGGTGAGGAATATACCATTGGTTAATTTCAGGATATTCTTTTGCTTTTTCCCATAAAAATTTTCCTCCCCTGTAAATATTCTTTCCTTTAGAAAAATATGGGAAAACTTCATCTTCCTTATAGCCTTTTTTAAGAAGCTGTTCTTTTGTTCCGTAATCTTTTGTAAAATGAACGTTATAGTGCTGCTTAAAGCTGTATGTCTGATAAGTGAGTTTATCACAAAAACCGATGGCGTTATCAAGGGGAATATTGTCTGCAATCATAAAAGGAAGAAGAATATTATAAATTTCTTCAAGGGATTTTGCAGAATCCAGGTCTTTTAAAGTAAACCCGCGGTTTTTAAGTTCAGTAAGACCGGCATAATTTTTGAGTGCATTTTTTACGTCTTTTGCAAGCTGTGTTTCTTTAGCAGTAAGTGGCGAAAAAAATATAAATGATATTAAAACAATGAATGAAAGTATTTTTGTGTGCTTCATATAAGTGATTATAGCACAGATTTTTAATATATAGATTTTTTATTATCAAGATGTTAGTATAAATAAATCGTTTAACAAACAAGGGAGATTATATTTTATGAAGCATTTTAAAACTGTGATTTATGCCCTTTTTAGTTCAATAATCATCATTTCATGTTCCGAAGTAAATTATGCTCATGCATCTGATGGAATTGCCATTACAAGAGAGAATTTCCCTGATCCAAACTTCCGTGCAATTCTTTCAACATCCACTTATGATAAAGACAGAAACGGTTGCCTTTCTGAATATGAAATCAGCAGAATTTATAACCTCCACTGTGAAAATAAAAATATTCATTCTCTCAAGGGAATCGAATATCTTCATGAGCTTCGTGGAATCTGGTGTCTGAACAATCATATTTCTGACTGGGATCTTTCGGGAAATCCAAATGTTACCGGAATATGGTGCTCACATAACGATTTTACATCACTTGATTTTTCTGATTGTCCGAAACTTGAATGGGTTTACTGCTTTAACTGTAAGCTCAAATCCCTGAATGTAAGAAACAATCCAGAGCTTGCTTATATGGAATGCAATGCCAATCCTCAATTAACAGATCTGGATATAAGCTGTAATCCAAAACTTGAAAATTTATTCTGCAGTGCATGTGGCCTTAAAAAGCTTGATGTATCAAATAATCCTCTGCTTTGCGAGCTTGATGCATTTAAAAATGATTTAAGATCTCTTGATTTTTCAAACAATCCTCATCTAAAACGTCTTGATGTCTGGGATAATCCAAAGCTCGGCGATGTTGATATAAGCACTCTGCAGGGACTTCAATTTTACAACTGTGCAAACAACGGTGTCACAAAGCTTGATATGAGTGGAAATCCGGAACTTGTAATGCTCATCTGTAGTTACAACAGCACACTTACTTCTCTGGACATTTCAGACAACCCTAAACTCGCATTTCTTGAGCTTCAATGTGATTATCATCTTTCCTCTCTTGATATTTCGAAAAATCCAAAGCTTTATCACCTGTACGCTTTCGGTATACGACAGATTTCCACTATAGATATAAGTAATAATCCACGTCTCGTTAAAACTTATAAAACAGGTGTTCATAAAGCAGAACCACAGAATGGAGCCGTTTATTCATGCACACTTGATTTTGGTGGAAGCGGAGATTATTTTGAAAACCTGAGGCATGAGCTCGCCCTTGATGACAACGTTAATATAATTACAAATTCTCCTTTATACAATTACGATTCTATACAAGATTGTTATTATACAACAAACGACGGACATTCTTCAGGAGATTTTGCAACAAGAGGTGAAGCAATTCAAATGCTTTATGAAAAAGCAGGAAGTCCTTCTATATCCGGATTACCAGCTTTTTCTGATGATTCTTCAGCCGCATCCAGGTGGGGTAAGGCAAATAAAATCTGCTTCGGCTATCCTGATATCTGTTCAGATGATTTTGAACCAGACGAATATATAAACCGCGAAGATTTTGCACTCATGGCACACAGATTTGCAGGACTTCTTCATCTGGGAACTGCTTTTGATTACGGAAGAACCGACTGGTATGAGGATTATTACGACATAGATTTTTACGGATGGGGTGCATTTACCTGGGCTATGCAGTTTGAAGTTCTAAAACCATTTGAAAACAAAACAAAATGCTATCCTCATGGAAGAATGACAAAAGAAGAATTAAAAGAAGCCGTAGACAAAATCTTTGATCTTGATGAGGCAGCTTCATATTCAGAAAGAGTCAACGGTAACGGTGTATAATTATATATCCTTTTATTCATTAAAATACTGTTTAAGTATATTTTTTGCGTATTCGCTGTCATCAGGATTATCAGATGCTGCCATTATCTTATAATAATTATATGCTTCTTCTATTTCTTCAAGATTAAAACAAATGCGTGCAAGATTACCGAGTAATATCATATCAGAAGGATCTAATTCATATCCTTTCTTGAAATATTTTTTAGCTGACAGAAGATCGTTTGTAAACATGGCTGAAATACCGGCATCATTATACGCAATTACATCATCAGGATATTGTTCTACATATAATTCTGATATTTCTTTCATAAAAGGAAAAACAGATTCATCCTGTGTATTATACCATTTCAGAATATATTCATGGATGGAAGCGGCAAAACCAACGTTAGCAGATTTAATAGTTACATTATTTGACCACAACCAGGAATTCTTATATTTTTTGTTTAACTTAAAAGTATTTTTAATAACATCAGCCTGTTTATCGTATTCTTTCCGCATAAAATAAAAATGTGCTTTTCCAAAATGCATATCCAGTCGTTTCGGATTATACGAAAGACCCTTATCTATATATTCAAAAGCCTTTGCAGATAAATCATCATCATATTCAACTATAGAATACATATAAATCTTATTACCTTTTTCATTCTGTCCCTCAATATATTGACCGTCGTAACCTGGAGGTAAGGATGATTCAACATACATCTGTTCTTTTGCAGCTTTACTAACGTACATATTAAAATAGCATACATATAATTCAGGATCTTTTTTATTTTTCTTTTCCCATTCTTTAAGAAAATCTACCGCAGCTTCTTCATCTTTGCCGTTCCAGAAATTCCAGAATTTATCTGCATTCGATTCAGCAAAAAGACCATTAATTAAAAATAATAATACAATTGAAAATAAAAATCGTTTCTTCATTTATTTTATTTTACAATAGTTTGTGAAACTTTTCAAATAAATTACAATTCCTCTTCCTAGCGGTACTGTATTAAGCGTTTAATCATGTCTTTTTCTTCGGCGGTAAGGTCTTTGTCGGAAATTGATGAAGTTACAGGTTTATACCATGAAAAATTGCTGAAGATTTTAGTCCATTTTTCGTTTTTGAATTCATAACCGTGCATGGCATAAATGGAATTGATTAAAAGCTGTGCAAAAACTCCGGCATCTTTTGATTTTGGCTGAAATTCTGTAAAACCTGTGTCGTATAATTCTTTTACCCATTCATAAAATTCTTTTTTATCTGAAAAATCTTTGTATATAGAATCTGCGCCTGAATCGTCGGTGAAGCGTTCATCCAGCCACCATTTTCCTTTTTCCTCATAACCTGGAATTTTATATAATTCATCTTTTACAAGAAACCAGGCAAATTCCTGTTTCCAGTTACTTGGAGAATGTATCAACGAAGATTGCTCTTCTGCTTCCCATTCTTCTGTTGGCTTTATATCTTTTAAAACCCAGGTGACTACAGTTTCGCCGCTTTTTTTATCATATCTTATTGATGAAGGTTTATATGAAAAATAACATTGATGATAAGTCATTTTATCAATATTCCATATGTACTTTATATCTTTGCCGCTGTACCTTTCAACATTATTATATTTCCACTTATATTCATATTTTGAATGGAAAATGATTGTAGCTTTTTGAATACTATTTACCCAGGAGCTTCCTGTAGTAAGGATGTATGTCCATGTATTCCATGAATAACCAATGCTGTCGGAGCCATATGAATATCCTGAATTATATTCATCAATAACTTCCAGAGTCTGGCCCGGCTCAAAACTAAGCTCAGTTGTAAACCAGAAATTAAATCCATCATATGAATTAGCAGAGGAGATGAGCTTTCGTTTTAGAGGTTTTCCGTTACAGGTACTTTTGAACTTATAATAATCTTCAATCCGGGCTCTTGTTTCTGCGTCATCTTTTAAAGGTTCGTCCGGTTCTCCACGCACTCCAATTTCCTCATACCATTTTACAGGAAATCCGATTGTTACAGTCTGTTTTTGCGAAGAAAGATTCTTAAAATGAAATGTTACTTTTACACGGTCTTCCCAGATTTCTACGACTTCATCCGTCATTTCAATCGAATCGCAGTCCTGGATTTTAAAACCCCCAAGATAAGGCTCAATTCTTCCATGCGCATCATCCGCAAAACAGTTCACGCTTGTAATAAACAGCAACAATAAGATTATTAATTTTTTCATTTTCAGTACCTTTTTGTATAATCAATATTATCAAAAACCTTTGCAAAGTCCAATGCATAACAAACTGTTCATTCCAAAATTTAGTTCAGAAAAAAAGACAATATCATCTGTTAGAAAAAACTTTATTCCAATCGGACTGAATTGAATTGCCGGGATTACTCTGATAAAATCTTCCCAATAATTTCCCAAATCAATACAAGTTCCGGCACCAATTTTTATATACAATATGCAATGCTTTTTAGGAAACAATATTGATATATTTCCCAAAACGGATAATCGATGATTTATTTCATCTTTTATTTTTATGCCTGAACTGGAATTGTAAGTCGTATAATAACCTATTTCATAATTACAGTCGATTCCAATTTCAAAGCGATCACTTATAAAATGATTATATCCAATCTCAAACTCAGGAATTTCCGGATATAAAAAAACAGTATCAACACCAATAGGTTTATATGATACATAATTCAGGAAACTTTCTCCAAAAGTATAAGCAGAAAAAAGTCCTATAGAAAAATAAAACTCATTTTTATAATTTATCGATTTTGTCTGTGCTTCAAGAATAAACACATTTGAGAACAGATAAATCAAAAATAATAGTATTCTTTTTTTCACTTTTCCTCCCGCAACTTAATTCAGATGCAGATCCGGAATCTGATTTGAAGTGCATATTAAGGTGTGTTATTATTTTGTCCAATCTTCCACTTTTATCCATGGAATACGGACAAACTCATCGTAATTATTTGTAACAACTGTAAGATTTCTTGTCATCGCCTGTGCGGCAATTTGCAAATCGTAAGGACCGATTACTTTCCCTTCTTTTTCAAGATATGCCCTTATTAAACCGTAGGCTTCTGTATCTTCTGTAGTAAAATCAAGTATGTTGTTGAAGTCTGTACAGAAATCCAGTAATGCCTGACGATTCTTTTCTCTGTTCTGACTTTTTGATGCTCCATATTCCATTTCGGCAATTGAAACAGATGATAAAAACAAATCATCGCTATTAGATGAGAGAATTTTCTTTGTGAGATTTGGAAACTTATTTTTTATCAGGAAAATACAAATATTTGTGTCCAAAAGATACATTAGAATTCTTCCCTTGTTTCAAGTTTTGGTTGATTTCTGCCTTCCGACATAAAATCATCTGTAAATTCCGAAAGGCTTCTCTTAAGATTTTCCCAAGGACGACTCTGAGGATAAAGAATTATTGTTGTTCCAATTTTCTTTATGAACATTTCGGAATAATCAATATGATATTCTTTTGGAATCCTTACGGCCTGGCTGTTTCCACTTGTGAACACTTTTGCTGCAAACATAGTGTACCTCCTCATTTTAATTAAAGTATATACACAAGTATCTACATTTGTCAAATAAAAACCAGACAAGATAGACAGTTTATTTCTAATCCCACCAGGAATCACCATATCCTGCCATGAAATCTGCAAGTTTGCGGTATGCAATCTGCCTGTCTTTTCTATATTCCTGGTTTGCCTTATCAAAAGCAAGACGACTTTTATCATCCTGATAAATCAAAGTGTACTTTTTGTTCATTGGATCAATTTTCTGTATGTTTTTTATAAGATGTCTGAGATGTAAAAGTTGAGTAAGAGCGCGTCGTTTTCCACGAACTAAGTCTTTTGTTTCTGGAGAGAGCTTTACATATTCGGAAAGAGGGATATCAAAGGTTTGTACGCCGGATAGGATTTCATCTGTAATGTTTTTAATTGAAATCTTGTTTTTATCTAAAAGTTTTTGAAGGTCTGATAAATCTTGAACAGGCGACTTTCCGAAATTAGGAGGTAAATCAAAATCTTTAGAAAATCCGGTGTTTCTGTATTGAGGTGCTTCCCGATGCATACCGTTTAGAAAATCATCTTTATCGAAAACGTAAAGTTTCTTATTTTTGGGAATTTCATCAGCAGGAATTTGAACATCAGTTTCATGAGCTATATAAAAGTTTCGATTGATAGTTGTATTAGTTTTTAATGAAGAGTTTCCTTCACAAATCAAATAATAATGGCATAACCCAGAATCAGAATGATGTTCAAAATCATTAATAGCAGTATCAGCATCTTCTCTGTCATATTCAGAGGTATATGTATTTCCAATCCATAGCTTTGATGTCCAGTTACGAGTATCAGAATATTTTTCAGTGAAAGTATGATTCCAGCTTGAATATTTTGGTTTTATTCCTGAAAAGTAACGTTCAAATATGTTTTCAATTGCCCATTGTAAATCAGACTCAGAAATATTATTACGATATTCAGTTTTCAAATTAAATGCATCTAGATAAAAATAGGCATGACAACCATACTTTTTCAGATTCCAGAACATATGTTCGATTTTAAGACGCATGATATCAAGAATGTCATTTTCTCCATCCCATGTACAGGTAAGCCAGTCACGGGCAGGGATTTTTTTTCTCAGAGGGCTGTATATATTTTGTTCATCATTATACCAGTAATTTGGTAATCTTCTGAAACGGTACCAATATTCTGTTTCTATAAATTGTGAAATTATTCGTTTGATTTCTTTGAAAATGTTTTCCCGGTACATAATCGTTCTCCTTTGTTTTAGGATAATATGATTTGTGGGAAAAAACATTAAAGTGTTAGTTTAAAAAAGATTTTTTACTTCATTTGAAAAATCGTAATGATCTCTCATATTATATTTCTTCCTTTCCGATGAGATGACCACATTGGACTTCAGAGTGAATATTATCTGGAGTTACCAAGGACATTATGTTATCAAGATTTTTCTCATGAAGTATATTTTGTTTTATGAATTTCCTTTTCTCAGATTCTGTTAGAGAGAAAATGGAAACTCCTTTTTCTTGTGCATAATTACGCAGGCCTTTCATATCAACAAAATAAGGAAGTTGATTAATATCTATTGGAGAATAGTCATTATTTATATATGAATTATAGTTTTTCATAAAAACTTATTTGTTTGATTATATCATGTTTAAAACAAAATGCATTAAAGTATTAGTTTAAAGTATTCATATTATGCGCCCCAGTGCGGGCGTCCGTATAACTACGCAGTTAAACGGTGGCGGGCTTGACCCGACATCCGATTTGAAGCGCATGAAAATCATTAAGGCCCCAAGGTTTATCGTGCTAAGATAGATAAGCCCATCCGGGCACGATATCCTACTTTTTCTGGAGGGAACCTTAATGAGATTC
>JAFYZU010000032.1 GCA_017548565.1 Treponema sp.
ACCTCATAAATCTCACTTGTGCAGTTAATAATATCTTCAAGATTTGCTTTTACTACATTATCCTTTTCCAGAATTAATTCCCTATTTTCCCCCCGGTATCCGTTGGCTCCGTTTTCCCAGTATAGATTCCCCTTATACTCATAAACAGGTCCGTCCATAAGATGACGAATTGTCTGTTCTTTTATGAGAGACAAATCATTTTTATTAAGAATTAATACTTTAAACTCCCTGGTACCTATAATAAGCATATTGCCTACAATTAAGAAATCTGAAGCTTCTATTCCTGTAAATTCCTTTGATTCTATTATTTCTGAAGGATTATTTATATTAATTTTTAAAACTTTGAATTTTCTTTCTTCCGTTGTGTATAATAAATCTCCTTTTACAACATAAAAAAAAGAATCTTCTATTACAGTTTTTACATTTGGAGAATCTTCTAAACTTATTCTCCATAATTCATTTACATTAAATACAGGTTCTTTTTTTTCTTCAGTTTTTTCTACTTTTCTATTATTATCTCTCCAAAATATGCATGAGGTTTCAATAACAATTATTAAAATGAAACTCAATATCATCAAAACTTTATTCTTCATATTTTTTTCACCTTCTTCATTTACTGTAAATTTTTAGTCTTTACTGCTGTCTCTTCTAATAATTCAATTATCTTTTCCTGTACATCTTTATTTGTTTCTGGATTTATCTGACCGTGATTAAATGGAAACTCTTCATAACCTTTTTCATCTTTTGACAGTACATAAGGATGCGCATCCCTTGAATAAAACTGGCTTTCCTTGGCTACAAAACAATCATTCTCATCTGATCCCAAAAGCTCATATATTTCATTATCCAGATTACTTATCCATGCAGAAGCTTTCCTTGCATCTTTCGCATAATTTACTGAATTTGTAAGCAGTCCAAAAATAAGGATTGTTTTTGCCGTATGCACCATTTCTGCTGTATCAAACAGTTTTTTTAATGTATTTACTGCTCCTTCCCGAACATCTTCTGCCCCTACTTTCAGACATCCATCCTTTATTTCTATATTGTAATTTGTTTCTAAAGTATTTTTTAAATGTAAAAAATCATTCATAAAAAAATTATCCATATCTATACTTATCGGATTCTCAAAAAGACTGCACATATCATTATTCATACCGACTATATAGGCTGTAGGAATATTTTCATCTATCTTTAATTTGTCCTCATAATATTCCGTAAAAACTTTATATTTCGGATAATATACATTTTTTAAATATGGTATTTTCAACCACCCTTTTTTATAATACTTCCATTCTACGCACCATTCTCCACCAATATCTACTTTCTTTGTCTCTGTTTTAACATCTGCCACATTTTCTGCAATAAAATTACTGTAAGGCATCATATCACGGATCTCTTTCATTTCATCCGGATCCACATCTGCCAGGCCCATTAATATATATGTTCTTATCTCCGGATCCGGTATTAATCCAATCAATAAATTAACAATTTCTTTTCTGTCTGAAAAATTAGGCATACCATCTATCCAGCCAATTATCATAAGTATTACATCTATAGTCGTTCCTAATATAAGCGATTCATGTATAACAGAACTAAAACCATTATAAAGAATATTCACATCCTCCATTATTCTTGATTTTAAAACTGCAAAACCTCCGTCAAGCATCTTTATTCCTTTATCTATTCCGGAAACCGTAATTACTGCTCCAAGATGATCATAGGCTTTCTGATATTTTGCTTTCATTTCCGGATCAGTTTCCTGCTCTGCCTTCTGTTTTATAACATTTGCATAAGCCAACGCTCTCAGACCACCCTGACTGTGTCCTACTACTGCATAATCTTCAGCATTATCAGACCAGCTTTCGGCCATTATATCTGCTGCTTTATCAACTATGTCCTTTATTTCTATTCCTTCTTCCGGCTTATAACTGGCAAGAGGAAATCCTGTAAAATTTATGACATTCTGCTGTACACCGCTTCCATTTTTGTTTTTTAATATATATTTTCCGTTTTCGTTCTTCACGCCTGTTATTCTTACAGGTACTTTTTTTTCTGCTTTCTGTCCTTCTTCCACCGGCAAACTCTGAGCAAAAACAGAAACACTGTATAATACAAATATTAATACTGCTGCTACCTTTTTTATTGCTTTCATTTTATCTTCCCTTGTTATATTATTCTGCCTTTATTGCTACTAAATCTACGTGATCTCTTTTATCTACGAATAGTAACAAAACATCTCCATACTTATAAATACAATCCATACCTGTACCTGAATAATCTTTATTAACACCAATAAGCTTTCCTGTCTGTGCTTCATAGACTCTAAGGTACTTATCAGCAGGAACATAGATTTTATCATTATATTCGCAGGGAACTATTGAATTTGATATTTTAAACATATACATATCTCCCCAGACATAAGATCCGTCTTCTTCGTTTATGCAGATAAGATTCTTGTAATTTTCTTTTGGGTAATTTCCATATCCTTTTGAACCAAAATATTCTCCATTAGTGAAATAGAATTTCCCGTCATAATAAAGCATATCTTTTAAACATGTATCTGTATGAATAATCACTTCTCTGGTTTTATCTTCATCAGTCTGAATTATTCTCCATAATTCTTTTCCAGTTTTCTTATCAAAACAATACCTGCCTACTGAA
>JAFYZU010000033.1 GCA_017548565.1 Treponema sp.
AGTACGAGAGGACCGAAGTGGACGAACCTCTGGTTTACCAGTTATCCTGCCAAGGGTAAGTGCTGGGTATCTAAGTCCGGAAGGGATAACCGCTGAAAGCATCTAAGCGGGAAGCCCACCTCAAGATTAGACTTCCCTGGAGATTTAATCTCCCTGAAGACTCCTGGAAGACTACCAGGTTGATAGGATGCAGGTGTAAGCGTCGTGAGGCGTTCAGCCGAGCATTACTAATAAGTCGTGAGGCTTGACCATATTATTATATTCACTTGATTTATTTCATTTCCGTTCCATTGACCGTGCTCACCCCAAGAAGTGACTAACGGTCCTTTGTATGATTCTGGATTTAATGCCGGTGGCCATAGCGGAGAGGCAATACCCGTTCCCATTCCGAACACGGAAGTCAAGCTCTCTTGCGCCGATGATACTGCAATCGCGGGAAAGTAGGTAGCTGCCGGCTTTTCTTTTAACTTAATCACAAATATAATAACTGGCATCTTTTGTTTTGATGCTCGCGGAATTAATTCCGCTCGGAGCCGTTTTTATGGATAATCCTAAAACGACCCTTACGGCTCGTTTTTTAACGGATTTCCGATTGTCGGCTGGTAGCTGCCGGCTTTTTTTTTAACTTTTATTAAAATTCAGATATATATAAGATCTTTTTTAGTCTAATAATTTTCTTATTTTTGGGTTTTTATCATTCTTTTGTTTGCTTTAAATCATTATATTTGTTATAGTTTAATGACTACATTTTAAAATTATTTGGAGAAATTTCATGAGTAAGTATTCAGGAACAAGAACCGAACAGAATCTTCTTGCTGCTTTTGCGGGAGAATCTCAGGCCAGAAATAAATATACTTTTTTTTCGGCAGTAGCAGAAAAGGAAGGTCTTGATAAAATAGCAGATATATTTAAAAAAACAGCTAATAACGAAGAAAATCATGCTAAGATGTGGCTTAAAGAATTAGATGGTATTAAAAATACAAAAGAAAATCTTTCTGTCGCAGCTGATGGTGAAAATTATGAATGGACCGATATGTATGTCGGTTTTGCAAAGGTTGCTGAAGAAGAAGGTTTTGTTGAACTTGCAGCTAAATTCAGAGCTGTTGCAGATATTGAAAAGCGACATGAAGACAGATATCGTTCACTTTTGAAGGAAGAAGATTCAAAAGAAGAGCTTAAGAAGAGTTCGACAAAAATCTGGGAATGTCTTAAATGCGGACATATTGTTGTCGGACCTGAGGCTCCTGAATATTGCCCGACTTGTGGCGAATATAATCAGTATTTTGAAGTCCGTGAAGATAACTATGATTTGATTTTAACCTGGGGACGTTAGTTCTTCAGTTAAAATATAAAAATTATTATAAAAGGAGTCATAAATGAAATTTTTTAAGAGAATTTCAATTTTAGCACTTATAGGAGTTGCATTGGCATTAACAAGCTGTGCTACATCTTTTTCTAGAGAAGTTTTGCGTGCTGCTGATGTTGATTTGAAGGGTGCAAAATCTATTACTGTATCTGCAATTACTGTTCCTGGTGGAAAAAGCACAAATAAAGCAGATGTTTTAGACGCAGTAAATTATCTTCAGGATGAACTTGAAGACAGATTGTATGGTTCAGGATATTTCCAGATTGTTGATAAACGTGATCGTAGAAATGTTCCTGATGTTTATTTTGATTCTGGCTTTTCTACTTTCACAACAACTGATAATCGTCGTGAAGTAAAAGTAAAGAATGATGATGATGAATATGAATACTATTATATGTATTCTCGTCAGGTAAAAGCTTCTATCGATTACAAATATGTTGATTCAAGTTCAAACAGAGTAATCGCTTCAAAATCATACAGCATTTCTAGAACTTCTTCAGAAGTAGAAGATCCTCATGATTTACCATCAGCATTTTCTATAGTAAAAGGTGATCTTGATTCTTTTGTTAAAAAGGTTATGAAGGAAATCGAACCTTATATTGAAACAAAAACATATACTCTTCTTAAAGATAAATCAAAGAATCCTGAATTCAAAATCGCAGATGATTATGCAAAGAAAGGATTCCTTGAAGAATCTATGAAGGCTTTCAGCGAAGTTTTCGAAAAGACACAGCAGTTTGAAGCAGGTTATAATGCCGCTATCATTATGGAAGCTTTAGGATATCTTGATGAAGCAGAAGAATCTATGAACAACCTTTATGTTGTTTTTGGTGATAAAAAGGCTTTGAACGCACTTAAAGACATCCGTAGTGAAAAAGCAAAAGCTGCAAAGCTCGAAAAACAGGCTCAGCACGAATAAATAAGCGTTTATACCTATATGTAATATTCCGTAATGCTATATAATATATTTATTGGAGTATATTATGTTAAGCATTTACGGAATATTTTCTTCTGGTATGGTTTTACAAAGAAATGCAGTTAATTGTATAAACGGAAAATCAGAAAATAACGGTAAAATAAAAGTTTGTTTTAGAAATAAAGAATATATAGAAAACTGTGATGAAAACGGTGAGTTCAAGATTGAATTTGACGGCGGAAAAGAAGGTGGTCCTTTTGAACTTTCTGTTTGTAATGATAAAGATAAAATTGTTTTTTCGGATATAATGGTCGGTGATGTCTGGCTTGTATCCGGTCAATCCAACGCACAACTCCCGATGGAGCGTCTTAAATATAAATTCCCTGAAGAAGTTAAAAATCCCTGCTCTGATGTAAGGATGATTACAATCCCCATAACATATTCGTTTGATTCAGAAAAAAAATCTGTCGAAAAACCTCAATGGAAGACTGCCGATAAAGACTCAATTTATGAAATGAGTGGGACGGGATATTTCTTTGGGAAACAGCTTACAAAAGAACTTAATATCCCGATTGGAATTGTAAATGCAAGTCAGGGTGGCTGTAATATCATTTCCTGGATGAACGAAGAATCCCTTAATGAGCTTGGAAAAAAAGATTATTGTGAACGCATTGAAAAATGGAAAAATCATAATCGTATAGAAGAAACTATAAAAAACACTGCTGAGGCGCAGAAGAAATGGGATGAAAATCTTCTGTCAATCGATAAAGGTCTGAAAGAAAACTGGCAGAATCTAAAATTTGAAGAATTGTCTTCAGACTGGAAAGAATGTTTAATCCCGTCAGATTTTAGGGAGCTTGGAAAGAAAGGTGGAGTTTACTGGTATAAGAAAGAAATCAATCTTACAAAAGAGCAGCTTGAATCCTTTAAAAAAGATAATCCTAAGGTTTGGGTTGGAACAATTCAGGATGCCGATAAGGTATGGATAAATGATTCGTTTATCGGTGAAACTCCATACTGTTATCCTCCAAGAAGATATTCTGCCTGTGATAAGGTTTTCAAGGAAGGAAGAAATACAATAACAATCCGTGTTCAGAAAAACGGTGCATGGGATGTGAGGTTTTTTGAAGACAAACCGTATTATATTTTTAATGAAGAAACAAAAATCCCGCTTGATGGTGAATGGAAATATTGCATCAGCTGTGAATGTGATGCGGCTCCTGCACAGATGTTTTTTGAATGGGAGCCATCTTCTCTTTATAATTCGATGCTTGCTCCTTGTTTTAATACACCAATCCGTGGAGCTGTATGGTATCAGGGAGAAAGTAACTGCTGGATTCCCGGTGAATACAAAGAGCTTTTACAGAAGATGATTTATCTTTGGCGTGAAAAATTTGAATATGCAGTGAAAGATTTTCCTTTTATCATTGCGCAGCTACCTAACTGGGCGGAAGGATACAGGAATGAAACGAATAAAGGGGGCGGATGGCCTGAACTTCGTGAACAGCAGCTGAATGCTTTTAATGAAATAACTAATACAGGTCTTGCAGTTTTAATCGATTGCGGTGAATGGAATGACCTTCATCCGGAAGATAAGGAAACTGTCGGAAAACGATGTGCTTTTGAAGCGTTAAGGCTTTTTTACGGAAAGAAAAATTATTCGTATGCACCAAAATGTGAATATTGTGAAAAGAACGGAAGAATCCTTAAACTTCGGTTTGATTGTGCTTCATCTCATCTTGTAAATAAATGCTCCGGTACAAAAGAAATAAACGGATTTGAATTCCTTACAAAGAAGGATGAAATTCTTGAAGCAAAGGCAAATCTTGTTTCAGATACTGATGTTGAAATTTATCTTTCTGATAAAACCTGCGATATAAAGGAATTGCGTTATTTATGGAAACAGAATCCTTATGATGTAACTCTTTATAATGCACAGGGAATCCCGGTGAGTCCTTTCAGAATCAGTTTATAAAAGAAATCAGTCTTCTTTTCCGTTCCAGCAGTAGGTACAGAGCTTGCAGTGATCAAGTCCTGTACTGTCGAGCATATCATCAAGACGGTGATAACGGAGTGTCGTAAAATGAAGCTGCTTTCTTATTTCTTCAAGCATTTTTGCATATTCTTCACTGTCCGGATTGCAGTATTTCTGTAAAATCTCATCAGAAACATTATCACCTTCGAATTGACGTATGATTCTTCGTGTGATTAAATCAAGCTCTGACTTTGAACGGGAGAAATTAAGGTATTTACAGCCGAACATAATCGGAGGACATGCAGGTCGTACGTGAACTTCCTTTGCTCCTGATGAATAAAGAAAATCTGTTGTTTCCCGAAGCTGAGTTCCGCGGACTATAGAGTCATCTATTAAAAGAATTTTTTTGTCTTTTATAAGCTGTTGAACAGGAATCAATTTCATGTGGGCGATTAAGTTTCGCTGTTCCTGACTTACAGGCATGAATGAACGAGGCCAGGTCGGCGTGTATTTTATGAATGGACGAGTAAACGGTATGCCAGATTCATTTGCATATCCTACGGCATGTGCTATTCCTGAATCAGGAACACCGGCAACTGCATCCGGATGAACTGAATCCTTATCACGTTTTGCAAGGAATTTTCCGCAGTTATATCTCATCTGTTCGACATTTACGCCTTCATAAGTTGCAGTCGGATATCCGTAATAAATCCATAAGAATGTACAGATTTTCATTTTATCCTGTGGTTTCTGAAGAATTTTATATCCGTTTGCATCTATAAAATCAATTTCGGCAGGACCAAGCTCGTGACAGTCTGAATATCCTAAATTAGCATAAGCAAAATTTTCAAAGGAAACACAAAAGGCTCCGTCCTTCTGACCAATCTGTAATGGTGTTCGGCCAAGTCTGTCTCTCGCTGCATAAATACCTTCCGGTGTAAGCACAAGCATTGTTATGGAACCTTTAATCTGCTCCTGTGCGAATTTTATTCCTTCTAAAATTGAATCCTTGTGATTTATAAGGGCAACTATGAGTTCAGTCTGATTTATATCACCACCGCTCATTTCAAGGAAGTGAGTGTATCCGCCTTTTAAAACATTATTTATAAGTTCATCCTTGTTTGTAACAAGTCCTACGGTAGTAATGGCAAAATTTCCAAGATGTGAATGAACTAAAAGAGGCTGTGGTTCATAATCACTTATACAGCCGATTCCGATTTTACCTTTAAGCTCTTCAATGTCTTTTTCAAATTTAGTCCTGAACGGTGAGTTCTGTATGTTATGAATTGAACGTGTAAATTTTCCGTCGTTACCTAAAACTGCTATTCCACCGCGCCGTGTTCCAAGATGTGAATGATAATCTACTCCGAAAAATAAATCTAATGAACAGTCTGTTTTTGAAGCAACTCCGAATAATCCGCCCATAAAAATAACTTCCTTTAAAAAAGATAATTCAGTATAACTTTTTTTGAGGAATTATTCTATAAATTTAAATTTTTTTCTTATTTTCTCAAACAAGAACCTCATTCTGTGATATAATCAATTTATGAAAAAGACTCTTTTTCTGGTATTTTTCTTATTTTCAGGTATGAATGTATTTTCTCAAAAAATCCAGTATTCGATAACAACCGGTAAAGAGCTTTTTCTTATGGACAACAAATATACCGATACGGTTTTAGATAATTTTTCGGTGAGTATTTTCTGGGCGCTTGAAGAAGAATCTTCGTTTATATGGGGATTTGAATCGGGATTCCGTAACGGAGAAATAATTGACTGTAAGGCTGCAGAGATTCATTGTGGTATCAGCGCCGGTTACAGGTGGAGATTATGTTCGTGGTGTTCTCTTAATCTTTACGAAACCATTCGCCTTGATTTTCTGTATACATTAAAGGAAATAAAAAATATAGTTCTTCTTCCTGACAAGACTGGTTATGATTTAGTAACAGATATAGATTGTATTTTTATACTTAATGATAACTTCGGGATTCTTGCAGGGACGGGCTTTATTATGGGCTCGACAGGTCTTTTTGTAAAAATGAGCCTTGGATTTTCTCTTTTCAATTTTCCAGAAATAATTCAGCACGGAGATTTTTAATGAAAGGTATAATTCTTGCAGGTGGAGAAGGGCAGCGTCTTAAACCTTTAACGACCAGTGTAATAAAACAGCTTCTTCCTGTTTACGATAAGCCTATGATTTATTATTCTCTTTCGGTGCTGCTTCTGGCAGGCATTAAAGACATACAGATTATATCTACGAAGGATGCTGTCGTTCAGATTAAAAAACTCCTTGGTGACGGCAAAAGGCTTGGGGTAAACTTTTCATACGCAGTTCAGGAAAAACCTTCGGGAATCGCAGAAGCATTTTTAATCAGCAGTGAATTTATCGGTAATGATTCAGTTGCCCTTGTTCTGGGTGATAATCTATTTTATGGGCAGGGGTTTACCTCGGTTTTACATAAAGTAAAAGCTCTGATAGAAAATAATCAGAATGAAGCGGTAATTTTCGGTTATCCTGTGCAGGATCCTGTTTCTTACGGTGTAATTGAGTTTTCGAATGGGAAGGTTAAAAAAATTGTAGAAAAGCCGAGAAAGATTCTTTCAAAATATGCAGTTCCAGGATTGTATTTTTACAATAGCCGGGTTGTTCAGATTGCACGGAAAATAAAGCCGAGCCGGCGTGGTGAGCTTGAGATTACTGATGTGAATAATGAATATATTAAAAGAGGAACCTTACATGCAGAATTACTTGGACGGGGGCTTACGTGGTTTGATACAGGAACCTGCGATAAGCTTCTTGAAGCATCAAATTATATCTGCGCAATTCAGAAAAGACAGGGAATGCTTGTATCGTGTATCGAAGAAATTGCCTTTAACAACGGATGGATTGACCGAAAATCGCTTCTTGACTTTTCGAAGGAATATAAAACAGATTATGGAAAGTATCTTTTACAGCTTTATGAAAATTCCGGTAAAGTTGAAAAGCGGTAAAAATGGACGGTATACGAAAGATGAATTTTGAATTTATTGAATGTTTTTCTAAAGACAAAATAAAAATAGAAGGTCTTTACGAGGTTCATTGCAGGATTTTCAAAGATAAACGTGGTTTTTTTCTCGAGGGATATAACAGGAAGCAGTTTTTTGATGCCGGATTAACAATGGATTTTGTGCAGGATAATATTTCGTATTCCAAAAAAAAGGTTCTTCGCGGAATGCATTTTCAAAAAAAGCATCAGCAGGGAAAACTTATAACTGTTCTTTCTGGAAAGATTTTTGATGCGGTTGTTGATCTTCGTAAGGATTCAAAAACCTTCGGTAAAAGTTATTCGCTTGTTTTAGACAGTAAAAAACGGAATGAACTTTATGTTCCTGAAGGTTTTGCTCATGGATTTTATGTTTTAAGCCGGAATGCACAGATTTTATATAAATGTTCTGATTTTTATCATCCTGAAGAGGAAAGCGGATATTTATGGAACAGCCGTTCGTTCGACATAGACTGGAAGTTACAGATTCACTCAAATAAGCCGATAATAAATGAAAGGGATTTATCGTTTGAAGAATTTATATTGGAATAACAATGAGAAAGCTGACTAATCTTCTGGTTACAGGCGGGGCTGGTTTTATAGGTTCTGCATTCATTAAATTTTTACTCGAAAAAACACCGGATTTTACCGGAAAAATCATAGTTGTCGATAAACTTACTTATGCGGCAAATAAATGGTTTATTATAAAAATGCAGACAGATTTTCCGGAGCGTTTTGTTTTTATAAAGGCTGATATATGCAACCAGAAGAAAATTGAAAAAATCCTTGTAAATTATAATATTGATACAATTATAAATTTTGCGGCAGAAACACATGTTGATAATTCAATTCAGGATCCGAAAAAATTTTACAAAACTAATCTTGACGGAACAATGAGCCTTTTGGAAGCAGCACGGAAGGTATGGAAATTTTCGCTTGAAAATCATCCGGATGAATATCATTTTCATCAGATTTCGACAGATGAAGTTTATGGAAGTCTTGGTCCGACCGGATATTTTAAAGAAGATTCTCCTTACAAGCCGAACAGTCCTTATTCCGCATCTAAAGCCGCTGCAGATATGCTTGTGCTTTCTTATTATCATACTTACGGCTTGAATTGTACCATAACAAATTCATCGAATAACTATGGTCCGAATCAGGCAGATGAAAAATTTATTCCAAAAGTAATTTCAAGATTAAAAACAGGGAAAAAAATACCAGTATATGGTGACGGAAACAATGTCCGCGACTGGATTTTTGTTGAAGATAATGTAAACGGAATCTGGAAGGTTTTACAGAACGGAAGAAGCGGTCAGCGGTATAATATCGGTGGCGGTAATGAACTTAGAAATCTTGATATAATAAAAATGCTCTGCGTTATTACCGGTAAAAAACCGAATGTTGAGCTTGTAAAGGATCGTCCCGGTCATGATTTCAGATATGCAGTAAATTGTGAAAAAATAAAACGTGAGCTTGACTGGAAGCCATGTATTTCGCTTAAAACGGGTCTCACGTTAACCGTAAGATCTTATCTATAAAAAAACAGGCATCCGGTAAACAAGGGATGCCTGTTTCATTTATACTGATTGTAATTCAGCAGATTTATTTAGACAATCTTTTTTCAAGATCATCAAGACATGCTGAAAGTTCTTTTGGAAGGTGTGAACCGAATTTCGGATAGTGATTTTCACGGATATCGTGAACTTCTTTCAACCAGCCTTCTGTATCAACCTTGAGAATGTCCGGAAGAACTTTCTTGTAGTAGTCTGCAAGTCCTTCGGTATTGATTGAACCTTCTTTTGGCATGAGTCCGATTGGTGTATCAACTGCATTGTCTTTTCCGTCACAGCGGTCGAAAATCCATGCGAGTACACGGCTGTTATCACCATATCCAGGCCACATGAATCCGCCGGGAAGTTCTGAATTGTTTTCGTCTTTGCGGAACCAGTTAACGTAGAAGATCTTAGGAAGCTTGTCTTCTGTTGATTTTGTTCCGATGTTTACCCAGTGCTGGAAGTAGTCGCCCATGTTGTAACCGCAGAATGGAAGAATAGCGAACGGGTCACGTCTGATTTTTCCAACTTCAGCAGCATTGATTGTTGAAGCGGCAGTAATTTCAGAACCTACGATAGAACCTAAGAATACACCGTGATTCCAGTTTCTAGCCTGATGTACGAGAGGTACAGTAGAAGGACGACGTCCACCAAAAAGAATTGCAGAAATAGGAACTCCGTTTGGATCTTCCCATTCAGGAGCGATACATGGACACTGTTTTGCAGGTGCTGTAAAGCGTGCATTTGGATGAGCGAATTCTTCACCTTTTGGAGATTTATCTTTTGGTAAAGCATCACGAGTCTGACCTTTCCAGTCAACGAGTTTGCCTTTAGCAGGATATCCGATCTGTTCCCACCATACATCTCCGTCTTCTGTAAGTGCACAGTTTGTAAAGATTGTGTTTTTAGAAGCAGAAATAAGTGCGTTCTTGTTGCTTTCTGCAGATGTTCCAGGAGCAACTCCGAAGAATCCTGCTTCAGGGTTTATTGCGTAAAGACGACCGTCTTTTCCGAATTTCATCCATGCAATATCGTCACCAATTGTTTCTACCTTCCAGCCAGGAATAGTAGGAATGAGCATGGCAAGGTTTGTCTTACCGCATGCAGAAGGGAAAGCACCGGTAACGTATTTAACTTCTCCCTGAGGATTTGTCAATTTAAGGATGAGCATATGTTCAGCAAGCCAGCCTTCTTCGCGTGCAAGTACAGTAGCAATACGAAGGGCAAAGCATTTTTTACCGAGCAATGCGTTTCCACCGTATCCTGAACCATAAGACCAGATAAGGTGTTCTTCAGGGAACTGTGAAATATATTTGTGTTCAACATCAGCACAAGGCCAGATTCCGTTATCTGTTTCTCCATTGTTTAATGGTTTTCCAACTGAGTGGAGACAAGGAACGAATTCACCGTCTGTTCCGATAATATCAAGAACCTTTGAGCCGGCGCGTGTCATGATGTCCATGTTCAATACAACGTATTCTGAGTCTGTAAGTTCAATACCGTTTTTAGAAATTGGAGAACCGAGAGGACCCATACAGAAAGGAATAACATACATTGTACGACCGTGCATACAACCCTGATATAAACCTTTCATTGTTGCCTTTAATTCAACAGGATCAATCCAGTGGTTTGTAGGACCTGCATCTTCTTCTTTTACAGAAGAGATAAAAGTACGGCCTTCAACTCGGGCAACATCACTAGGAAGTGAACGGAATAAGAAACTGTTAGGCTTTTTTGCCAATGGAGTAGCAAGACCTGCATCTACACATTTTTTCATTAAGCGGTCATATTCAGCTGTAGAACCATCACAAACATAAACGTCGTCTGGTTCACACATCTTAACACATTCTTCAATCCATGCCTTGATTTTAGCATGTTTAATGTCATTTAATGTCATTTAAGTACCTCTAAAAAATCGATAGAATCGCAGCTTTTGGGCACAATTCTTCATATATAATTTAATGATTTTTTGTGCTTTATTCAAGAATTCCGTGGGAAATATATCAGTTAAAATTTATTTTAATACAATCCAGGTTGCGCCGCTGCCACCCTCTGCATTTGATTTAGGATGACCTGAAGCTCCGCAGTGTTTGTTGCATTCGATGAATTTTCTGACTGTCTCTTTTAATACGGGGTCTGTTCCTTTTGTGTGGATTCCTTTTCCGTGGATAATCAGGACTTTTTTAAGCTTTCTTCGGACACATTCATTGATGAAATTTTCAAGCAGCTGTTCAGCTTCCTTCTGATGATATCCATGCAAATCAAGTGTTTCTTCGCATTTAAGGTTCTGAATATAATTTTTTTCGTTAAATTTCTGAATATGCTGTGAATGTTCTGCAATCTGGTCTTTATCGATAGTTCCATATTTATCAAGCCAGTCATTCATTATATGATTTGATTTTTTTTCATCGGAGGATTTTTTACTGTTGATTTTATCCCATTTTTCAAGGATTTCGTTCATGTCCATTTTGTTACCGTCATCTGATTATGAGGATGTTTTCTTTGCTGCACCAGCCGCCTGTATCACCAAGAAGGATGTAAACCCATCTTCCTGACTGTTCTTTTACCAGAACCCTGTTTCCTGCAGGAATTTCGGATTTTGATTCAGACTGTTCTTCAGGAATTGAAAGGATTGTACAGCCTTTGCTTATTGCGTAAGTTGTTTTGATTTTCGTAACAGCAAAAAGAATGAAAGCAATGCATCCGGACATTATAAGACTGTGGATTATTGTTTTGATAATCTGTTTGCGGCGGATATTCAGAAACAGGAAGATTGTACTTACTGTAAAAAGTGTGATTGCAAAAATAAGAAAAATAAGTGGAAATTCTCCCTGATCAGATGGAAGTCCGAGTTTTTTTTCAAGTGCAATCCTTTGTTTTTTTGTCTTGTATGAAAGTGATTTTCTTTCTTTAGATCGAAGTTCACAGAGCTTTTCGCAGTCTTCAAGAAAAATCGGAACCGGTTCAGAAATTAAATCGCTGTAATCAGAATTATCGGTTTCGAAAGCAGAAGAATAATAGGAATCGTTTGTATTCTGAACACTATTTTCTTTTGCCGTTACCTCGACATAAAAATTCGGCAGTTTGACGTTTACCTTACATCCGTTGTAACCCGTTACCTGAAAGTTTACATCAGGAAATTGAATCAAACCTTCCTTTAATACCGTCCATTCAAAATCGCAGACAGGAATTACTTTCGGGCCTTCTGCTTTGTCTATATATTTTGTCTGGGTAAATTCATGCTCTTTGATCTGTCTGAACAGGGAATTTTCAGGAAGCTCCCAGTTATATCCCTGGAGCTGAACGATATACTGCAGGCTTGATGTGAACCTTAATTTTGTCCCTGCAGCAACAGAAAGAAGGGGCTTGTCAGAAAAACTGTCTTCCGATGAGACTGTAGTTCCGTCCGTAAAATTAATCATTACTACAGGGGGCTGTTCGTCCGGATTAAAATCTATCTGAACTTTTTCAAAAGGGATTTCTTCTGCAATTCCACCGATTTTTACTTTCAGAGGTCTTGGATGAAAAGTCCCCTTTTTCGGAAAGTTAACGGCAACTTCGATTCGTGATCCTGCATTTGTGGTTGAATAATCTTCAACGCATTTTACGGTTTTATATACCTCGGTTAAAGTAGTAATCGGAGTTTCAATTTCAATCTGTGACGGATTAAAAAAAGGAATGATGACTTCAAAAATAATATCTGTGTTTGAAAACAGCTTCTGGTTTTTCAGATTATCATCGGAATGAATAAGCACAAGATTTGAAAGCTCCCTGCTCGAAAAATTCTGTGCAAAGAAGGGATGAGAAATTATGATTATTAATGCCGCAAAAATTAAAAATCGTTTGCGAGGTTTTGTGTCTGTTGTGTTTCGCTGTTTTTCCATTGGTTCTTATCATTTTCCTTTATTGTTTCAAAAATTTCATTTTCCATATCCAGAACGGATGTTTCGTTTGTGCTTACGGGAATAGCTTCTGCTTCATTCTGTTTTGCATCGACGTTTGTCATCTGGATTGAAAGTTCAAGATTTATTTTAGCATCGATATTTGAATTATCAAGTGAAAGTGCTTTTTTAAAATAATCTGCTGCTTCTTCAAACTGACCGTTTTTATGACAGATTACTCCGCAGTTATAGAAGGTTGTAAATTTTACGATATCGGGAGCATCGCTTGAAATTTCCGAATATTTGATAAGTGCCGCCTCATTTTCTTCGAGCATGAGATATGAAGTGCCAAGATTGAAAAGCGAATAATCTGCAACTGTAAGATTGTTAGTCAGCTTTGCATTTTCAAGCGTATCAAGAAAGCAGGAAACGGAATGACCGTACTGCTTCTGATTAAAGGCATAGGACCCCTTGAGGATTTTAAGAGTATTTGAATTACAGCCTGTAAATATAAAAAGCGCAAAGAGTGATGAAGCGGCAATTGTTTTTTTAATATTGATTTTAAATTTTGAATAATCAATTTCTACGACAAAATAATTCAGGATAAAGAATACAAGAGCAAAGAACAAAAATAATTTATAGCGTGGAACAGGCTTTGCTTCATAAGAAACAAACTGACCGTCCGAGGTTTTAAGCTGTGAAAGAAGCTTCATTGCAGAACTTTTTTCATTGGAATCAACAAAAATAACCGGAGTCTGATTCATATAGAATTCTGACGACTTTTGAATTTCATCGATGAGTGAAAGAAGCTTATCCTTCCGAAGTGCAGTCTGTACCGATGTTTTTCCATCTCCCGCTAAAACAGAACTTTCGGTTTCCTGACCAAAGCCTATTATACTTACAGGAATGCCTGTTTTTATACATTCGACGAGTGCATTTTTCAAGTGACCGTCTGTTTCTTCTCCATCGGTAAAAAGCCATATTCTTCCGGCAGATGAAAAATTGGCAGGAAAAGATTCTTTTGCCTTTAAGATTCCTTTTCCGAGACTTGATCCTGGAACTGTCATAAGTGAAGAGGAAAGTGATGATAAAAGTGATTCAATTATTGCATAATCCTGAGTCACCGGTATTGCGGTAACTCCATCTCCTTTTGCAAGAATAACTGAAATTGAAGAAGAATTTGCAGGGTTTTCGCTTATTTTATCAATTAATTTCTGTGCGAAAATGGAAGAGGCCTTTAATCTTGAAAGTCTTCCCGGGCAGTCAGTTGCATTCATGCTGTTTGAAATATCAAAAACAAAGCTTACGGTCGTTCCGTTTTTCTGAACAGGCACCTGATATGTTCCCCAGTAAAGTCCCGAAGCCGCGCAGGTAAGCATTATCCATGAAAGACTTAAAAAGAAAGTGCGGATATAGACAAGCTGCCTGAAATTAAAAATGCGTCTGAGTTCAGGGATGGATTTATTGAAACGCATCTGTTTTTCGCTGAAGCCGCTGCATTTTCTGCTCTTAAAGATGATGATTAAAAGAGCGGGTATTAATAATAAGAGTGCCAGAAAAGTATATGGTCTTGCGCAGGTCATTTTTTTCTCCTTTAAATCAATTCACCTAAAAACAATCGTTTGATAATCCATGCAAGAATAAAAATCAGCATGCCGGCAATCAGGAATTTGTCGTAGTAGAGTTCGCTGACTGTTTTATATGTAAAATTCTGTGCGACGCTTTCTGTTTTTATGACTTTTTCGAGCGTTGCATTAAGCTCTTCTGCAGTCGTTACTTCAAAATATTTTCCACCGGTTGTAGCTGCAATCTGCTTTAAAGGACCGGCATTGAAATTCGAAATGATTGTTCCCGAAGAAACTTTCCCGGTTACAGGATCTACGTAATGAATTGGAACTGTTCCTCTTGTACCGATTCCTACTACATAAATATTGATTCTGTTTGCATTCGAAAGATTTGCAGCCGTCTGCGGATGAACCTGACCACCGTTGTTTTCTCCATCGGTTAAAAGAATTATGCATTTTTTTGGTGCAGAGGAAGAAACAAGATGACAGACAGCAGTGCTGATTCCATCTCCGATTGCCGATCCGTCTCCAATCATACCAGGCTGTATTTCTTCAAGCTTTTTAAAGAATATGCTGTGATTCGAAGTAGGTGGAACAAGGACACTTGTATTTGAACCAAGAACAACCAGTCCGTATCGTGCACCATCATGACTTGAGGCAAGAAATTTTACGGTATTTTTTGCAGTTTCAAGACGCTGATTATCTTCAATATCATAGGCTGCCATTGATGGACTTGTATCAAGAATGAACATGATGTCTGTACCGAGCGATGTATAGATTTTTTCCTGTTTTGTAAGTACCGGATCTGCGTATGCTATTATGATGAGCACAAACGAAAGAACCTTCAGAATTTTACAGAAGGCAGATACATATTTGCGCGATTTATTTTTCGGTGAAAAAATACGTCCGTTCCAGTTTCCAAGAACAGCAGGGAAGGTTATTTTAGAAAAGAGCTTGAGCTTACGGAGAATCAGAAAAAGAGGAATTAATAAAAGACATAAAAAAGCGTACGGGTTCTGGAAACTAGGCATCTGTCGTTTTAATATCCTCCTTTTTTTCGTTCTGCTCAATTATTTCAATATTGCGCAAAAGTTTATTTATCAGATCATTTTTTTCATCATTTTTAAAAGAAGCATTATCGCTGTACCGGATATAATCTGTCCTTATAAATGTTTCTGCAATTCCAATGAAAGCATCTTCTTTTACGGAAGATAATAAATGCTGTGTTGAAGCGTAAAAGCTGTTCATAAGCTCCGAGGTTACGGTTCTGGTAAACGGATATCCGAATCTTGTTTCAAGATATTCACGGATTATTTTCTGAATGCTTGCCGCCAGAATCTTATCACTGTCCTTGTTATTCTGTCTTACGTCTTCGAGTTTTTTTATGGTAAGCTTCTTGTTTTTGTTGTATTTATATTGAAGAAGCTTGTTCTTGAAAAAGAATTCGACTGCTTTATGCTTTACGATTAATCTTATCAGAAAAATCAATAAAACTATAAGAACGGCGATCCCTCCATATATTTTATAGGTTGTTCCCGGAAGAAGCAGCGGAGAGATTGATTCCTGAAGGCTGTTTATATTGTTTTCTTCTGCAAGTGAATTGATTGTTATTGAGTTAAAGCTCAGATAAATCTGATCAATTTCGTTATTTAAGGCAGCGCTCAGATCATAATCAGGAAAAATAAATTCACCTGTCTGCCATGGCATGAAAGTTATTGTAAGCGTGTAGGTGTTTGCCCCGCTGTTTGTAAGCTTCAGGGAATTGATTTCATATTTCTGCGAATCAAGAGGATGAATGAAAAAGGAAGCAGACAGATTAGTTACATTGTTCTTTTGTGTTGTTTCACGGACAAAAGCGGTATCTGTCGTAAAAGTACATCTGAGTTCAGCTTTGTCTGCAATGTAGACTTTTTTCGGGATAAGAATCTGTTGTGTCTGAATGCTGACCATAATTTCTCCCCCTTAAATTGAATTTCCGCTTTTAGTAAATACATTGCTCAACACAAAAAGCGGATCATCGCTTGTCTGCATTACAACCGGTGTTACTCCATGCTTTATGCAGAGCTCCTGCCATTGATATAAAGAACTGTTGTTAAAGCCTTTCCAGTCTTCTTTAAATTTTTCTTTATTTGTTTCGAGAGTGATTGTTGTCGAGCTTTCTACATCAATAAAATCGGCGGCACCAACCTCCGGAAGCTGTTCGTCAAAGCTGTTTTGAATTCTCATTGCTATAACGTCGTTTTTGTGTGCAAGAGAGATGAGTGGTTTTTCCCAGTCAGTGCTCCTGAAATCTGAAAGGATAAAAATAAGCGAGCGTTTGTTTATCATTTTTCCGGCACCGGAGAGTGCATTACCGAGGATTGATCCTTTTTGAATTGTATCCGGTATCTTATCAAGATGCGTGAGGATAAGCATCGTTCGTTCCTGACCAAGCTGTGGTGTAAGTGAAAAATTAAGTTTTCCGTCAAAGAAGATTGCTCCGATTGGGCAGTTGTTCATTTCTGCGGCAATTGCGATTAAAGCAGCGGTTTCCGCGGCCGATTCATATTTTGTGCGGGGCTTTGAGCCAAGCTGCATTGAAAGCGAAGAATCTACAATCAGGAAAATCTGAAGCTCACGCTCTTCTTCAAAAACCTTTACATAAGGTCGTCCCATTCTGGCGGTAACGTTCCAGTCTATAGAACGCACATCATCTCCGCGGATATAATCACGTACACCGGCAAATTCAATTCCCTGTCCTTTATAAAGAGAACGGAAATTTCCGGTTTTCATCCCTTCAGCAAGTTCACGTGCTGCTATACGAAGATAAGATGCTTTTTTTACGAGTGTATCCTGATTTTGGGACAATAAATGCTGCATTTTATGGAACCGGAATATAATCTAAGATTCTGGAAATAATTTCGTCAGCAGTTACATTGTCTGCGGCTGCTTCATAAGAAAGAACAATTCTATGACGAAGCACATTCATCGCTACAGCCTTTACATCTTCCGGTAAAACAAATTCACGTCCTTCAAGCATTGCATGTACTTTAGCACATTTTATTATTGCAATACCAGCACGAGGTGATGCACCGAAATGAATGTAGCGTGTTATATCATTTGATTTTGTCAGATTCATGGCTGCCTGTTTTTGATTTTTATGAGAATCTGAACGGGTAACAGTAAGAATTGATACAATATAATCGATAAGGTTTGTGTCGCAGGTGATAGTATCTGAGAAAGCCCTCATCCCTTTGATTGTGTCCAGAGAAATGATTTTATCTACAGGAACAGATGGAGCTTTTCCACATGACTGAATTATTGCACGTTCATTTTCTGCGTTAGGATAATTGATTATAAGCTTCATTATAAAACGGTCAAGCTCGGCTTCCGGAAGATGATAGGTACCTTCCTGTTCAATAGGGTTTTGTGTGGCAAGAACAAAGAATGGTTGAGGAAGCTTGTAGGTTTCTTCACCGATAGTAACCTGTCTTTCTTCCATTGCTTCAAGCATGGCAGACTGAACTTTTGCGGGTGCACGGTTTATTTCATCGGCAAGGATTACATTTGAAAAAATAGGTCCTTTGCGTACAGAGAAGGTTCCCTTGTTCTGTTCATAAATAAGGGTTCCTGTAACATCAGCCGGCAGAAGGTCAGGAGTGAATTGAATCCTCTTGAAATCAAGTCCAAGAATTTCTGCAAACGTTTTAACTGTTAAAGTTTTAGCAAGTCCCGGAACGCCCTCTAAAAGCACATGCCCTTCTGCAATAAAAGCAGTAAGAATGTCATTTATAAGCTGGTCCTGTCCTACGAGTCTTTTGCGGGCTTCTTTGCGGCATGCCTCCGCAACCTTCTGACAATATTCAATTTCTTTGCTCATAATTTACCACCTTATTAGATTTTATCAAAAAATGTATATTATTGACAATGACTTTATGAATTCAGATAATATAGATATTATGATTAATGAATTAGCAAAGGAATTAAACGAAACATTAAAAGGTTCTGTCGCAGATGCCCTGATGTCTAAAATGGGAAAAAGACTTTATTTTCCAAAGGGAATTATTGCTCAGGGTGGAGAAGCTGCAAAAAGCGCATCTTTTGCCAACGGTACAATAGGTATGGCAGTTGCGGGAGGAGTCCCTGTAGAACTTGAATCGTATAAAAAGCTCATGCCGACTTTGAATCCACGGGAAACTGTTGCTTATGCAAAGACCGCCGGAAATCCTGATTTACGTGAATTATGGAAACAGAAGATAATAGAAAAGAATCCGTTGTTAAAAGGTAAAAATATCTCACTTCCTATACTTGTTTCCGGTCTTACATCTGTTCTTTCATATGTATGTGATCTTTTCGTTGATGAAGACAAGCCTTTGTTAACTGCAAATCCATGCTGGGATAACTACGAGCTGATTGCTTCTGCACGATGTAATGCAGAATTCCATCAGTTCAAGTGTTTTGAAAACGGTCATTTTAATCTCAAGGATCTGGAACGCGCCGTAAAAGAAGATGCTTCTAAATACGGTTCCGTCAGAATCCTTCTTAATTTTCCACAGAATCCGAGCGGTTATAGTCCGACGAAGAATGAAGCTGCACAAATCGTAAAAATCATAAAATCAGTTGCAGAAAGCGGAGCAAAGGTTTTATTCCTCAGTGATGATGCATATTTCGGTCTCAATTACGAGGATGATATTGAACCTCAGAGTCTGTTTGCATACATGGCAGATCTTCATGAAAATGTACTTGCAATAAAGGCAGACGGTCCTACAAAAGAAGATTTTGCATGGGGTTTCAGAACAGGCTTCATTACTTTTGCATCTAAAGGTTTATCTGAACAGCAGATAAATGCACTTCAGACAAAGTTTATGTCGGCAATCCGTTCATCTGTTTCCTGCTCTTCTACACCTTCTCAGAGTATTGTCCTTCATGCATTAAAGGATGAAGAACATGACCGTCAGAAAAAAGAACTCCGCAAGATGCTCAAACGACGATATGATATAGTAAGAAAATTTGTAAATAACAGAAAATCAGATATACTTGAACCGCTTCCGTTCAATTCAGGCTATTTTATGAGTTTTAATGTAAAATCCGGAAATGCTGAAGATATAAGGAAAAAGCTTCTTGATGAAAAAGGAATCGGAATCATTCAGATTGATGCAAATACATTAAGGGTTGCTTTTTCAAGTATTGATGAAGAAAAGATTGAAGAGGTTTATGAAAGTATTTATAATGTAGCAGAGGCTATGTAATAAGTGCGTGGTATCTTAAAATCTGTAATCATCGTTTTATTATCGCTGACTGTACTTTCCTGTGAGAAGTCTGTAGAAAACAGGATAGTCATCTGGTCAAGCAGCAGTGAATTCGTACAATACGTAGAATATTTTAACAAGACTCATAAAAATACAAAGGCAGTTTTAGTCTATAAGGATAATCCGGCAAACAGTCTTCCGCCTGCAAAGGATGAAAGCGCACCTGATATAATTGCAGGACCATGGCTTAGAAATAATGATACGACAAAATATTTCAAGAGCCTTCAGTATATGTTTGACAGGAAGAATCTTAAGGAAGAGGCTTTTTATCCTCAGCTTCTGGACGCAGGCAAGGTTCATAAAAAAAGTTATCTTCTTCCGTTTTCCTTTAATCTTCCGGTTGTTATTTTTTCAGGAGAAAATGAAAAATACGTAACAAATGATTATATGCTCACCCTGGATGAAATTAAGGAAATTGCCGGTGAGTTTAATAAAAAGATAAAGGGCGGACGCTACACTGCAATGGGTTTTTCACCGTTGAACAGCAGCGATTTTCTTTATCAGGTAGTAAAAATTTACGGGGCCGATTTTCATGCAGAAAATAACAGTAAAATTGCATACGATGAAGCAAAGCTTATGCAGGCAACAGATTATCTGAAGGAATGGGTAACATCAAAGAATACTTCTGCTGCCGATGAACAGGATTTTGCCTACAGATATCTTTTTATGCCCGATTACAGGCAGGTTACTTCGGGAAGGACGCTTTTTTCATATACAACGACAGACAGGCTTTTCAAGATTCTGCGCGATCAGGATATAAATATCGATTTCCGATGGATAGTTGATAATAATCAGATACAGATTGAAGATTCCCTCATGATGATTGGAATTTACCGCAAAACTAAAAATCAGTCGGCAGCTGCAGAATTCATTACCTGGCTTTTGGATGCCGCTAATCAGAAAGAACTGCTTGAACGAAAAATCAATATGGATCTGAACACAGAGCAGTTTGGTATTTCCGATGGTTTTTCATCACTTATAGATGTAACGGAGCATATTCTTCCTTTACAATATACTCAGCTTCTTACAAATCTTCCTCCTGCACAGATGCTTACAGTTCCACAGAAGCTTCCTCCAAGATGGGAAAATTATAAATCCATTGTTCTTATTCCATACTTACAGAGTGTTGTTTCAGGACAGGAAGATGAAGAAATATTGAAAATATCAGAGTTAGAGAAAGAATTGAAGAAAAAAGTTTTTGATTAATTTTGCTAAACTTTTGTTTTAAATATCCGATAAAAGTAGTGTGAGGGTAGGGTATGACTACAAACATTGGAAATTTAAATAGTTTTTCTTATTCAAACATCGCAAATGCTTCAAGCAGCGTAATCTCTGATAAACTTTATGTTCCTGTTAATCCGTCTGCATTATTGTATTCTCACTTAGATCACGTTCAGGGAGTTGCCGCAAAGCCTGGACAGCATGGTGTTTCAATCAGTAAGATTTATATTCTCAACAGCCTGATTGAGCATGTAGCAGATATTAAAAACGAGCAGAATTTTACAAAATTTGATGAATTTTTATCAAAGCATGATATGAGTGATGCTCAAATAGACAGTTTAATTAAAGATTTTCATTCTCAGATTCAGAAGGCCATGCAGACACCATACATTCTTTCCGGTGCACGACCGATGGCCGGAGATTTATTCTCAATCAACGCATAAGAAACATCAATCAATAAGAAAATCCATAGAATTATTTTTTAATTATCTCTTGTATTTTAATCATTTTATTATTATCTTTAACTCATGAATTATTATGAGGTTCTGGGAGTTTCTGAAAATGCTTCTGCAGAGGAAATAAAGAAAGCATACAGAGTGCTTGCCAAGAAGTATCATCCGGACATGAATCCCGGTGATGCTACTGCAGCCGATAAGTTCAAGGAGGCATCCGAGGCTTATGCGGTTCTTAGTGACCCTGAGAAGAAGCGCCAGTACGATCAGTTCGGACACGCAGCATTTGAGG
>JAFYZU010000034.1 GCA_017548565.1 Treponema sp.
ATCTGATATTTCTACCAGCTATCCCCGTCTAAAGGGTACGTCACCCACGCGTTACTCACCAGTCCGCCATTCTAGGAGTGAGCAAGCTCTCTCTTGCCATTCGCCTTGCATGCTTAAGACGCGCCGCCAGCGTTCGTTCTGAGCCAGGATCAAACTCTCCATGATTATTTCAATACCCCGAAGGGTAATGACTTTCATTTCGGTTCAATTCCAGCAATTCTGATTGTTGAATTGATTTGGTCGGTTTTATATAAAAAAACCGTTAAAAAAAATGCAGTCAATCGTCAGAACAGAACTCAGGCGATTTTCTCGCTTTTATTCTGTCCAGAACCTTACTCGTTCTTTCTTTCCTTCCCTGTTCTGTCAAAGAAACTGTTTCTCTGTCGCCCTAAAATGCGACGGTGAAAATAAATATATACCTATAATTAAAAAGTGTCAAGCAAATTTTAGAAAAAATATAAAAAAAATTTGATTTTTTTTAAGAAATATTATAATTGTTCATCAAACTAATACTTTTTTCTTGCAACTAACGAAAAAGGGTTTATAATTTAACTATTCACAAGTTGAATATTTTTTTAGCAAGCATGGGGGATATAAAATGGCTGCAAAATTTGTAATCAAAAAAGGTAAAACAGGATTTACTTTCAATCTTAAAGCAACAAATGGTGAAGTAATCGCTACTTCTGAAGTTTATTCTTCAAAAGATTCTTGTAAAAACGGAATCAAAAGTGTTCAGACAAATGCTCCGATTGCAGAAATTGAAGATCAGACTGAAAAAGGTTTCGAAAAGACATCTTCTCCAAAATTTGAAATGTATAAAGATAAGAAAGGACAGATCCGCTTCAGATTAAAGGCAAAAAACGGTCAGATTATAGCTGTAGGCGAAGGCTATTCAGATAAAGCTGGCTGTAAAAGCGGCATCACTTCTATTAAAAAGAATGCACCTGCTGCAAAAATCGAAGAAGAATAATCTTTTTTTGTGATTACATTTATCGCGGGGAATCAACAGATTCTCCGCTTTTTTTGCCTTAATATTCGCCGAACTCACATCCCGCGTGCTTTACTTCAATTTCATCAATAAGGACAAAACCTTTTTTAGGAAGCTTATTGATGAATTTAATCCTTTTTCTAAAAAGTTTAACAGTTCCTTCTCCTGTACCGCCGTTATACAGATTTTTATGACGCTTCTCGCCATCCGGTGATTCATAGTTCACAAAAAGCATTTCTTCTTTATTGCAGGAAATTTCAGTTTCCATTACATAACGAAAAGTTTCCTGTCGAACCTTCCATATAATCTGCTTTTCGTTCTGCGTGCAATCAAATTTTGTACGACACAATGTCCAGAATTTCGAAAAATTAAATTCGTAGGATTTTCCTTCATAATAAAAATCACTTAAAAGCTTACGGTCAAGAGGGATTCCGAAAATTTTTGGCTTTCCGCCACCGATATCAAAAACAGAGTTTTCAAGTTTTTTACCTGTGATTTTACTTATAAGATCATTTGATGAAAGCCACACCCATGGAGAAGTAAAATTTCGTCCCCAGTTTTTATCTGCATAACCGAATGAATTGATTTTCGTAATCTGATATTTTTTTCCGTTTGCAATAACTGTTCCTGCATAACGTGTTTTCATCCCCTGAGCATGCCAGTACATCTCGAAGGCTTTTATCGCACGGAAAAATCCACCGGCTCCATAGCCAACATTAAAGGCAATGTCTTTTTCAGCAGTAAGATTCCAGGTCATGCTTCCACTATCGCTCATCCACTCAGGATGATTTTTTGCATCTTCCTTTGAAATCTCCACGCTGCCGTTCAATCTTTCTTCTGAACAGAAAAAATCCCCGGCAGTAAGGGAAAAACCGTTCTCTTTATCATTTTTAATCTGAACATCTTTCCATGGCAGAAAAGCATTAAGCTGAACGGCATCTTTTCCCCACCAGCCACATTTTACCATTAAATACGAAGGCTTGAATTTTCTTTCACGGTTAAACGGTTCCTGCCCAAGAATCGGTTCTTCACCACCATTATCCTTTGCAAGCGCCGGATTAATAGTAAAATATTCAACAAAAAATGATTTTTCTTTACCGGTTTTTTCTTCAATTCCTGTAAAACTGTGCCACCACCAGTCATATCCTTTTTTCGCAAATGATCCGTTGAGCATCCAGAAATTACGTTTCAAATCCTTCTTATTCATTTTGTTACCGCCTGAAACAATTAAAGAACTTTTTTAATGAAACTTCAAGTATTTAGAATTTTCCGCCGCCAAGTGTAAAAGTAAGCTTTAATGATACATCCGGTTTAGAATCAAAATCTGCCCAGGTAAAATAAGGCCCCGCACTCATAGAAAAACATGATACAGGTTTATATCCGAACATTGCAGAACAAGTCAGTGAATTAAACAGTGATGTAGAAATGTTCATTGCCGAAAGATAAGAAAGAATGGCAGGAGTAAGCTCTTCACGACCTATGTTAAGTATTCCAAGGAAGTTAAGGGTAAAATCATCTGAATTAAACAGTTTTCCAAAATTCAATGTTGCAGCGACATTATGTCCCTTTGTTATATATTTATCTGCAAGATTTATATCATTGCTGTTATAATAATACTGCATGGCAAGGGTGATTGACGGATCCTTCCATGTATAACTTCCGCCAGCCGTAACTTTGAAAATGCTTGTTTTATCTTCCCAGGAATCATCATGAGTCCATTCAGAAACATCACCATAAGCATAGACAAATTCACCGAAAAGATTAAGTGATTTAAAAACCGTTCCAGAAGCAGTAAAAATGAATTTCGGAGAATCCCTGTATTTCCAGTATGTGCCAAGTCCAAGCTCCCATCCGCCGAAAACAAGATCGCTTTTCATTGCAAATGCAGTATCCTTAAGGTAAGTCGGCTTCGTAATATCTTCAAGCTTTGAAGGGATTATATAAAGCCACAAACAGTTCTGAGAATCCGGAAAAGTAATCTGAGTTCGAAGATTAAGACAACCGTCAACACCGGCAGATACATTTTCAGGATCGATTATAGATGAATTAACAATATCTGAACAAGGACTGTAAAAATATCCAGTTCCCCAGGTTACTGTATGAAGACCGAATCTGAAGAAAGCCCTGTCATTTGTGGAAAAATCTGTAAACAGCTCTTTAAGGCTGAACCATCCCGCTCCGACAGTATTTTCAGGATACGGATAGGCAACTCCGAACTTTGTATACATCCTTAAATTCTGAATCGGACGTGCATCTACAGTAATATATGAAGATAAAGACGGAGTTAATACAGAATCCTTTATATGTTCACCAAAAGATTTACCGTCATCGGAATATAAAAGAGTATTTGAAGTTATGCTTGAAGAAATGTTTCCACCGATTTTAACCGTACCGTTTTCAAAAAGAATGCCCTTACTCAAATCGGTTTTTGCCGAAACATCTTCAACCTCTTCGATTCCATCATCAAAAAACAAATCGTCATCATCCTGTGCATAAACACAAAACAACAGACAGAAAACAAACAGTGAACTTAAAAAGCGCTTCATGATGCCCCCGTTTTAATGCAATTAGTTTAAGTTTTCCAGATAACCCTTTGTAAAGATATTATCAGGAAGTTTATCGAAAGTTAAGTCAGAAATTACTTCCTGTGTCTGCTCACCCTTATTCAATTCATCGCGGACTATAATCTGTGTAGGAACATAACCAGGCTTTACCTTTGAATATTTAGGATAAAGAACAGTTCGCATTAATCTTCCGTTAGCAGAATAATCTTCTTCTTTAAGCACAAGCGAAAGATCTTTTCTTACATAGAAAACAGTCTTTTCATAAGAAGGAACATTTGTCTTTGCCTTTAAAGAAATGATGTAAACCTCATATTTACCGAGCGTTCCGGATTTAAATTCTTCTACGGTATAATTCTGCCGCCATCTTGCAGAAGACTGATTAACATCGTCAATTTTAACATCTGAATCGGCAAGTGCATCTTTTATGGAAGTATGAGTAAATTTTCGACCGATTGGATCATAAGCCCAGATATTGTCACCGTCACGAAGAAATCCTGTTCCTTTATCTGCTTCAGGAAAAAGCTGAACGATTGTCATAAGATCCTTTGTTGTACGTTCAAAAATCTTATACTGAACGTTTTCCTTCTGTTTACCAGGTTTTTCTATTACAAGCGAAATTGTAGCAGAATAATCACCCTTGTAGGCAAGAACCTCATCTGTACTTTCCATAATCTTAAAGGCTTTTTCAGAATCTGCAGCAGAAGCCTGTGCAAAAACAACCATATTGATTAAAACCAGAAGAGCTCCGGCAATTACTGATTTTTTCATAATAATCCTCCTGTTATTTTATTGTCCTTAATGCAACGGCAGGATTCAATGAAGCTGCCTTTCTTGCAACAAAATCGACAGATAATAAAGTAAGTACAATTAATAAAGCATACTGTAATATGATAGTTACAGCAGAAAGCTTATATGTAAAATGCCCGTTGTTCAAAAACATTGAAAGTGCATCACTATTAATAGGAATAAGTGATAAAATCGAAAGAACAATAATTGCAATCACAAGTCCTATAAGGGCAGCAATAGATGTAAGGAATAAAGCTTCCCGCAAAAATAAATCTTTCGTGTCGTCCCTGGTCATTCCTATAGCGCGCATTGTTCCTATTTCACGGATTCTTTCATACATTACCATTCTGTAAGTATTTGAAAGGCCAATCATAACTATAACGAGCATTACAATAAGAATGACAGTCATGATTACATGAACATAAAAAAATACACTCTGTATTGCAGGAAGCTCATCGTTAAAACATTCTACTGCATATTTTGTACCTTCCCACTCAACCTTTACCGGATCAAGCTGTTTTTCTATTCCCTTACCGATATTCTTTGGATTCGTCTTAAAAGCTTCTGTTCTGTCAGTTACAAGATGACCGTCCTCTGCAATTTTTTGCTGAATCTGGTTTGCTGTTAAAGCCTGCTTGTTTTTATTCTTAAGATGGATTGTAAAGGTCGAATAACCGGCATCAGGAATACCGAGAAGTTTATTCAACACCTTGATGTCAGTATATCCCATCATTGAACCAAAGAAATTGTTTGATTTTATAATTCCCGCAACCGTGAAATCTTCTACATTATTCTGTCCATATATAGTTGAACAGGTGAACGTTACCTTATCGCCCACTTCAAGATTCAGCGATTTTGCAGTACTGTCGCTTATAACAAAAGGATTTTCCCATTGATAGTTTTCAGATCCGCCACTTACAAACTGAAACGAATCAAGAAGATGCTTGTCATAAAGATCGCGTCCATAAACTTCAATAAGTGATTTTTTACCTTCAAAAATAAGCTGACCTGTCGCAAGTGAATAATAAGAAACATAATCGTAATCGATGTTTGTTTTTTCTACAACATCACGGATATATGCATCATCTTCAACAAGAGCCGCAACCTGTGGTTTTCCGCCTGTCAATTCAGAAGGAATACGCTGACACCCCTGTATTAAAACAGTTCCACCAAGAAGCTGTGTTATCTGTTCTTCAAGATTATTAACCATTCCCGAAATAAATCCGTCGACACCTGTAATTACAAAAAATCCGAATGCAACGGCAAGTCCAAGAACAACATTCCGTTTTTTCTGTCTTGAAAGATTCTTTAAAGCTAATTTAGAAATAGCACCCATTCTATACTCCTCCCTTCACTATTCTTTACTCAACGCTTTTAATGGAGTAATCTTGAGCGCAGAATTAATAGGATACAGATTGCTGATGATACCAAGCAAAGCCGTTATGATTATTGTCGAAATAATAATTCCTGCTGTCGGTGTAAAATGAACAAGTCCTCCTCCAAGCATCATTTTTACGATAGAATTCGTAATTACAATATTCTGATGATTGAAAATACACATTATGATGATTGAAACAATAACTCCAATCACGGAAGTAATCAAAGTCAAAATCAATGATTCGGTAAAGAACAGTTTTCTTACAAAGCTTTTTTCTGCACCGATGGCACGCATTGTTCCAATTTCACTTGTTCGTTCTATTACACTTACAATCATTGTATTCATGATGATGATGAAAACAACTACCGCAAGAATTATGATAAGTGTATTGAAAACAATTCCGATTCCTGCAACAGTCTGTGAATATAACCAGGCGGCAAGCTTCCAGTTCATTGCGTGAACATTCAATCCTTCTTCTTTAAATTTATTGTTTAACTCAGCAATGATTGAATCAGTTTTTGACTTGTTTGCAACCTTCATAAGAATGTAATGCCAGGCACCATCATCGGTTTTATTAAGCTCATCACGTAAAGAAACATCACCGAGGATATTGTCAAAATCGACGGATGTAGCAGTTACCGAAGGATCAAATTCATCAGCTTCACCAAAATCATCAAAATCTCCGAAAAGCTCATCTTCACTCATAGCTGACAAAGAAAGATCAACGGTATCCGGCAGCTCCTGTGCAAAAGTATTTGCATAAGTTAAATCTGCGAACGAACGTGCAAATGCCGCATTACAGTAAATACACTGGAACATGGCAGAATACTCATTAGCCGGCTTTATGAATCCACAGACTTTTGCTTCACGGACAATTCCTTTAGAATTAGCACCCGCAATTAAAACAGGAGTTCCAACCGTAAGCTTTGCATCATATAAGGATTCGTATGCTTTTTTTACACGCTCATCAACAAGAATATCGTTTGTTCCTTTTTCGGGAAATGTTCCATCTACAAGATTTATATCAGAAAAAGTTTTCCAGTAAGTTTCATCCTCTCCTGCAAAAAGCATTGAGATTGGAATGTCATCAAGCGAAACATCATCCTTTTGAGTAATTACCGAAAGATCTACTTCTCCGTTTGAAGCTTCTACGACAATTACCTGTGCCGAGATGAGCTTCGTAGCAGATTCAATCCCTTTTGTACCGCTCACTATTTCGTTTACACGATCAAGCTCAACGATTTCCGGAAGCTGCGGGATTTCTCCACCAAAGCTTGTCGAATTTACACCGAAAATATCGTTTATTACACCCTTTTCCGGTACAGTACCGATTGCAATATCGCCCGTATAATTAGCACGGAAGTCTTTTTCAAGACCACGGTTTATTGATTCAAGAAATGAATTACCCGCAACTACAATGGCAACACCAAGAACCAGAAAACAGCCTATGATGATTGTTTTTGATTTATGCTCCTTTAAGTTGCGCAAAGCAAGTTTAATAATCTCTTTCATTAACGGCTCTCCATTCTGTATTCATCTGAACCGGATTTATATTCATCACTCTTAATGTTACCGTCAAAAATAGAAATAACATGATTGCACATATCGACAATGCGTGAGTCGTGAGTAGAAAAGATGAAGGTAGTATTAAGCTCTTTGTTCAACTGCTTCATAAGAGATAAAATCTGTGCAGAGTTTACAGAGTCAAGGTTCGCAGTAGGCTCATCAGCAAGAATTACAGGAGCCTTTGTAACAAGCGCACGGGCAATTGCAACCCTCTGTCGCTGACCGCCTGAAAGCTCTGAAGGCTTATGTTTTTTCCAGTCCGCAAGACCAACCTTTTCCATCAAAAAGTTAATCCAGTCTTCTTTTTCCTTACGGCTGAATTTATCAACCTCACAGGTATATTTCTTACTCTTTGTTTTCAAAAGAAGCGGGAATTCAATGTTTTCATAAACATTCAATACCGGAATAAGATTGAAGGTCTGAAAAATAAAACCAAGATGCGAACGACGAAGACCGGTAATTCTTGAATCGATTTTTGCAGGGAGCTTATCCTTTATTTTAGGATCCCTTTTTTCGACAAAGTTATTCAATCTTCCTGCATCAATAGTAGTGTTCGAAAGATCAAATCCCTCGTAAACATTAATATTATCTATAAAAAGACTTCCACTTGTAGGAACATCGATTAATCCGATCATATTCAAAATCGTAGATTTTCCGGAACCAGACGGACCTGAAATAGCCGCAAATTCACCCTTTTCTATATTAAATGAAACACCCTTTACAGCTTCTACTTTTTGTTTTCCCAACGGATATATCTTATGAATATCCTTTAATGATACAACTGGCATATAAAACTCCTATATTGTTATGGTTTAAATATAATGAAAAAAATACATATTGAACAGTAAAAATGTTTTTTTTCTAAAGATGATAAGAACTTTCTTATTTTAAAAAAATATCATCTATCTCCTGTATGAATTTTCAACTCCTGTCTGCTTTCTGTATTTGGCAACTGTCCTTCGGGCAATTTCAATTCCTTCTTCATTGAGCCTCAAACATATCTGACTGTCAGAAAGCGTTGAATCTTTCTTTATCATTTCAGCTATTCTTTCTTTAACTACCGAAGAAGAAATCTTTTGTTCACCGTCAGTCTTTACTCCGGAACTGAAAAAATAACTTGCAGGAAAAAGCCCGAATTCTGTCTGAATGTATTTACTGTTCTTTTTATTTGCCATACGTGAAACCGTCGATTCATGAACTCCAAGAGAACGTGCTACTGAACGGCGTGTCAAAGGAACAAGGTGTCCCGGGCCCTTCATAAAAAAATCCGTTTGATTTTTTACAATCATGCAGCCCTGTAAAATGATTGAATTCTGCCTGTACAACAGATTTTCAATAAAGGCTTTTGCTTTTTCTATCGAATCCCTGTCAAAATTCATGCTTTTACTAAGACGAACCTCAGGCAATGTTCCTCCGGCATATTTTACCTGAAAATGATAATCCCCCGTTCCCGCTATCATCCCCCGTGAAAAATCATCTTCAAAAAGATAACCTTCTTTTTTTTCAACTGTAAGAACAATATCCGGTCCTGTAAAATCCGCTTTTGAAGTATCACTTATAAACTCTCCTGCAGGATGTGGATTCAGCTTCAGAATATACGACAAAGAATCCTTTACCATATCAAGCGTAATTTCTTCTTTATCAGGATAAATTTCAGAAGCGAATGCCTTTGAATGCCATTTTTCCTTATATTTTTTCAGATTCACAAGGATTTTTTCAGGAACAGGAGGTGCCAGAAGCTCAAGATGATCTTTTTCAAGAAAAAACATTGTCAAATCTGAAGCATCACCGTTAATTTTTGCCTGAACATAAAGGCTTTCTTCCGGTGAACTGCAGCAGGTTCCGATCGGATCCATCCTTTGTATACGTTCAATGCATTTTTGTAAAAGTTCATCTGTCTGCAGCGGTCGTGTTTTATCAAGAAGTGTTTTCGGAGCAAGCATTGAACCATAACAGCCGTTTTTATCAAGATTATAAATAAGCTTCTGACAAATTTCATATTCATCGGCAGTTAATTTCGACATATTCAGCTGTGACATAAGATGCTGCTGCAACGTTTCCCTTCTATCCTCGTTTGATTCTAAAGCAGCCTGTGTATCCTTTGAAGAATAATAATCCCTTTGTGCAGAAAAAGAATCCTTTACAATTTCTATCGCCGGATTTTCCTGAGCCGCCTTATAAATTTCTTCCCGCAGTTCTTTTGTACTCATTGCCAGCATATTGACAGCCTGTATCTGCCGTTGTGACATACACTGAATCTGTTTTTGAGTCTGATTTTGTTTTAAATCCTGCAAAAAAGCCATATTATAATTGTAGCATATTTTCAGCGCAAACTGTATACTAAAATCATGAAGCAGTTAAACGAATTAGGATTACAAATCCCACAGATTTTATTACCGAAAAACCTTGATATTAAAACATGGTCTGTAATTGCATGCGACCAGTACACACAGGATGAAGATTACTGGAAAAAAGCAGAACAGACTGCAGGCAATAATCCTTCAACCTTAAGATTGATTTTACCGGAAGTTTATCTGAACTCACCGGATAAAAATGAACGTATACAGAAAATCCGCGCTACTATGAACGATTACCTGAACAACGGAGTGTTTAATAAAGCGGAAAACTGTTTTGTAGCAATAGAAAGAAAAACTGCATTCGGAAGAACACGAAAAGGACTTCTTGCACAGATAGATCTTGATACCTATGAATGGAAACCGTTCAGCAAGGCTAATATCCGTGCAACTGAAGCAACAATTGTTGAAAGAATTCCACCAAGAATGGAAATCAGAAAGGGAGCGCCTCTTGAGCTTCCTCATATAATGCTTTTAGTAAATGACAGGGAACATAAGCTTGTTGAAGGAACTCTATCTCTCGTAAAAAATAAAGAACCCTTGTACAGTGGTGAACTTATGAATAACGGAGGCTCAATAAAAGGATGGAAGGTTTCTTCAAAAGAAGAAATTGAATACGTTAGGGGAGAACTGAATCAGATTGCGGAAAAAAACACTGCTTCAGACGGTTCAATTTTCCTTTTTGCCGTTGGGGACGGAAATCATTCGCTTGCAACTGCAAAAGCAGTCTGGGAAGAACATAAACGAAAACTCCTTGCAGACGGAGCCACAGAAGATGAAATCAGAAACAGCCGTGTAAAATATGCGCTTGTAGAAATCGTGAACCTTTACGACGAAGGATTAACCTTTGAACCGATTCATCGTGTAATTTTCAACACAGATTCAAGAATGCTCATCAAAACACTAGCTGAAAAACTGGGCGGTAAAATAACCGGACTTTCAGATAAAAAAGAACTTGAAATGTCAGTTAAAAAATCAAGTGCAGATTTTGGTTTTACATTTATGGAAGACAATCAGCAGAAATATGTACTTTTAACGACGGACATAAAAGAACTTGCAGTTGCCAGACTCCAGCCGGAGATTGACAGTTACCTTAAGACACAGGACAAGGCAGAAATTGATTATATTCACGGAAGCGATGAAGTCCTTAAGCTTGGGGAACGCATTAATGCTACAGGAATTCTTCTTCCACCGATTGCAAAAGATTCATTTTTCGAAACAATCAATGGCAGAGGTCCTCTTCCACGTAAGAGTTTCTCAATGGGTGAAGCAGATGAAAAACGCTTCTACCTTGAATGCAGAAAACTGTTCGGATAACTTATAAGGTTGAATCGGGTGTGCCTTTTGTGTACACCCAAATTTTAATATCTTTAAATTCTACATATTTATCTTTGGGATATAAATCAAAGCTTTCGTAAAATTCTTTTGTCGCGTATATTTGATAATCACATGACCTGAATAAACCGCCCCCGCGCTGTCCGCCTGTTTTAAAATCAGCACCAGGATAGGCCTTTGAAATTTTGTTTTTTATGCTGGAGCATGATGAATTATTTGTAGTGATATAAAAATATCCGTCATATTTGCCTGGTATCGATTGTTTTGCTTCAGTAAAATTATTTTTTGAATAAATATAACGGGAATCTCTTTTGATTTGCTGTAATTTGTTTCTATATTCGATGGCATTAGAACAAATTATCTCTTCCGGTTTTGCCGTCGGCTTTAATTTTGATTTCAGCTTTTCCCAGTACCCGCTGTTGTATTTATAGCCGTGACCATTTATTTTAAGCATTCTTCCATCTGGTGAAATGCCATTTATCGGACAAGGCTGAACTTCGCCGTCAATTATCAGATAAAAAGCAAATTCACAATAAAAACCGGAATCAAGATAACGAGGAAAAATAGGAATTTTCTTTAAATCTTTCCATTCAGAAAAGATGCTTCTGATTTCATCTGCATCATCAAGATAATAGCATTCCTGCTTATTGTAATTTCCAAGCCGGCTGTCCTCCAGAAAAATAACTGCATTCGTACAATCATCTGCAATTATATCGGAAATTATATTTGACGCAGAAATAAATTTTGTACTTGCGCAACAGATAAAGAAGAATGGTAAAATAAATATAATAAACTTTTTCATCATCTTTCTCCTGTTAAGGTTTTTCAAACCATTTCAAAGTCCATTCGTAGGACATTTCTTTGAATTCTGATTTTGGATATTTTTCTATTCTTTCATAGACCTGGATTGGACCGTGGCAGGTTAGTTCTGCTGTCTGGGTTTCTTGGTCGAAATTTAAGGGAAGTGCATCTATTACAATTGAATTTCCGGATCCAAAGCCCTGACCGTAAAGCTCGTGTAATTCACGCTGAAATTCACCTCGTCTCCAGCCTGTCATTTCTTCCTTGCTTGAAGCAGGAACATAAATCTTGTAGTAGCCTTCGATTTTTTTATATTGGTCTGCGTTCAAAATACAGAATACTTTTTCATCTTCTAAGAGTCTGTAAAAAAGTTCACGTACTTCTGCATGATTTTTTGATTTGAATTCTTTTACAACAGGCTTCTTAAGCTTTGAAAAAATCTCATCTATTTTTTCTTCTGGAGGCAGGCGGTGAACTATCCCCAGGTAATCTCTGTAAGTATGATTATCTCTTTTTATTTCCATATAAGAGTATCCAAGCTCCCAGGTAACTACATTTTTATCAATCACTCTGTAAATTGCATCTGTTTCGTAGTAAGATTCATGATTAATGCTTGCAAAAGCATATCCAAATGATTGTAGAAAACGAGGAAATTTTGAAAATGGCCTTAATACTTTTCTCATTTCCTGTTTACCTTCAACAAAATAGTACTGATCCGTCCATTCAATTAAATAGATTTTATCCTTATTATTTTTTTGCACGCTGGTGGAAACAGTTTCATCACTGTATTCTATTTGAGAAGATTCGCATGCGCTAAAAAAAGTAATGAGAAAAATTATTAAAATAAAACTAAAACATTTCTTTTTCATTCTTAAACTCTCCTTACTTAAATTAAATCATATATGATAGCATTATACTTTAAAAGTAATTAAGAATAAACTAAGTAAACTCTTATTCTTCCACAAGAACGCCTTCAATAACCGAAAGAATTGATTTTCCAAACTGTTCTATTTTAGTACTGCCGATTCCATAGACTTGTGCGAGAGATGTTTTGTCTTCAGGTTTTTTGGCGGCAAGATCATACATTGTTTTATCACCAAAAATTATATATGGCGGAACATTCATATCATCTGCTTTACGACGCCGCCATGCTTTGAGTGCAGTTATTATTCTATCTGCAGCAGGGTCATCAACCGATGGTTTTTCTGCATTGATTTTAGAGCAGGCAGATTTTTCTTTTGAACCGGATGCTTTTGCAAATGTAAGAGTAGTTTTTCTGAACGGCAGCATAATCTGTTCATTCGAAGACAGCAGAAGATACCCTTTTTTTGTAATCTGAAGGATACTGTATTCTCCATCCTTTATTATATATCCCGCGGCAATCATTAAATCTATCAGCTGAAACCAGTCGTCTCTGCAAAGCTCTGTTCCTATACCCCATGTTGAAATAAGATTATGACCGTTTTCTATAATGCGTTTCTGTCTTGAGCCTGAAAGCACATCAATCACATAAGAAGAACCAAACCGTTCCTGAGTTCTGACGATACAGCATAAAAGCTTCTGAACAGGAATTGTCATATCAACCTTTGGAATCCCTTTCCCTGAACAGATGTCGCAGCAATTCTCTTTTGATGCCTTATCCGGATTGTATGCTTCTCCAAAATACCCGAGAAGAATCCGTCTACGGCAGGTACATGCAGTTGCAAAATCAATCATCCCCTGCAACCTTTTCTCTGCTTTACATGGATCAGAAGAAGAATCTAAAAAAAAACGAACTTTGTTTATATCTCCCGGAGAATAAAGAAGCAGTGCAGTTGAAGAAATTCCATCCCGCCCCGCACGACCAATTTCCTGATAATATTCTTCAAGTGATTTTGGAAGATCATAGTTTATTACAAAACGAACATTCGGTTTGTTGATTCCCATCCCGAATGCAATCGTCGCAACAATAATCTGAACCTTATCTTTTACAAACTTATCCTGATTAGCCGCCCGAACTTCATCTGCAAGTCCAGCGTGATAATTCAGAACTGAAAATCCCATCTTGTCCAGAGTCGATGTAAGTTCATCAACAGCTCGTCGTGAATTACAGTAAATGATTCCACTTTCACCTGCATATCTGTGAATACAGTTAACAATCTGATCAAGCGCATTTCGTTTCGGCTGAACTTCAAGAAAGATGTTTTCACGGTTAAAGCTTGAAATGAAAACTTCAGGTTTCTTAAGCCCCAGATTCCTGATAATATCCTGACGGACATTTTCTGTAGCAGTTGCCGTAAGCGCAATCATCACAGCTTCCGGAAAAAGGAGTCGAAAATTCCCGATTTCCAGATAATCCGGTCTAAAATCATGTCCCCACTGCGAAACACAATGTGCTTCATCTATCGTAATGCAGCTTATCTTTATTTCAGGGGAACTTAAAATGTCCCGTACTCTTTCTGTAGATAATCCTTCGGGCGAAACGTAAATCATTTTGACTTTGCTCTGTCTGATCTGCCCGACCTGTTTTTTATAATCATCCCAAGAAAGCGAACTGTTCAAAAATGCCGAATGAATGCCTGAAGCTTCTAGTGACTGAACCTGATCCTGCATCAGTGAAATGAGCGGTGAAACGACGATTGTAAGACCTTCAAAAATAAGTGCCGGAATCTGATAACAGATTGATTTACCGCCACCAGTCGGCATTATTGCAAGAGTATCTTTTCCTTTCAGCACACTCTGAATGATTTTCTTCTGAAACGGTCTGAAGCTGTCATAACCGAAAACTGTATTCAGTACAAACTCCGGTTCCGTATTTTCAAAAGTATGAGCATTAATCTTCACATAATTATTATAACAGGCGTCTGCCACTTGAAAAACCCCTCTGATTTTGATATATTGAATTTATTCTGGCCGGAGTGGTGGAATGGTAGACACGACAGACTCAAAATCTGTTGCGAGCAATCGTGTAAGAGTTCAAGTCTCTTCTCCGGTAAAAGTGGGCTTCATCAAGTCCACTTTTTTTATTTTCTATGCCTGAATGTCCGGTACAATATCACTGCACAGTTTCCTTAATTCAATCGCTTCCTGAACATGTTTTTCACATATTTTATCCGAACCATCAATATCAGCTATAGTTCGTGAAACTTTCAACAAACTTGCCGTTGCTCTTGGTGAAAATCCATATTTCTGAATTCCAATATCAAGAAGTTTCCTGGATTCTGAATCTATTGTACAAAACATTTCAATCTCCTGAGGAGATAACCGTGCATTCTTTACCGGCTGTCTTTCCCGCTGGACTTTTACTGCGCGGGCAACCCCTTCACGTATTTTACCTGTTGTTTCCAAGCCTTCGCGGCTGTACGAATCCTTTGTTTCATTATCAACAAAAACCCTCAGATCAATTCTATCAAGAAGCGGAGCCGATATTTTTTTCCAATACTGTTCTATTAATTTTCCACTGCACAAACAGATCTTTGTTTTTGAACCATAATTGCCGCAGGGACAGGGATTTACCGCCATCAATAACTGAAACTGTGCCGGATAAACAGTATTCCTTCCTGCCCTGCTCAACGTTATGCAACCCGATTCCAGAGGGACCCTTAGCATCTGAAGAACCGATGAACGGAACTCACCTGCTTCGTCAAGAAAGAGAACTCCATTGTGCGAAAGAGAAATCTCTCCAGGTCTGCAATTCACGCCGCCTCCACAAACCCCTTCTATCGATGCCGTTTGATGCGGACTTCTGAACGGAGGGATCCTGATCAACGGTTCAGAAGGTTTTATCAACCCTGCAAGAGACCAGATTCTCGTAACAGACTGAGCTTCTTCAATAGTCAATAACGGGAGAATACCGCCAAACTTTTGAATCGCCATTGTTTTTCCACAACCGGGAGCCCCGACAGCAATAACATTATGCCCGCCGGCAGCTGCAATCTGTAATACCCTTACAAGCCTGCCTTGACCTTCAAGTTCCGCAAACTCAAACCCTGGAAAGATTTCAGGAAAATAAACATCGTCAACAATCACACTCCCGTCAGGAATGAAATTAGATATGCCGTTCGAAACACCTCGTGCTTCATAATACGACTCATCCTTCAAGGCTTGAAATGCATTCCCAAGAGTATCAGCACCATAAACTTTGACCCCGTCTACTTCCCTGGCTTCCTGAACATTCTGAAAAGGAACAATACATTTCGTTATACCGCATGAAACAGCAGTAGAAACAGCAGCATGTACACCTCTGACCGGACGTATTTTTCCAGACAATTCGAGCTCACCCATAACCAGAACATCATCCTTTAAAAAAACATCAGATTTTCCCAGAAGATGCTGAGCCACCATAACACCTAATGCTATAGGTAAATCAAAACCAGATCCTTCCTTCTTCAAATCAGCAGGAGATAAACTGATTAAAACACGTTCTTTCGGAAACTCAAAACCTGAATTTCTGATGGCAGCCTGCATGCGTTCCCGTGATTCTTTAACAGCACCATCGGCAAGACCGACAATATCAATCGCCGGGATCCCACGCCTTAAATCAATCTCTACGGTAACCAACGCTCCTTCGTATCCAAAAGGAGAAAATGAATAAATCTGCATAACAATAACCTCTGACTAAATTTATTTGCCTACTATATGTTATTGTTTCAAAAGATAAAAAAAGGAAAAGATTTTAAAAAAAAGTTTAAAAAATGGATTATTTTTATGATTTAAATGATTATATCTTTGATTTTATACCAGATGGAATCATCTATCTTACGACCGCCGCATGTATAGCCTAGTTTTCTGTCGGCCCGTATCTTTTCACCATGAAAATCGCTGCCGGCTGTAACTATCATTCCAAGTTTAACGGCAAGCTCTTCAAGACGCAGACATTCAGTAACCCGAGCGCCCGGATGAAATGCTTCAAGGCCCATAACTCCACGCTCATAAAAATCCCTGAAGACATCTTCCATTTTACCCCACGAAAGATAAAGAGACATCGGATGAGCTATTACCGGAACCCCGCCCGATTCCTTTATGGCAATCACTGCTTCGTCAAGATTAGAGCCGGTTCTGTCTGCATACCATTTTCTTCCACGCGCAAGATAAAGATCAAAAGCCTGCTGCCTTGTTTTTACGATTCGTTTTTTTACTAGCTCTGCCGCAAAATGAGGACGTCCGATTACAGTATCAGGAAAATCGTTTTTAAGTTCTTCAAAGCTTATGTCAATTCCATCCTGCTGCATTTTTTCTATTATCTGAAGATTGCGGATATCACGATTTTTAACGAGATTGTCAATTATCAGCTTAAGAGAATCAGAAATTTTTTTAAAACCCAGACCAAGAAGATGAAATTCACCACTTGGAAAATTTATATTAAGTTCAACGCCCGGAACGAAATTTACATTCAGTTTTCGAGCCGTTTTTTCTGCTTCCTTTAATCCGTCAATTGTATCGTGATCAGTAATTGCAATCGCAGTGATTTTTTTTTCTGACGCCTTTTGTATTATTTCTAATGGAGTATACTGTCCGTCGGAAGCTGTTGTATGAACATGTAAATCAATCATATTTTTAGAATAGCATATTTTAAAAACTTGTGATATAATCAAATATATATTAAAATGTAGTATTAGTATTCTTTTTGCAATCAGGGGATGTAGTATGCCTAAAGCGATGCAATATACAAAAGGCTCAATCATCTATTTTGAAGGTGATAAAGACGAAAGAATTTTCATTATGCAGAGTGGATCTGTGCTTCTCACCAGTACCGACATTGAATCGGGTGAACCTGTAGCAGAACAGGTAAAAAACGGTGAATTCTTTGGCGTAAAATCAGCATTCGGACATTTTAAAAGAGAAGAAACTGCTACTGCTCTTGTACCGACCATTGCCGTTGCCCTTACTCCTCAGGAATTTGAAATCCTCATCAGCAATAATAAACAGCTTATAATGAAAATGCTCAGGGTCTTTTCAAATCAGCTGAGGCAGATTCATAGAAAAACAGAATCTATCCTTAATAATATTACAGAAGACCAGCAGTCGGGAATGCTTGGTGTAGCTCAATGCTTCTATGAAGACCAGCAGTATCGTTCTGCGTGCGATGTATATCTAAAATTCTTAAAGAGATATCCGAACACTCCGCGGAAAGAAGAGGTTGCAAAACTTTATTCAGATGCAAAGGTTCAGAACGAAAGAGCCTCTGCACACAATAAATTCAAGGATACTTCAGATACAGGCGAACAGGATGAAAATTCATTAAAAGTATTCTCTCTCCCTGCATTCGAAAGATTTGCAAAACAGTATGAACCGGGCGAAGTAATCATCTCGGAATATGAACCTGGAGACAGTTTCTATTTAATTCAGAGCGGTAAAGTTCAGCTTGTAAAAAGCGTTAACGGAAACCTTAAGAATCTTGATATCCTCAAGCCTGGTGAATTTTTTGGTGAAATGGCAATTCTCGATAATTCACCAAGATCGGCTACCTGTGTTGCAACAGGAAACGTAAAATGTCTTGAATTCAACAAAGATAACTTTGAACTTCTGATTACAGGAAATCCTCAGATTGCACTAATCCTTCTTAAGCTTTTCTGTAAACGAATTTATGATCAGAAACGACGATTCAGAATTCTTTGTATAAAGGATCTTCAGGCAAGAATTGCAGATGTATTCCTTATGCTTGATGAAATGACTCCTCCTATTAATCCTGTAGATAAGATTCGTCGTTTCAACGTAAACATTTCGGATATTGCTCACTGGTCTGGACTTTCGGGCGAAGTAGCAAGAGATGAATTAAATAAACTTGTAGAAAAACGTAAAATAGAAATACATGAAGGCTATATAATAGTTGCCAACATAGCAGACATGAAGCGAATGTACGATACAAGGGCCTCAAACTCAAGTGCACGCTGATATTTTATTTTTTTCTTAATCATATTTTTTGCCGATTTAGCTCACCTGGTAGAGCAGCACCCTCGTAACGTGCAGGTAGTTGGTTCAAGTCCGACAATCGGCTTTTGTCAATTAATATATTTTTGTCAAAGTTTTTTGACTTTACTCATTTAAAAATTTTATGGAACTTATTTGGAAAGATTTTCCCGAAGAGTGGGATGATGATTCAAAAGATGCTTCTCTTAAGCTGGAAATTCCTTCTTTTCCTTTGAAAAACAATCTTTTTATTGAAGGCGACAATTATCCTGTCCTGAAGAAGCTTGAAAAAAACTTCTCCGGTAAAATCAATCTTATTTATATAGATCCTCCGTACAATACCGGCAATGCTTTTACCTATAACGATAAATTCAACTCAAAGGATGATCCTCATTCTGTGTGGCTCAGCTTTATGTTCCGCCGGCTTTCCTGTGCAAAAAATCTTCTTGCTGAAGACGGATGCATTTTTATAGCAATCGATCAAAGTGAGCTTTATACACTCAAGCTTCTCTGCGATAAAATTTTTAATGAAGCAAATTTTGTTAATGATTTTATGTGGCTTCATGGCAAAGGAAAAAAAGACCAATGGTCGCGTACCCTGCAGCAGCACACCCTCTGTTATGCAAAAAACAAAGCTTGCCTCAAACCATTTTCCGATACAATACAGACTCAATGGGCTACGAAAAATGCCGATAACGATCCTCGTGGAAACTGGTTCAGCGGAAGCATTTCGTTTACCGAAAAACGAAGCAATCCCAATCATAAAAATTATTTCACGATTACATCACCATCTGGAATTAAATGGACAAGACAATGGCTTTGTTCAAAGGATGAAATGGATCTTCTCCTGAAGGAAAACAAAATATGGTTCGGCTCTGCTCCGGAATACAGCAAAGTTCCACGCAGAAAAATTTTCAATGACCAGACAGAAACAATCATCCCGCAGAATATAATCGATTGTACGGAATCTACAAAAAATGCATCTCTTCATCTTGAAAAGCTGCTCGGTAAAAAAAACATTTTCGATAATCCAAAGCCGGTAAGTCTTGTTTCTCATCTTATAAAGATTACTCAGTTACAAAAAGATTCTCTTATCCTTGATTTTTTTGCAGGAAGCGGAACTACCTTCGAAAGCGTTTTATCCCTGAACAAAGAAGACGGCGGAAAGAGAAAATGCATTTTAATCCAGAAAAAAGAAATTCCACGTAAAGATAATCCTTTTAAAACAATCAGTGAGCTTTGCTGGCAGAGACTTTTGAAAAATTCAGAGGATTATGAAATTCCTTATCCCGACAGAATTTCTTTACAGGAATAAAGGGGTTTTCCATCCGCTTCGTTATCACTATAATGCTCACAAAGGAATAAATATGGAACAGTACAAGAAAGAATTCATTAATTTTATGGTAGAATCAAAAGTTCTTAAATTCGGTTCATTTACTTTAAAGAGCGGACGACAGTCTCCTTTTTTCATGAATGCAGGCGCTTACATTACCGGAAGTCAGCTTAAAAAACTCGGTGAATTTTATGCAAAGGCAATCCACGACAATTTCGAAGAGCCCGATGTATTTTTTGGACCCGCATACAAAGGAATTCCTTTAGCAGTTGCCGCATCAATTGCCTACTACGAATTATACGGAAAAGAAATAAAATACTGCTGCGACAGAAAAGAAGTAAAAGACCACGGTGCCGATAAAGGAAGCATCCTTGGTTATAATATAAAAGACGGTGATAAAGTTATAATCATAGAAGATGTAACAACCTCAGGTAAATCAATTGAAGAAGTTTATCCTAAAATTCGTGCGCAGGAAACAACAAAAGGCGGAATAAAAATTATCGGAGAAATAGTAAGCTTAAACAGACTCGAAAAAGCCGGTGATTCTGAAAAATCAGCACTCGACGTTATAACCCAGACTTATGGTTTCCCGGCAATTGCAATAGTAACAATGAAGGATGTAATCGAAGAGCTTTATACAAACGGCGATAAAACAGTAATTACGGAAGAAATTAAAAGAGAGCTTGATAAATATTATGAACAGTGGGGTGCCGCACAATAACGCTTAAACTTTCTCAGGTGTTTTGTTATTTTTCTTCAGGAATTCAATATAATCTTTTTCAGGAAGAGGCTTGCTGAAATAATATCCCTGGATGTAATCGCAGCCAAGTTTTTCAAATGCTTTAAAGGTTTCTTCATCTTCAACGCCTTCTACAAGAATAATCTTATTCATCTGCTTGAGCATTGTGATTGTATTTACGATTACAGTCCACATCATCTTATCGTGCATTTCATCGACAAAACTCTTGTCCAGTTTTACGATAGAAAGTGGAAGCGTCGTAACACGCTTGATGTTTGAATAGCCTGTTCCGTAATCATCAAGCGAGAAGCTTATACCAAGTTGTGCAAGCTGTTTTACATTTTTATCTACGACCGAAGGATCAAAGTCTGCGGCAGTTTCAGTTATTTCAAGATTAATCTGTTTTGTCGAAAGATTATGCTTTGTTAAAAATCCGGAAACCTTTTGTACAAGATCAGGTTCAATACACTGCGCCGTAGAAAGGTTTACTTCAATATATTCAACTCCAAGCTCCTGAACTTCTTTTGTTCCCATAAAACGACAGACTTCATCTAAAACAAAATCACCTATCTGATGAATTGCTCCATTCTTTTCTGCAGCAGGAATAAAAAGTGCCGGTGAAACAAAACCATATTTTACATCAATAAGACGGAGAAGTGCTTCTGAAGAAACGAATTTTTTCTCTTTGATGGAATAAATCGGCTGATAGTATAACTGGAAATTCTTTTCGCTGATTGCCCGACTGATGATTGAATCAAGCTCATTCTTCATCTTAAAATCTTTTGTACCGGCAATTTCTGAAAGGATGGCAACATTCTGTCCTTCCGGCATCTTTGTATGAAAATTACCGACAAAGGTTATAAACGCAGAAACACTGTCAAAATCAGACGGAAGCCTTACAACACAGACTTTTGAGCTTACATTTACGTTCATCTTTTTTACGGTAAAATCCCTGTTTACCTCTGCTTCAACCTCGTTTGCAAAAAGACGCATCTGATCCATATCCATGTCTTCAGAAAAAACACCGAACGTACTGTCATGAAGATAGCAGAAATCAACCTCACGGCGTTCTGTCTTTATTATATGCGTTACATCTCCTGCTATAGTCCTTAACAGAAGGTAATAATCATCAATTCCAAGATATCGCCGAAGAAGCTGTTCATTAAGGATTTTAAAAAGCATGACCGATTCATTTCTTTTTACTTTATAAATCGTATGAAGATTATTGACGGCGGCTGTATAACTCTGTACAGAAATATTTACATCAAGATTTTCCCCGCTTCTCTGAACAAAGAACTGAAGGAAAATAAGCATTATTGCATTTGAAAAACAGATAAGATAATAATCGGCTATGAACACCTGGAAAACAAGAACAGAAACGGTTATCGGAAAAAGACATATAAGCGTAACGAATTTACTTATTTCCATTGTTTTACGCCATCGTAAAAGCGAAAACAGTCCCGCAAGCATATAAAACGAGGTGATGATGATAAAACAGAAAATATAAGGTCCGCGCTGATAGTTTCCTTCCTGATTAATCATAAAGAAATAATGATTGAACGGATTTATACAAAGCATTCCAAGCATAATCCAGTACGGGAAAAACAAAACCAGCTTACGGAATATATTGTTTTTTAACCGGAACCATATTCCTATGACACTTATGATATATAGAACATAATTCAGCAGCAGCGAAACAGATGTAAAATAATAAAGATAGAGAGATGTATATCTTATATAAATCGGGAAAGAATGACATTCACTGAGAATATCACAGGCAGTTGCCGCTATTGAAAGGATAATGAGTGAATAGAAAATCCTCGTAGAATGACTGCTTATTACCTTCCTGAATAACATGGAAAGTAAAATTACGAGAAGAACTATAATAGCACTTACATCATAATGAAGGATACTATTCATCATTATTATTATAAGACAGGAAAACTAATTTGTCTAAATAATTTTGATTTATTTTCTCTATAATACGAAAAATTATAACTAGAATTTAAGAAGATCATACAATATAATGTTTTATACAAAAATTATATAAAAAAAGAGGTTCCTATGAATTTCAAGAAGATTATCTTTCCGCTGATTACAGCATGTTTTGTTTTCGGAGGATGCAGCAAGATTTCAAAAACTCCGAAAAGTGCCTTTAACTCCGGTTCAAATTCTTCAAAAGGAAACGTTACAAGAACTAATGCGTCTTTTTCCGAAGCATCCATGAATTATACGATGGATTCTACCGGTGTTGTTGATTTCAATTCCTTCAACAATTTCTTTTCGCTCGACTATTCATCTGATAAGCCTGATGAACCTGCAGAAGATGCGGCTGTTACCAAAGCATCTAAAAAAAGCAAAAAGAAAAATGAAGTTCCAAAACAGACTGAATCAGTTATTCCAGGTGTAAGGGAGCTTTCGGAATACAAGACTGAATATAATCCTGAATACAAGGATCCTCCAAAGGCAAGAGATTTATTTATTCCGGCAGATGACAATAAGAAAGATAAATCTGAATTTAAAATTGATACCTGGGGACCGCAGCAGAGCATTGTAGCTTCAAACGAAGCACCTTCTTTCTATGTTCTTTTCAACAAACCTGCAAAACCTCTTACAGCACTTGAAACCCCGACAGATACATCAGATATAATGACAGTTACTCCAAAGCTTAAGGGTACTTTCAGATGGTACGGAACCCAGCATTTAAGCTTCGAAGCCTCTGAAGCCGCAGATCCTTCTGTTGTTTATACAATCAAAATCAATCCTGAAACAAAATCGGCTGCAGGTCAGAAAATTTCAGGTCCACTTGAATTTAAAACTCAGGCAGAACCTCTTAGAATACAGAATCTGTGGGGCGGTTATGTAAAGGATAATACAACTCAGAACAGCTATACTACAGGAACCCTTCCTCCATATGAAAACCGTTTCTTAGTAAGGTTAAACTACCCTGTTACAGTCGAAACCTTAAAGAAAAAGCTTCTTGTAAAAACAGGCTCTCAGGAAGTTTCATTCAAGGCAGAACCGGATTACACAGACAAAGCCTTTTACTGGTATTACACTCCACGTTCGGACGAATCAAAAAAAATAACAAACACTTTCATTGTAACAATAACAGACGAGGTTCCTCATAACATCAAGGTTTATGCTTCTATTAGAGACGGAGCCGGCAATGCTTTTTCTTATGACACTCTTAAACCGTTCAAAATTGAAAGAGTTGCAAATCTTACTTCTTATTCCTACGGAAAAACAAAGAATCCTCTAAGGGTTGAATTTTCTCAGATTCCTGACAAAGATTCTCTTTTGAAAAACATTTCGTTTAACTTCGATTATGAGCTTACCGCAGACAACATCATCATTCAGGGAACAGATGCACTTATCTGCAATCTTCCTCTTGAAATGGATACAGCTTATTCAATCAACTTCGGCGACGGAATAAAGGATGTTTATGGTCAGCCATGTAACCTTACAAAAAATGCATACAGCTTTAAGACAAGAGCCCCTTTATCTTACGTAAAATTCATTGATTATGGAACAAAGATGCTCGAAGCACAGTTCCCGCATAAAATCCTCTTTGAATATCAGAATACTCTTGGAGGTTCTTTCTACGAAGCATATAAGGTCGACAATCCTTTGTACAGACCGGATAAAACAAAGCTTGAACTTTCATTAGAAGATGCAACTGCACTTGATCCTGGAGAAAAGAACCGCAGACAGTTCAAGGAAGTAAATCTTGATCCATATCTCGACGGCGGTTATGGTTTCGTTAAATTCGAAGCAAAGGTAAATACAAACTATTACGACTGGGAAGGAATCCTTCGTACAAGCACTGACTGGAACAACCTTTCAATTCAGGTTACCGATCTTGGTGTAAGTGCCAGAGTCGGAATAAACAAAACTGTAGTAATGCTCAGAAGCCTTGAAACAGGAAAGCCTGTCGCAGATGCTACAGTTCATCTTCTTTCACCAGTTAATACCTATAATGGTAATCCTCTTGATAAAAGCATTGCCAGTGCAAAAACAAATAAAAACGGTCTTGCAGTAATCATTTACACAGAGGATCAGCTTAAACAGATAGAAGCAGCTTCTCCAGGCTATTCACTCGGATTAAATCTTTTTGTTGAAAACGGAAAAGACAAAGTTGTTTTTTCTCCTGATAATCACAGTGCATGGCGCGAAGGTGTTTATACTTCAAGAATCACAGAAGCAAGAAAAGCAAAACAGCGTACCTTTATGTTCGTGGACCGCGGACTGTATAAACCAGGCGAAATCGTAACCTTCCGTGGAATTGATAAAAATCAGCTTCTCGGCTCGCTTGTTTCAAACACAGGAGATTATTCGATTACTGCCAGAGGAAACTGGTGGAAATCGAATCCAATTCTTGAAAAACCGATTACAGGAACTCTTTCAGAAAGCGGCGGTTTCTATGGTTCCTTTAAAATTCCGGATGATATTCAAAGCGGTTCTTATATCATCGAATATAAACGTGCAAACAATTCTTTAAATGACACTGCAACCGTTATGTTTACTGTTGCAAGCTTTGAACGTGCTAAATTCGAAACATCTGTAAAAATCCCTGCCGAAAAATATTATGGCGGAGATCCTGTTTCGGCATCTCTTTCTGCAAGTTATCTTGCCGGTGGTGCTTTAAGCAATGCTTCCTATAAGGTTTCATGGTATAAACAGACACAATCATTCAATCCGGATACAAAAGCTGCTAAAAAATATCATTTTGGTCCGAACGATTATTATGATTACGAACGTGATTTCATTAACACAGAAGAAGGAACTCTTGACTCAACGGGTCAGGCAACAGCTCTCTGTCGTACAGAAAAAATCAAGAACGGACGTCCATATACATACAGAGCAGAAGCATATATAACAGACGTTTCCAACCAGAGACTTTTTGCACAGGCTCAGGTAACAGTTCATCCGTCGCTTTTCTATTTCGGAATTACAAAGCCTAGAAACATCAGCGGTTATCCTAAGAAAAAGACAAAGCTTGAATTCCCTTACATCATCACAGATACTGCCGGTGAACTTGTAGATCAGAAGGATATTAAGAATACAGTAAAAGAACTCAAGTATTCTTTAAGCCGCGAAGAATGGTCGTTAGTAAACGAAAAAGGTGCTGACAATTCAATTTACACACGCTACGAAAAAACAGACACTGTCGAAGCAAACGGTAGCGTGACAATTCAGAATTCAGGAATCCTTAATATAACTCCGAAAGAATGCGGCTGGTATACACTTACAGTTACCGGTTCAGATATAAATGACAATTACGTCATTACAACCTATGAATTCTATGTTACCGGAGGACGCTCTTTCTGGTGGGATTCATATAACAGCGCTTCAATCAAGCTTACTCCGGAGCAGTCAGAATATAATCCTGGTGATACTGCAGAAATCCTTCTTGAAAGTCCGCTTCCTGAAGGCGACTATCTTATTACAGTTGAACGCGAAGGTATCTTTACAGAAGAAATTCAGCATTTTGATTCTCCTGCAAATGTAATTAAAGTTCCTGTAGCAAACAATTATGTTCCTGTAGTTTATGTTTCGGTATCTTCTTACTCAATGCGTAAAGGACCACCGACTCATGAATACGGAGAAACAGACCTCGATAAGCCTAAGGGATATTTCGGTGTTACTCCATTGTATGTAAATCCTTATGTAAAGGCCTTCTCAATCAGAATTGAACCGGAAAAATCATCTTACAAGCCCGGCGAAACTGCAAAGGTAAAATTAACGGCTACAAAGGGTGGTAAACCTGTAAAAGATGCAGAAATTACATTCATGGCAGTTGACCGCGGCGTCCTCGATTTAATCAATTATCATGTTCCAAATCCGATAGATTTCTTCTATTCAAAATATAACTTCCCTCTTTGTGTAAAAGGCGGCGATTCACGTAATTTACTTATGGATCCTGTTACTTACAGCATAAAGAATCTCCAGGGTGGTGACTCGGATGAAGATGAAGAAAAAGAAAATGAGCGAAAGGATTTCAGACCGACAGCTGTTTTTGAACCTGCACTCATAACAGATAAAAACGGTACCGTAACCTGTACCTTCAAAATGCCTGACACACTTACAACATACCGCTTTACTGCATTCGGTGTTTCAAACGATAAATTTGCCCTTCAGGAAGATGAAATCAAGGTTCAGAATCCGGTAAATATTCAGCAGGTACAGCCTCGAAAGCTCAGGGTCCGCGATACTGCAGAATGTGGTGTTCTCATTACAAACCTTACTGACAAAGGTGTAAACGTTACGGTAGCGGCAGAAGTTCATACTCCGGATAAAGATACACCTCAGGATATTCAGGAAGGCCGAAAGACTGTTCCTGGAAAAGGCTTTATTGACGGTCCTTCAAAGCATACTGTTTACGTTGCATCACAAGAGTCATCTGTCGTTTACTTCGACGTAGCCGCTGAAGAACAGGGAACCGTAGAACTTGTTTATAACATAAAATCGGACGTAATAAACGAAAAACTCATTTCGCCGATTAAGATTGAAGAAACATACGTATACGAAACTGTAACGATGAGCGGACAAACAGACAGCAAGAACAAGTCATCAAAAACAGAAAATGTTATAATTCCTTCGTTCACAAAGAATGGACGCGGAGATTTCAACATTACCCTCGATGCAACACGACTTGGTATGCTGGGGCCAACTGCTAAATATCTGTTTGAATATCCTTATGGATGTATGGAGCAGCAGTCTGCAAGGGTTCTTCCTCTTATGATTTTCGGTGAATACATTGATGTATTCGGTCTTGACTCACAGGTTTCTGATTACCGTGAATGCGTAAAATCATTCCTCAAGAAATGGAAATCTGTTCAGAAAAAAGACGGCGGCTTCCCTTACTGGCCGGACGGTGAAAAGAGCAATTATTATGTTTCTTCTCGAATTGCTGAAATTTACGCATACGGTAAACAGCGCGGATACACAAAAGGTGATCTTAAAATTGATATCGACAGTCTCAAGAATTATCTTGTCAATAACTTTACAAAGCTCGAATCAGATTACTCACAGAAGGCTTATGCACTTTATGTATTGAACCTCCTCGGTGACAAGAGACTCAATGCTTATCTTGACGGTATGGCATCGGTAAGCAATGCATTCTCGCTTTCTACTTCTGCTTATGTTGGTCTTGCTTTGTGTGCAGAGCATTCAAATGAATCAATCGCAAAAGCACAGACAATTGCTGATTCAATAAGACCATATCTTATTCCTACAGAACGTTCCGTAACAATCTCTGATAAGATTACAAGAAACTATTCATGGTACTGGTGGGATAACAAGCAGGACGAAAATGCCCTGATTCTTCAGTTGTTCGTTTCTCTTAATCCTCAGGATACAATGGTAGATAAGCTTCTCTATAATCTTCTTTCAACACAGAAAAACGGATACTGGTATAACACCGCATCTTCTGCAAAAGCACTGGAAGCAATCTTCACTTATATCAGAAAACGAAATCTTGATTCAGTTAATTTCACCGGAAAGGCATCTATAAACGGAAAGCAGATTCTTACAAACACATTCAAGGGTGCAGGTGCTAAACCAAAAACACTAAAGCTTCCGTTCGAAGATGAGCTTATAAAATCTTCAAGCTCACCTCTCCCAATGAAGTTTGAAAAAGATGGAAGCGGTGTAATGTATTATACTGTCGAGATGAAATATGCAATACCGGATGAAATGCAGCGATGGAGGTCAGAAGGAATTGATGTTGATTATACAATCACTGATTTTGAAACAGGTGATATAATCAACAAGGAAGGCAGTGATGCAAAGAATTCTCTTATTACACTTGAATCTGGAAAGGTTTATAAAGCTCAGATTTATGTTTCAAGTAAACATGATCTTGAATATCTTGCAGTGCGATGTCCGATTCCTTCAGGTGCAGAATTGCTCGATACACAGTTGAGTTCAGGCGGTTCAGAAGGAATAAGCGATTATGAACAGCAGAACAGTTACTGGCGTCGTTATTCAAACAAAGATTATAAAGATATCGAAGCACAATTCTTCTTCGACAGGTTCAGACACGGAGGTTCATACATAACCTTTACCTTCAGAACTTCAAGAAGAGGTGTTTACCCTACTCCATCGGTAAACGCTGAATGTATGTATGAGCCGGAAATATTCGGACGAAGCAACGGATATCTTTTTGTAATCAAATAAAAAATGAAGCTGAACTATTCAAGGATTTTCAGATCTTTATGGTTTAGATTTGCAGTCGGATTACTTGGTGTATTTATTGCAATACACCTTGTTTTCCGATTCATGCCGTATCCCCAATTCGATCAATTTCTGAAACGTGAATACAGCACTCAGTTTTTCGACAGAAACGGAAATCTGCTGCAGGTTTCATCCCTCGATGACGGTTTACGGCGTGAATATACTCCTTTAAAAAAGATTCCGAAAAAAATAAGAAAAATCCTCATTAAAGCAGAAGACCAGCGCTTCTATTTTCATTCAGGAGTTGACAGTCTTGCTGTAATATCAGCATTTTTTCAAAACCTTATTTCCAAAAGAACTGTCCGCGGTGCTTCAACAATTACGATGCAGCTTGTAAAAATAATAAATCCTTCTTCGGAAAAAACCTTTAAACGAAAATTAAGCGATGCCATTAATGCTTTTAAGCTTGAAGCGCGTCTTTCGAAAAACAAAATCCTTGAATATTACCTGAACAATATTCCGTTTGGAATGAACACTGAAGGAATTACTTCTGCCGCACATTCATTTTTTGCAAAGGAACTGGATCAACTGACCCTCGAAGAAATCTGCTGCCTTGCCGTTATTCCAAGACGTCCTTCTGCCTATAATCCGGTTATAAATCCATCGTTCTGTGCCGAACGCGCCTATGATTTATGCTGGGAAAAGATTACTAAAAAAGCAGATGCACAGAAATTCATTGAAACAGCAGAAAAAGCAGAACCGAATCAGTTTCCGTTTTATGCGCCGCATTATATCATTCACACAGTATCTGAATACAAAAATAATAATCAGAAGCTTCCTCTCCAGTTATATTTACCGGTTGATATTGACATTCAGAACAATGCAAGGAATTTCCTTATGCAGGCGATGAACGAAGCTGATGATTCACGCATTCACAACGGAGCAGTTCTTGTTTTAGATAACTCTGACGGTTCAGTGCTTGCATGGGTTGGAAACGGTGATTTTTTTGATGAAAAAAATTCAGGTCAGATAGACGGAGTGCTTGTAAACAACCAGATGGGAAGCTCAATGAAGCCTTTTCTGTATGCAATGGCTCTCGAAGAAAAAAAGGATGACGGCACACCTCTTTTCGTTCCAAGTGATATAATAGCCGATATTCCAAGAGAATTCGGTGAAGAGAATCTATATATACCGATGAATTTCAATAACCGCTTTAATGGTCCTAAAAGATTACGTGTATGTCTTGCTTCAAGCCTGAATATTCCGGCCGTAACAATCCTTGATTCAATCGGAACCGATAAATATCTTGAAAAGCTTTACTCACTTGGCTTTGACAGTCTTCATAAAAACGGTAAAAAAGCAGGACTCGGACTTGCATTGGGCGCAGGAGAGGTTACGCTTTATGAGCTTACAAGAGCCTTTGCTGTTTTTCCAAGGGATGGACTTTCGTTCGACAACAAACAGATTTACGAAAAAGACACTGCAAGAATCATCTGTGATTTTTTAAGCGATAAAAGTGCACGTTCTCTGGGGTTCGGCTATTCGCAGACATTCCAGACCGACTATCCTTCGATATTCAAGACAGGAACAGCCAATCAGTATCAGAACATAGTTGCACTTGGCGCCACACCGGAATTTACGGTCGGAGTATGGATGGGAAACTTCAGCGGAAGTACAGTTGTCGGAAAAACAGGAAGCTCTCTTCCGGCATGGATTGCAAAAAGCATTCTTGATTTATTAACAAACAGAATTCATAAAAATCATGATTACACTTCCTTTGCCGAACCGGAAAACTATCACCTTGAAAAAGTATGTTCACTTACTGGAAAAAAGTGCAATGATTATTGTCCAACCTCTGTGCACGAATTTGTAAGGAACGGAACAACTCTTGAAAGCTGTACCTGGCATAAAAACATAAACAATCAGATTCAGACAATTTATCCTGCTGAATATCAGCGGTGGACAAGAATATATAACAAAAACATAAACATTGATTATGCTTCTTCAAATTTTACACTGATTACACCTACAAACAACACCGTGTATTACTACAGCTATCTGAACGAAGAAAAACAGGCAATCCAGGTTGAAGCGATAGGCGGCTATAAAGATACAATGCAGGTTTTCTATGACGGTAAATTTTTCAAAAAAGTCGAACGGCCTTTTAAATTTTCACTCCCGGTAGAAATAGGCACACATACATGTCTTTTAACAAACGATATAGAAGAAATACAATTTTCGTTCACCGTCGAATAAAACAAAAAATACCTAAATGTTGTTTTTACCGAGCAATGTAAAATCCTGGACTTCGTTACAGAAAATTATTCCGCTTCCGGCTTTTTTTAAACATTCAAGATTTTTAATTGCTTCGAGAATCTGAGTTTTTTTATCTGAAGGGACAAGAATCATAAGAAAATCTTTTTCCGGTACAATTTCTGTTCCAAAAAATTTTACATCTCCTTCCTTTGCTGTTCCATGCGCCTGGATTATTGTTCCACCACCGGCACCTGCTTTTCTTGCTGCAGCCATTGCTTCATCTGCATATCCCTTGTTTACAATCACGTTTATTATCTGATATGAATAATCCATCTTTATTTCTCCATCTTTGCTTCGTTTATATGATTTATCTATATTTCCGCTTTTTATAAAGGTCTGCATTTTTATACAGAACATAACACCGAAATGTGCCTTTTTCCCTGAACATGCATTTATTATATTCTGCTTTACGTCATCAAGAATCTGCTCTTCAACTATGCTGTAAGTAATATCCTTCGAAGAATCACCGAGACCAAGCATCTGAATAAAACTGTTCGAGGCAGTCCCTCTTCCCATCAGGATTGTCCCGCCTGTTGCTCCTTTTTCTGTAGCGGCTGATGTAATCGTTTCTCCATAAGAATGAGGAACAATCGTCATTACTAAAATCATTTGACCTCCTTTACAGAACGTCTGCTTTTTATTCTGAATATAATTCCCATTATCTGAATTGCAATCAAAGGCATCATTGCGACCAGTGCAATTACACCAAAGGAATCTGATGTATTGAATGCGCTTGAAATACCGATTGTAAACGATAGAACAAACGTCGAAGTTAATGGACCTGAAGCAACTCCGCCTGAATCAAAGGCAATGCCCGAAAAAAGCGTCGGACAGAAAATCATAAGAAGAAGTGAAATTACATAACCGGGGATAAGGATTATCTTTAAATCCAATCCGTTTACAATACGCAGGATTGACAGGGCAACTGCAGCCGCCGTCCCGAGAGAAAGAAACACCAGCAGGATTTTTCTTTTTATAGTACCACCTGAAACATGCTCTACCTGTTCACTTAAAACCCAGACAGCAGGTTCTGCACAAACAATGATTGCTCCGAATACAAAACCGGTAACAACAAGAAGAACGGTCCACCATCCCCCCATATTAAGAGCCTTTTGTGCAAGAGAAAAACCTATCTCACGTCCCGCCTGAGAAAAACCACCGCCTGCTCCCGTAAGAAAAAGTGCAAGTCCTGTGAAGCTGTAAAAAAATCCGATAACCATTCTTATTATCTGAATTTTTGAAAGCTTCAGAAGAGTTATCTGAAAAATAATGAATAAAACAAAAAGCGGTAAAATTGAAACAAGCGATTCTTTTAGTATCTGGGGAATTATCATGCCGAACGATGAAAAAATACCTTCTGATTCAGTCACTGCATTAGAAGATACAGACTGAAGCACGGAACCTCCAGTCATTGATTTATAACAAAGCGCAAAAACAAGCACTGCCATTACAGGACCGACCGATGAAATTCCTGTAAGACCAAAGCTGTTTTTATCATCTGAGCGGACGGAACAGACTCCAAGTCCCAGTGCCATTATAAAAGGAACGGTCATAGGACCAGTAGTTGCACCCCCGGAATCAAAAGCTATTCCTGCAAAATCTGATGGTATGAAAAAAGTAAGGATAAACAGAACGGTATATAAAATAAAAAAAGTGATTTTTAACGAAAAATTCAGTACACTGCGCAATAGTCCGGTAAGTATAAAAACTCCAACGCCTGAGGCAATGACAAACGTGAAGGAAAGCCTGTTAATAAAAGGAAAAACAGACTGTACCTGCGATGCAAACACCTGAATGTCCGGTTCAGCAGCTGTCACAATAAAACCAATGAAAAAAGCACTCACAAGCAGAAGTACAATGCTTCGTTTTTTTGTAAGCTCAGCCCCGCAGCGTTCTCCCATCGGTTGTATACCAAGATCTACTCCGATAAGAAAAACAGTTAATCCTGCAATCAGGAAAAGTCCACCGATAACAAAACGTGCAAGAATTATTTTTTCTACAGGAACAACTGTAAATCCAAGCAGAAGGACAATGAGAATTACCGGTATAACTGAAACTGCTGTTTCTTTAAGCTTTGTCAGAACATTCACAAAAAAATCCTTAGAGTTTTCTTATAATATATCACTATTTTTTATTTGTATATATACGATTCATGATATATCATATATATAGTTGTTGAAGATCAGCTCTTCAATTTTAATAAAGGAGGTATTTATCTATGAAAAAAAGATTGTTTATCATAAGCATGATGATATTTTTAGCATCGTCATCTGTTGCAGCCTTTGAAAGCGGCTTTACTTTTTCCGGCGGACTTCAGGGTTCCTTTATTTGTAAATTCTATACCAATGAATGTATTTCGTACAAAATGTTTTTTGATGAAAATACTAAGATCGGACTTTCTATAGATGTTTCCAGCACACAGAATCTCATTCCGACTTCTTCAAGTGAACAGATTGTATATTTTGACACAGGACTTGCCTTTTATTGTTACGATGTCTACCTTGGCGGAGGTGTATTTTTCTTAAAGAATCAATCTCCAAGCTTCTATATGAAAACAGGGTATGATTTTGGAAACTGGGATTGGGGACCTGGAAAAGGATTCGTTTATCTTGGAATGATTGTTTCACCGACTTTTGTAGTTGTTGACAGCGATGGAAGTGCAGAAGGTGCAGTAGGATCTGTTTTTGGTACCACTTTCGGTTCACTTCTAAATATGATTAAAATTGAGTGCGGTGTAAGATACTACCTGCCGTTTTAGATAATGTAATCTTAAATAAATGCGCTGTATCCTTTCTTTTCTATTCCGGAAACCCAGGATGCAGCGTATTTTTTTGCACCATCTAAATCATGATCACGATAATTACCGCATTCCTTTTCAGTTACCGCAGGAACAGGCTTATCCCATACGGCAACTTTTTTAAGAACATTCATCAGATGATCTGCAATTTCTTTTTCAGTTCTTTCACCAAAAACAGTAAAGTAAAAACCCGTTCGGCATCCCATAGGACTTAAATCAATTACTCCATCCATTTCGTCGCGGATATATTCCGCCATCAGATGTTCAAGAGTATGAATTGCTCCTGTTGTCATGAATTCCTTATTCGGCTGACAGAAACGGATATCAAACTTAGTAACTACATCGCCCTTTTCACCGGTTTTACGTGCAGCAAGTCTTACAAATGGAGCAGTTACCTTAGTATGATCTAAATTGAATGAATCTACCTTATACATACTGTTTCCTATTTGAGTTTGTTGAAATTATCAATTACCTGAATTACAAAGTTTGCGCAGAATTGAGCACAAATATCTTCGTTGAACTTGTACGTGCTTTTTACAGATTCATCTGCCATGTCCGATAAACAACGGATAATTACAAACGGGATCTTATTCATATGACATACATGTGCAATAGCGGCGCCTTCCATCTCTACGCATAACGGATTAAAATATTTTTTAATCTGATTTTTCTTTTCCATTGTATTAATGAAGGCATCTCCGCTGGCAATAAGACCCTTTGCAATTTCATGCTTGTTTTTGAACGACATCTGTTCGAAAGTATTGAATGTTATATCTACAAGAGTTTCATCTGCATTGAACTGTTCCGGCATCTGAGGAATCTGACCATATTTATAATTAAAGGCAGTTAAATCTACATCATGATAAACTACGCTGGACGATACAACGAAATCGAAAATCTTAAGGTTCTTTGCCATGGCACCTGCAATACCGGTATTGATGATATGTGTTACAGAAAAATTGTTTATAAGAATCTGAGTACAAATTGCGGCGTTTACCTTCCCAATTCCGCTTTTTACAATTACAACCTTCTGGTTATCGAGCATTCCACTGTAAAAAGAAATACCGCTGATAATTGATTTTTTGTTCTTAAACATGCTTTTGCAAAGTAAATCTACTTCACTTTCCATAGCACCTATTATTCCGATTATTTTTTTCATTTTCTCACCTTCTTATTTTTCTTTACCGTAAAATATTCATAAATATCTTCAGGAAGCTTTTTCTGAAGCCCAAAATGCTTGATTGCAAGTTTGGCAAAAAGTTTATACAGAAATACACCAAGAACAATAGCACCTACAAAAGATACAGGCATTGTGATTGAATAAATTCTTCCGGCAACCTCACTATCACCACCAAAAATTTTGTTCAATAAAACTATAACACCTATTAAAAATGCAATAAGAAAAGCACATGCGGCAATTGCCGAAAGAAAAGCTATAATGCACATAAAGATGATTGAGAATGTCTTTTTACGGGCTTTTTTGTTATACTCAATTTTTTTCTGCTTGATCTCTTCTTCTGCCTGAATTTCGAGTTCTTCCTCTCTAGTCATTTTCCTGTTCCTTATTTTTCTTTTCTTTTTTATCTGAATCCTTTGATGTTTTTTTAGCCTCTTTTACACTCTGAACGATATATGAAACAATCAGTATAATACCGCAGACTACTACAGCAGAATCTGCAACATTAAAAGTCGGCCATCTTTCTAATCCGAAAATACCAAAGAATTTAACATCAATAAAATCAACTACACCGTCAGCCCTGAAAAGCCTGTCGATGATATTTCCAACTCCTCCACCTACAATGCCTGCAATTGCCCATCTCTGTAATTTTGTAAACTCATAACCCTTTTTATTTGTATCGCTCTTAAAATAAATAAGCATGACAATAACTAAAATTGCAACAGGAAATGCAGAAAATGCAAGCCTTCGTATAACTAAAGGCCAGTCTGTTCCAAAGCTGAATGCAACTCCCGGATTATTTACATGAATTATCCTCAGAAAATCCCCAAGGAAAGAAGGACCGAGCCTTACAAGCTCCCCATCCCTCAACGGAAGATATGTAGTTACCAGAAATTTCGTAATCTGATCTAAAACAATTACAACAACAGGAAGCACTAAAGGTAAAAGTTTTGATTTAAGTTTCTTATCCATAATAGTTAAATATAATAAAAATCCTTAATTTTTTAAAGTATCTTTTTGTGGAATATCTGCAAGAAATGTTATCTTACCGGTTACCGCATTAAACTGTGCTCCATTCTCATCTGTTTCAATTATATTTTCTATATTTTCACCGTCATAAATTAATCCGCCGAGAAAAACAGGAGAATCGTGATTATATTTTAAATAGGCTGTCTGAACTGCGAACCTGTATCCCTCTTCATTTTCTGACTTCAGAAGGACAGGCTTTGTATAACGACAAATTCCGCTTGAAAAATCCTCAAGATTGCCGGTAAAACAGATGTCACAAAAATCAAGATAGCAGTAAAAATCGTCATGAGGAACATTATATTCAGAACTCTTATAGCCTGTTTTTATTTCTCCATTACTTGAATAAAATTCAATTTTCCCGTCCTCGTTTTTCCTGAAGCCATATTTATTATATAAATTTACCTTACATACACCTTTTTTTTCAATTTCAATTTTTTCTGTTTCTGAATAATTCTGATACCACGGTTCAAAATCTGAATTAAAACCGACAACTGCATTTGAAATATTAAAATAATAATCCTTTGAAGAATCCTGTGCACTTATTTCAAAATTTCCGCATATTCCCTTTTCACAGAAAAACAGTTTGTCTGAAGAAAAAACAAAGGAATCCTTCGTAAACCGGTAACCGCTTCCTTCAAGTTCTCCACCACCCGCATAACCCTGGGCAGTAAGCTTAAGATTTACAAACGCAATAAATTCATTTTTTGCAGAAGAACCGGCATTACCCGAAGAAAGCCTCATTTTTCTGAGCGAAACAATTCCTTCAGGAAAAATAATATATTCACCGTCAAAAAGAATTTTAGATACACAGATTGTATAAGAGCCGAATTTCATGATTACAGGTCCCTTTTTTACCGCATAATCAAAGCCGTTATCGTTAACGAAAAAATCCGTAAACACAAGAGGCTGCTTCTGCCAGAAAACTGGAACTGTTACCCTGTCACGCTCAAAAGAAACCTCTGCTCCATAAACCGACGGATTTACAGCTTTTGCATAAAGAGAGATAAAACATATACTTAAAAACAGACTGCTTATTAATTTCTTCATACAGTAATTATACACCATTTTTTTAAAATCGGGCAATTCTTCTATATCTCAAACATGAGAAATAAATATAATTAAATCAGAGGTATTGAAATGAAAAAAATAATTAATATTATATGCTTGATTACGGCATTGCTTGCATTGACTGTTTCATGTGACAAAAAAGGAAAACAGGATGCTGTATTCGTTGAAGATGAAGCAATAAAATATAACCAGAAATTCGACGGTGCAGATAATGTAATCGTAATTGACGGAAAAAAACTCAAAAACAATTATCTTGCAAAAATCCCGCTTGATTCACTCGAAGGACGTGATATTCTTGTACAAATGTCCTGTGAAATGATGATTGAAGATCCGACAGGAACAGAAAGCATGGTTTCCTGGAAAATCAATGAACCAAATGAAAATTTCCCAACCCTTTTTGAAGATAAGGTCACTCCGGGAAAATGGGTTTATTTCAAGTCTGAAACATCAACAATGCTCGGTCCTAAAAGAAGCATTACGCTCAACGCAATGGGTTCACAAAAACAGAATCTTAAAATCTATCTGAAAAATTTTAAATACAATGTCATTTATGATGAATCTGATGAAACTGCAGTAAAAGTTGACTGGAAGGATGCTCCGTCTTTATGGCAGGCTTACAAGGATTATTTTGACTATTTCGGTCTTGCAGTCGGCTATAAGGGAGAACTCAATACATCAGAAATTCAGAGCGGCTTAAAGCATCAGGTAAACTGTTATACGATGGGCAATGAATTCAAACCTGACTTTATCTTTAACTGGCAGAAGGTTACCCAGACCGTTGATTTTACTGCGGAAAATGGACAATCATATAAGGTGCCGGCAACAATCGATTTTGGAAGCGCCAAAGAGTGCCTTAAAATAGCAAAGGATAACGGATTCATTATGAGGGGTCACGTGCTTGTATGGCATAATCAGACTCCGGACTGGTTCTTCAGGGTAAATTACAGTCAGAATAAGAACGATGCCTTTGTCGATAAGCAGACGATGAATGCACGCCTTGAATGGTACATAAAAACTGTAATGAAATTTGTAGATGAATTTGAAAAAACAGAAAACAACGGAAATCACATCATCAAATACTGGGATGTCGTAAATGAAGCAGTATCGGATAACGCAACTGCCGAAAAATGGGTACGCGAAAACAGTAACTGGTATGAAATTTACGGAAACGAAGAATTCATTATCAATGCTTTCAGATACGCTAATAAATATGCACCAAAAGATGTTCTTTTAACTTACAATGATTACAATGAATATGTTCCAGCAAAAAGAGATGCAATCTGCACGCTCGTTCAGGAGATTAAAGCAACCAAGGATGCACGCATTGATGTAGTAGGAATGCAGGCTCACGTAAAAATAGACTGGCCGTCAATCGCCAATGCAAACGACAGCTTTGAAGCCGCAGTTCAGAAATATGCATCGCTTGGAGTAGATGTTCAGGTAACAGAACTTGATATTGCAAACGGAAAACAGCGTTATAACTCACAGAAACTTCGTGAAGTTTATAAAAAATACTTCGAAATGTTCATTAGAAATAGAAAAACTGATGCAAAAAATGGTATTATAGGAGTAACTATTTGGGGCACCACAGATGACAGAACCTGGTTGAATGCGCTCGGCGAATACAGCGGAAGCAGACAATATCCGCTTTTATTCAATGCTGACTACAGCGTAAAGCCTGCCTTCTACGGAGTTCTTGAAGCTGCACAGGATGCAAAAGGAAATTAAATATGTTTTTAGGCCAGTTACTGACACTGCTGATTTTATTGTTTATTAATTCAAGGGTTCTTTATTTACATCATGTAAAGAGGGATTCAATCGTAATGCTTGCACCGTTCGCATTAATTCTTTCAATTCTTCTTGTGCTTGCATGGGGAATAAACTATTTTAATCTGCTGATTATCGTACTGACCTTTCTGACAGTAATAATAAACATAAGGGCAATGCTCCGTTATTCCGAAAAACTCTTTCTGGATATTTACAGTCTTCTGATGAAAATCGGCTCAATAACTTTAGCGGCAGTAACTATTGTCCTTATTCTTTTTTCTGTCATCATCCATCCTGTAAACCTTAGCAATAAAAAACTCAATCTTACAGTTACCACAGAAAAACTTGAAGGAAATTTCAGGACAGGCTTTTCAAAACAGCGTGCCTTTTCAAAAGCAAACATCATCCTTACGGAAATCTCACCAAAGGATGAAAAGCTTTCTAATCACGTCATTCTTTTTGTTCCGGATATTCGCGGCGATTCTTCTGCCTATATGCCGTTTTTAAAGCTTCTTGCATCAAATGATTTTACGGTTCTCACTGCCGATTTTTATACAAATGACTGCAGCTGGTTTACAGGAATTAAAAACACAAAATTCTGCCGTAACTTTTTTATTCAGGATGAATACTTTAACTTTAACGACGATTATAAAAAGAAACAGAATGATTTCATTTATAACTACTACATGGAAACAGAGCATCTTGTAAAAACAGCACGTGAACGGTATGGTACAGACTGCAACTTCTTCCTTATCGGAGATTCACTTTCCGGAAAAGCTGTAAAACAGTTTGCAGAAAAAAACAATACGGATATATCCGGTTCATTTAATCTTGAAGCGGTATCTGATTATAAGTCGGCAGGCTTCGGTATGGTAGAACAGACAGATTACATTACTGCAAGAAGACTCAACCTTAAACGAGACAAAAACTGCACTACACCGAATCTTCTTGTAACTCAGACTCTTCCGGAAATCTACAATTCATTCTTAGGCGGTACAAAATGACCTTACTTGAACTGGATGAATATTTCAATTCGTTTCTTCAGAAAGAAAACTACAGCGATGATATTTCTCTAAATGGAATTCAAATCCAGAATTCTATGCCCGATAAAAAAGAAATAAAAAAAATTGCATTTGCAGTTGATGCATGCGAAGCAACCGCTTTAAAAGCTGCAGAACAGAAGGCAGATGTGCTTTTCGTTCATCACGGACTTTTCTGGGGAAGATGTGAAACAATCACCGGTCAATTCTACAGAAGAATAAATGCCTTTTTAAAAAATGATCTCGCGCTTATTGCATATCACATTCCACTTGATGCAAACAACCCGTACGGAAACAATTACGGAATGGCACAAAGAATAAACCTTACTAACCTCGAACCGTTCGGACAATGGCATGGAATGAATATTGGAGTTAAAGGTACGCTTAATGAACCATTAACGACCGATGAAATTGCACAAAAGATTCTTCGTCCCGGGAAAAAAGCAAATCATATTATAAAAGCAGGAAAAGAAAAAAACAAAACGGTCGGAATAATTTCGGGTGGTGCAAGTGAAGAAATAAAATTCGCTGTTGAACAGAATCTGGACTGTTACATAACCGGTGAATTCCTGCACGAGGATTTTCAGACTGCAAAGGAAATGAACATCAATGTTATTTCCGGCGGTCATTACGAAACCGAAACTGTCGGAGTTAATCTTTTGATGAATAAAATCCAGACAGAGCTTGGAATCCAGGCATTTTTTATTGAAGAACCATCGGGTCTTTAAACTATCCGTTGTTTTTTCCGGCAAGACCTGCAATTTTTGTAAACGTTACCTCAAGATATTTTGCTTCTCCTTCGGTAAGCGATGCTCTTGAAATAAAGCTTCTCCAGAAATTTTCCATATCTTCACGTCCGGGCATTTTGAAAAATCCGACTTTCTGCATACTGTCCGTAACTGTTTTTACACAGGAATCTATTCTGTTTAAGGTAAGCGGAGTATAACTGACAACGCTTTTATTCATCTCCTTTAAGCTTTCCCGGAATAATTGATAGCAGATAATCTGGACTGCATGAGAAAGATTCAGTGAACCGAATTCCTTTGATGAAGGAATTGTAACTCCAAGTGTACACTGATCAAGCTGTGAATCTGTAAGACCGGTACGTTCATTACCGAAAACAACTGCAACCTTCGCATCGCTTTTATCACCGGTAATCGAGGCTGCCTTCCTGGAAAATTCTTCGGGCAAAAGCAACTTTCCGCGTTTTTTTCCCATTCTTCGTGTAGTTCCCGCACATATCGAACAGTCTGCAGTTGCACTAAGGATTGAATCATAAAAAACGGCATTCTTAAAAATATACGAAGCATGAATTGCAAGGGTATTTATCTGTTCCAGATTATAATCTTCTCTTTTACCGACAATCCTCAGTGTTTTAATGTCATTATTTGCCATTGCCCTGCACGCAGAACCGATATTCCTGCTTTCATCCGGATGATCTAAAACTATTACAATGTTACTAAGCTTCATATACTTTCTCTTATTTAAAAAATGATACGATATAAATAATGATAAAAACAATTACCGTAAACAGCTTGATTCCTGTTCCGCATAAAAATCCCAGAAAAGCACCCCATGCAGATTTTAAAGAAAGCTTTAAATCACCGCTTGAATGAATACATTCTCCGATAAATGCTCCGATGAAAGGACAGAATAAAACACCGAACGGCGGAAGGAAAAGCCCCGCTATGATTCCGATAGTACATCCGATCGAAGCACCTTTACTTCCTCCGCTTTTTTTCGTCATTTTTGCGGGCATTATCATATCAAAAACTGCTACTGCTACTGTAACAACTGCAGTAATTATCAGACATACAAGAGGAATATTGTTGTATTGTGAAAAAAATGCGAGCAGCAGTCCGCACCAGGCAATCGGTGGTCCCGGAAGCATCGGGACAAAAGAACCTATAACTCCGATTAACAGAAGAATTGCGGCAACTACCGAAAAAACAATTGATAAAAACGACATTACTGAAGATCTCCCTGTAATTTAGATATGAATATTTTATAGCATATTATGTTTATGATATAAGTTAAAACCCAGCTGATAGGATACGAAAGAAAAATAACGGTCGGTGTATGAAAACGAGGGATTAAAAAAACCGTAAAAAGCCATATAATCCTGAAAATGCATGCTCCGAGTAACGATGAAATTACCGGCATAAGTGAATGCCCCGTACCACGGATAGAATTTGCCATACAGTCCATCATTCCACATAAACAATAGGTAGATAAAATTACACGCATACGAAGCATTCCTGCATCAATTACCACAGGATTTTTAGAAAAAATACCAAGAAGCTGCCTTCCGAAAATCAGAAAGCCCCATCCAAGCAATGAACCTATAACAATGATTGCACCCTGCGCAACAAAGACAACCTTTTTTATCCTGTCAATTTTTTTTGCACCGAAATTCTGAGAACAGAACGTCAGCGCACCTTGAGAAAATCCGTTCATCGCTGTATAAACTATGCTTTCAAGATTAATAGCGGCCGAATTTCCTGCAATTATAATTGCTCCGAATGAATTTACCGACGACTGAATGATTACATTTGAAAAAGAAAACATGATTCCCTGAAACCCCGCCGGAAGACCAATCTTCAGGATTTTTACAAAAATATGAGGATTGATTTTTAACCGTTTTAATTTTAGCTGAAAATCATCTTTTTCTGTAAACAGGATTGTAAGCACTAGAGCGGCACTAATACACTGCGAAATGACAGTTGCAAAAGCGACTCCCGCAACTCCAAGCTTAAAGCAGATTACAAAAACAAGATTCAGGACAAAGTTTACACAGCCTGCAAGAATAAGTATAAAAAGAGGACGGAAAGTATCCCCTTTTGCACGAAGAAGAGCGCTTCCAAAGTTATAAATCATTGTGGCAGTAATACCGCCGAAATAAATTTTCAGATAGAGTGCCGCGAGATTAAGAACATTTTCCGGAGCACGCATAAACGTAAGTATTGATTTTGCCCCAAGAACACCGATGACAGTTAAAACTATTCCGCTTAAAAAAGAAACTACGATTGCAGTATGAACAGTATCCTGAACATGAGTCTGTTTCCTTGCACCAAAATAATGAGCGGCAACAACGTTTGTTCCTACAGAAAGTCCCATAAAAAGATTTACCAGAAGATTTATAAGGGAACCGGTTGAACCAACTGCCGCTAAAGATTCATCGCCGGCAAAACGTCCTACAACTGCAACATCTGCTACATTAAAAAAAAGCTGAAGTACGCTTGAAAAAATCAGAGGAATTGAAAATTGAAGAAGCTTCCCTAAAATGGAACCTTCAGTCATATCTATACGATTTGTTCCGTGCATTAGAAAATATCCAGCATATCTTTAAAAAAATGATTATCTATTTTTGCTTTATTCAAAAACTCACCGATTGAAGAATATTTCTGACCTTCAAAAAGAGGACCAAAAACAATCATCGTTTTACCATCATCCGTTTTATCATAAGTAAGATTATAAATTTTTCCTTTATAAACAAACTCATGCTCGGTTTTTGTTTCGATTAAAAATATAAAATCATCCTTTGTCATAATTCAACTTTATAATAAAGCATTTCAACATAAAAAAAAAGACTGTCCGAAATGAAGTAATTCAAAACAGACAGTCTGATAAGATTCCAGGATCAATTCCGGGAATTATTGATTTGTTTTACAGGCAACCCTTATTTTGCACCGAAGATGTCGAAATATCCGGCAACGAATACTACCAGGATGATAAGTGGAGCAATGTAGCGCAGGTAGAACTGAACAACCTTGTTCTTAGGGAACTTAATTCCTTCACCTGCATCTGCTTCTTCAATAAATCCGTTCCATCCCCAGCCGTTTTTAAGAGTACAGAAGAGGATGAAGAGCATAGAACCGATAGGAAGAAGATTCTGGCTTACGATAAAGTCTTCAAGAGCGTCGATAGAACCGATGTGTGAACCAAAGTGTACTCCAGACCAAACGTTCATACCAAGAGCGGCAGGAGTTGCAAGAATCAGCATAGCAACAAAGTTGATGAGAACTGACTTGCGGCGTGTCCAGCCGAACTTATCCATTGGGAAGGCAACAATGTTCTCGAATACAGCAATTACTGTAGAAAGAGCAGCAAATGACATAAAGAGGAAGAAGAATGCACCAACGATGCGTCCTGCGACAGGTCCCATTGAGTTGAATACGTTAGGAAGAGACATGAATGCAAGACCAGCACCGGAAGAAGCTTCTACATTGAATGCAGCACATGCAGGGAAGATAATAAGACCGGCACAGATTGCTACGAAAGTATCAAGACCGATAACACGAAGTGCTTCTCCTGTCAAAGAGTGGTCTTTACCGATATATGAACCGAAGATTTCCATGGAACCGATCCCAAGAGACAAAGTAAAGAAAGCCTGACCCATAGCGGCATAAATTGTGTCCCAAAGGCCATGTTCACCACTTACAAGTGCCTTAAAATCAGGTTTAAGATAGAATTTATAACCTGCACCAGATCCTGGAATGAAAGCAACGTAAATTGCAAGACCAATCATGATTACGAAAAGTGCAGACATCATGATTTTTGTAATGCGTTCGACACCTTTCTGAAGTCCAAGGAAGCAGGCACCAAATCCGATGATGATTACAACAACCATCCAGATTAAAAGACCGGAAGGATTTCCGATAGTTTCGCCAACAAATACATTTACAATGTCGTCACCGCCCATTCCAACAAACTTTCCGCCAATCATCTGGAAGAAATATTTCAAGAACCAGCCTGAAACAACAGTGTAGAACATCATCAAAAGATAGTTACCGATAATTGCAAAATTACCATACCAGTGCCATTTTGTTCCTTTAGGTTCAAGTGCCTGGAAAGCGCCACCCATACCTTTTTTGGAAGCACGACCCACTGCAAATTCACAAACCATTACAGGTAATCCAAGAATTACAAGGAATACGAGATAAATAAGAACAAATGCGGCACCGCCGTATTTTCCAGTAATGTAAGGAAATCGCCATACATTTCCTAATCCGATTGCACAACCGGCTGATAAAAGCAGAAAGCCAAGCCGGCTGCCGAGGGTTTCTCTTTGTTTCTGTTCACCCATTTTTTCATGTACCTCTTTTATAAAATAGTATTGTTTTATTATATGGCATACTATTTATAAACGCAACAGTATTATTAATAGAAACAAAAATGGCGGATTCTGCAGTATTTACACAACCCTCAATTTCTCCATTAACATCCAGGTTTTATCTGCATCTCCGGCATCTTCATGAGCAGCTTTATATGCCTGTTCTTCCCAGCCTCCGCCGTTTATAATACATGCTTCTTCATCGGTAAGCTCTCGCCCATATTTTGAAAAATCAAAATTGTCATACATTGCTCTATGCAGGGCATTGAGTTTTTCATATCTTTTTTGTTTCAACGTTTTAAACATGTTTTTTCACTCCTTCCGGGTACTTTATATTATTATCATTTTAATAAAATCCATTTATATAATATATACCTGAAATTACAATATCATCATATTTTGTTCCCTCATACCAATCAGTTATTGTAATTGAAATTCCTTTATTATTTTTTGGATTAATTGATTCCGGTAATTCGATTACCTGATAATTACCGATATCTTTTAGTTCTACTTCAACCATCGTTTTTCCATATGAGATCTGAATTTTTCTAGCACGTGCATTCCGCTCATATAAATACGGTTTTTCAGGAGAAACATAACCGTTTACAAAAATCAAAGCCTTTATTGGTAAATAATTTTGTTTTTCATCCCTATAAAAATCTGTATTCAATACGATGGTTTTATTTTTGTTTTTATTTACGGCCCATGGATAGTATAATAAAGATGTATATTCAGGAAGATATTTTATTACTTTTCCATCTTTATTTGTTTCTGAAACAAAAGATTGTGCAAAAACAACCTTCAATGGAATTAACTCTGTACTTGAACTGGATGGTATACTATTTTGTGTCATATTGACTTGTCTTACATAAGACATTGTCCAGTTAATATATTTATTTTTCTGATTATTTTTCTTTAACAAAGTCAAATATTGATTATTATTTATTGTGCAATCTAATACTGCATAATCATTCAACTCACCTTTAAAACAATTAAAAGCCTTTTTATCCAGATATGTACCTTTTTCTACTTCTGTTTTAATCCCTGTATCATCGACAAATTCTGTTTCTATTTTATTTTGAGATATTATTAAAGCAACCGGTTCAGATGCATAATAAAATTTTACACCAAAATAATCCGGATTTGCAAATAAGCTTAAAAAAATACAATGATAAATTATAAAAATCAAAAACTTTTTCATTACCTGTCCCTTCTATCTACACTATATACAAAACCATTTACAATAGAATTGTTTTCAACTCCCCAATTTTGTAATGTACTGAAAAATAAATTATTATTTACAGATGAAGAAATAAAACATTGTTTTGAATATGCGTGTACATAAGATTGTCCTGTTGAAGGATTTATATCTGAATGAATTAAACCTCTTCCATCTGATTTTGCATTCTCAGTGTATCCATTTGAATCAACTTTTCTTCCATCTAATGTTTTTGTATTAATAATAACCCCTGCTGATCCAGTAGCTACGTTTGTATTTGTATACACCTTTAATTGAAATTTTCCGGGAGCAATAGTATCCCAATAGCATAAATCAACAGGATTATTTTTTACGTCTGTATTTGGATAATTTGCTACAGTTTGATATCCATCTAATACTACATATTGTTTAGTTTTTTTATTATATAAAACAATACTATCGAGTTTTTCATTTTTTGGAGTCTGCCTGTCAACTGATATTTCATAACTTTTATTATTTCGATAAACTCTAATTTCAATATCTGAAATACCTTTTTTTATTTTATCATTATCAGCAGTAATTACATATGCATTTCTACTTTTACTACTCGGATAACCTTTATCTGTAAGATTTGTAAATGTATCATGACTTTTTGAATTCTGAATATCAGGCTGATTTATCTGTGGATTCCCCGACCCGCCGCCATTATTTGAACTATCTGCATCCCCGTCTTGAGTCGGAGCATTATCACTTGTATTATTTCCACCCGTTGCAGTTTTCTGTGGATTCTGCGTTTCTTCATGCATTTCGGGCATCCAGGTTTTATCAGTATCTCCGGCATCTTCGTGAGCAGCTTTATATGCCTGTTCTTCCCAGCCTCCGCCGTTAACTCGGTACAGTTCTTCTTCAGTCATCTTCCGATAACCGGCTGCCTCATAATCGTAACTGTTTAAATCAAAATACTCAATTTCTTTTTTCTTAAATAATCTGAACATTTTTCTTTTTCCTTTTTATATAATAGCATCAATTTATAGCATTTCTTGCAATCCTAAAACCAATATAAAAATATTTCTTTTCTGCATAAGCGACAGTTTCATCTATATAAATAGCTGTTAAAAAATTAATAAGATCATCATAATCTTGAATTGAATTACCCGGAATTCCAGTTCCAATTACAAACTTATAGTTTTCCTGCACAGACAGATTATCCCTGTTTATGTCCGTTTCAGTCCATTCCAATCCATTTCCAAGCATATCATATAAACCGAGTGAATTCGGCTGTAGTTTTCCTATAGATGAATAAATACCAAAAGTATTATTAACATAATCCGATAACTGTAATTTGTCCCACCATTTATTTTTTGCCCCTATTCCTCCTAAAAAGGCATAAAACCATTCAATCTTTGTAGGAAGCCTGTATCCATCGGCAATTTTATTTATTTCTACCTCATTATTTTGGGTAAACTTATAAACTTGCTGTAAATTATTTTTCAAGCTGAGCCAATTACAATATGCACATGCATCATAAAAACTAACAAACATTGCAGGAGAATCAGATTCAGGCATAACTGTAAAAAAACTATGTTCCATATCTGATGATTTATATTCTTCATACGAAGTTTCTACTACAAAATATTCATATTGTTCGCGAGTAACCATATATTTCGATATATAAAAATCAGAAATATAATTTTTTTCAGATTCTATATTAAGATAATTTGAAAAATCAAATTCAGAACCCTTTACAAATATTTCATTAGATAATTCATTTTTATTACAGCTGATAAAAAGAAACATTAATAATATGCCATAATATTTTTTCATCTATTTATTCCCTTATCTTTTATATAAACCTAACGGTCTTAACATGTATAATTCATATTGACTTATACCAGGATTATTTTCCACATAAGGGGAATTTTGTATCATTTCATAATGGGAAGATAAACTAAAAAGAGCGGGTGCAGTTGCCCCCTCGTGATAAAACCCTCCGATAGCATATTCGTAATTTGTATTAACAAATTCATTTTTTGTCATTTCTTTTGGAGTGTAATCATATGTTTTTGTTTCTGGATTATAATAAACATAATCAAAATATCGTTCAGAATTACATTCTTCCGCAAGACGTTTTGAAAAACTTGTAAAATCAATAACTGTACCATCTGAAGAAATATATTTCCCCTTTGCTTCAGACATAACCTTATCAACAGCTTCTGCGCTTATTGCATATTCCTTAACATACAAATTAATAATAGATGTAGCCAAACATAAACTACCATATTCAGGAGCATCATATGGAAATCCATATTTAATTTCAAGCTCCCTTTGTTTATATAATTTTACATTTTTTTCATCATTAATTTTTTGTCGATTTTGATTCTCCTGATCTGCCGGGGGCCCAAAATTACCTGACGAATGGCTGCTGCCATTTTCATTAACAGTAGTTCCTCCCCCTTCTTCATTCGATGCTTTATCACTTGTATTATTTCCACCCGTTGCAGTTTTCTGTGGATTTGAAGTTTCCTGTTGATTGGGCATCCAGGTTTTATCAGTATCTCCGGCATCTTCATGTGCTGCTTTATATGCCTGTTCTTCCCAGCCTCCGCCGTTTATAAGACATGCTTCTTCATCAGTAAGCTCTCGACCATATTTTGAAAAATCAAAATTGTCATACATTGCTCTATGCAGGGCATTGAGTTTTTCATATCTTTTTTGTTTCAACGTTTTAAACATGTTTTTCACTCATTCCGGGTATTTCACAAAACCTATTCTATCTTTTCATTAACATTAATGTAAGGTATTTTATTTCCCTTTATTAATTCTTCAGAAAAATAAATATTTCCTTTTTTATCTAGTACTGCATCTTTTCCTTCGTAAACTACTGCTGCAAATCCATTCAGAAAATCTTCTGCAGAATCAAATACACAAGGAATTGCAAGTTTACCTGTCGTATCTAAAAATCCTTTCTTCTTATTTTCAAAAACACTAATTAAACCGCAGGAAAATCCAATACGATTATCAGTTGGATAATGTATATCTTCTCTTATAATATTTCCTTTATCATTTATTATCATCCAGGAGTTATCATCTACATGAACATAAGCATATCCTTCTGAAAAACTACACCACAAAGTAGGATTTCCAGTTGGATTCTCCTTCTTAAACTCATCTTCCAACGAACATATTATAACAAAATTTCCGTTAATATCGATAAATCCAGAACATTCTTCTGTAATAACTGGAAGTAATCCGTTTCTAAACTGCCATCCACAATTAATAATATTATCAACTATTATATCTGAATTCTCATTTATTAACGCTTTTTTATAATCATTCTTTAATACTACGGCTCGCCCATCAATAAAAGGATAAACTTTCTCAAAATCAGAATTTTCAAAAAATTTTTTATTATCTTTAATTGAATAATAATAACTACCAACTGGAAGTAATTTTGACATCGAAGAATTAAACGGATTTGAATTAACAATATATTCTATCGTTTTCAAAGTTTTATTTTTAGCATTATAAATATATGAATCATCTACAAGCTGCATAATATAATAGTATTCGTCATATAAATAAAATATTTTGAAGACAAGATCTGTAGGTTTTAATTCTATTTTATCCAGAAACTCAAATCTTTTATTTCTTACTTCAACATAATAACCATAACTTAAAAATATATAATCATTAATAAAATATATATTCCTGCAACCCGATGGAAAATATGCATTTAACTTTTCATCAATAATTCCGCAATAATCATTAACCCTTATTAAACTATAATTTTTATTATCTGAAAAATTTTCTGAAAACAAAAATTCTTTGGTTTCTGTAGTGTTATCAGTTTTTTCAACAATAGCTTTTGCCTTTTCTGAAGCTTTTGTTTCATTTAAAACTTTTTGTCTGTTCATGCATGATATTAATACTATCACAAAACTAAAGAAAACTAACAATCTTCGTATTTTTTTCATTATATTTTATCCTATTTTCTGAAAATAAAAATTTGAATATGCCAATCCACTTAATTTTGTACCTCCCTTTTGAGATACCGTACTCTGTTGAAAAACTCCATTATTATCATTTGATGAAGAATTATGATAAAAAATCATCGAACCATCAGACTTAACCTCTAAAATACCACAATGAGAATCCAATTTTCCTAAAGAACCTTCCCCATCCATAAAAGTACAATAATAACCAGGTTTTTCAGGAATAACCATTGAATAATCTTTACCGGAAAGTTTCAAATCTGCAATATGTTCATCAACTGTTTTACCAGAAGGATCATCAACATAATAGTCTTTCGGATCTAAACCTGCTTTCCTTATAACCTCATTTACATATTCATCACACTGATATTCACCTTCAACATAATCCTTTGCTCCAACTATTTTGATAGCATTTAATAATTTGTTAATTGCATTCATTAATTTCCATCCGATTTTACTATCCGGATAACCCTTGTCTGTAAGATTTGAAGATGTTTCCTTTGTATTTGAATCTGCTGTTTTATTCTGATAGACAGGAGGATTTCCCTGTGGATTCTGTGAACTATTATTATTCTTATCTGTATTATTTCCGCCAGTCTGCTCTCTTGCCCAGTCAATATCTCCCTGAGTTATGGTATGAGTACTTCCATCATCTCTTGTAACCGTATCACCGACCTGAGCCCCTGCTACACCTTCATTTGAATTTTCTACTTCTGCCCCGCCGTTTATAATACATGCTTCTTCATCGGTAAGCTCTCGCGCATATTTTGAAAAATCAAAATTGTCATACATTGCTCTATGCAGGGCATTGAGTTTTTCATATCTTTTTTGTTTCAACGTTTTAAACATGTTTTTCACTCCTTCCGGGTAATTCCAGATATTACCATTACTTTATTGTCTTACAATAATATAAACATTTTTGTTTTCTTTTATTTTTTCTTCCAAAAAATATATAAAAGTAATATACAAAATAATTTTCTCATATCTTTTATTATTTAAACTCAGGAATCTTACTATCAACTCCTATTTTTTCATAACCTTCTTTCATATCTGTCAAAACTTCATTTACAGACTTCCCTTCCAGGAATTTCCCATCTTTTAAATATGTATATTGTTTGTTTACAGAATCATAATAATATAGTCCAACTCTATTATATACGTAGAATCTCATGTAAAAATCTCCCTCATTCCATCTGACATTTTCATCATGTACTTCTAAAAAAATTATTGAATCTTTTAAAATACAAAAATCATAATGAAGCCATATTTTAGTTTGATCTTCATAAGACATAATTCCATTTTTGCTTTCCATACAATCTATTGAAAAAAAGATTTCGTTAAAAAGTTTCTCTGATCTTACTAACTCAACTGTTTTACTATTATTACCTAACTGTTTTCTATAGTTTTTTCTATAGAGTTCATCAGGCGACTCTGAAAAAAGACTATTTAGAAAAAAAATAAATAAAATAGAAATAACCGTTATTTTATAATTTGACAAAGCCATTACTATCTACATCTCCGTTTTTCTTTTTTTCATTTAATTGTGATGTTGTATAACCATAACTCTGTTCAAAATGAGGAGGATCATAAGGACTTGTCCATCTTGAACCTGATGTTAATCCATAACTTTCGCCTATCGAAATAAGATCTGTCCAATCTGATGAAGAAAAATCCCAATTTTGCTGTTTACTTTTTGTACCATCTTTATTTTCAACTTCTTTAAATATTTTAAAATCTACTGCAAGTCCATAATTATGATAGCTTTGTCCACCTTTTGCATTAGTAATACTTTTGTCTGCGTTTCTTTCAGAATTATATATTGCATCCTGCTCTTCAAAACTTCTATAGGCTTCATTAATAGTAAAATCAATTCCTTTTTTATTTGCATCACGTATTGTAAGTTTTATATAAGGCTTTATAGCAGGATGTAATTCTTCAACCATATTTTTAATTTTTTCTGAAGTCAATATTTTATAATAATAATCACTATCTACTGTATTTACATAACCTACAATTTCTCCATTAGCACCACGTTTTGCCATTTTATACTGTTCAGCATAAGACATTGCTTTTTTGGATTTTTTTCTTTCTTCCATTTTTTTTTGAACATCTGTTGGTACACCATAATTACTGTCAGGTATATTCGGGTGATTCCCCGACCCACCACCATTATTTGAACTATCTGCATCCCCTCCTTCATTCGGAGCTTTATCACTTGTATTATTTCCACCCGTTGCAGTTTTCTGTGGATTTGAAGTTTCCTGTTGATCAGGCATCCATGTTTTATCCGCATCTCCGGCATCTTCGTGAGCAGCTTTATATGCCTGTTCTTCCCAGCCTCCGCCGTTAACTCGGTACAGTTCTTCTTCAGTCATCTCCCGATAACCGGCTGCCTCATAATCGTAACTGTTTAAATCAAAATACTCAATTTCTTTTTTCTTAAATAATCTGAACATTTTTCTTTTCTCCTTTTTATATAATAAAATCACTTTATTTAATTTTACAATAAAGCATTCAAAAATCAAGTTATTTTTTTGGAAAATTTTTATAAATCTATTATAATATACTTTTTTTTTTTTTTGTCCACTGCTATAATGTATGGTGTAATAAAAAGTAGGAGAGGTTAAAAAGAAATGAAAAAACGTAAACCTATACTCATTAAACAGCAGGATGAAACAGACTGTGGAGCAGCCTGCCTTGCATCTATAGCAAAATATTATGGTAAAATTACATCAATAACAAAAATAAGAAATCTGGCTGGCACAGATGCAAAAGGAACTTCCAGCAAAGGTCTTGTCAAAGCGGCTGAATCATTGGGTTTTTCCTGCAAAAGTATGTTTTCAAGCAAAAAGCAGCTGAAAAAAGATCTTCCTTTCCCCCTCATTGCAAATACTGTAAAAAACGACATTAAACATTATATAATTATTTATAACTGCAAAAATAAATTGATTCATATTGCTGATCCTGCTGAATCAATACAATGGATAAATATAAATGAATTTAAACAATGGTGGACCGGTTATTTTTATCTGCTTACACCTACCGAAAAATTATATAATAACATAACAGATAACAAATCCTCTTTCTCACGTTTTTTCAAGCTTCTTACCAAAGACAAATCAACTGTAATCCAAACCTTTATCTCCAGTTTTCTTCTTACGATACTTGGAATCCTGGGAGCCTTTTATTTCCGTTTCCTTATAGATAATGTAATATATTCAGCGCTCCCCACTGCCCTTATATCTATATCATCAGCTTATTTGATTGTAATCATTTTCCAGACACTTTTAAGCTATGCACGAAGCCACCTTATTATTTTTCTTGGAAACAAACTGGAGGCTTCCCTGTCACTTGAATATTTTAAGCATATTCTTCATCTGCCTCTTGATTTTTTTACTAAGCGTAAAAGCGGGGAAATTCTTTCACGCTTTTCTGATGTTTCAACTATAAAGAATGCACTTTCATCCATGTGCGTAGGAGTAATTCTTGACTGCATTATGCTCTTATTTACCGGAATTGTCCTTTTTTCCTTCAGCCTTTCTCTGGTAAGCATAGCCGTAATTCCTGTAATTCTGTCTGCGGTCCTGGTTCTGTCTTTTTCAAAAAAATTTAAAACCCTTATTTACAGACGCTCTGTAATCGAAGCAGAAAAATATTCACATCTTGTAGAAAGCGTAAATGGAATTTCAACAATAAAGGCTTTATGTACGGAAGATAATTCTTATGACAAAGCAGAATTAAAAATAATTGAATCGATAGAAAGCTCTTACAAACTTCTGAATCTTGGTAATTTTCAGAATACCCTTGAAACCTTTCTTTCACAGGCAGGAAATCTTGCCGTTTACTGGTATGGCAGCTTTCTGATAATGCAGGGAAAGCTTTCTTTAGGAGAACTTATTGCTTTTGTAACATTACTCGGCTATTTTCTCGGTCCTTTAAGCCGCCTGATTACCCTCCAGCCCCAGTTACTTGAAATATCCGTTGCATCCGGACGTCTTGGAGAAATTCTTGATCTCTCGCAGGAAAACTCATTGAATCACGGAAAAATCATTCCGAAATTAGTAAAAGGGAACATCAGCATCAAAGACCTTACCTTTTCTTACGGAACAAGGGGGACAACCCTCAGTAATATTTCACTAGATATAAAACAAGGCGAAAAAGTCGCTTTCGTCGGACCTTCCGGAATCGGCAAGACGACTCTGATGAAATTATTATTAAGGTTCTACAAAGAAGACTCCGGTGTCATAACCCTTGACGGAAAAAATATAAATGATTTTGACATAAAGGAATACAGAAGACTTTTCGGTTATGTTCCGCAGGAAATCCTTTTGTTTTCCGGAACTGTCGAAGAAAACATCGCCTGGGGAAACGAAGAAGCAAAGGCAGAAGACATATACAATGCCGCAAAGAATTCAGAAGCACTTGATTTCATTTCAAACCTTGATGAACGTTTTTCAACAAAAGTCGAAGAAAAAGGCGCATCCCTTTCAGGTGGAGAACGGCAGCGAATTGCACTTGCAAGAATACTTTTAAGAAAACCTAAAATCCTTATACTTGATGAAGCGACAAGCAGTCTTGACAGTATTTCAGAAGCAAAAATCTTAAAGACAATAAAAAGAATAAGTAAGAATAAAACCACAATTATAGTCGCCCACCGTCTTTCTACGATTAAGGACTGTGATAAAATTTTCGTGCTTCAGAACGGACAACTTGCTGAAAGCGGAAGGCATGAAGAATTAATCAGTAAAAATGGAGTTTATGAAAGGATGTGGAGGGAACAGCAGTGAAAATCTATCCGGAAGAAATGCTTACATTAACGCAGGAATACTTTTTCAACAGAAGACCTGATATGCAGCAGAAAATCATAATCATATTAACTGCTTTGTTATTTTCTGTTTTTCTGTGGATTTTTCTGGCTCCCTTTGAAGAAGTCGTAAAATGCACTGGCTATGTACGTCCCCTTGAAAACATATCTCCAGTATCGAATGCAGTTACTGGAAAGATCGAAGGGATTTTTTATAAAACCGGACAGCACGTAAAAAAAGGACAGCTTCTGATGCAGATAGATCCGTCACAGCTGGAAGCCGAAAAAACATCTCTTTTAGATCAGATGGAAAACGAAACCTGGAAAACCGATTCCATGTGCATTACAGATTCCTGCTGGAGGTAATCTTTCGGTTAACTTACACTTTTCTTCTTTCTCATTTAAAAACAACAGATTATCTGATATAATATCCTTATGGAAATTATACCTGGTAAAGCAGCATCAAAAGGGACTGGAATCGGAACGGCATTTGTAATTCCGGAACCGGTACAAAGAGCAATTCCTCAACATGTAAGACCACAGAATTCTGTCGAAAAGGGATGGAATCTTTTTACAGACTCCAGGCAGACGGTTTTAAATCGTTTATGCAGACTTCTGGATTCTCTTTCTAAGACTCAGGAAAGCGATATCCTTCAGCGGCAGGTTTTTGAAACTTATGTCCTCATGCTTCAGGATGAATTCTTCATTCAGGAAATCAAATCCTTTTATGAAGCAAATGAATTCAATATTTTCCATACAGTTGATTATAAAACAAAGGAATATGCAGGAAAACTTAAGGAATCAAATGATGAATATCTTTCACAGAGGGCAGCCGATATTCTTGATGTATATTCAATGGTTCTTGACGAAATGCTTGACATTCATCCGTTCGACATAAACACTGTTCCTGACAATTCTATAATCGCTTCAAATTCCTTATCTTCTGCCGATACAATCATCCTTTCAAAAAGAAAAATAAAAGGGCTCATTTTAAACGAAGCCGGTGATAATTCTCATGTTGTAATACTTGCACGAAGCTACGGAATTCCTGTAATAATCGGAGTAGAAAACATCTCTAAAAAAATCAGGACAGGCGAAACTGTAATTATCGATACTCAGAATTCCAGAATAATAATCAGTCCTGAAAAATCAATAATCGATGAATATAAAACAAAGCTTTTAGAAGAACAGAATTACCGCGAGCAGTTAAAACAATATCTGAACAGACCTGCAGTTACAAAGGATGGAACGCACTTTACGCTTCTTGCAAACATCAGCTCAATTGAAGAAGCAAAACTTGCAAAAGAAAATAATGCAGACGGTATTGGTTTATTCAGAACGGAATTTCTTTTTATGGAACGCTCAGATTTACCGGCAGCCAGTCAGAACCGTACGATAAATGAAGAGGAACAGTTCGAAGTTTACAAAGAAATTCTTCAGATTATGGGAAACAAACCTGTAACAATAAGAACTCTTGATGCCGGCGGTGATAAAATTCTGAAATCCCAGAACATTCCGGTTCTTGAAGAAAAAAATCCTCTTATGGGTTTACGCGCTGTACGCCTTACCTTAAAATATCCGTCGCTCTTAAAAACCCAGCTGCGAGCCTTATACCGTGCAAGTGTTTTCGGTAACCTTAAAATCATGTTCCCGCTGATTACTCATTACAGTCAGCTTGAAGAATGCAGAAAAATCGTAAATGAAGTAAAGGCTGAGCTTACAAAACAAAACATAAAATTCAACGATGTTCCTGTCGGTATCATGATAGAAACAGCTTCGGCGGCACTTACATCCGATTCCCTCTGTTCCCTTTCCGATTTTTTCAGCATAGGAACAAACGATTTAACTCAATATACGCTTGCAGTAGACAGGGAAAATCAGTCTGTAAGCGCCTTATACAATGAGCTTGAGCCGTCTGTCTTAAAGCTCATAAAAATGACTGTAACTTCGGCAAAAGATGCGGGCATTGAGCTTTGTGTCTGCGGAGAAATGGCCGGAAAAAGAAACTGCATCATGTTTTTAGGCGGCATGGGAATAAGAACTCTGAGCATAAGTCCGAATCTGATTCTGGAAACAAAAGAGTTCTTATCGAAAACAGAAATTTCAGAAATGGAAAAACTAACAGAAGGTAAAAAATGAGTAAGAAAAAATTCAAGCCTGATTTTTCAAAACCCAAGGATGAAGGTCAGGAAGAAATTGAAAAAATAGATCAGAACGTTGAATATGACGGACTTCCTCTTGTAGTAATTGCAGGACGTCCGAATGTCGGAAAATCGACACTTTTTAACCGATTCTTAAAAAAACGTGTTGCTATAACGAACGATCAGCCCGGCGTTACGCGTGATCCGGTAGAAGCAACTGCTTTTTTAAATGAAAAACCGGTACATCTTGTAGACACGGGCGGATATAAACTCACAAGAGACATTGGTACAAAAGAAGCAGAACTCGATGATTATGTTGTTGAACGTTCCTTAGACATGATTGACCGCTGCGATGTATTAATCCTTCTTTTAGATGCAGGAGAAATAACCGGCGAAGATGAAGAATTCATCATCAAAATGCGTCCTTACCGGGAAAAGCTGATTGCGGCTGTTAATAAAACTGAAGGCGGAAAAAATGAAGCTGAAGCATGGAATTATGCACGTTTCGGTTTTGATGAACTTATTTTTATTTCTGCAGAGCATGGTGACCGAATCGGTGAACTTATAGATATGATTGTTTCTAAATGTGACTTCAGTAAAGTAAGAAAGCTTGATTCAGACCGTCCCGTAAAAATTGCAATACTCGGTAAGCCTAACACAGGAAAATCTACACTTTCCAACAGATTAACTCACAGTGAAAATTCAATCGTATGCGATTATGCAGGAACTACCCGTGATGTTGTCGAAGGCGAATTCACTTATGCCGGAAAAAATTTCAAGGTTCTTGATACAGCAGGAATCAGACGTAAAGCAAAAGTCCACGATGATGTTGAATATTATTCTGTAAACCGTGCAATAAAAACCCTCGATGAATGTGACATTGTTTTTTTAATCATAGATGCAATTGAAGGGCTTACTGAACAGGATAAAAAAATATGCTCGCTTGCATTTGAAAAAGGACGCGGGATTATTTTTGTCCTGAACAAATGGGATTTACGCGAGGAACAGGGAACAAAGGCAGTAAAAGCGGCACGCGAATGGATGAACATTATGTTCGGTCAGATGGATTTTGCACCGATTATTCCTCTTTCAGCACTTGAAGGTAAAGGAATAAAGGAATTAATGAACACTGCAATTTCTCTTTATGAACAGCTTACTAAAAAAATCGAAACATCTGCCTTGAACAGGGCTCTTCAGGACTGGCTCGACCGTTATCCGCCACCAGCAAGTAAAACAGCACATTTCAAGATCCGCTATATGACTCAGGCCGGAATCAATCCTGTATCGTTCATCATTTTTGCTACCAGACCGGAGGTTGTACCCGAGCCTTATGTTACATATCTTAAAAACAGGATTCGTGAAGATCTTGGCTTTGATCAGATTCCTGTTCAGCTTGAATTAAAGGGCAGCCGTCAGAAATGGGAAGACAGATAGGAAAAACAGATGACTTATACAATCGGTGAAGTTGAAGAACTGACAGGTGTAAAAACTCATATCCTCAGATACTGGGAAGAAGTCGTTCCGGGCTTTATTCCACAAAAAGATTTAACGGGAAGAAGGATTTATTCTCAGCACGAGGTTGAACTGATTTTCCGCCTTAAATATCTTATAAACGAAAAGAAATTTACAGCAGAAGGTGCCGGCCGTCAGATTATAGAAGAAGCAAAGCAGGTGCAGCAGAATGCTGAAGTTATAAAAGAGATTCAGGAATGCCGTGAGCTTCTTTCCGAAATTTTCATTACTTTAAAAAAGAAGCAGGATTAATATGAACCGGATTGAATTTACAAAAATCAGTTCCCTGTTCAGTTCAGAAAAACAGGACAAAATTGCACAAAAAATACTCACCGATTTTGATTCAGTCATTCAGGGGGTCAGACCTCTTAATTCAAAACAGCTTTTAAAACTTCCCGAAAACATCAAGGCGCTTTCACATCAGCTTACGGATCAGAGAAGCGAAAGACGTCTCGGTTATATGAATGATACTCTTTTTTTAAGCTCATATGTCCGCTATTACACCTGGTGGAATCTTGTGCGGTTGACAAAGCTTTTTTCTAATCTTGACGACGCATGCTTTCCTTCGAAGGACTGCTATTGTCTGGATCTTGGAAGCGGACCGTTGACAGTTATAAATGCGTTGTGGCTTTCGCGTCCAGAGCTTCGTAAACTCAACCTTACCTGGTATTGTCTTGATGTAAGCGCCAATTCCCTTTCTTTAGGCGAAGATATTTTTCTTTCGTTAGCGGCAAAAACAGCGGTAAATGAAAATTCAGGCAATGAAATAAAACCATGGAAAATCATAAGGGTTAAAGGGTCGTTCGGAACGTTTATCCGCGAAAAATGCAGCTTTATAACCTGTGCAAATCTTTTAAATGAGCTTGACCAGGCATCTGATTTACCGCCTGATTTTCAATCAAAAAAATATTATGAAGAATTCAAAAAATATTCTTCGGCCGATGCAAAGTTCCTTCTTATTGAGCCTGGGATTCCAAAGGCATCAAGAACCCTGAGCCTTCTTCGCGAAAGATTCATAAAGGACAAGGCAACCATCCATTCACCGTGCACTCATTTTTTTGAATGCCCGATGAACGGATTTAAAGCATATACAGGAAGCTCTCACAAATGGTGCAACTTTGCTTTTTCCACAGAGAATGCACCGCCGAAACTTTTAAAACTTTCTGAAAAATCTTATCTTTCGAAGGACAGGGCAACCCTTTCATTTCTTGCAGTAGAAAAAACATCTGTAAATCATGACGACACTTTTTTAATCCGCATTGTTTCAGATTCCTTTTCTTTACCCGACAGGCGCACAGGCTTTTACGGCTGCAGTAAGCTTGGACTGACTCTTGTTTCAATAAAAGAAGATATTTTCAAATCAGGAGATTTAATCAGCGTTAAGCTGCCGGAAAATTACCGGTTACCGAAGGATTCAAAAAGTGGTGCCGTTTTAATCAGGCTTTAAAAAGTCGTAATTGCTATCTTAAGTATTTCGGAAACATTCTTTGCAATATAATCTGCCCCTGCTTTTTCAAGCTCATCCTTTGAACCGTAACCGTAAAGTACTCCGCAAGACTGAATACCGTTTTTCTTTGCACCGAGAATATCATGCTTTCTGTCCCCGACCATCAGAACGGTAGGTTTTTCATCATCAGAAATTTTTGCCGCATCCAGAGTATAGGCAAGAACCTCTTCCTTATTGCTCCTGGACTCGTCAAGATTACATCCGCAGATTCGTTTAAAATATTTTGCCAGTCCGAAATGATCTAATATCCTTACTGAATATGCTTCCGGCTTTGAGGTTGCAACATAACATTTTTTACCGAGCATGTTCAGGACCTCAAGAACCTCCGGGATTTCCTTATAAACCTTGTTTTCAAAAAGACCTTTTCTGGCAAAGTATTCACGATATCTTCTGACTGCTTCTTCTGTTTTTTCATCATCATAATTGAAACGCTGTTTAAAAGTGTCTTTTAACGGAGGACCAATGAAAGTGCAGAGTTCCTTATACGACGGAACCTGTTCTCCGAAAGATTTAAGAGCATGCTTGAATGAATTTGTAATTCCTTTGGCAGGATCTGTCAGAGTTCCGTCCAAATCAAAAATAACAGTCTGAAACATAATTAATTGTCAGAAGAATTGAAGATCTCCCTTTTATGAGTATTACCCAGCCTATGAATGCTTTCTATTAACGGGATGTGTGCTGAATTGTCTGCTATTATATAGTTTTTTAAGTCGATAATAAAGCGGTTCATTGAAAAATGTTGAAAAACATACACTTTATTCCATTCGCTTGTATCTGAAAGTCTTTCGTATAACTTCAATCTGTACGGTTCAAAAATTCCTTTTGCCTTTAATTCAGAATAACCGACAAGCCAGATTTCCGCTTTTTTTTCATTCCCGCTGTTATAATCGAGTAAGAGCTGTGCTGTTTTTTCTGCCATCCACAATTGACTTTCAAGAATGAGTTCAGATGCTTCCTTATCTTTCATTATAGCTTTAAGCTGAGTTGTTTTTGCGCTGTGAACAGGTGTTTTATTCAGGATAATTACATTTTTACGGAAATCTATGTTTAATTCTTTATTTTTACAAAAATATCCTTCCGCAATTTTTCCTGCCTGCCCTACAAGATAACGGTTGTTTTTCTTTAGCTGTTCATCTTTTCCGGGATTATCTGCAATTACAATAAGCTTTATGTCATCTTCCAGTGTGATTGAATCAAGCACCTGATTGTAAACGACCGGTGTTTCAAAAGAATACGAAGCGTCACCTGAAGCCTTTTTCTGAAGCTCCATCAGATTACTGCACTGTAAAGACCATTTTTTTACCTGTTTCTTAAAATCTTCGCGAAAACTGCATAGAACTTTAAACTGACGCTCATTCATATTTTTTACCTTTCTTTCGATAATATAATATGCAATTTCTTAAATTTGTGCTATGATAATATATATTCTTTGAATATAAAAGACTATTTTGTAATTTTATGGAGGACCTATGAAAAAGTTATTATCATTTTTATTGGCAGCAACAATGAGCACCATGCTTTTTGGTCTGGACATTTTTACTTACGCACCTTTAGTTGGAAACGTAAAAACCTATACTCAGACAGATTTCGAAGTAACAACTAAATTCGGCAATTATTTTAGAACACCAAGAGCAAAATATGTTCACGTTTTAAATGCTTTAGGGCAGGAAATCGAAACAAGGGAACTTTCTGCAAAGGATGAAATCATTAACAAAGCAGTCTTTAAATATGATGCAAGCGGAAACGTAATTGAATATGCATACTACAATGCTTCATCAAAGCTTCTGTGGAAGGTATCGACAACCTGGAAAAACGGGAAAAAGGTGGATTCTTCAGAGTACGATAAAAACAATGTACTTAAGGCAAAAATCATCTATACATACACAGATGACAAGCTTACAGATGAATCAGGCTATAACGGAGACGGCACCCTTAACTTCAAGATTATCTATAAATACAACAACAAGGGACTCGTTGAAAAGCAGTTTACATATAATTCAGACGGTTCACTTGATACAGAAGAAACAATCACCTATACAGAAAACTCAAAGATTGAAAGCAGAACAAAATTTGATGCTTACACAAAAGAAATAACATCAGATGTTTTCAGATACGCTCAGAACGGTACATTATCGGAAATTACTACTTATAATTCTGAAAAGAAAATCATAAAGCGCATTACAATCAAATATGATACAAACGGAAATGCCGCAAAGGTTTCTGAATATATCGTTTCTGAAAAATTCGGTTCAACACAAAATGATCTTGTAAATATTACTGAATATATCTACAAAGAATAAATTACATCAAAGGACTGATTATTCTTAACAAATATCCCACGATTTTCTGAATCAGTGGGATTTTTTTATATTCTTCCTGTGTCAGTAAAATAGAATCCTGTAAAATTTCATCCATATCCTTTTTGATGTCATTAATTAAAGGAGTTGCGCACAATAAAGCCCCGCATTCAAAATGATGATAGAAGCTTCTGTAATCAAGATTAACTGAACCAACTGTAGCAAGATTATCATCAGAAACAAAAGTCTTTTCGTGAATAAAACCCTTCTGATAAAGATACACCTTTACACCTGCATCAATAAGATTCTTTAAATATGTTTTTCCGATACAGAACGTAATATAATGATCAGGAATTGCCGGAACAACAAGACGCACATCAACCCCACGTTTAACAGCAAAAACAATTGTTTCTATCATGTGATTGTCAATTACAACATACGGTGAAGTCATATAAACATATTTTCTTGCGGTATTCAAAATATAAGCATAAACATCCTCTGCAATATCCTCGTTATTGTAGGCGTCATCTCCGTAAGGAATTAAAAGACCCTGTTCTTCAGGATATGTTTTATAAGGAATATTTATGTACTTTTCATAATCCTCCTGTTCGGTAACCTCAAGATTCCAGTCTTCCAGGAACATCCTCGTTAAATTCTGAATTGCAGGTCCCTGAATTTTAATTGCGTTGTCTTTCCAGTAATTGAACCTGTTTTTACCGAAATTCATGTATTCGTTCGAAAGATTCAATCCTCCGGTAAAAGCAGTTTTTCCGTCAATAACGATAATTTTACGGTGATTTCTGTTATTAAGCTTTGTAGAAAAAAACGGAATCATTTTTATGAAAATATGAGATTTAATGCCCTTGTTGCTCAGATATCTTTTGTAAGCGGAAGTCGCAAGCTCCACGGAACCGATTGAATCATAAAGCACACGAATTTCTACGCCTTCCTTTGCCTTTTGTTCAAGTATTTTTAAAATATTCCCCCAGGTTTCATCAAGTCCTATAATGAAAAACTCTATAAAGATAAACGATTTTGCTTTTTTCAGCTCCTCTAATAACTCAGGATAGAATTGTTCTCCGCACGAATAATATTTAAGGTTATTTTTTTCTGCAGGATAATAATTTCCCTGAAAACGAAGATAATCACAGATGTTTTTATATTCAGGATATGACTTTAAAATCCTGTCTGTTTTTTTATCATCCGGATGGATATCCTTCGTGCTTTGCTTTACTGCTTTTATCCTTCGCCTTAACCGCAAGCCTCCTGAATTTATGTGATAGAGGATATATGCAGAAATTCCGAGTAATGGAAAAAGGACAAGAAGCGCAACCCAGGAAAGCTTGAATTCATTTTTGCCGCGGCTGTTCACCAGATAAATCATGAATAAAAACGAAAGCGAAATGCTTATCCACAGATAAACTTCAATGTATTTATTGAGCGATAAACAGAAGAGAAAAAATATAATCAGCTGGACAAGAATCAGAAAGAAGATAAGAACTATTCGGCTGTAAACAACTGTTTTAAATCTGTGCTTAGATTTTGAGTCCTTATACATCAGTCTGTCAAAATCTTTATCTTTCATTACCTTATATATAATAACAGATAAAACGAAAAAAATAAAATACCAATATTGTTGTTGATAAAATAGATTAATTGTTTTACGATATAATAAGGGCTTAAATTCGGGGGCTATGTATGAAAACAATAGGTATAAAACTTGCAGACGGTTCTTTCTATCCTGTAATGGAAGAAGGTACTGCCCAGACAAAAACTCTTGAACTCACTACTGCTAATAACAATCAGACCTGCGTTATGGTAGATTTGTACAGTTCTGAAACAGGAACTCTGGAAGGCGCAGAATATATTGATACTCTCAAAATTGATAATCTGAATGCTCATCCTAACGGAGAATTAAACATATCTTTTTCAGTTTCACAGGACGAAGATGGAAAGCTTTCTACTAATATTGTCGATAAGGAAACAGGTACAAATGCAGAATCAGTTTCTTCACTTTCACACATTTTCAGAGATTCTGATGAGCTTGCAAATCCTGATAATTTTACAATTTCAAATTTAGACAGAGCAAAATTCCCGACTGTTGAAAACGCATTTAATCCCGATGCCCCGGAAGAATTTGATCTTGATGCTCCATCCGAAATACCTCTTGAAGCTGCAGATTCCCCGGCAGATGAAGCTTTTTCAGGCGACACGACACTTACAATGGATGAAATGCCTGACACAAACGGAGCAGAAACAATCGATGCACCTTTAGATTTTGCAATGACCTCTCCTTCTGATATTGCAATGGAAGATTTTTCCGAAGATGTAATGTCAAAAGAAATCCCTTCAGATATTTCATTCGACGAGCCTTCTGCAGACATCCCTGCTGATGAAACTATTACCGATGATTCTCTTTCTGATGATATTTTTGCAGACTTACCGGCAGATGAAACTGTTACAGAAGATTCTCTTCCCGATGATATTTTTGCTGATTCACCGGCAGATGAAACTGTTACGGAAAATGCAGACGACAAGCTGTTTGAAGATATTACGACAGATGAAGCTGTTACCGAAGATTCTCTTTCCGATGATATTTTTGCTGATGATGAAATTACAGACGATGATATTCCGGATGAAATTTCCATTCCTAAAGATGAACCTTCTGTTTTTGATGAAGATATCTCAAAACCACAGGCAGACGAAATTAACAAGGCAAACGGTCCAATAAGCTTCTCAGGACTCTACGATAAAGAAACAGAGCTCGGGGAATCTGCGGTACACGAGGAATCAAGGAAAAAAACTACAATTCCTATGCTTATATGCATTATATGTGCAGTCATCTGTATTATTGCAACACTTATTCTTCTTATATCTGCACCGGCAAAGGCACTCAGCAGAAAGCAGAAAGCTAAAGATGCACCGAAAACTGAGCTTGTAAAGGAAGAACAGATTCAGACCAACGAAACTGTCGATTCAGTCATAGTTATTGAAAACGCTGAATCTGTAACACCGACGGTTCCTGCTCCAAAAAAAAACTCGGAAAAGGTAACCTACAGAATAAAATGGGGTGACACGCTCTGGGATATTTCGAATAACTTTTATAAAAATCCATGGAAATTCACACGGATTGCAAAATACAATAAAATTACAAATCCCGATTACATTATAAGCGGAACTGTAATTACAATCCCGGCTGAATAAAGGTACATCTGTGTCTGGTTTAAAAAAATTATTAACCGTTTTTTCTCTCTTAATCATTCCGGTAATTTTTACTACTGCATGCAATGAAAATCAAACCTCTGCAGAAACTCCGAAAAAAGAAAATCCTGCAGATGCCGATTATTTCATCGGTTTACGATATTTACAGAACGGTGAAGAGAAAGAAGCTAAGATTAAATTCATGAACAGCATGAAAAATGCAGGAAAATACTGTGCAAAAAGAAGTGCTGAATGTCTTGCAACACTCGGCTCAGTTCAGGAAAGAAACGCTGCATGTGAGTTAATGCTTGAATTATTCAATGATGATGAAACAAAAACTCTCGCCGCCAGACAATTTTATTCTGCTGAAGAATACAATAAGGTCATAAATCTTTCAGAAGAAATCATTCTTTCAGAATCAAAAAACGAACTCATAAAACTTCGCTTCCAGTCTTTCTTAAAACGAGGCGACAAGGATATTTCAAAAGATATCCTTCAATGGTTCATCCAGCGTCCGATTTCACAGGAACACATGAATTTTATAGATGAAGCCTGGCCGTTACCAGAAAACAAGGAAGATTACAATGACATCCAGAAAATCATCGCCTTCAGGATAGATGTATATAACAGAGACTATGGTGAAGCAATCAGAAAAAGCGATGATATACTTAAAATGATGGCAAAAGCAGATCTTGAACCGGCTCCGTTAATCTGCTCGGATCTTGGAAAGACCTTTTTATATGGAACAAATGAATATAAAGAAAGTGCAAAACAATTCCAGAAGCTTGCAAATCTATATAAAAAAACTCCAGCAGAATTCTATTTCTGGTTCTATGCCGGCCGCTGTTATATAAAGGCAGAAACTGCACAGACACAGGCTTCAAACTGTCTTGAAAATGCAATCCAATGTACAGAGAATCCCAAATTAAAGGATAATGCCTTATGGTATCTGCTGAATGTAAAAATAGACATTTCGTTTACAGATACAATCAAGGATATCGGAATATATGCTTCGCAATGGTCAGATCCTCAGTATTTTGATGACTTATTCGACAGCCTTATCCCCGAGATTTTTATAAGTGAACGATGGGATCTTTTCCCTGTACTAATCGAACAGCTCGACGGTAAAGCAACCGATGATATTGTCGCAAGACTTTCCTATATCTGGGCAAGACTTATTCAGACCGGTAAGGTTTCTGTTTCTTCAAAGAATGATAAAATTCTGTGGTATTTTGAACGTGCTCTGGCCTGCGGATCAAGTTACTATTACAGGATGCTTTCGCTTTATGAGCTTGAAGCAAACAATAAAGATTTTGAAAGCTTTATGTGTCAGGTAAACAAAAACGATTCTATAGAACCTGATGAAGATGCAGAAACTCTTTTACTCGGATATATCAAATACGGATTTCCTGAGAAGCTTTACAGTGAGTGGCTGAATTTCTACAAAAAAGGGATTTCTACCGATGTTTCGTTTAAAGCGGCATCTTTTCTTTCTAAATGCAATAAAAAAGAATATTACTCTCAAAGTCTGAGAATTGCTTCCAGAGCAGCAGCAATAAGCGACAGACCATTAACAAAAGAAGAAATGAAGCTTGTTTATCCCAAATTTTACAAAAACCATATAGACAATTATGCGAAAAAATACGATATTAATAAATCAATAGTTTATGCTTTAATCAGAAGTGAAAGTTTTTTTGATTCAGATGCAGTTAGTCATGCAGGAGCAGTTGGCCTTACGCAGTTAATGGAAATTACAGGCGAAGATGTGGCAAGAAAACTGAAAAAAAATGATTATTCATTAACAGACCCGGAAACAAATATTGAACTGGGAACATATTATCTGTGTGAATTAATCAAGCGATGTTCAGATTCAAAGCTTCAGGGATTCTTATCATATAACGCAGGAATTACACGTGTACGACGATGGCTGGACAGTTCAATGGTAAATTACGGCTACAAAAAAGATATGAGCGATGATTTATTCCTTGAAACAGTTCCATACAGTGAAACAAGAGAATATGGAAGAAAACTTGTTTCGGCAACAATCTATTATGATTTTCTTTATTCCGACAGTCAGAATTACAGACGCTTCTTCGAAATATTAAGAGGTTTATAAAATGCAGGATCCTTTTGCGAATCTGTTGCCGTCGTTTTTTCATTTTACAAAAGTTCAGGCAACTCAATTAGTATTGTTATTAGGAATAATTTTATTTGCAGGAGCCCTTGGAGGCTGGCTTTTTAAAAAACTGAAAATCCCTCAGGTCGTAGGATACATCGTAATAGGAATCATAATCGGTTCTTCAGGCTTTCATATTCTTGAACCAAATGTAATTCAGGCACTGGATCCTATCAGTACTGTTGCACTTTCGCTGATCGGTTTTTTAATCGGCGGTGAACTAAAATTAAAAATCATAAAAAAATACGGAAAACAGTTCATAAGCATTCTTCTTTTTGAGGCAATCACACCTGCTGTTGTAGTAGGCGGAATAGTAACGCTGCTTGTGTGGCTTGTAACAAAAGATATAACCCATGCAATTTCTTTAGGATTGATTCTTGGTGCAATCTGTTCTGCAACTGCACCTGCAGCTACAACAGATGTACTTGTCGAATACCGTACACGCGGTCCATTAACAACAACAGTTTACGGTATAGTTGCGATGGATGACGGAGTTGCCCTTATCCTTTATACAATCGCTTCCACAATAGTTACTCCACTCATCGGCGGAAATTCAATCGGTTTTATCCCGCAGCTACTGAATATTGCACGTGATATTTTCGGTTCCCTGTTAATCGGAGCTGCCTTCGGATTTCTGCTGAGCTTCATCACAAGAAAACTGTTGAATCAGGAAGCTCGAATTCTGACTTTTGCCCTGGGATGTCTTTTTATCTGCAACGGGATCTGTTCTATTTTTGATTTCGATAATATTCTTGCTTCGATGAGTCTTGGTTTTGTAATGGTAAATTTTGCACCTTCAAAAACTAAGGCAGTGTTTACACTTGTCGATAAATATACACCCCCGATTTATGTCCTTTTCTTTGTACTTGTAGGAGCAAAACTCAACATCTGGATTATAACTCCTTTCCTTGGAATAATAGCACTTGTCTATGTTCTCGGAAGAACTCTCGGAAAATCTATAGGTTCTACCTTCGGCGCACTTATAACAAAAGCCCCAAAAACTGTCCAGAAATATCTTCCATATTGTCTTTTAAGTCAGGCAGGAGTTGCAATCGGTCTTTCAATTGCAGCCGGGAATGATTTTGCAGATTCAATCGGCCCTGAAATTCTTCTTATAATTACTGCGACTACATTCATTGTTCAACTGATAGGACCTGTTTTCGTAAAAATCGGAGTTACAAAAGCAGGCGAATGCGGACTTAATGTAACAATAGATGACATCAAGAAAAATTCAAGGGTTACCGATGTCTACCGCGGTCACGATAAAATCTGCGATTATGATTCAACATCAATCGTTAACGAAAACGATATGCTCTTTACGATTCTAAATTCGTTCAGTAAAAATCAATATCTGAATTACGTCGTAAAAAACAAAGAAGGCAAGCTTACCGGAGTCATCAGTCTGGAGCATCTGAAGGAAATAATGCAGATCGGTGATTTTGCAGAATCAATGCTCGCTATGGATGTGATGGATCCTCCTACAGTTACGGTAAAGCCTTCAACAACACTTCCGGAAGCCTATGCGCTTTTTGAAGAACACGATATTGATGCAATGCCTATTGTAGATTCAGACGGTGATACTCTTGGAATTCTTGAAAAATCAACGGTAGATCACTATCTTCATACAAGAATAATTGAATTGAACAGAAAACTCGAAGAACTCGATAATTAATGCATTTAATGACTGACTTTTTTTGATTTATATATTATCCTTATAGAAAAGATATGATTTATAAATAAATCGATATTGGAGTAAAACAATGACAGATCAGGAACTGGAAAAAACAGTAAAAGAAGCACTTGAGATGTTCCGTCCACAGTTACAGGCTGATGGCGGAGATATGGAATTTGTCTGTATAGATAATGAAAAGAAGGTTCATTTAAACCTTACAGGAGCATGCGGAAGCTGTCCAATGGCTTTAATGACCCTTAAAATGGGAATTGAACGATATTTGAAGGATGCATGTCCTGAAATTTCAGAGGTTGTACAGGATAACGCAAAAAACTTTGGCGAAGGAATTGATTTTTAATTATGAACATCACAAAAGACAAATACGTTGCAATTCATTACACACTCAAGGATGTAAACGGAAAGCAGCTTGATACATCTATCGGAGCAGAACCACTGGCTTATATTCATGGAAACGGTCTGTTAATAGCAGGACTGGAACGTGAACTTGAAGGAAAAACCACTGGTGATAAATTCAATACGACAATAAAACCGAAAGATGCATACGGAGAGCGTAACGAAAAGCTTGTTGTCTATATTCCACGCGACAGATTCGACAGCGACGTACCGATTGAACCCGGTCAGAAATTTTCAGTAGAAACACCTGCTGGGCCTATGCTTGTTTCTGTTGTAGAAGTTCAGGATGATAAAATAAAGATTGACGGTAACCATGATCTTGCAGGACAAACGTTGAATTTCGACATTGAAGTAGTAGAAGTCAGAAATGCAACTGAACAGGAGCTTGAACAGATTAACAATGCAGGCTGCGGTGGATGCGGCGGTTGTGGAGGAGACTGTAACGGTGGCTGTGGCGACGAAGAATGTGGAGGCTGCGGCGGAACCGGTGTTTGTCAGAAAGAATAAAAACCTGTTTATTTTATGAACTTTTTAACGGCTTTCAAAATAGACTCGTATGCCTGTTTTTTGGAAGCCTTTTTTATGTCCACTGTAACATCTGCATAGTAAGTATATTTTTCTGCACGGAATTTCAAACAGTTAAACAAGCTTTTACTGATAGAAAACATCGTATCATTTCCTTTAAGCTTTATGAACGACGGAACATTTTCGAATTCACCTTTTTCATTCAATTTGATTTTATTCATGCATCGTGAAACTGCAAATTTTGTAGGTACCTTTATATGAACAAGGATGCCCGAATCCTTAAGTAAGGACATTGCATCAGGATTATCACACACTCCCCCGCCCGAAGCAACAACCATGTTTTTTTCCAATGACATACTTTTTATAAGTTCACTTGCCTGAGTTTCGGCTATCTTAAAGGCTTTAACTCCCTGATTTTTATAAAGATCTCTCGGTGTCATACCCGAAATTTCCTTTATTATTAAATCAGTATCATAAAATTCATAACCAAGATGTTCTGCAAGTTTTTTTCCCTGTGTAGATTTGCCGCTGCCTTTACATCCTACTAATACTATTGATTCTTTCTTTTTCATAATACATTTATTATACAACAAAGATTGTAAAATTTAAATGTTTACTGTATTCTAATTATATGTTTTTTATACCAATTATTATTTGTTTTATTCCATGCATAACCGGTTTTTTTATTTTTCGTTTCGGATGTAAAGTAAAAACAAGTCATCTTCTTATAGCCGCTTTACTCGGTCTTATTTCTGTACTTCCGATTGGCGCTATTCAATATGTTATTCCTGATATGAATATCCTCATTAAACACAGGATTCTTTATCAGCTGTTAAAATCAATTATTTTATACGGCTTCGTTGAAGAAGTAATCAAAGCCCTGATGATTTTACCGCTTCCTAAAAAAAATAACAGCGCCCTTAATTTTCTGCTGATTTCTTTTCTTTTCGGACTGACGCTTGGATGTTTTGAATCTGTCGTTTATTATCTTGATAAACTGAATCTCAGCGTTACACGAGGCGGGTCCCTGCTTTACGTTCAGCTTTTTGAAAGAATCTTCAGTTCAGACTTAATCCATATGAGCTGTGCAGGTTTATGCGGATTGTTTATTTACACCTGTTCACAGAAAAAAGCACGTATTTCTTTCTTTGTGCTTGCAGTTATCCTTCATGGACTTTATGATTTTTTTGCCTGCTTTAAAAACGGATTAAAATGGTTTGCCATTCCGGTAATTCTTCTTGCACTTATTGAATGCAGAATAAAATACAAGGCAATTACCCAGGACCAGCAGGAATAAATGTACTTTATATAATACGTAAAAAAATCATACAAGTATTGACAGTAATCAATTTTTTCTTTATTATATGCAACCATACGACGCGGGGTAGAGCAGTTGGCAGCTCGTCAGGCTCATAACCTGAAGGCCGGTGGTTCGAGTCCATCCCCCGCTATACAAAGACTGAATAATAATCAGTCTTTTTTTATTTAACAATAATTCGGGTGGACTCGAAAGGGAAACGAACGCCGACCGGACAGGGAGGAAGAGGCGACACGACGTCGCCGGAAGTAAGTGGAAGCGGTCTGTATGGAGCAGACACGATGTCTGCGACAGGAAGACGAGTCCATCCCCCGCTATATAAAGACTGAATAATAATCAGTCTTTTTTTTGTTTAACATACTTTCAGGTGGACTCGAACGAACTGTTATTCTATATTCCTTCTACACCATCACATTTTTCAATAGTATTTATGGAACCGTCCTCATTATATTTGAATTCGGCAACACATACCGAGCGATGGAACAGGCTTCCTCCGGGAAGTTCATCTGTATGATAAAAAAGATATGAATGATTCTTAAAATCTGCAATTCCAGGATGATTCGTAAAGCAAGGTCCCTCTTCCATCAATACTCCGCCATAAACCCATGGACCTGTCGGATTTTTGGACGTTGAATAGGCTAAATGTTCATTGCGTTTTTCACCTTCTGCAAATGCTGCATAAACCATATAATAAAGATTATTGCGTTTATAGAACCATGGACCTTCACCATAAGATGTACCGGTATTATGTCCTCCTTTTCCAAATGATTCTACTGTCATCGGTATTTTTACGATTCCCACTTCTTCATTATACGAAATCATATCTTCATTCAAAAGAACATATCTCAATTCAGGATTTCCAAAATACAAATAAGCCTGACCGTCATCATCAATAAAAACAGTAGGATCTATATCATTCCAGTCATCTTCATCTACAAGAGGATGACCTATATCTTTAAATGGACCTGCAGGAGAGTCAGATACACCTACGGCAATTGACATTCCGGCATCCTTCTTATGAACAGGACAATAAAGATAGAATTTACCATTTCGTTCAATGCATTGAGGAGCCCATGCGCGATCATCTGCCCATGAAATATCATCAAGCGAAAAAATCTTTCCATGATCAGTCCAGTGAACCATATCTTTCGTTGAATAACATCTCCAGTCAAACATCGTATAAAAATCATTTATAAGCTTATCTTCATCATGCGTCGTATAAAGATAAAGGGTGTCCTTATAAACCATAGGAGCCGGATCGGCAGTATAAATTTTATCTGTAATCGGATTTTTACTTTTCATAGCATTTCCTTATTCTTTACATTTTTAATTATACTCCTTTTTCCGTTTTTTTCCAATTCTAAAAAAAATATGATATAATATAAAAAAAGAATTCGAGGTAATAAATGAAATCTGTTTATGACTTTATCAAAAAATGCGGAACCTACTACCTTGCAACAGTAGAAGGAAACCAGCCGCGTGTAAGACCATTCGGAACTGTCGCTGTTTATAACGACAAGCTTTACATTCAGACAGGAAAATCAAAGCCTGTTTCAAAGCAGCTTTCAATTAATCCAAAAGCAGAATTGTGCTGTTTTGACGGTGAAACCGGAACCTGGCTGAGATTGTCAGGAGAATTAATCAACGATGATTCAATTGAAGCAAAAAAACATATGCTCGATGAATATCCGAATTTACGCGGAATGTACAATGAAAATGATTCTAATACCCAGGTATTGTATTTTAAAAATGCAACTGCAACCTTTTCATCGTTCGCCGGCGCACCAAAAACAGTGAGCTTTTAAGTAAGGCTATCAACGATTCTGACATATATAACATACTCACTGTTCCTGATTTCTGTTTTTATCCTGCTGGATAAGCTTTTTCAAGGATTCGACGGCAACAGTAATTGCAAGTTCTGTATCATGCACCTGTTTGTTCTCGAGTCCTTTTTTTGCCCTTTCCTGATTTGCTACTACAAGGAAACAGCTTCCGACTCTTACACGAAGAAACTGTCCTGCAATAAACAGCGCTGCACTTTCCATCTCACTAGCAAGACATCCCATGCGAAGCCATGCCTGCCATTTATTTTCAAGCTCATAGCTTACCGGCATTACTTCCGGCTCATGCTGACCAAAAAATGAATCCTTGCATTGAACTACACCCGCATGATAAGGAATATTCATTTCCTTTGCCGAGCTGATTAACGCATTTACACAATCGATATCTGCAACGGCAGGATATTCTATCGGAGCAAATTCACGGCTTGTTCCTTCCATCCGAACTGCACCTGTCGCGATCACTATATCACCGCCAAGAACATTTTCCTGCATTCCTCCACAGGTTCCTGTACGAATAAACGTATGAGCACCGCATTTTGAAAGCTCTTCAATTGCAATAGCAGCAGAAGGACCTCCTATACCGGTTGAAGTTACACTAACCTTCTCTCCATTCAAGGTTCCAGTATAAGTTACATATTCACGGACATCAGAAACAAGTCTTGCATTTTCAAAGTGTTCTGCAATTTTTGAACAACGCTTCGGATCACCGGGAAGAATGATATATTTTCCTATATCCTGTGGACCTACCCCTGTATGATACTGTTTTCCCGAACCTTCTGTATAATCAACCATATAATCTGCCTCCTGAAACTACGATTCTGAAAAGAAATTCATTATAACTGAACTGATATTAAAACCACAAAATTCCTCCTGCGGCCATGAATGCCTTCCGTTTTCAATTTCAATGCTTTTTATAACATTAGATGAATCTGCCTTTTTATAATAATCAAGTACATCTTCAATTGCCGGATTTTTTGAATATTTATACGAACCGTTTTCCTTCTTTGGAATTACATCATCCTTTTCTCCATAAATCTGAAGAAAATTAATTGTCAATTTTGAAGGACGTTCTTTCCAGACAGCTTCAGGCATAAATCCTGCAACACAAACAAGCGAAGTAAATATAGACGAAGCTTCTACCGCAAGACGATGGATAAAAAAACCACCGTTACTGTAACCGACGCCAAAAACCTTTTCCTTACCGATTTTGTGTTTTTTCTGAAGGGTTTTTACGATTGATTTTACAAAGCCAACGTCATCAACCTGTGAATTTCCTATTCCTGAATTCCAGCCTGCCGCAGAAGTTGAATCCTCTGCATTCCTGATACCATTCACATACACAATGGCATATCCAAGCTCAGTTGCCGGATATTTTAATGAAGTCATATTTATAAAGGAAGAAGCATCTGAACCAGAACCATGAAACATCAGAATCAAAGGTGTTTTTGAACTGCATTTATCCGGAAGACTAAGAATAAAGGTACGTTTAACATCCTGATATTCGCATTCACAGAAAATTTCATTCAAATCATTTTTTTTTGTTTCACTGTAATTCTTTAAATTTCCATTGCAGCTGATAAACAAACAGCATAATAACAAAAAGAAATATATTTTTTTCATGAATTAATAATATCATATTTTTATGGAAAAAAACTAATTATTTTGTAAAATTTTATTCTTTTTAGTTTTATAACGGATCCAGGCAGTAATTCCGCTTAAAAACCATACGACTCCGACTGACCACCAGATGCCCCATAAACCAATCCCCGGAATCGTAACTAAAATGACAGGAACTACAAAACGTCCGGCAACCTCAATAATTCCATTGAGAAGTGCAAAGAAACTATCTCCAAGTCCATTAAGAATACCGCGTACAACATAAATCAATCCAAGGAAAACATAAAAAAGACTTGTGATTTTTAAAGCTTTTTCACCCATATTGATTACACTGATTTCATCAACAAAAAGACTTGTAATCTGACGGCCAAACAACTGGATTAAAGGAAGCATTAATAATGTAAAGATAAACATCATAAGGAGAGTTTTATGATAGCCTTTTATTACACGTTCGTTTTTTCCTGCACCAAAATTCTGTCCGCAGAAAGTTGCAAGAGCGGCCGATAAAGTCTGATACGGCTGATGAATCAACTGTTCTATTCTGCTGGTTGCAGTAAAAGCGGCAACTGCTACCGGTCCATAAGCATTTACAACCCTTTGAAGAGCCATACATGAAACTGCTATCATGGAAAACTGAAGTGAAAGAGGAAGACCAAGTTTTATTGTTTTTACAAGGATGTTTCTGCTGAATCGTAAATCGTCACGTTTAAGTCGGAAATATGGATTGAATTTTACTGCATATAACAGGCAAAGAACTACAGAAATGAATTGTGAAATTAAAGTTGCAATTCCAGCCCCTGCTACACCTTTTTTTAATATGCATACAAAGAATAAATCAAGGACAATATTTAAAAAACATGAAAAAATCAGAAAATAAAGCGGTGTTTTAGAATCTCCAAGGGCACGCATCATTGAAGATATATAATTATAAAGAGAAACAAAGAGTAAACCGCAGCACAGGAGTTTTGTATATACAAGTGCATCTTCAAAGACCTCGGATGGAGTTTTAAGAAGGATTAAAATCGGCTTTGAAAGGAAAAATGAAACAAGACCGACAATAAATGGAAAGATAATCATCACATATCCTGTATTCGCTATTGTATTCTTTACCTCATTTTTTTCGCCACGGCCAAAGCTTTGTGCTACAAGAATACCTCCGCCTGCTGCAAAACCATTACATAATGCGAAAAACAGAAAAGATATTGAAGCCGTAGCACCTATTGCCGCAAGAGCATCCGCACTGATGAATTTTCCGACAATCACTGAATCTGCAAAGTTATAAAGCTGCTGAAAAATATTTCCGATTAAAAGCGGGATTGAAAAACGCAGGATAAGCTTTACGATGCTTCCTTCGGTCATATTTATGGTAGTATCTTTCATAAACTCATTTATAGCACAATAGAAAAAATTAAAATTGTATGAAAAATGATAAAAATGGAATAAAAGTGAATGACAGGACAACGAGGTCTGTCCCCCTGTGCACAAATAATTTTTTTATCACTTTTTTACTTGTTTCATAACAAAATTCTCATTATAATATAGATGTGTCAGTACTATATATCGTGGGAACACCTATAGGAAACCTTGGGGATATAACTTACAGGGCTGTAGAAACGTTAAGAAACGCCGATTACATAGCCGCTGAAGATACCCGGCATACTTTACAGCTTCTTAATCATTTTGAGATTAAAAAGCAGTTAATTTCCTGTCGTTCACAGAATGAAAAACTCGCAGGTGAAAAAATAGTTCAGCTTCTGGATAAGGGTTTTTCTGTTGCGTATGCAAGTGATGCAGGAACTCCAGGCATAAGTGATCCCGGAGCTGTTCTTGTTGATGTTGTAAGGGAAGCAGGACATAAAATCGTACCTATACCGGGTACCTCTGCCTTTGCAACTTTAATAAGTGTTGCAGGGTCTGGCGGCAAAACTCTCATTTTTGAAGGGTTTTTATCACCAAAACCGGGAAAAAGGCGTTCCAGATTAAAAGAATTAATGGCAACAGGAGATGCAATAATTATTTACGAATCTCCGTTCAGAATTACTAAACTTTTAAAAGATATATCCGATATAGATAGTACAAGGCGGATAGTAGTTGGAAGGGAACTGACAAAGCTTCATGAGGAGGTTTCATGTGGCAGCGCAGAAGAACTACTTAAGGACTATGCAGGTCGAGCTTCTATTAAAGGTGAGTTTGCATTGTTCATTTCCGGCATAAAAAAAGCTCAACTTTCTAAAGAATCTACCGATAATATAAAGGTAGAGGGGTAGGACGTTATGATGATAGAAAAACTTGGTGGAATTAATCCTCTTAACAATGTATCAAACATTCGTAAAACAGAGAACTCTGCTAAAGTAAGCCCTGGAGTTGATTCAATTCACCTTTCAGATGAAGCTGTAGAAAAGGCAGAGGCATACTACCTGGAAAAGGTAGCTGCTGAAACTCCAAATGTACGTGCAGACAGAATTGCAGAAGTAAAGGCAAAAATTAAGGATCCTTCTTATTTGAGCAATGCTGTTATACAGTCTGCCGCTGAAAAATTTATGACTAGTGTAGGTCTATAATTATTTGAGTTTGCAGAACAGCTGAATTACTCGAAAAGGCGGAATGAATTTCCGTCTTTTTTTTTAAAACTCCGGAGTTATTAGATGTCAGATTTTATTTTTCGAATTACACCAAACATTGTTTTAGGTTCATACACTCTTTCAAGACTTGGACAGCAGGCCTTGGAATGGGGAACACGTTTTATCGTAATCATGGATCCGATTTTAACGGAAATGAAGGTTCAGGAAAAAGTTGTCCAGACTTTAAATGACCGTAAAATTGAAAATTTTGTTTTCAATGAGCTTTCAGATGGAAATACGTCTAAAATTGCACAGAGAGCCCTTTCCCTCGCCAAACAGGGACACATTCATGGTGTTATTGCCGTCGGTGGTGCTAAAGCAATGAACATCGGTCGTATAGTAGCATCTTTTTACAATGAAGTTCATGATCTTTATACTTTTTTAGACGGAGCCGTTCCTTCCACAAATCCTATTCCCTGTATCTGTGTTCCTACTCTTTTCAGAACACCTTTTGTATTTACAAATGATGTCCCTCTCAAGGATTCGAGAAACAATCAGATAAAGGTCATAAAAATCCAGAATAATGTTACAAAACTTGTACTTATCGATCCGAATTTAATGCTGACACTTACTGAAAATCAGAAATCTACCCTGACAATTGAAATTATGAATATGGCAACCGAAGCATATCTTTCACAAAAAGCAAACTTCTTCAGTGACATGTTCGTAGAAAAAGGATTGCAGCTGCTTTCTTACGCAGTCAACGGTTCTCCATCACTGGAAATAACAACTCCTCAGGAAATACTTCTTGCTCAGGCAGGAGTAATGATATCTCTTGCAACAGCCGCAAGCTCACTGGGATTAAGTTCAGTCCTGGCTTTAACAATAAATTCACGCTACAGAGTCAATAAATCTCTGATTTCGTCAATTTTAATGCCTTATGCAGTAGAAGATGCTGCAAAGTTTAAAAGCAAACGAATTGAAAAGCTGGCACATATCATGGGAATTGCCGAACCGGAAATTACCGGAGAAGATGCAGTAAAAGCATACATAGATTTTGTACGACAGAAAATTGCAAAAGCAAATCTTCCTGCCCGTTTAAAAGATTTGCAGCTTACAATCGAAAAGCTTTCTCTCGCTGTTGAAGATGTTGCCGATATAGATGTTATAAATAAGCTGCCTCGTAGCATGACAACCGATGATATTTTTGATTTTATAAAACAGGCTTTTTAATCAATGATAGAACCCGGAAAACTCTTCCATCTGGAAAGCGGACATCAACGCAGAAAACTGGCACTTACATTTGGAGCGCTTGAACGTGATATAAAAGGCATTGCAGAAAAAGGAATGGAATATTCTTTTAAGGAAATTCCTAGAAGTGAATATATAATCAAATTATGCAATGTACTCTTAAAAGATCCAAAATTAAGTGATGATGCAGCTCTTGAAATTCAATCCCTTATTAATTCCACTCCCCTTGATGAATTAAGACTATGTAATACAGCAAGAAATCATCTTTTGAAGATAATCGGTACGTTTCCGGCTGAATGGGATCTGATTATAGCACCTCATAATGAAAATGGAACAACGGGGACAGTCCTCGAAAGGAATTTTTACAAAGGATTATGCATTTATGCTGAAGATATAAGATCTCCGTTTAATTTAGGCTCAATTTTCAGGACTGCAGAAGGGTTGGGAGCTGAAAAAGTATATATTTCACCATTTTGTGTAGATCCTGAGCATCCCAGGGCTGTAAGAAGTGCAATGGGATGTATAGAAACGATGGGATATGAAAGAATTTCCCTTGAAAAATTACCGAAATCAGTTCCTATTTTTGCTCTTGAAACAGGGGGGACAGACCTCAATGATTTTATTTTCCCAAAAAACGGCATTTGCATCATAGGATCTGAAGAATTGGGGGTCAGTCCTCAGGCATTACAGGCCGCAACTTACGGAACCGTAACAATTCCAATGAAAGGATTAAAAGCATCATTAAATGTCGGAGTTGCACTTGGAATTTTAATGCAGAAATGGATAGATTCAATAAAAAATAACTGAGAAATCAGAAATTCTGCTGTTTTTTTATCTGTGAATAAAGAACCTTTGAAATCATCAGAAATTTTTCTTCAGAATCAATATTAAAAAGTTTCAGAACTGCCTCGTTTACCTGACAATAATCTATAATGTTTTTTTCATAATACTGATATACATCGGCCAGATAAATTACTGCTATAATTTTAGCGATTTCTTCAGGAGCAGTATCAGGATTATTATGAAAATCAACGGCATTACATAGATTCTTTGGAAAATTCAACTGGTTTAAGAATTTTGCACCACCTTTTGAATGCATTTCATTTTCAAAAAAGCTTTGCTGAACAGTCTGATCAAAATTATACTCTATGCAGCTTTTTTCTACGGCTTTTTTTTGTTCTTCAGAAGCATTCTGAATGAAAATACATTGAATATCATGTAAAAGAGCACAGAAATATATATCCTCAAGAGAAAAATCCTTATCAAGCCCGAACTGTTTTGCAAGATTATATGCATAAAAAGCGACGGAATAAGAATGCTTCCAGTAATTGTTTGTATCATTTTTTCGTGATATGAGCCTGATTTCCTGATTTTCAGGATTATAAATCTTCTTTATTCTTTCAATTCCAAGAAGCTCAAATGCTTTTGAAACACAACAGATTGTATTATCAATCTTCACTGAATTTTTAAACAAAATGAAAGAAAGCGTAACATCCCTGCTTATAAAATCAATAATCTGAGAAGAATCAGGATTTTTAGCCGAAAGAAGCTTGTTTAACTGCTTAAGATTTTCATCAATAACAGGAATCGTAGTCTGATTTTTAATGAACACATCATATAACGAAAAAACATCAAGAGTCATTTTCTGATTAAGCGGAATTTCTATTCTTGTGACAGTTTCATCGTTTTTTACGAAAATCTTATAATTTTCTTTTGAAAGTCCAATCTTCTGAAGCATCAGAATCATAATGATAATACCAAGTCCGGCTCCTTCAGTCTGATCAAGAACTTTATTTATAACATCCTTTTCGTTATTGTACTGTTTGACACTGTTCAGTTTTTCCTGGATTCTTTTTTCTTCAAATTTACAGAGTCTGGAATTATTTCTTATTTCAATATTGATTTTATCATCAAGAGCCTGAAGAATCAGCTTTACATAAAGACCTGCTTTTTTTTGTTCGGTAAGATAATGATCTATGTTTCCAAAGGTTTTTTCACGGAAAATACTCATGCCTTTTGCATAATCCTTAGGATCATTTATATCAAGATTATTTTCGGCAAAAAACACCCTTTTAGTATTTGCTTTTTTAGAATTCGTCAGAAGTTCACCAAGACAGAAATTAAGATATTCACTGAAATTATCATAATGGCATTCTTTTAAAAATACAGTTAAAACCTCATGCATATACAATTCCATATTACGAGGAAGTGTATAAGTCGTAATCTGAATAGGAGCATGCAATTTTACTGCGTTCTTAATTTTTTCTTTATCTACATTCTGTAGCGCACTTTCAAACTTTTCCATTATTTCTATTTCTTTATTGCTTTATTATTATATATTAACGCAAATTTAAAGTTTTTTAAAGAATTATTTTTTCCAATATTCGGGCATAAAAAAGATTATGATAGTATACAATTCAAGACGCCCCGCAATCATTGCAAAGCAATACCAGTATTTAACAAAATCTGGTAAAAAACCGTAGTTAAACGAAGGCCCAAGTTTACCGAAAGCAGGCCCTACGTTACCAACGATTGAAACTGCTCCTGTAAAAGCAGAATAAAGATCAAGATGTCCAAGACAACCGACAAATGTAGTAAGGGCGATTAAACCGAAATATAGCGTAGTAAAGGCAGCAACCCCGGTTGAAATATCACTTCTTACCGGACAGTTATTCAACCGCACGGTAAATACTCCATGAGGATGAAGCATTTTCTTGATTTCATTACCTATAAGTTTACCGAATATTACCCATCGTATAACTTTGAATCCTCCGGAAGTAGAACCTGAACATCCTCCTATAAAAAACAGGAGAAAAAGCCAGAATTGAGCACTTGACGGCCATTGAAGATAATCTGCAGTCGAAAATCCTGTTGTTGAAAGAAGAGAGGCAACCTGAAATGTCGAATATCGCAGGGAATTACCAAAGGTTTTATAAACAGGAAGAATGCTGATTGTAATTCCGATAACAGCAACAACAATTATTCCCAGATAAGCCTTTAATTCTGAATTATCCCTGATCTCAACGAATTTTCTTGCTATCAGATAATAATAAAGCGAAAAATTAACACCTGCCAGGAACATGAATACTGTACAGATAATATCAATTGAAAGAGAATTATACTGACCTATGGAACCATTTTTCGTTGAAAAACCACCTGTTCCAAGTGTTGCAAGCGCATGCGAAAGAGCATCTACAAAATCCATTCCTGCTATTTTAAGGCAGATTAATTCAAGAAGAGTAAGCAGAAAATATAATAACCATAAAACTTTTGCAGTTGTAGTGATTCTTGATGTTACCTTTCCTTTCTGCGGACCTGTCGTTTCTGCCTTAATGAGTTGAAAACCACCAACTCCTAAAAGAGGCATAATCGCAACTGTAAGGGTAACTATTCCCATTCCTCCAAGCCAGTGAAAAAGACACCTGAGCATATTTACAGATCTTGGAAGTGATTCAACTTCACTTAAAATAGTTGCACCTGTTGTCGTAAATCCACTGAAGCTTTCAAAAAGTGCATCACAAAATGAATTAAAACAACCGCTGAAATACAGGGGGACAGACCCCATCACCATTGAAAGAATCCAGGAAAGTGCAACAATAAGAAAAGTCTGTCGGGTAGACATCGAAAAGCTCTGTTTTCTTGTTGCCAGGGTAATTATACCGCAGAAAACAAGACTTACTGCCATAGGAATAACAATCGGCAGATACATGGTAGTTTCTGAATATGCAAAAGCAACAGACAATGGAATTGAAAAAGTTGCTCCGACTATTGCAAGAAGGATTGATAGAATCTTTAAGGAAGAAATAACTGCCATTTTCAGATACCCTATTCTTTACCTGCAAAAAATGACAGCACCTTACCGCTGTTATCAGATTTTGCGATTAAAACAACATGATCACCGGCGAAAAACTGAGTGTTTCCGTCAACAATAGAATATTCATTAATTCCGGCTTTTTTATACATCAAAACGAGGAAAGAACCTGGATCAGATACTTCCTTTACATATTTTCCGGAAACCTTTGAATTAGCTGTAATTTCACATTCAACAATCTCTAAATCACCGGTTGTAACAGTATGTATTTCCTTTACAGCCTTTCCACGAAGATGACTTATAATGGAATCAACCACACTATCCCTCAAAGGAATTGCTACATCAATTCCAAGCTTTTCGGCGATTGTCGCAAACTGAGCACTTTCTACAAGAGCAATAGACTGACCTACTCCAAGAGATTCCATAAACGCTGCCAGTACCATATTCAACTCGTGATTGTGAGTACAACAGATGACTAAATCAAAAGTATTAATTCCTTCTTCTTTTATAAGGTTTTCATCAGAAGCATCGGCGCACAAAACTCTGGTCTGCGGGAATCTTTCTGAAGCGTTGCGGGCACGTTCTTCATCCGAATCGATAATAACAAAATCCTGAGCTTTTTTCTGTGCAAAAAATTTAAAAAGCTTTGGAAATGATTTTGAATTCTCAGTTGAACTGAGCTTTTCCGTTATGATAGTTCCGATTCTTCCGGCACCAACAAGTGCAACCTTCTTTAAATCCTTCTGAACGGAACCACAAAGCTTCGAGATTTCCGGGATATCCTGTTTTGATGCTAGAACACCGATTGTAGATCCAGCGGTAATGATGGAATTTCCTGAAGGGAGAGATGCGATACCATCCTTTTCAATATATGTTACGAGGAATGAAATATCAGATTTAACTCGTACTTCTTTTAAAGAGATGCCGTCAAAAACACTATCCTTAAAAACAGGCATTCGGGCTATTTCAAAATCAGAGTCATCAAAAGTGAGGACATTACCGACAGCACCATTCTCTACTGCCTGTACAATTGCATCTGCCGCCTCAACATCCGGATGGATCATATAATCAATACCGTACAAAGGCCTGTGATTTTTGCTGAAATCTGAAGAATGTTTTTTCTTTGCTTCTGCTGTATTTACATAATATGCATAATTCCTTACGCGAGCAATCTTCAGAATATCAGGATAAACTGCATCTACAAGTGAACAGGTTATCATATTGACTTCATCTGATTCTGTAACACAAACTAAAGCATCTGCTTTTGCTATTCCGACCTGTTCAAGTGTATCAAGACTGTTACCGTCATCACAAAGAATAGTACAATCAAGAATATTTGATGCGTGACGAACAACATCCTCATCATTATCTATAAGCGCAACCTGGTTTTTTTCATTAATCAACAGTTTTGCAAGCTGAACACCGGTGAAACCAGCACCGACAATTACAATCTTCATTGCAGATAATCTCCATTAATAAAGAATATTATACTACAAAAGTTAAGATTTGTCAGATGATAATTTTGATTTCCTTTTTGATGAAATATAAAGACCTGCAAATACAGCAGTACATATAATTGTTGCGGCAACAGCTTCCAGAGCAGCCTGAGGAGCAAGCATTCCAATAACTGCAAAGTAACCGGCACCACCCATTCCTTCACGGGCTGCAGCACCCTGGAAAAGATAAAGACATCCTATTACAAGAAGTGTGTGACAGACAGTTGAAAGGAAAGCAGTGATTCCTGCACTGGCAATCTTTGACATTTTCGGAATTGAATTAAATAATTTCCACAAAGCCCATGCTATCAAACCTAATAAGATTCTGGGAAGAACAGAAATCAATGGATTTACAAAAAGAGGATCTAGGACACCACTTGGACTCATTGCGGCCTGAATAAGAGACATAATACCAAAAACTGCTCCTGTAAAAAGAGCCGATGGAAGACCTGCAAGACAAGCGGCAAGAATAATCGGGACATGTAAAATTGTTATCGAAGCAGCAGGACCAAGAGGGATAAGACCAAGCTTCGTAATCCCCAGAACTATGATAAGGGCACTTAATGCAGCAGTAAGAGCGATTTTTTTATTTCTTGTAAGTGTATTATTCATTTTATACCTCAAAAATATTTATTTGAGACTATTTATATAGCAAACTTCTGTTTTCATCAACCCCAAGACCAAATAAGGCGTAATCACATTTCACGGGGTCAGACCTCCAAATCTGTTTTGCCTGTTCTGTCAATTCGAGGGCTGTTCCCATTGTACCTTTTGCGCCATAAGGTAACAGACCCAGCTTAACTGACTCCTGCAAAACATGAGTATCCAGAGGTATTATTAAATCTGCAGGTGATATAAAATCCCAGATTCCTAAATCTACTGGAGAATTTTGTCTTACCATCCATCGAAGAAAAAGATGTATTCGTTTTTTAGGGGAAGAATATAACGAGGTCTGTCCCCCATGTCCTCCTGGTACTATAATCTGGTCCTTAAATAAAGTTGAAATAATTATTTGTGGTAATAAAGATGGATATGGAATATTAGGACTGTCCCCATTAACAAGGATTTTTTTAACACATTCACCTAAAGAGCCATAATTGCATAAAATCTCTTCAATTCTTTGAAAAAAGTCATATAAATCATTATAAGAATAAAAACGATAATATTTATTATCTCCTAGCTTAAATCCCGGACATTTTTCATGAATCCATTTTGAAACTGAACCTGATTTCTTATCTGCAAGCGTTAAAATATCTTTAATCTTTGGAATAAACTGTTCTCTGCGTCCAAAAGCTAACATTGCCGATAAAAAAGCAGCACATTCAATATCAATTATCTGGGATTTATTATACCAGCACAAAAATTGAGAAGGATCATTCTTATAAAACTCCTTCGTTTCATATGTATCGGCTAAATTCATTAAGATTAACTTTGATTTTTCATTCATCTCCTTCTAATTATATCAAAAAAAACAAAAAGGGACAGTCCTCGGAAAAAAATTTCACAAATCATTGCAGTTTTTTAACAATTTGAACAATATTATATAATGAAAGGAAATAATTATGCCTAGAAAACCAAGAATACTAACACATACAGGTGTTTATCATGTCATAATTCGGGGAAATGATAAACAGAATATCTTTTTTACAAACCGAGATCGAAGATTCTTTTTAAGAAAACTGGAAGAATATTCAAAACAATTAAATATAATTGTATATTCATACTGTTATTAAATAATCACGTTCATTTATTGATAGGAAATGCAACTCCTTATATCAGTAAATTCATGCAAAAACTGAATACAAGCTTTGCTCGTTATATAAATCTAAAATATGAAAGGACCGGTCATCTTTTTCAAGGAAGATTTCTAAGTTCTCCCATTGAAAATGACAGAAAATTTATTTCAGTTACACGATATATATTTCAAAATCCGCCAAAAGCTGGCCTAGGTGATATTGATAGTTATATTTGGACCAATTTTCAAGCAATAATCAAAAATTATAATGCCGATAATAAATATCCATCATTCTTTGCACATAAGAATGATTTCATTGAATTCATAAAAGCACCTAATAATGATACTGAAATGGAATATGAAAACAAACCTCATTTCTGTGATTCACATTGTTACCGTTTAATAAAAAAACTTTTAAAAATTCATAAAATAACAGAGCTAAAAAAATGTAAAACAGATATCTTGAAAAATTATATAAAAACACTTAAAACTTACGGTATTTCTCAAAATCAAATTGCCAGAATCACCGGAATTAATAGAAAAATTATAAAAACGGCTTAATTAAAATGATTCAAAATAAAAAGTACCTGCAGGTGCACAAACCTTTAATGAGTCTCTATTATTAATTCCAGAAAAAACAATCCTTATTACTTTTTTGGAATTAATAATTTCTGCAGCCTTTAATACAGTCTCTGGAATTTTAAAAACATATTCTTTTTTTTCATTTTGATTAATTTTAACAGAAGCTTGTTCTATTTCTCCAATAACTGTGCCGTTTGATTCAATTTTTAAACCATTTGCCGTCTCATGATTCATTATCCAGCATGAAAGATATGTATCATATTTATCTGAAATCTCAAAGCAATACGAAAATGCTCCATTTTCCTTTGCATATCTAGTCAACACACCTGAATCAGCAATTGAGCCTGTCCCTGTATTCATAAAATAAGGATACATTGTTTTATTACCTTCTGTTTGAGCTCCATACCCGACGCCGATTCCTTCAATTTCTATCCTGCAGCTCTTTTTATTCAGTATGGTTTCTACTACAGAATCAAAATACCAGTAAATTCCAAATCTGCTCTTATTTATCCTGTAATAGGGAAGAAAATCCAGATGAAGTCTGTCCCCCTTGATATTTTTAACATTCAGGCTATAAAAAGCACTTTTTTTTCTTTTCTTAAAATGTAATTGACTTATTATCGAAGAATAATCCCGTGTTTGTGATAAAGAAAACTTTTCATTTGACAAAATCTCAACATTACTTGTCCCACCATAATTTCCATTTAATAACGAGGTCTGTCCCCATAGGTCTTTTTCGCCACAAACATCACACAAAACTCCAATCTGTCTTATAATTTTCTTCTTTGGAATACCCAGATCCGCAGCAAGAACAAAAGGACCGTATTTAAATGCAAAAACATTACCGGTATTATCCTGCAATGTATATTCTTTAAGGGATTTTTTCAAATTTAAAACAACAGAATCACCGCGTTCCCATTTACGATATAAATTGATATAACCATCTGACTGGGAAAAAGTATCTTTCTTATTATTAATCGTTAATACATGCCTGCACTGAGAAGAAACCCAGTCTGGTATCCGTAAAAATAGGGAAAAATAATCTGATTTATTCTGCTCCTTTTCAATTTGTATTTTAATCTTATCGCTATTTTCCAAATCTGCAATAATATGAATAAACAGATCCTTTTCTTTCCAATAAACATTTGAACTTACATATTCATTTATATAAAAACTATCATCTTTTTTAAAGAAAAATGAATCTCCCATCTTTGTAAAATTTTCAAAACCTGTCCCTGTGCAGCACCAGAAGTAGTTTTTATCTATATCAGGATTAGAAAAAACCTTAAAACAACCTGTTGCCATAGGTTGAAAATATGTAGTAGTACCATTTTCTTCATTAACTGATGCCAGAATTGAATTTATAAACGTATTTTCATAAAAATCTGCATATTTTTTTTCACCTGTAATCTTAAACAATTCTTTTGTAACCTTTAAAAGATTATAAGAATTACAGGTTTCACAGTTACAATTGGATCTTTTGCCATCAAGTACATTATCCCTTCCAAAATGCTCACACTCGCTGTTTCCACCGGTAATATATGTATGTTTTTCAACTACAAGATTCCAAAAATCAATTACATAATCCAGATATTTTGAACTCTTTTCTTCTTCCTTAAATAACCGGTATCGATTCAGAATTCCAAGATATTTTGGTATTGTTGTATTGGCATGAAGATTATTCAACGGATCACTTTGTGATGCAGAAATTTTTTCAAACAAAGAAATTTCATCAAATTGAGAAGCCGCTGTCAGGATATGCTCTTTTTTCCCATAACCATTTAATTCCGCATATCTGTATATTTCATATAAACAATCATTCATTCCGCCATATTCTATACTCAGAACACGATTTTTTGTCTTTTCATCCCATTTTGAAACCCTTTCATAAACCCATTCAGATAAATTCAAGGCGATTTCAAAAGATTTTGTATTTTCCGTAAACTTATAAACGTATATTAATCCTTGTAATATTTTATGCATTGTATACCATGGAACCCATGTATCGGAAGGATCATCTGATTCAACTTTATCAAACTGCATTTCAGGAAAACTGCTGTCATCCATTACAGCTCCAAACAAAAACCCCTTTTTTCTGTGTAGATTAGATGCACATAACTCATCATTATGCATCTGACAATCATACAGTCCTTCAATTACACACCGAAGTCTGTCCCCAAATGTCAAACCATCATTTCCCCGCACATTCGCATAACCTTTTTTCACAGCCTGTGCTGCTGCGGCAAGATAATGCCCAAGCGTATGTCCGCCGATACGTGTATTTTCCCAACCTGCATACGATGATTTTCCAGGAATTTCATCCGGATTATAACCGGCATTTAATCTGAAATTATATAAAAGCTTATCAATATTAAAAGAATTCAAAAAATCAATTACTTTTTTTTCAATTTTTATATAATAGTCTTCTGAAAGTTCAATATCTGATAAAGAAATCTCATCTAAATCCCGAAAAGGTGCGTTTGCAAGAACCAGAAAATCAAATTTTACATGTGAGGTCTGTCCCCATTGTCCCGTTTTTTTATTCTTTCTTCGGATCCTCGCAGTAAGAACAACTTTTTCGTCCTTTTTACCTGATTCCGGACGGTTAATAATCCCATCCGCCGTTAAAAAAGCAGGATTTGAACTTTCCCATTCAATTTTATATTCTTCGTTCTGTTTTGGAAGCTGTAAATTGTCAGTTAAATGCCTGTTTGGAAAATTTAAATACAAATTCATAATATCATTTTACTAAACTAATGATTAAAATCTTCTAAAATTCATTACTAGCCGATTAAGCTTTTCTGTTTTTTACTTACCGGTTCACAAGTTACATCTATTCCAAGTTTTTTAAAGATTTTTCTGTCAACTTCACTAAGCATAACCGATGTATGAACCTGACATCCTTTCAAATTCGGAAGCTGTTCAACTGCTTTACGGCAATTTTCATCATTCAGACTTAACATTGCAAGAGCAACAAGCACTTCATCTGTATGAAGACGAGGATTTTTTCCCCTCAAATAAGTAACCTTCATATTCTGAATAGGTTCTATCATCTCTTCAGGAATCAATTTTACCTTATGATCTATTCCCGCAAGATATTTAGTTGCATGAAGAAGCAAAGCTGCACTTGTTCCTAAAAGTGATGTCGTTTCAGATGTGATGATAGTACCGTCACTTAATTCTATGGCAGATGCTGGTCCTCCGGCTTTGTTTGCCCTGTCTTTTGCTGCAACAGTAACCTTTCTGTCTGCAGTTGTGACTTTTGCCTGCTGCATCAATAATTCAATCTTATTAACTTCTACTTCATCAGCTTTATTTTCTGCATAATCATCCAGTGCAGTATAATATCTTCTGATTATTTCCTGCTTCGAAGCCTCTTTACATACCTCATCATCAATTATGCAGTTTCCTGCCATGTTAACGCCCATATCCGTAGGAGATTTATAAGGATTTTCACCATATATTCCCTTAAAGATTGCATCAAGCACCGGAAAGATTTCTATATCACGATTATAATTTACAGTTGTTACACCATAAGCATCCAGATGGAACGGATCTATCATATTTACGTCGTTCAAATCTGCTGTAGCCGCTTCATAAGCAAGATTAACCGGATGTTTTAAAGGCAGATTCCAGATAGGAAATGTTTCAAATTTGGCATATCCTGCCTTAATTCCCCTCTTGTTTTCCTGATAAAGCTGACTCAAACAGGTTGCCATTTTTCCAGAACCAGGTCCCGGTGCAGTAACGACAACAAGAGGTCTGCTTGTTTCTATATACTCATTTTTTCCAAAGCCTTCTTCACTATCAATTAATGCGACATTAGAAGGATATCCCGGAATAGTATAATGAACATAAGTCTTGATATTTAAACGACTGAGTTTCTTTCTGAAAGCCTTTGCTGATTCCTGACCTTTATAATGAGTTATTACGACACTTCCGACAACCAGACCACGATTTTCAAATTCATCACGGAGCCTGAGTACATCCTTATCATAAGTAATACCCAGATCTCCTCTTATTTTATTCTTTTCAATATCAACTGCACTGATTACAATTATTATTTCAGCAACATCAGCAAGCTGCATCAGCATTTTCAGTTTACTATCAGGCTGAAAGCCCGGTAAAACCCGCGACGCATGATAATCATCAAATAACTTGCCGCCAAATTCCAGATAAAGCTTGTCGCCGAACTTGGAAATCCGTTCTTTAATATGTTCTGATTGAATTTTTAAGTATTTTTCGTTATCAAATCCGCTTTTCATCACGGAATTTAATTTTATACCTTTTTTTATTTTTTAACAACATTTTTTTTCAAAAAAACAAACGAGGTCTGTCCCCATTGTTCAATTCTCCATCTCTTTCCAACTTTTACAATCCTATTTTACCTGTTCATTTACCGATGACCAGATTTGAAGGGATTCGGAAATATCAATCAACTGATTACAATCATAATATTCAGAATTAACAGCAATAATATAATTATTCACAGAAAAAGAGACCTCTTTATTGATATAAGAATAATTATGATATACTTTAACATACCATCCGTTCATATCATTCACTTTTACAGGATAACTATTAGAATCTATTCCCGCTAAAATATGACTATTCATAAAAACACCATGTACCTTTTTTGCATTATAATCATAATCCAGATCAAAAAAGCTTACGGAAAAATCTTTTTCATTTTTGTTATATATAATTTTTGAGTTCCAATGACCTACAATTGCTATAGCCCAATCTGCATAGCCTTTTTCTTCTGCATAATCATTTCCAATTTGCGATAAATAAAATGATATAAAACTATTCTTCGTATAATCATTTTCTTCCGGTAAAACACAAAGAGATTTTCTTATCTGCGGATAAATCAATAAAGAACTGTCATTGAAAGAATTATTCAAAAAATCAAGAAACTGCTCTTCTGTAAAACCATATCCATACATAGTCACTGCAAGAGAATTATCTTTATCTTTTCCTAAGATAATATAATTATCAGATTCCTGGATCAATACACAATCAAGAACTTTTTCATTTGCCTTAAATTGTATTTTTTTCCCTTCCGGTAATTCATTTTCCACGTAACACCCTTTATCGCCATTTTCAAGATAAACTAATACAGAATTACCAAAAAGATTGTCTTTATAAAAGGCAAATGATCCCGCATGACTCATTTCAAGATTCGAAATTTTTCTTATATCCTTTAAATCATACTCATAAACAGATTTATTTGTATTCCTGATATTATCAAAGTCAAAAATTAAAATTGATTCTATCTGAAAATCCCTGTTTACCGGAAACTGCCTGATATTTTCCTGGACTGCTTCAGAAAGTGAATCCGGAATTGTTGTATTTCCATATTCTGCCTTTACTTCTCCACTTTGAACAACCTCGTTATATACTTCCATCTTCTGTTCATATTCATCGAGGTGTGAAATTTTTGTATCATCAATTCCTAAATCTTCAAGCTTCTTTTGAAGCTCTTCTGTTTCTTCTTCGGTCTCAAACGCACCAGCATGAAGATCAAATGAAAATAATTCATCTTCATCAAAGGTTTTTACTACATATGCATCAATATCTTTCTTACGAAGTCTGTCCCTGTCGTTTTCTGCAATCTGTTCTTCCTTGTATGAATGAACTAAAACTGAATACGGCTTTTCTGCATCTGTTGAAATTTCATTTTCTGTTAGGACAAGCTCCTCTTCCTGTGGTTCAGGCTCTGGAATAATAGAGATTTCTTTATTTTCAATATATTTTCCCTGATTTTTTACCTTCAGAACCTTACGCTCATAAGGTGCCATCATGACCCATGCACCGGTAATCTTAAGCTGTTTTCCAAGCGGGATTGAAAGAATTACATCCCTCTTTAACAGTGCATCTTCCTTATATTCGTAAGCTTCTTCAAGAAGAACACGATAATACAATCCATTCGGAGTCTGTGCTTCAAGAATATATGCAGGATACTGCTCAGACGATAAAGCATTTACAAGTGCCTGAGCATTTTCTTTTTGTTTGAAGGATCCGACGCACACGAACCATGCGTCACAGAATAAATAAAACGGAATGAATGATAACAATAAAATACATAATAAGCGTTTAAAACACAGTTTCATGGCAGTCTCCTATGTTTAAACATTTTTTATGTATTTATTATATCACACTATTTTGCATTTGCATCAAAATTAGACCATAGCTTCAAATCTTCGGCAATTTCCTTAAGATTTTCTTCATTAAGGCTCTTTGCATTGATTGCAACAATATAAGACTGTGTCCTGAAGGTAAGTTCATTCGAATTCCAGCCCGAAAGATACCATGCATCTACATGATTCAATTTTGTTGCATGATTATAAGGATCTACAAAATTTTCATCTGTCATCTGATTCTTGTCACGCATGAACATCTTATGTACCCGTTCAGCATTCGGTTCATAATCAAGATCAAAGAAATCAATCGTAAAATCATTTGCGCTTTGTGAGAAATATGCTGTTGTCTGCCAGTGACCTACAAGAGCTTTTGCCCAGTCAACATTTCCTTTTTCTTCTGCATAATCACTTTCTACCTGATAAAGCATAAAAGCAGTAAAGTTTCTGAAAACCTGAAGATTATCATCCGGAAGCAGAAGGAGTGAACGCTTTACCTGAGGATCAGAAATCAAAGCTGTATCATTAAACGAACCTTGAAGGAATTCAAGGAATTCTCCCTTATCGCAGCCGAATCCTGTAATCTTTATGAGGATAGAATTATTTTCATTGCGTCCGATTAATTTATAATTTGTTCCATCCTGCCATAAAATACAATTATAGGTCTGTCCCTTTGAGCTGTAAATTGCAGCTTCTCCTTCAGGAATCTCAATATCAGAATAAAGTGATTCATCGTTATATTCCATATAAACTGCTGTTGATTTACCATTAAAATCATCATGATACATTGCAAGAACAGCTGCTTTAGAACGATATCCGTAAACAACAAAATCATCAAGCGATTCAAACTGTTCTATAGCGCCGCCTGTATTTCTGATGTTGTAATAATCAAAAACAGAAAGTGCAATAATCTGCTTTGTATCATTAACCGGGAAAAGATTTATACAGCTTTCTACCTGTTTATTAAATACTGTAGGAATGGAAGTAACACCATCAAAAGTAGAAATCTTACTGTTTTCTACAATCTTGTTGTAATTATCCATCTTTTCTGCAAATTCTTCGTAATTAGAAACCTTTGTATCTGTAATTCCGATTTCTTCAAGCTTTTTCTGAAGCTCTTTCGTCTCTTCTTCCGTTTCAAAAGCACCAGCATGAACATCAAATGTAAAAAGATTTTCTTCATCGTATGTTTTTACGACATATGCATTAATATCCTGCTTTAAAAGACGACGCATATATCGTTCTGCACGAGTCTGTTCCTTATATGAACTGACCAAAACAGAATATGGCTTTTTCTCATTTGTAACCGTAATATTTGAAGAAAGCACTTTAGAAGGCTCTGAATCTAAATCTACAACAGGCGGAGGAAGTTCTTCTTTTTCAACCGGTTTCTCAACTTCTGCAGGAACTTCAACTACAGGTTCTTCCACTACAGGCTCCTGAACTGCAACCGGTTCTTCAACCTCTTGTTTAACTGGTTCTTCTATAACAGGTGCTTCAAGAATAATCGGCTCTTCAACAACAGGCTCCTGTTTTACTTCCGGCTCCGGCTGTACCTTTACTTCATTCTGTGGTTTTTTAATCTCCTTTTCACTTTCTTTCTTTTTTGTTTCAGTTTTTTCAGTTTTTGGTTTACTGATTTCCTGCTTTGAAGGCGTTTCTATTACCGGTACATTCTTTAAATTAGTAGGAACAGAACAAATCCATCCGCCGGTAATTTTATACTTCCTGGCTACAGCTGTTTTTAAAAAAGCATTTCTCTTTATGACAGCATCACCGGCTTTTTTAAACGATTCAACAAGAAGAACCCTGTAAAAAAGCCCTTTCTTTGTCTGTGCTTCAAGCACAAAAGACGGAACACCTTCAGATGTCAGTGAATATGCAAGATTCCTGGCATTGTCTTTTTTCTGAAACGAACCTATACAAACATAAAAAGCATCAGAAAAAACCGGCAGAGAAAACAAACAGAATGATAAAACCAGAATGAATTTTTTTAAAGCCTTATTCATACAGTAATTATCGGCATATCCTGCTTTTTTCAATAGTCTAATAACTTAATCATTTGAAATACTGTTTTTCAATATTATTTCAAAGGGGGTGCTCCAAAAAACATTATCATAATTTTCATCCTTACAAAGAAAAACATAAGCAAATATTTCTTGTGTATCCGAAAATTCTTGTGCCCATATAGAATATCCATTATTTTTCGAACAAAATAAAATATCATCCTTTCTTTCATTATGTTTTATATTGTTCTTGTCTTTTGTTGATAATAATGAAATATAAAAAGAATCAGTATATATTTTCTTTTTTCTGTATAAACATCCATCTTTTAACTTTATACAAACCTCCATTGTATAATCCGAATCAGTAATAATAGAACTATCTATATAAGTTATTGGAGCTAAATGACTACAATTATGTTGAAAATGTATCTTGGCTTCAGTCAAAAAATTTCCCTGTAAATCTTTTATTCTTACATAACTTTCAGACAAAAGTTCACTTGAATTTAAGAAATATTCACCTTCTGGCTCTCCAGTAATCCAATTACAAGATGAAAATAAAATAATTATAGTTCCTATTAAAATCACAATTTTATTCTTCATAATTCTCTCCTAAAATTGTTTTTGCAACATTCTGTTTTTCCATTTCACTAAGATTATTATATAACGAAAATTCATCAATAAAAGAATTCAGGGACATTATTTCTTTATTTTCATATATCATATTTTGTATAACCTGTAAAGTCTTAATTAATCTTTTGAAACCACCTGTTTCCGACTCTTTTTTATAGCATTGAAAAAACTTTTTCTTTGCGATATTTTGATAAAATAGAAAACAAACTTTTAGATATATTCTGGAGGCATAAACATGTCATTCGTAAATGATTTATTAAACAAGGCAAAGACTGCAAATAAAACAATCGTTTTGTGCGAAGGTGAAGACAAGCGCGTTGTAGAAGCAGCATCAAAAATCGTAAAAGACGGAATCGCAAAAATCATATTGATTGGAAGCGATGAAGACATTAAGGCAAGCGGTTCATCTGCCGATTTAAGCGAAGTAACAATCGTAGATCCTGCAAAAGATGCAAACGCAGACAAATATGCAGAACTTCTTTTTAAAGCACGCGAAGGAAAAATCAATAAAAAAACCGGTGAACCTGAATACAAGGATGTTGCAGCCGCAAAAGCCGCTATCTTAAAAGACCACACAATGTACGGTGCGCTCATCCTTAAAGCAGGAGATGCAGACGGTTTTGTTTCAGGTGCATGCCACTCTACTGCAAATACACTGCGTCCTGGTTTACAGGTAATTAAAACAGCTCCAGGCTTTAAGACTGTTTCATCATGCTTTATCATGGTTGCCCCTGAAAATGGAAATCCATACATAAAGGAAGCCGTTTCGGTATTCGGTGACTGTGCAATCAATATTGAACCAAGCGCAGAAGAGCTTTGTGATATAGCACTTGCTTCTGCCGATACTGCTAAAAAAATTGCAGGCATTGAACCACGTGTAGCCATGCTTTCTTTCAGTACAAAAGGCTCTGGTAATGATGCAAAATTCTATGACACTGTAACAAAGGTTCAGAAAGCTACAGAACTTGCAAAAGCTGCAAATCCTGATTTAGCACTCGATGGAGAATTCCAGTTTGATGCAGCAATCGCTCCTGAAGTTGGTGAATTAAAAGCACCTGGAAGCAAGGTAGCAGGTCATGCAAATACATTCATTTTCCCGAATATCAACGCAGGAAACATCGGATACAAAATCTGCCAGAGAATGGGCGGATGGATGGCAATCGGTCCTATCTGTCAGGGCTTTGCAAAACCATTGAACGACCTTAGCCGCGGCTGTAACGTAGATGACATCATCGCTACAGTAGCCGTTACAGCTTTGCAGGCATAAATTCAATCACGCTTCAGAATTTAATTGACACTTAAAACTCCATGGCATATACTGAATTTATAAGGTATACGGCTATGGAGCCCTCAGAAGCTTTAGAACAATTACTGCCCGCCTTTGAGCAGTATTACACAGTAAATAATCAGGTTGAACAACCTTTCTGCAGAGAAGCAGAATTTCGTTCCCATAACGAACAGTATTTTCTTGTCCGCCAGGCTCATATTGCCGACATAGATTCAAACGAATTTGTCTATTTTTTCACTACAGATAATCTTGATTCACAAGCAGTACAAAAGCTTTCATCTCTCGCATGGGAAAAAGGGCTTGCAAAAGTAAGACCATATAACGGACATAAAAATTCTGATATTTCCCTTATAATCCTGTGCAACTCTGTTAATGAAGACGCAATCAAAACAATCAAAAAAACAAAATTCTATAAATCATATAAATTCAGTTTCCACGGCTGGAGTAACTTCAAGCTTTCGGTCGTAGAACTTAATACAGGTAATATTTATTTCAACAGATTCGGCAAGGATTACCGTAAACTGCTTGAAAAAAATATATTCAAAAATAAATCTTAATTGGAGGTTTAAGAAAAAATGACAGCATTATTAATTATTATTGCTGCAGTTGTTCTGCTTTTAGCCGGCTATATTTTCTATGGTGCATGGCTAGCAAAACAATGGGGTATTGACCCGAAACGAAAGACTCCTGCCCACGAAAAACAAGACGGAGTAGATTACGTTCCAGCTAAACCGGCAGTTTTGATGGGACATCACTTCTCATCTATCGCAGGTGCAGGTCCAATCAACGGTCCGATTCAGGCTGCTGTTTTCGGATGGGTACCAGTATTCCTGTGGTGTGTAGTTGGCGGTATTTTCTTCGGTGGTCTTCAGGATTTCGGTTCTCTGTTTGCTTCTATCCGAAACGACGGAAAATCAGTTGGTGAAATCATTAAATCATCAATGGGTCCAAAAGCAAAGAAGCTCTTTATCATTTTTGCTTTGCTCGTACTCATTCTTGTAATTGCATCATTCGTAAATGTTGTTGCAGGTACATTCCTCACAGCTGCTGATGCTGCAAAAACATTCGGATTTGTTACAAACCCGACAGGAAATCAGACAACAGCAATGATTTCTCTTTGTTTCATTGTTCTTGCAATTATTTATGGTATCCTTACAAATAAATGTGGACTTAAAACACTTCCTGCAACAATCATCGGAATCGCAGGAATTATTCTTATTACAATTCTTGGTCTTAATGTTGGATTTGCAATGACACGTACTGCATGGATTGTATTCATTGGTCTTTACATTGCAATTGCTTCTCTTGTTCCTGTTTGGATTATGCTCCAGCCACGTGACTATCTTTCATCATTCCTTCTTTATGCAATGATGATTATTGCCATTATTGGTATTATTCTTTCAGCATTCACAGGCGGTGCAAGAGACTTGTCATTCAATCTTCCTGCATTTACAGGATGGAAACAGAGCATTGGTACAATGTTCCCTGCTCTTTTCATCACAGTTGCTTGTGGTGCTTGTTCAGGCTTCCACTCACTCATTTCTACAGGTACATCGTCTAAACAGCTCGACAACGAAGCTAATGCTAAGGCTGTAGGTTATGGCTCAATGCTCATTGAATCTGCTCTTGGTATTATTTCTTTGATTGCTGTTGGTATGGTTTCTTCAAAGTTCATTTCTGTAAATGATGCTGGACTTTATGTATTCAAGGGATCTCCTGCAACTGCATTTGGTAGCGGTATTGCTATTCTTTTTGGTAACGAAGGTTCTGGTGTATTCAATACAATCAAGGCTCTTCTTACACTTGCAGTTTCTGTATTCGCTCTTACATCTTTGGATACAGGTACTCGCTTGAGCCGCTTTATGTTCTCTGAACTCTTCCTTAAGGAAAATGAAGCTACATGGAAGGATGCAAAGGGTATCCGCAAGATTCTTGCAAATCCACTCTTTGGTACAGCTCTTATGGTAATCATTGGTTGTATTCTTGGTGGACTTTCACTTTCTCAGATCTGGGGATTGTTCGGTGCTGCTAACCAGCTCTTAGCAGGTATTGCTTTAATGGCTGTTGCTGCATGGCTTGGTAACGTTGGAAAGAACAACAAGATGTTCTTCATTCCAATGATTTTCATGCTTGCTGCTACATTGACATACCTTATTATGACTATTATCAAGAAGTGCAAAGTTGTTGCTGCTGGTGCTCCATGGGGTGACTGGTTCCAGCTTATCTTTGCTCTTGCAATGGTTGTTCTTGCCATTATTCTTGTTATTGAAGGTTTCAAAACTTTCACAAAACAGCTTAAAAAATAAAAAGATTAACTGATAAAATAATAAAGGCTGCCGGTTACTGCTCCTGAATAAGAAGCTTCAACTGACAGCCTTTATTTAATTAACCGCTTACGGTAAATCTATATTGTATAAAAAAAGACCAGAGAAAAACTCTGGTCTTCATCGATTTACAGGTATGTTTTATTTCAATTCAATATCTGTTTTTGAACTGGTACCTTTTATTACAACATTATAGCTGTCTGCTGCATCAAAAGAGTTGAAGATATGAGGGACTTCAATATTATACATAATAATAGAGGAATCTTTTTTACCTGGATTATCATTCTTATAATTATCAAATACATTTTTTGACACAACCCAAACACCCAGACCATTTTCCTTTTCTGCAATTGCACTTAATCTTCCGGTTATAGTCCAAATTTTGCTTTCCCCATCACCCAGAGTCGGAGCAATATAATCAATATCCTGCATATCTCCAAGACGGTATTCCAACCAGTAAACAATTTCTTCGCCCGAATTGTTTGTAATTGTTACAATAGTGCTGGTTGGCGAAAACTGGCAGGAACTAAGCAGGAAAACAACGCCAAAAAGCATAGACAAAAAAACAGTTTTCAATAAATTTTTTTTCATAGCATACTCCTAAAAAATTTGAAAAGTTTCTACTATTATACCCCCCCCCCCGACAATTTCGTCAACTAATTTTTCATATTAAAGTGACGCAATTGTTCTTTCAATTCTTGCCAAAGCTTTTTCTTTTCCAAGAACTGTTATTGAACCGATAAGCGGTGGAGAAACGCGGCTGCCGGTTACGGCCATGCGGATTGGCATCATAAAGTCGCCGAGTTTTATTCCAAGCTCTTCTGCCTTTGCTTTTGCAAATTCTTCTGCCTGTTCGTGATCCAGTTCAAAGCACTTGTGAACAAATTCTTTTGCAGTTTCGAGTACTTCCTTGGTTTTAGCAGCATCAATTCTCTTTGGAATAATCTGATCTGCAGGAGGCACAGCAGGTTCTGTAAACATAAAGTGAACCATTTCTGCAGCTTCTGTTAAGAACTTAAGTCGTTCCTGAATAAGAGGCATAAGTCCCATCAATGTTTTTTCAACATCTTCTGTGCTCATGTTCATGCTCTTGTCTACACAGTATGGACGGCCGTCTTCTCCCATTGCAACACCAGAGAATTCAGGACCAACATTTGGTTTTGGCTGAGGATTTTCAGGATTAATTTCTAAGGTTGCATCTCCTGTTCCTGTAATAAATGGCAGAGTCCATTTGTATAATTCTTCTGTAGAAAGCTGGCGGATATAGTTTCCGTTGTAGTACTCAAGTTTTTTATAGTCGAATACAGCAGGAGCCTTGTTCAAGTGTTCAAGCTTAAAGTTCTTTGCAAGCTCTTCGAAAGTATAGAATTCTTTTCCTTCTTCGTAAGAACAGCCAAGCATTGCAACATAGTTTACGATTGCCTGTGGTAAATATCCGCGGGCACGGAATTCGTTTAAAGAAGTTGAACCGTGACGTTTTGAAAGTTTTTTTCCGTCCGAACCGTTTACCATTGGAAGATGGCAGAATTCAGGGTGCTCCCAGCCAAATGATTTATACATCTGAACATGGAGCGGGGTCGAAGGAATCCATTCCTGTGCGCGCATTACATGACTGATTTTCATAAAGTGATCATCTACAATATTTGCAAGGTGATATGTCGGAAACCCGTCGCTCTTTAATAAAACAGGGTCCGGAGAAATATCTTCGTTTTTCCATTCAATATCGCCAAGAATGTGATCGTGGAATTTTGTTGTTCCTTCCATCGGCACTTTAAGTCTGATTACATATGGTTTTCCGGCATCAAGATTAGCCTTTACTTCTTCCGGTGTAAGATGACGGCAGTTTCTGTCGTAGCCTGGAGCCATTTTATTTTCTGTCTGAATCTTTCTTATGCGGTCAAGGCGTTCTGCATCACAAAAGCAGTAATAAGCTTCGCCGTTTTCAATAAGCTTCATGGCATATTCTTTGTATAAATCAAATCTTTCTGACTGAACATAAGGACCATATTCTCCGCCCTTACTTCCGCCTTCGTCCCATTCTATTCCAAGCCATTCCATTGTATCATAAAGATTCTGAACATATCTTTCGTCGTAACGAGTACGGTCTGTATCTTCAAGACGAAGAATGAATTTTCCACCCTGAGAACGTGCATATAAATAATTAAAAAGTGCAGTGCGGACACCACCAATGTGCTGCATTCCTGTTGGAGACGGTGCATATCTAACTCTAACTTCTTTATCTGCCATATATTTTCTCCTGATTTATTATTTTCAAGTGAACTTAATTATAAATATATAAAAAAAAGACAGTTTTGAAAACTGCCTTTTCTAAAAGTTATCATAGAAATGTTTTTATTCATTCATCATTATATATTTCATTTCTTTTTTATTAACATAATATTCATTGATGATATAATACCTGTCGCTATAAGTATTTGATTCAACATCGTACCATGTATAACCAAGGTTTCCAGAATCCCATGCGTTCATAAGATAAATCCTGCTTCCTCTTACCCAATCACGAAATGGAGAAAGAGTTATCTTAAATCTATTTTCAGGATTCTGTTCCAGCTTTATAAATTCTAATGTATCAATATCAAATTTATAAATATCAACAGGATTCGAACCATTCTCGGTAATCCATTCTCTATAAACAGCATATAGATTACCTTTTACATTAAATATTGACTGCATAAAATAATTGTCTGTTGTAATATCATCGGATACTTCTTTTACTTTTGTTATCTGTTCTCCATTTATGCTGTATTTAATAAATGTAGATGCCGTTTTTTTGCTATTCCTGTAGATTGCTTTATTAATGATGATTTTATTTCCAGAGACATACTCTAAATACATATTCGTATA
>JAFYZU010000035.1 GCA_017548565.1 Treponema sp.
TACTATAACACAAAGCGAGTCACGACTGTAAATCCGGGCGGGCTACCTCCAGTGGCATACAGGGAAAAGACAGCATCTGTAAAGACTGCTGCTTAAATAAATTTGGGGTGTTTAGGCACTGAACGAATATTGACTATTCCAGAATCAGAAGCAGATAAATCTGTTACACCCCACGATTTTGCATAGAATTTTAATTCCTCTTCTGGAACATGAACATTAATCTTACCGACAATTACAACCTCTTTAGATTTTAATTTTGGCAATTTTGTGTCAGCAGAGAGAAAGATTGAAGTAAACAGAATTATTAAAAATAAAAGGAATCGTTTTAATCTCATAGGCTACAACTCGACACATGATTGTTTTTCTTATAATCTTCCAGATATATAGTTGCCTTGTCTAAGCCTTTTCTTTCTTCCTTTGCATATTCATAAAAAACATCATACCAAGGAGTACCTGCATAGAAGTCTGCAAATTTTTCATTAAGTTTATTTAACCTTTTATAATCCCTTTGAAGATTATCCCATACAGAATAATAATAACTATCCCATTCCTCAATTTGTTTTTTTACATAGGCTTCTCGATCTTCTTCTTTGTATAAACTCAATGGAACCTTGTTTTTATAACAGTCAGCAGCTATCTTCCATAGCTGTTCAAAAGAAACCCTGTTACTGGATTCATCTATATCTTTAACTTTAGAATAATTATCGCTAAGGTAGAATGCTAAAATGAAAAGACTATTATCAGAAAAAGTATATAAGCCCGGCTTTTTAGGAGCTTCTACAACATAATACTGCTGATTAGGTTTTAATTCAAAATCCCACTTATATGTAGTTGTATTATAATATATATAGGATCTGGAGCCCTTTGCTTTTGTAACCATATACTTTGCACCAGGTTTGCATGGCTTAAAAATAATGGTATCACCTTTAGAATATTTAAAACTCTGCTCATCTGCTTCCATCTTAGGATTAATCTGTTTAAATGTAACAGAACCTTGGTCGTTTCTATCCATTCTTATACAGATTACACAGCTGTTATCCGGTGTCATTTTTTCGTCATACTGACCGACATACGAACCCTTTTTCCTATTTTCGATTTTTACCAATTCTTTATTAGAAGCACAGCTTATAAAAATTAAAGATGATAATAAAAGACATATAAGAATAATAACATACTTTTTCATATAATACTCCTTAAATTATTTTATTCTATTATATATATATATATAGATTGTCAACAAATAATCAAAAAGCATATTTCTGCTTACATCAACCCTGGTTATCTGTAAGAGGTTTGCATTTTTCATTTCTATCATTTATAATATAATAATATGTCAGAAGTTAAAAAGAATATTGCAGAAAACAGAAAAGCCCGGTTCGATTACTTCATTGAAGAAAACTATGAATGCGGCATTGCTCTACAGGGGACGGAAGTAAAATCCGTAAAAAACGGAAATCTTTCGTTCGCAGACTGCTTTGCTGAAATCAAAAATGGAGAAATCTGGGTAAAAAATTTACACATAAATGAATATTCTTTTTCATCCATCTTCAATCATAATCCCGACAGACCCAAAAAACTCCTTCTTCATAAGGAAGAAATTAAAAAATTGACGAGAAAAATTGAAGAAAAAGGTTACACTTTGATACCTTTGGAGTTTTATTTAAAGAACGGAAGAGTTAAACTTTCACTGGGAGTATGTAAAGGAAAAAAACAGTACGATAAGCGTGCTTCAATAAAGGAACGTGATTTAAATCGCGATATTCAGAGGGAATTTTCCAGGGAGTTGAAAAGATAATTTGAAAAAACAATTAAAGACACTGACAATTATACCAGTTCTCTTTTTATTGTGTTTTAATCTTTTTGGACAGGCATCTTATAAAATTGATTATTACGGAGTTATTTCTACAGATATTGATGCGAACATGTACAAAATGACAAGTGACCTGTATTATACCCAGCTTTGCGAAATAAACCTTTTTACTGTTCAGGATAAAAGAACCGACGAACCATTAAGCAAAACTCCGGATGTTTCTTCTTTATCTGAAGATTCACTTTCATTTTTTGCAGTAATCTCAAAAGATGAAAATTCTTCAAAATGGTATACATCACTCAATCTTGTAAATAAAAAAATCACTCATTCAGAAACAAAGGAATATGATTCATACTATAAAATCCTAATGGAACCAAAAGATGTGCTTCAGAACACAATCAAAGGTCTTATAAACGGAGATTTCACTCCTTCAAAAACAAATGAATCATTTTCGAAGACAGTAACATCAACCGAATTTCTTTCAGGAACCTGGAATGGTGAAAGCGGAATAAATAAAATCGTCATAATGCGCGGAGGTCGTGGATTCGTTATATTTGATAACGGAGCCTCAATGAACATTACAATTCAGCTTGAAAAAGACGGCACAGTAATAAAAATCATCCAGTCGGGAAAATCAAACGCTTCGTTCTATCCTGACATCCCTCGTGAAACAGCACTTAATCTTGCAGTAGACGCAAAACCGATTACCTGGGAATTAAAGGTATCTGATAACAATACTCTAAGCGGAACAAAGACAACTCTTGTAAAAGATGGATTTTCTGCAAAAGAAGGAACTGTAAACGTTACCTGGAAAAGAAAGGATTAATCAATTTCGACGGCACCTTTACGTATAACTTCTATTTGATCATCAACAATTTTAATTATTGTAGAAGGAAGTGCTTCTTTTTTTTCTCCATCAAGAACAATAAGATCGGCTTCATTTGAAAATTCTTCTATGATGGCATTTTCAGTATCAAGAATTTTCTGTCCGCTTCTATTTACGCTCGTCGAATAAACAGGGCATCCGCATTTTCTGATGATTTTACGAAGCCATCTGTCACCCGGACATCGGAATGCTGTGGTAAGCTGCTGTGATTTATCTTTGTTATTTACGATTACAGTAAGCGGACCGGGCCAGTAATTTAAAATTTTACGAGGGATTTTATCATCTGTATATAAAAAAACATCCTTTGGTCGTGCAATAAGCTGAATAAATGGTTTTGTCTCTTCCCTTCCCTTGATTTTTCTGATTTTCGCATCAGTTCCCGGAATTTTTACAGCTGCAGAAAAACCATATACTGTATCTGTCGGTAAAATTACAACCTCACCTTTTAAAAGAGAATCTACGCATAATTTAATTGATTTTTTATCAGACCTGCGGCAAATCATAAACAGGAATTCCGGCAATATATTCTTCGCGTTTTCTTCCGGCAAGGAATCTTTCGTGCCTGATATCAAATACTATCATCAAAAGAAGAACAAAAAGTCCTGCTACAATCCCGGATGCCTTACACAATCCTTCAGAAACATACGACGGTTCTGAATGACGAACGATTGTACCTGTATCGTACATTACTGTCTGAAGCGGTTTTAATCCGTTTATCTTGATTATTTTTTCACCTTCTTTTACATAATCAAGCTTTCTGGCATAAGCGGAGATAACGGCATTATCATTTTTAAGGGCTGTAAGCTCAAGCGACAATTCAGTATTCAGATTCTGAATATCAGATTTCCGTTTGCTTACAATCCTTTTCTGATCTTCCATCTGTCTATAGCATTTGATACTGTTCTGTCCAACTGTCATAGATAAACAAACATAAACTAAAGAACCAATAAAAATTACAAATAAATATTTCGCACGATTCATAATTAAATTTATTATCGGATGAATATTTTTATTTTCTGAATTAAAAATATGTGATATAATATGAAAAATATTATTTTAAACTAATAGTATTTTTTTATACAAAAATTGCCGATAATATATTGAAAAAAAATAGAAGTATTTTAACTGAAATTAATATACGAGGGGATACGTATGAATGATTCTACAGAAACAACAAATGAACTTGACAGTTATGGAGTTTGGATTAAAAACGATGAAAGCAATGCTTCAGAAAACTCTGTAAGTGACAGCGATTTGAATTTTCCGGATTCACTTGATCTTCCAGAATTTGATCTTGCAGAAGGCGCTGATTCAGATAATCTTGACGATATGTTCAACGATGATTCTTCAATTATAAATGAAGCAGACAATGATGATACTACCCTTTCTGAAGAAGAACTAAACAATATTCCGACAGAAAATACTTCAATCGATTCTTTCAATACCGACGATTTTTCAGTAGATACTAATACAGAAGTAACAATCCCGAGCGTAGATGATTTTTCGGACTTCGGTGATATTTCAGCAGAAACAAAACTTGCAGAAGAACCTGTTGTTGAAACAGAACCGGTCTTTGAATCAGAACCTGCTCTTGAAACAGAAACAAATGAAACCGGAAGCGAAGAAGAGCTTTCTTTGGATGATTTTATGGAAGGCGGTTTTTCTGATGAATCTGTTGCATCAGGAAACAATGGTTATGAAGAAGGTAAAAACCCTTCGACCGAAGAAGTATCTCTTGATGATTTTATTGACATGGATTCTTTTGAAACAGACTCACCTGCTGCTTCATCAAAGGAAGAAATCGTTGATGAAAAACCACTTGATATGGATATTGCGTTCGATTCTTCTGCCGATATGGTACAGACCGAAGAAAATACATCTATCGATGCAGATTCAGAGATGAATGAAGAAGAATATATACAGGAAACTGCTTCAGCACCGGAAGAAGATGTTCGCGGTAATACAGAAATTACAAACAGCAGCGATGTTACCGAAGAGCTTGACCTTTCAGAATTCGGAATTGATGCAGATGCAGAAGAAACTCCTGTAATTCAGGACGTTGAAAGTGAAAAAGTAAAGGAAACAGTCGTTGACTATGATCTTTCGGTTGGAAATGAAAACATGAGTTCTGCACCGGTAGTTAATGTTATAAGCGAAGATACTTCAGAAATACCTGAAGCAGAAGAAATAAATGAGGTTGAAGTTATACAGGAAGCCGAAGTCAAGGCATCTCCTGCAATTTTACAGCAGATTGTTGATGATCTTTCAAATCTCAAGAATGAAATCAATTCCCTTAAATCAAATCTTGAACAGATGAAACATAATCCGGCTGTAACTGAAGATCCGCTTCTTGCTGACATAGAAACAAAAGATCAGGGCGGATTCTTCGGAAGTGATGATAATGACGATATTATAGCACTTTCAACAGATGAGTTAAGCAATATCATGAATAACGTCGAAGTAACTGCGGAAGAGGCTTCAGATGAACAGATTGATGTTGTTGAACAGCAGGAACCGACATTTGACGAAACAGCTGTAGATATTTCAGATATTGCAGAAGAGACAATAGAAGATGATTTACCTTCAGAAATATCAATTCCTACAGATTCAGAATCTTTAGCGGAAGAAAACGGTTCATCAGACCCTACAGTTTCATTTGATGCTGTAGAAGGAATTCCTTCTTTTGAAGAATCAGATTCTTCTGAAAAGTTCAATGATGTTTTTGAAACAATTCCTGAAACAAAAGAACCGACCTTCGATATCGAAGTTGAAGATTTTGCAAAGACTGAAAATACATTTACAGAACCTGAAAGCTTTGTAACTGAAGAAACAAGCAATAATAAGCTTTCTGAAAGTAATATTGATTATCTTACAAAAGATGAACCTGTATCTGTAGCAGAAGACGACAGCAATTCAGATTTAAAGAAGGATATTAAATCAGTTCTTTTATATATGGATCAGCTTCTTGAAAATCTTCCTGAAGATAAAATCGAAGAATTTGCAAAATCAGAAGAGTTTTCTACATATAAAAAGCTCTTTTCTGAATTAGGACTTTCTTAATGGGACTCTTAAAAAAAGTAAACGATTTTACCGGAAATAAAAAATCCAATTATGTTGGTTTATTAAAGAAATCATTACAACTTTCTTTAAATCACGGATTGGATTTTTTTCAATTTTCGCAGAAATATAAAATACCATTTTTCGCAGAACTCAAAAAAATAAACGGGAATTATGTCATTAACAACAGTTATGGTTTTGACGGTGTTTCCATTCTTTCTTCAATAAGTTCGCCTGATTTCTGGAACGGAACAATCAAAGAAAAACACAAATGGTATGAATTTTCGGCAAAAAGAAACAATCTTCTCCCCTTCTATCAGTTCTTTTCATTTAATCAGAAGGATTATATCAACTATGTTTATATTTATTACTGCGATAATGACACAATCCTTATGATTTGCGAAACAGATGAAAATGAAGCTGTATACTGCAACGAAATAATAGAAGATTACCGTAAAATTGAATATTCACCAAAACTTGATTTAAATGATTTTAAGCGTCAGAAAACAGACATCATAACAAAATATACGATTGATTTCACAGATTCTGTAAATCAATTTTTAACACAGCATTCTGCAAATGAAACGTACCTTGAGCATTTTAAGAAAGTTTTTGACAATCAGATTCATCTTATGCTTCTTCAGAATTTTTCAAGACCTGATTTTGTTTCCAGAAAAGAAAAATTCATTTATAATGCCCTCATTTTTTCAAAATCACCGGTTGATGATGAATTAATTCAGTTTCACATAAAAAAATCATTTGAAGAAATGCTTGAATCATGTTCACAGGCTGTCACAATCACATGTAAGGGAAACGCATCCTCATATTTAGAAATTCAGGATTTTTTACAGGAAAAATAAATTGGATATAAAATATCTGGAAGCCAAAAACGGTGAAAAAACTTTTTCAATAAATTCAATAATGTTTCATTCACTATATTCCCCGGATAAAGAAGCAATGCGCTTTGCAGAAAATCTTGAATGCCCGTTTAATCCTGAAATCATAATCATAATAGAACCCGGCTTTTCTTACTGCTGTAAATATCTGAAAAATAAATTTCCGGATGCAAAAATCGGAATAGTCCGTCTGATTGAAGACTTTAAAGATAATAATAGTTACTGGGATTTTATCATCAAAAACGAAACTGTCGAATCATATCTTTTACGGAATTTTACGGAAGAAAAGATTATCGATACGTTTCTTTTTACGTGGAATGCCGCTTCTACTGTATTCAATTCATCTATACCAGAAATATATAATTCCTGGAAATCCGTAGTAACAACTGCACGAACGCTTTTAATTACAAGACAATATTTTGAAAAAAAATGGGTAATAAATGCCTGCAATTTCTTCAAATATCTGAAAAAAACTGCTGCCCTTCATAAGATAAATCTTCCGGTAGTAATAACTGCAAGTGGTCCAAGCCTTAAAAACAAACTTGAATTATTAAAGGAAAACAGAAATAAATTCTTTCTTGCAGGTCTTTCATCTTCTGTTCCTGTCCTGTTGAAAAACAACCTTGTACCCGATTTAGTTTTTACGACGGATGGAGGCTTCTGGGCTTCAAAACACATTCAAAAAATTCCGCAAGACACAGTAATTGCATGTCCACAGGAATGCTGTATACCTAAAAAAAATCTCCTCAAAAATCCCATATTACCGCTCACCTATTCTGATGGCGTAACAAAAGATTTTCATTCTATCCTTAATTTGAATTCTTATCCAGCTTCAAGAAATCCTACAGTCAGTGGAACTGCCCTTGATTTTTTTAAAAGAATTACAGACAAAGAAATATATCTTCTTGGACTTGATATGAATAATACGAGAGGATATTCTCATACGCTTCCAAATTATTTTGAAACAGATTCTTCGTCAAAGGATTTCAGAATAAAACCGCTTGAAACAAGAATAATAAACGGCAGCTTTGCTTCAAACCAGCTTGAGTTATACAGAAAATGGTTTGAACAGGCAGAAGATTGTTCACGGATTTTTCGTGTAATTGACACTCCGCTGAATACTCTTGGAAAAATAAAGGATATAAAAACAATAAATTTTAATTCTCAGACAAAGGATAAAGATTTTTTTGAAATAAAAGAATACAGCAGCGATATACAAAAGCTTTATAATCACATACAATCAATATGCAGAAACGAACAATGGAAAAAACAGATTTTTCCGGCAGATTATGTTGCAGTAAATCACAGTAACAATGAAGATTCACGAAAGGTTCTTCTTGAAAAGCTTGAAGAAAAAAATGAAATGCTTATTAAAAAAATCAGGAAAATATTAAAAAATGAACAGCATTTATTCTGAAATTATTACGGCTAAAAACAACACTCCGATTCCTTTGCTAAAAGACGGACGTACTGTTGACTCAAAATATAATCCTGAAAATGAAGCACAGAGAATTGTTAACACTCTTGACGATAACACATCATTTTTCGTTCAACCGGGAATTGGAAGCGGCTGTATTGCTCAAAAGCTTCTGGAAAAATATCCGTATTCAAAAATCATATGTGTAGAAAATTCAAGTGAAGATCTTGATTTTTTGATGCAGCTTGAAAAAGTAAGGATGCTTAAGGCTTGTAAAAACGTTGTTTTTTGTACGACTGATGAACTTACAGAAACAATAGTCAGACATTATATTCCTTCGTTTTACGGTAATCTTGAAATTGCCGTGAACAGGGCATGGACATCGGTAAACAATAATTTGGATTATCTGAACCGCAAAATAAATGAAGCAATTTCTATTGTAAAGGCAGATTTCTCAGTTCAGGCACATTTTGGGAAGCTCTGGATGTCTAATATTTTTCACAATCTGAGATTATTTGAAAAAATAAATCCCTCGTTTACTGCAGATATTTCGAAAACTGCACTCATCCTAGCTGCTGGACCTTCACTTGACAATTCATTGAAGCTCATAAACGATAATCCGGATAAATATTTTGTAATTGCGACAGATACTTCTTTTTCAGTTCTCCGTAAGAAAAAACTCAAATGCGATGCAGTTGTTTCAATAGATGCACAGAACGTTTCTCACAATCATTTCTATAACTGTCATTTATACAAAGATACCATTTTTGTTTTTGATTTATGTGCAGACAAATCTTCCGTAAAAATGGCAGTAAAAAATGGATTAAAAACAGTATTAGCACATTCAGAACACCCTCTTTCCTCTCTTGCATCAACTATATATCCTGATAATTTCATAAAACTTTACAACGGAAGCGGAACAGTAACGATTTCTGCAACAGATTTTGCAATAAAATGCGGCTTCAAAAAAATAATCGTATGTGGTGCAGATTTTTCATATATTAAAAAACCGTATGCATCAGGAACATATTTAGATGAGCTTTATGCAAAAGATTCCAATAAAATAAACACAATTGAAAAACAGTTTTCAAAATTAATGTACCGGACTGAATTAATCGCTCTTGAAAATTCAAAAACCACACAGGTGCTTCAATCATACCGAAAATCATTTGAAGATTATCTTATACAAAATAACTGCATTTTTTCAAGAAACGATAATATTTATACAATCACCCTTAAAAATCAGAATAAGGCAGCTTCACTTAAAAATACGTTTAACTTCAAGGAATTTACATCAAAATTTGAATATAAGGAAAAGGAGATAAAATATATAGAAGATTTATCTGAATACGATATTTCTCTTTTACCACTAAACTCATGGCTTAAAAATTTCGATAATAAAAATAATAAAACATTTACGGAGAATTTAAAATTTTCCTATAACTACATTAAAAGGTATTTTGTATGAAAAAGGGATTCATTATTTTTTATTCTATCTTCATTTCCTTAGTATTTGCCGGTTCACTCGGATATTTCGGATATAATACATTCATTGAATATAAAACCGGTGAAGAACGTACAGAAAAACGTTTCAAGGCATTTAATTCTAAGGTTGTAAATATCATTCAGAGTGAAACTGATTACAACGCAATTAGACGAAGAATAAATGACGCTGTCGGTGATACAAATGATTTTTCGAATATCGTAATTGTTTTGAATGAAAAAAACATCTATGCCTACCCTGTATCAATTTATGGTTCTACAGAAAAAGAATCAAAGCTCATAAAAGATAAAAGAGAAACAACACAAACTGATGCAGGTCTTCTTTATATATATGCTTCCTTATATACTCTGCGTCCTGTTTCAATATACAATAACGGAAAAATATCATTCTTTATAATACTAATTGCAACACTTCTTACTATTATTATGATTGTAATTTCAAATCATGTAAAAAAAGAAAGTGCCGTTCACAAATCGGTTGAGGAATCAAAAATAAAACTTCCCGATTATGACGATGAATCTTTTGAAATTGAATCAACTCCAGAAGAAAATCCTGATGATATATTTGATGAAGAAGAACGTAAAGACGAAAAGCTGAATTTACCAAGTGATGAAATCAAACCGATGAAAATAGATACCGGAAAAACTGCGGTAAACGAAGGATTGTTCTCTCCGGATACAGGATTCGGATGGAAATCTTATCTTGAAACACGGCTTGAAAATGAACTGAACCGATGTACTGCTTCAGAAATTGATCTTTCTCTTTTTATGATTAATATAAAAGATATTGAAGAAAACAAAAACCTTCTTTCTAAAGTATGCAGACATATTTCGACTTCATTCCAGTTCAAGGATTTACTTTTCGAATATAAAAAAGACACTTTTGCCGCAATAAAAATCGATACAGATGTAAATGAAGCGCTAAATTTTGCAGAAGAGCTTGTTAAAGAAATAGATAGAATCTGCGGAAACAAGGTATGCACAATCGGTATTTCAGCGCGTTCAATAAGAATGATAAGCGCTGAACGATTGTTAAAGGAAGCAGTTGAAGCTTTAGCACATACATCCTTAGAAAGCGAAACACAGGTTATTGCCTTCAGGGCCGATGTTACAAAATACAGAAAATATATTGAGGAACTTAATTAGATTTCTTTTTTGAATCGATTGCGTTCTGAATTGTTTCAATTTTTTTAGAATCAGGGAAAGTTTCCTTTAAGTGGGAAAACAGTTTCTCTGATTCTTTGATTTTATCCTGGAGTAATAAGATTGAAATCTTATTTTCAAGATATTCACTTACTTCAGGATACTGTTCAATAAGCTCATCATAGATTTTAAGCGCTTCATCTGTTTTGTTTGTATTTGCATAAATATAGGCAACAGAAGATTTCAACGCCGCATTAGAAGGGTCACGTTCAAGAAGAACAGTATAGTAATTTTCGGCTTCAATCCAGTTGTTTGACAAAGCATAACAGCGTGCAATTTTATAATATGTATTCCAGTAATTATCTTTATTCTTCAAAGCAAGCTTATAATATTCAATTGCCTTTGTGTAATTCTGAAGATTATAATAAGAATCTGCAATGGAAAGATACTGATTATAAATATTATTTTCTATCTGTGCATCTTCGTTTGGAATTTTAAATCTTAATGAACTGCACGAAACAAAAAAAAGAGTTACAGCTAAAACTATTACTGCTTTTCTTAAATTCATTGCCTTTTAACCTAAAACGATTTTTTCAATCTGATAAAGCTGAGATTTATAAAGTCCCGAAATATTATGACCGTAATCTGCAATAAGCTGAATCATATTTCTTGGTGCATCCTTTGTATCAGTTCCATTAAGACGGTCCCCTGCATCACCGAGTCCAGGCATGATGTATGCTTTTTCATTCATTACAGGGTCAAGCCATAAAGTGTAACAGGTACAGTTTTTAAGAGCCCTTGTAACACGGATTGAACCTTTTAATGTAGAGATTGTATTAAAGAATGAAATCGATTTTGGATTTACACCCTGAGACTGTAAATATTTTACGACAGTTACCAGAGAACCGCCCGTAGCATTCATCGGATCTGCAAAAATCAAATCTTTTCCGTCAAGATCTTCAAGATTAAAGAAAGATTTATTGAGATCCATTATATATTCCATATCTGCTTCATTCTTTGTATCATTGCGGCTGATTTTGAATAAGGCAAAAGGTGTTTTGTAACCATGAGATGAATATTCCTCTATTTCCTTTGACATAATCATGCTTGGCAAAAGTGCACCGCGAAGCATTACACAGACTGCAGTATTTTCAATCTTATGGTCAATATCAGGAATCTTGTGAACTGCATAATTCTGAACCGGGAATGTTACAGGAGTACGTACAATCATATGTCCTTTTTTATCACTGTGCTGATCGGTATAAGCCATTCTGAACAGCATTTCATACGCTCTCTGGCTGTAATACATGAATTCCTGGTGATCTGTTTTTTCATCGCGAAGCTTTGAAATTACACGTGAGCATTCAGCATGGGCCCCCTCTTCCGTGACGAAAGAATAAACCTTTATACCCGGATGCTTGGCACAGATTTTCTGCATTTCATGACCCATTTTATCATAACCTTCAATGATTTTTTCTTCATTTACAGGGTCAAAGTTTTTCATGGTTTCCTTGAACATTTCTTCAAGTTTTTTTAAATCGTTGTTATCTTCTGTCGTAAGATAACCATCAAGATCTTCAGCCTTTAAAATGATTTTATCCTGTGCCATAATTCTACCTCTTCTATAAAACTAAAAGCTTATATAAAGCCGATTTTTTTATATGAATGTTTCTTACTATGAGTGTTGTATCTGTCGGTGTTTCACAGTCTGCACTTGCAAGCCCAAATGCAATCATTATAAGTGCTTTTCCGGCACGCATTGCAATATTATTCTTAAATGCAAAAGCAAAATTCAAAAGATACTGATCATCACAGTCAGGATCTCCTTTAAACGAACCGGAAACATCAATAAGCTTCATGTCAAGATTTGTTCCAAGAAGATATGAAAGATATGCATTAGGTTTATTAGTATAAAAACGAATTTCATCCTCTGCCTGTTTAAGCCAGGTATAAAGATCAGGAATTACTCTTGTATAAACCTGACCGACAGATTCTTCTGCCGGAATATTATGGATTCTGTCATATTCATCAAGCATGCCTTCTATATCACGTCCAAGACAAACAACTTCGCTGTCCGGAAAAGAAAGAGTGAAATTATTCTGTGTGAAAATCTGATAGTCATTTATAGAACCTGCAGGTGAATGATATGATGTAGTCCATCCCTGTTTTTTAGAAAAAATCTTTGGAATATAGAGCATAGGAACATTTGCTTCAATCGCACCCTGAATTACAGTATTTTTGCGTTCCCTGTTCATTCCGATATAGACCTTTTTTACTTTTTTAGTAATTGTCCTTATATCTGAATCAGATGCATTTTTGAGATTACTTTTCAGGACATTAAACGAAAGCTCAGGATCAACATTTGACGGAACTGCTATATAAAAAGAACTTGCATCATCAATCAATGAAAGAGGATCTACCTTTGTGTAAGTTTTTCCGGTGATTGTCTTACAAGCAGTTAATGAGGCTGTAAGGATGATTAACGATAAAATCTTATTAAGCTTTTTCAATTTTAATACTCCATTTCTTTTCATCGGCTTCAACTTCTGTTGCTCCATTTAATGATGATGACCATTCAGCTTTGGAAGCAAGAGTTTCATTTGTTACGAAATCTTCAAACATATTGAATGCAGCTTCAAGCTCACTGTCACCGGATACAAAAAGATTAATTCTGTCTGTAACTTCAAATCCGCTTTCCTTACGAAGATTCTGAATTCCCCGGACAAGATCACGTACATAGCCTTCTTTACGCAGTTCATCGGTAATCTTAGAATCAAGACCTACCGTTAAAGTTCCTTCATTCAAAACCTTAAGGTCATCTTTTTCGAAGCGTTCAACAATTACTTTTTCGCTGTCAAGTTCAATTGCAGTTCCTTCAACATCTATTGAAAGCTTTGTTCCCTCAAGAATTGACTGAATCTGCTCGCTCGTTAAAGTCTGAATGATATTTGCAGCTGCCTTCATTTTAGGACCAAGCTCTTTTCCAAGAACCTTAAAGTTTGCCTTTGCCTTATATTCAACAAGCTCATCCTCACGGTCATGGAAAATTACTTCCTTAACGTTCAATTCTTCACGGATACAGTCTTCCATTTCTGCAAGAACTTTCTTTTCTTCGGCATTTCTTGTTACAAGCGCTACGCTCGCAAGTGGCTGTCTGTTTTTAAGATTGAATGTATTTCTAAGACTGTGTCCCATTGAAACAGAATGCTGAACTGTTGTCATTTTAAATTCAAGAGCTTCATTAATCCATTTTTCATTTACAACCGGATAATCACAAAGATGAACAGATTCCTTATCTTCAGGTGTTTTAAGGTTCTGATACATTTCTTCGGTAATAAACGGAACGAATGGTGCTGCAACTAAAGATAAGGTTTTAAGGGCAATGTAAAGTGCTTCGTATGCCTCTGCCTTATCGCTGTCGTTTTCAGATTTCCAGAAACGTCTTCTGCTTCGTCTGATGTACCAGTTGTTCAATTCATCAATAAATAAAATAATAGGATCAATTGCGGCAGACAAATCATAACTGTCAAGAGCTTGAGAAACCTGTTTAATTAGATTCTGAGTTATAGAAAGAAGCCATGCATCAAGAGGATTTGACGGAAGACTTGAATCAAATAAATGACCTGTCGGTACAATCTTATCGATGTTGGCATAAGTTACAAAGAACGAATAGGAGTTCCACCAAGGGATGATGATTGATTTTAAGATATCCTTTACGCCTTCATCAGAATATCGGATTTCATCTGCCTTTACGACTGCCGAATGCATGAGGAAAAGCCTGATTGCATCTGCACCGAATTTATTGATTGCTTCAACAGGATCAGTATAATTTCTTAAGGATTTAGACATCTTTCGTCCGTCAGAAGCAAGAACGATTCCGTTTACAATACAGTTTTTAAATGCAGGTCTGTCAAACAGCTGTGCCGATAAAACAGTAAGTGTATAGAACCATCCGCGTGTCTGATCAAGTCCTTCAGAAATGAATTCTGCCGGGAAGTGTTTTTCAAAATATTCTTTATTTTCAAAAGGATAATGCTGCTGTGCATAAGGCATGCTGCCGGATTCAAACCAGCAGTCAAAAACTTCAGGTATTCTGTGCATTGTTCCTTTTTTACATTTTGGACATGTAAATGTTATTTTATCAACGAACTGCTTGTGTAAATCTTCTGGATATGTACCACTTAATTCTTCAAGTTCTTTTCTGCTTCCTACACAAAGAGTGTGCTTACATTCAGGATCATCACAGCGCCATATTGGCATTGGATTTCCCCAGTAACGGTTTCGGCTCACTGCCCAGTCTCTTGAACCTGCAAGCCATTTACCGAATCGTCCTTCCTTGATATGAGAAGGCTGCCAGTTAATCTGAGAATTTGCTTTGAGAAGCTTATCGTGATAGTCTGCTACCTTTACAAACCAGGAACCGATTCCACGGTAAATTAATGGTGATTTACATCTCCAGCAGTGAGGATATGAGTGAACTATAGTATCGCGTTTTACAAGCTTACCTTCTGTTTTAAGTCTTGCAATAATATCCTTATCGCAGTCTTTTACGAACCGTCCTTCATAATCAGGAACTTCAGATGTAAACTTACATTCAGCATCTATAGGTTCAACATTCGGAACACCTGACCCACGAAAAACTTTATTATCCTCTTCACCAAAAGCAGGAGCAATATGAACTATACCTGTACCATCTTCTGTAGAAACATAATCAGCGTTGAACATTCTGAATGCACCTTTTTCACATTTCTGATTAGTTTCTTCTGCACAGATTTTCGGATCCTTTAATTTTTCGAAATATGGAAAAAGAGGCTCATATTCTGCGCCGATAAAGTCCTTACCTTTTGCAGAATAGATTATTTTGTAATCTTCATCATTTTTATAATATGCGCTTAATCTTGCCTCTGCAAAAATATAATGATCACCTGATTCTTTATCGAGGATTTTTACATAATCAATATCAGGTCCCATACAAAGACCAAGGTTTGACGGAAGTGTCCACGGAGTTGTTGTCCATGCAAGGAAATAAGTTTTTCCGTCTGCCATATCCTTATCGTTTACGCCGTCCGGTGCCTTAGTGATTTTAAAGCGAACGGTAACAGTCTGATCCTGAACATCTGCATATCCCTGTGCAAGCTCATGTGTCGAAAGAACTGTAGAACATCGCGGACAATACGGAAGAATATATTTTCCTTCGTAAATAAGTCCTTTATCCCAGAGAGTTTTTGCTACCCACCAGATAGATTCCATATACTCCGGATTCATAGTTTTGTAATCATTATCAAAATCTACCCAGCGTCCCATTCTCGTAATTGTCTTACGCCATTCAGAGGTATAACGAAGAACAGATCCGCGGCATGCTTCATTAAATTTATCTATACCCAGAGATTCAATTTCATGCTTTGAATTAAGTCCAAGTTCTTTTTCAATTAAATTTTCAATTGGAAGACCATGACAATCCCATCCGAAACGACGTTCAACCTTTTTGCCTTTCATTGTCTGATAACGAGGGATTATATCCTTTATTGTAGAAGGAATGAAATGTCCGAAATGAGGAAGGCCTGTTGCAAACGGAGGTCCATCGTAAAACACAAAATCTTCGGCCCCTTCCCTCTGACTCAGGGATTTTTTGAAAATGTCTTTTTCTTCCCAGAATTTTAATACTTCTTCTTCTTGTTTAGGAAAATCTGCTTTTGGATCAACTGGTTTATAACTCATAATTATTCCTGTTTATTAATAAATCTGTAAAACTATTATAAAATTGTTTGACAGATATTTTAACATAATTATGAATTTTATTCCATATAATATTGATTAACTATTGCAGCTTCTTTTCTACCTTTTCCCTGTTATTGATGTAATAAAAAAGTGAAAAATTGTTTGAATTAAGCTTTCTGATAAAGTTAATGTAACGATCCTGACCTGAAAGCTTCTCTGCTTCCTTAAGATAAAAAGCGGCATTTGCATTATCTTTATTTTCAAAACAGATTTGAGAATAATATATTGAAGAATAATATTTTTCGTAATCTGAAGAGGCCTTTGTAAATGCCTTCTTAAAATAATCGGCTGCTTTTTTAGTGCTTCCCCCACCAATTGCAGGAGCATAATAATACCATAGCGCAGAATTAATTAACGCAAAAGAAAAATCTGGATATTCGTTTATAAGCGCATCATAGTCTTCTTTTTCCTGAAGTCCGTATTTTATCGCAAGACTCTGAGAAAGATACTGCATTGAAGAATTGATTACATCTCCGCTTGAAAGAATATACCATTTGTTTTTTACTGCCGACGGATGCGCTTCGTTCCAGGCGATTATTTTATTATATTGGGCAAGAATCAGATCTTTAAGCTGTGCATCCTTTGCATTTTTTTCATAAATATAACTGTATTTTTCCTGAACAATCATGTTATCAAAAGTAAGCTTTGCCTGCTCCCCAAGAGAATTCCATTCTGCAGATGCTTTAATCTCTTTATTAAATGCATCAATTTTTCTTATTGCTTCATCTGCTGTTGAACACATCCTTGTAGAAAAGCGCATTGCAACAGTTTTACTGATAATCTGTTCTTCTGTCTGACTGAATGTTTTCTGGGCATAAATCGTGCCGGTTATTGAAATGATTATAAAAAGCGATACGAATAGTTTTCTAAGTTCCATTTCGACATTAAACATTAAAATTGTCGTTTATTCAAGAAAAAAATAAAAAAAAGTCATTTTTACTTAAAAAATACTGAATTTATTTACTTATAATGCAAAAAAATAGTCTTTTAAATGACAAATTTTCATTTTTTGTAAAAATAATTCATGATATATATTGATTATATACGTTAAACAGTTTAATATTTAAGTATGAGATTAAATACAAAAAAAGAAATTCCAATTTTCTTTGCTTCGGACAATAACTATGCTCCGTATCTGGCAGTTGCATTAAAATCTTTGTTTGTAAATGCTTCAGACAAGTATTTTTACAAAATCCACATCCTTACATCAGGAATCAAAGCAGAATATAAAACAAAAATTTTAAACACTGCTTCTGAAAACTCATCAATTGAATTCATTTCGATTGATAAACAGCTGGAAAAAATCAAGAACAAGCTTCAGCTTAGAGATTATTACTCAATGGAAACATATTTCAGATTCTTCATTCCGAGTATGTTCCCCCAGTACAAGAAAGTGTTGTATCTTGACAGTGATATCGTTGTTACCGGTGATATTTCCGAGCTTTATAACACAAACATTACTAACTATCTTGTTGCAGCTGCACAGGAACAGGTAATGGCACATTACGACGTGTTCGGAAACTATGTAGAAAAAGCACTCGGTGTAAAAGTAAACAAATATTTCAATGCAGGTATTCTTCTCATCAATTCAGAAATGTTCAAGGCATTTGATATACTCGGACGCTTCGTAAAGCTTCTTTCAAAATTCAAGTTCAGGGTAACACAGGATGAAGATTATCTTAACGTTCTTTGCAAAGACAGGGTAAGATATCTTGACATCTGCTGGAATAAAATGCCTTTTACAGAACCTGATTTTAATGATAACGACATAAAGTTAATACATTATAATCTCGGCTGGAAACCATGGCACTATGACGATGTACTTTATCAGGAATTCTTCTGGAAATATGCCGCAATGACAGATTTCGATGAACAGTTGAAAAAGACACTTGCAGATTACGGTGAAGAACAGAAGATAAACGATAAAAAATCGTATGAAAATCTTGAGCTTCTTGCTATGGAAGATACAACAAATCCGAACAATTACAAGAACACGCTTGATAGAGAAAGAAAAGGACATTATATTACAAACGGCTTGCATCGTGTTGTAAAAATGCCCGGCATAAAATATCTTTGCAGAATCTTAGGAAATCAGGGATACAAGATTTTATATGAGTACACAAATAGAAAAGGACAAAGGAAGATTAGAAGTTCTTAGACGAATCGACGAATATGAAAGGAAACGCTGGTGGACAAAGGATGTTGAAGATGATCCGCCGACGATTCCTCTAACCGCCGATAAAGTCGACTATTTGAACAAAAAATTAATAAATAAAATCCTCGCACGTGTAGTAACAAACAAAGCTTTCCGTTTCATTAAAAAATTAATCAAGACAAAACAGCTCCGCATTAAAAATGTGATAGGCTTTGAAAATTTCGAAAAGCTAAAAAATCAGGGATGTATCATAACCTGCAATCATTTTAATGCTTTCGATAACTTTGCACTTCACTGGATATTCCTTCCAACCCTTCATAAAGAACACAAAGAACTGTATAAAGTAATACGCGAAGGAAACTTTACTTCTTTTCCGGGATTATTCGGTTTGTTTTTCAGACACTGCTATACACTTCCTTTAAGCAGTAATTTCAGCTGCATGAAAAAATTCATGGAAGCAATGGATGTTCTTTTAAGGCGCGGCGAAAAAGTCCTTGTTTATGCAGAACAGGCAATGTGGTGGAATTACAAAAAGCCTCGTCCGCTTACAAACGGTGCCTTTACCTTCGCAGTAAAAAGCAATGTTCCCGTTCTTCCGGTTTTCATCACAATGGAAGATTCAGATACAATCGGCGGCGACGGATTTCCGATTCAGGAATATACAATACATATAAATCCTGCAATATATCCAGATCCATCAAAAACTGAAAAACAGAACGTAAACGAAATCAGGGATAAAAACTCAGAAATCTGGAAAAACATTTACGAAAAATTCTATGGAATTCCGCTTGAATATCTTCCGGAAGAAAAATAATGGAACAGAAAATTATTTATTATACCGATGAACTCAACGATGAATTTTCAACGGCAAAAATTACACCGCGAAAAATAGATGAAAATTATAAATATGGTGATGATTCCTTCGGCTGGAATTTCAAGCATTTTTTCTGGTATAACATTGTTTTCAGACCGGTTTTATCCTTCTGGCTCAAGCATATTTACGGATTAAAAATCATCGGTAAAGAAAAAATCAAGGAATATAAAAATAAGGCGTATTTTCTTTATGCAAATCATACAAATACGGCACTTGATCCTTTTATACCGTCGATGGTTTCAAAACCGAATCCTATTTTCGTTATAGTACATGCAAACAATGTTTCAATGCCTGTTTTAGGAAGAATCAATCCGTATCTTGGAGCGATTCCCCTGCCCGACGGATTAAGTGCCACAAGAAATTTCATGAATACAATTAAACTAAGGATATCTCAGAATCATCCGGTATGCATTTATCCCGAAGCACACATCTGGCCGTATTATACAAAAATAAGACCCTTCGTAGATTTATCGTTCCGATATCCGCTTCAATATGATGTTCCGACCTTCTGTTTTACTAACACGTATCAGAAAAATAAGCGCGGAAAACCAAAAATCGTAACTTATGTAGACGGGCCGTTTTTTGCAGATAAAAGCATTTCTTCAAAAGAACAGAAGACAAAACTGCGTGATATGGTGTATAATACAATGGTTGAACGAAGTAAAAACAATAATATTGAAGTTATTAAATATATAAAAAAAGAGGAAAAGAATGATTAACGTAATGTTCTGCGGTAATAATAAAGTTTTTGATGGTGTACTTACCTGCATGCTTTCTATTTTTAAACGAACGACGACAAAGGAAGCATTTTCAATCACAATACTTACAATGGACGTTTCTCATATAAGGGAAGATTATAAGTGCATCAGCGATGAAATGATAGATTTTCTGAACAAAGTTGCAAAAGATTATAATCCGGAAAATAAAGTTCGAAAGATAGATGTTACTGATATTTATATGAAGGAGTTTGCCGACAGTCCTAACGAACAGTGCTACTGCTCTCCTTATACTTTAATAAGGCTTTTTGCAGATTTACTTCCTGAAATGCCTGAAAAATTCTTATATCTTGATATAGATATAATGTTTAACCGAGATATAACACTTTTGTATGATACGGATATAACAGATTATGAATATGCCGCTGCAAATGATCATTATGGAAAATATCTTATAAGACCGGATTATATAAACGCCGGAGTAATTCTTTTTAACCTCAAAAAATGCAGGGAAACAGGACTTTTTGAAAAAGCAAGAAATCAGATAAAAACAAAAAAATGGCTATTTGCAGACCAGGATGCATTATGGCACAGTACGACAAAAAAGAAGCTTCTCGGTCAGAAATTCAATGATCAGAAATTCCTGTGGAAGCACACCGTAGTACGTCATTTTTCAAAACGCCTTTTCTGGACACCATATCCGCATACCGCAAACATCAAGCAGTATCATGTAACAAAAGTTCATAAAATTTTCGGTTACGATGCCTTTGATGATATTTTATATGAATACATTACTTTAAAGAATATATTCGAAAAGAAGGATGTTTACAGAAAATACTTAACAAACGTTGGGGGGGGCAATACAAAGGTATAGGTAACTATAAAGCATCTGCTTTATATTACAGAATACAGCATTCATACACTTCCTTTCTGCAAAACAGAAAATTTATTAAGCAGGAGGAAGCCGAATGATGAACATTTTATTCTGCGGTAATCATAAAGTTTTTGATGGAATCCTGACCTGCACCCTTTCAATATTAAAAAGAACACAATCAAAAAACATATTTAATTTTTATATTTTTACGATGGATGTTTCTTATCTTAATAAAGATTTTACATCCATTACGGACAAACAGATTGCTTTCCTTGAAAAAATCATCAAATCATATAATAACGAAAATACAATAATTAAAATTGATATAACTGATCTTTATGAAAAAGAATTAAAAAATTCAAAAAATGAAAATACCTCCTACTCGCCTTACTGCATGCTCAGACTTTTTGCAGATATTCCACAAGTTATGCCTGATAAACTTTTATATCTGGATACAGATACTCTTGCAAACAAAGATATTACCTCTCTTTATGAAATAAACATTGATGATTATGAATATGCAGTGGCAAGAGACCACTATGGAAAGATACTTGTTTATCCGAATTTTATGAATTCAGGAGTAATGCTCATGAATATCAAAAAAATCAGGCAGACAGGATTATTACAGAAAGCACGAAAAATCGCATATGAAAAAAAATATCTCTTCCCGGATCAGACAGCTATTAAAAAAAGTACGACAAAACGGAAAATGCTTTCACAAAGATTCAATGATCAGAAATTCCTTTATAAAAATACAGTTATTCGACATTTTTCAAAACGACTTTTCTGGACCCCATGGCCTCATACAGAAAACATCAAGCAATGGCACTGGGCCAAAATGATGGCAAAATTCAAATATACATGCTTCCAGGATATTCTTGAAGATTATATTTACTACAAAAGGAAGTTTGAACTCGGTGAATAATTTTCTATCTATAATAGAAATTATTATAAAAAAAAACAAAAAGGAGAAAAAACATGAAACAAACAAACAAACAAA
>JAFYZU010000036.1 GCA_017548565.1 Treponema sp.
ACTGTATACATTATTGTCAGAAACTGGTCTGATAAATATGCCTATGTTGATATTTATAAGCTTACAGATGAGCTCGAAATGGAGAAAATAACTCCAGACTGGTATGGATCAACTATTCCTGAAAATGAAAAGTTTAAGATTGATTTTACGGATAATGTCTGGGTAAGGGGAAGCAGAATTTATTTTATGAATTCCAGAAATACAAGCAAGGTTGCCTACAGATATTATGATGTAGCAACAGGTAAGTATTCAACACAACCTGTCTGGATTGAATATGATAAGGTAGTAAAAAGATAAAGTCTAGAATCGTTTATAGGTTATATAATCGTATCTTATGCCGTTTTCTTCTTTTTGCTCTGTGCTGATTTTTTTCCAGTGTTTGTTTAATTCGGGAAAAAATGTATCTCCAGAAAAATCTGCATGAATTTCTGTGGCATAGATTATATCTGCTTTTTTTATTGTCTGCCGGTAAATGCTTTCTCCTCCGCAAATAAGAATTTCAGGGATTTTGCCTGGATTCTGTTTTTTTTCATCCTTTGCAATGGCTTTTACTGCTTTTTTCAGGCTTGTAAACAGTTCGCAGCCAGGGGGACAGTCCTTCATTGTTTTTGAAATTATAACTATTGTGCAGTAGGGCAGGGCGTGACCTATTTCACAGAAGGTTTTGCGTCCCATTATAACTTTTTTACTCCGGCATATTGCTTTAAAACGATTTCTCTCAGAAGGAATGTTCCATGGAATTTTCCCCTGAGAGCCTATGATGCGCGTATTTTTTGTATATGCCGTTAAAAGTGAAATCGTGTATTTTTTCAACTTAAGCTTCTACTTCGATTAACTGGGCAACTGATTGTTTTGAATAGATGCTTCTTGAATTTTTGTACGGATTCTTGAAGTTGTTAATCTGAAGCTTGATGTTATCTATGTGTACACGGAGAAGATCTCTGTTAATCTGATTCTGTTTAAGCACTTTTTCCTGAAGGCTTGAAAGCTCATTCTGGATTTTTGCGATAGATTCGCTTTCTTCTTTACTGTCATTAACGGAAGCACTTCTGTACATTCTTTTCATAGGAACTATAACTTTCTGGAGATTTGCAATGTTTTTAACAACCTGCTGTTCAAGTTCTGTGTGTGCGAGCAGAGCCTCTGGATTTTCAGATGCAATTGAATCCTGTTGTTTTTCGAGAACGAGTAAATATTCTTCGAATTTTGAACGCTGCTGTTCAAGCAGTGATTTGAATTTTCGTAATAATGCTACTCTTTCGTCTAATTCTTCTTTTGAAATGTCCATAATAGTTCCTCCCAGAATACTATTTTATCCTTCTATATTGACAGCGCTCTGAACTTTTGCTGCGGGTGCATTTGCCGTGCTGTTTGAAACCTGTCTCCAGCATTCACCGAGTTGTGAAACCATTGTTAAGATAGATTCCAGTTTTTTTCTGTCTTTATTGATTCCGGCATTTATAAGCTCCTGATTAAAGTAGATATAAAGTGCCATTAAATTCTTAGAAATATCTCCGCCTTTGTCCATATCTAAAGAAACCTGCAATTCTGTGATTATTGCCTGTGTTTTTTGAATTGCAATGCCGAATTTCTCAATATTTGAAGGCAGAATCGTATCATTCTGTTCAAAATAACTTAAAGCTGTTGTAAGTTGTTTTGCAGCTCCCTCGTATAAAAGCACAACTAATCTTCCCTGACTTGCCGTACTTACGTTTGTTTTCTGGTATGCACTGTATGCATTTGTATATCCCATCTTAGACCTCCCTGGAATAGTATGGTACATCTTGATTGTCGGAATCTGAAAAATTTACTTTAGAAAAAAATAAAAAAAATATGAAAATTTTTAGTGGAAAAAAAGCCGTATCTTCATTATATTTATATAGTACATTTGTTTATTATGTTAAGGAAAGTTTATGGCTAAAGACCAGAATAATTTAAGCAGCAATAATAATGATGAAAACGATCCGTACAAGTTTTTTAAATTTGCAGGTCCTGAGCATCAGAAAAATAAAAACAACAATAAAAAGAAAAATAAAGGCAATCCTTTTTTCTTTATCCTCATTGCAATCATAACCTGTGTGGCAATCGGCAGTCTTTTCTTTAATTCAAAATATGATGATTCAATTGAATTTTCAGAATTCAGAAAAAAGGTAGAAAGCGGACAGATTGTTGAAGTTCAGATTGAACAGGATACTGTTACAGGCTATGGTCCTGTAATTTCGGTACCTGTCACTGATTCAAAGGGACTTTCATCTCTTTTTAAATCAGATTCACAGGTTCAGCGCGATATTTATAAAAGTTCTATAATTGGAGTAAAGGACAGTTTTCTTGAGCTTCTTGATGAAAAAAATGTCCGATATAAGTTCGTAAATCCAAAACCGAATTATCTTCTTTCGCTTTTATACAGCTTCGGACCTCTTATCCTTATTATCCTTATTTCTGTATTTATGTTCAGGAAGATGGGCAGTGGAACAGGCGGTGGAGTCGGCAGCATTTTTAACGTCGGTTCAAGCCGTGCAAAGGTTGTTGAAGAAGGCAAAATAAAGACCCGCTTTGCTGATGTTGCCGGTGTTGATGAAGCAAAGGATGAACTTGTAGAAGTAGTTGATTTTCTTAAATCGCCTAAAAAATATACGGATATCGGTGGTAAAATTCCAAAGGGTGTTCTTTTAGTCGGAGATCCTGGAACCGGTAAGACTCTTCTTGCACGTGCAGTTGCCGGTGAAGCGGGAGTTCCTTTCTTTACTATCAGCGGATCTGACTTTGTCGAAATGTTTGTCGGTGTCGGAGCCAGTCGTGTAAGGGATCTTTTCAAGCAGGCACGTGAGAAAGCACCTTGTATTATTTTTATTGATGAAATTGATGCTCTCGCAAAAAGCAGGGCAAATGGTTTTTCATCGAACGATGAACGTGAACAGACTTTGAATCAGCTTTTAGTAGAGATGGATGGTTTTGATAACGAAAAGGGACTTATTGTTCTTGCCGCTACAAACCGTGTAGATGTTCTTGATCCTGCAATCCTTCGTCCAGGCCGCTTTGACCGTCAGGTACCGGTAGAAAAGCCTGATGTAAAAGGTCGTGAAGAAATTTTACGCATTCACGCAAAGAATGTTAAGCTTGAGGATGATGTTGATTTTGAATCTGTTGCTCATGGAACGACAGGTTTTGCGGGGGCGGACCTTGCGAATGTAGTTAATGAAGCAGCCCTTCTTGCAGTAAGAAACGGTCGTAAAAAAGTCACTATGGAAGATTTTAATGATGCCATCGATAAAGTCAGCATAGGTCTTAAGAAAAAATCACGTAAGGATAATAAACGTGAGATTAAAATTATCTCTGTTCATGAAACTGGACATGCTCTTGTTGCGGCATTTATTCCTGAGCATGAACCGGTTAATAAAATCACGGTTGTTCCAAGAAGTAATGGTGTCGGTGGCTTTACACAGTACCGCGATAAGGATGAAAAATTCTTATATACGCAGAAGGATATCATAAACGAGGTAGACAGTCTGCTTGGCGGACGTGCGGCAGAACAGATTATCCTTAACGATATTTCTACCGGCGCTTCCAACGATATTGCACGTGCAACAGAAATGATTAAGCGCATGATTACAGATTTCGGTATGTCTAAGAAATTTAAAAACATGACGCTTGGAAAAGGTGTTCTCGGTAACAGAGGCGGAGAACCTAATCTTGTCCGTGAATTCAGTGAAGAAACACAGAATTATATTGATGAAGAAATTGCCCGCATAATGGATGAACGTTATAACAGAGTCGTAAAGCTTCTTTCAAAGCATAAGGAACTGCTAGAATATATTTCAAATGTTCTTGTTGAAAAAGAAACTATCGATGGAAAGCAATTCTATGAAATAGTAAATGCAGAAAAGAACTGCAAGGTTCCGGCTGCTTCAGATAATTCTAAAAAATCATCTTCAAAACAGAAGAGTAAGTCAGTTGACGTAAAAGAGTAACTGTTCTAAAATAAATAAGGTTAACCATTATGAAAAAATTATTTATTTGTTTATTTATTTTATCTGCCTGTGCATTTAATTTGAGTTCACAGGGAATTACTACCGCGAGTGCATATTTTAAATCTGTTTCTGAATACTATGCATCGTTTAAAGATTACGAAGCAGATTTTAATATTACAATCAATGGTAAAGAAACATATGGTGTTCTTTCATTTAAGGCACCTAATTTCATCCGTCTTGATTATACAAAACCTGCAAATCAGGTAATCTGCTACAACGGCGATATGCTTACAATGTATCTTCCTGATTCATCGGCTGTTCTTCAGCAGCAGGCAAAATCCGGTGGTTCTGCACAGGGACTTGCATTGATGAGTCGTTATTATACTGTTGCCTATGAAACCGGTCAGGCACCTGTTCCTCTTGATTCATCTTCAGATGAAATGGTCGTAAAATTTATTCTGCACAGTAAGGGTGGTGAAGCATTCAGATATATCAAGCTTGCTGTAAATCCTGAGACAAAATTAATCAGAAGGCTTGAAGCTGTAACTCCCGGCGGAATTTCATTTATTTTTAATTTCCTGGCATACAGGATCAATACGGGCATTTCAGAAAACAGATTTATTTATGATGCTCCATCATCTGCTAATAATTTGAACAACTTCCTGTTTACGGAGTAACTTGAAATGAATAGTTTTGGAGAAATACTGAAGAATAAGCGTACAGAAAAAGGTCTCGATTTAGATAAGATTGCAAGGGATATTTCAATTGATAAAAGATACCTTCAGGGGCTTGAAGATGAAGATAATTCTGCATTCCCCGGTGAAGCTTATATGATTGGTTTCCTCAGAAACTATTCGAATTATCTTGAGCTTGATACTGCATTAATGCTTAAGCTTTATAACAACAAGAAAATTCAGGAATCTCCTGTTCCAATTGAGCTTACTGCACGTCATAGACCTGCATGGCTTTTACCGGCAATCATTACCCCGATTGCACTGGTTGTTGGAGTTATACTTATTGTTTCAATATGTCTTATCAAAAAACATAAGGCAATTGATGATCCTTCGGTAGTAGTTTCAAGCAAGGTTAAGAACAAGAAATATGAGCTTGACGATTCAAAATTCAGTGAACGTATTTATAAGGGTGATCAGCTTATTGTTCCTACCGATAACGGTCAGATTATTCTTACAGTTCAGAATACGCTTTCTTCTCTTGGACTTGAAACTCCATCGGGTGTTTTCTATACAGATCTTGCAGAAGAATCAGAAATTGATATTAACGGTGATTCGAATCCGGATTTAATAGTTTATGTTTCAGATCTTTCGTATACCGACGAAGGACGTGGTGCAGAGGTAAGCGTTCTTCTGCGGCATGGAGTTCCGAACGAAGCATCGAATGTTTATGTTGATGAAATTCCATTTGTCGATGAAGTAAGGTCTAAACATCCTCAGAAAGTCATTATTGAAGATAACCGTGCATATCCGTTTACAGTTAATGCTTCATTCCGTGGTGCATGTCTTTTCAGAAACAAGGCAGATTCCCAGAGTTCTGTAGAAACTTATTTCTCAAGCGGTGAAGTCTTTACTGCTACTCCTCATAATGGCATCAGATTGTGGATGTCTAACAGTAATACTGTAAAAATTACTATTATTGCAGACTCAAAGAGCTTTGATCTTGATATCGGTGTCGCAGGACACGTTCTGGTAGAAGATATCAAATGGATTAAAGATACAGATGGACGTTACCGTCTTGTGGTTATAGAACTTGATTAAATCCGTTGTAAAATTTTTCATCGATCAGCATGGTTGTGCTAAAAATCAGACTGACGCAGAACTCATTACAGGCTTTCTGGTAAAGAATGGATTTGAAATAACATTTAATCCTGAACAGGCAGATTATATAATCATCAATTCATGCGGATTTATCAATTCTGCAAAGAAAGAATCAATTGATGCAATTTACAGTGCGTCGAAAAATTATCCGGATGCAAAAATCATTTTAACAGGGTGCCTTGCAGAGCGTTACAGCGATGAGCTTTTTGAATCGATTCCTGAACTTGCAGGCGTATTCGGAAACGGTAATCTTTCGAAAATCGCAGATTTTATCGATGAATGTGAAAAAAAACGTACAAAAGCAGTGTTTCCGCAGACAGGAATCTGTGAAGGTGAAAAATCTGTTCGTTTTGGTTTTAAGGGCTCTGCTTATGTGAAAATTACCGAGGGATGTTCGAATCACTGTTCATTCTGTGCCATTCCTTTAATCCGCGGGGAATTAAGAAGCCGTAAAGCAGTTTATATTCTGGAAGAAATACAAGCTCTTGTAAAAAAAGGAGTGTATGAAATAAATCTTATAGGTCAGGATATTGCGGCGTATGGAACAGGTCTTGAGGATGAAAATCTGTTTGAAAAAACATCCCTCGAAAAAAATCAATATAACAGAAGGCTTGAAAACTGTTCGAAAGGTGTTTCTGCCTTATCGCTTCTTTTAATTCTTATCAGTCAGATACAGGGAGATTTTATTGTCAGACTTCTTTATATTCATCCGGATCATTTTAATTTTGATATTATCGCTCAAATAAATAAAGATAAGAGAATCGTTCATTATTTTGACATTCCTTTTCAGAGCGGAGATGATGAAGTTATTAGAGCGATGAACAGAAGCGGTACAAAAAAATCCTATGAAGAATTTATTGTAAAGCTTCGAAGAGAACTTCCTGATATGGTTTTAAGGACGACTTTTTTAACCGGTTTTCCAGGTGAAACAGACAGTGCCTTTGATAATACCCTTGATTTTTTAAAGAATATAAAGCCTCATTGGTCGGGAACCTTTGCATACAGTCGTGAAGAAGATACTCCCGCTTATGTTATGAAAAAAAGAATCCCTTTAAAAACTGCAAATGAAAGGTGCAGGATTCTCGAAAAACAGCAGTTGTCCTTTACGACAGAAAGGCTTGAGCATTACAGGGGACAGACTCTGCGTGTTCTTGTTGAAGAATTGATTGAGTCAGACAATAATGCAGATGATTACGAAGGACTTGCAATAGGACGTTCATGGTTTCAGGCGCCAGAAGTAGACGGTGCAGTTGTAATCAGATTTGATAAGGATGATGAAAAATACATAAAGGAAGGAATGGTAGTTACGGTAGAGGTTATTGCCTGTACCGGTGTTGATCTGGATTCACGATTTGTAAGACCGGAGGCATGATGGAAGAATATTTAACTGTATTAAATGAGCAGCAGCGTGAGGCGGTTGTCCACGAGGGGTCTCCGCTTTTGATTCTTGCAGGTGCCGGTTCGGGAAAAACCCGTGTTATAACTACCAAGATTGCATATCTGATTAATCAGAAAAATGTAGAACCTTATTCCATTCTTGCGGTGACTTTTACAAAAAAAGCGGCTGCTGAAATGAAGCAAAGGGCTGCTGCCATTGAACCTCGGAGTGAAGGCTCGCAGATAAGGACTTTCCATTCTTTCGGTTCGTGGTTTTTAAGAAAGTACAGCGATGAAGCCGGTCTTGAGAAAAATTTTACCGTTTATGATGATGATGATATGGCCGTCCTTGTCCGCAAGGCAGATCCGTCGCTTTCAACAAAAGAAGCAAAGATAGCGGCAAAACAGATTTCGCTTGCAAAGGATTATTGTCTTTTACCGGAGGATGATCTTTCGTTTTTACAAAGTGAATTTGACATAAATACAATTTATTCTGAATATCAGAAAAAGCTCAGGGCATGTGGAAACGTCGATTTCGGCGATCTGATTATGCTGCCGTATCTTGTAATGCAGAAGGAACCGATGGTTGCCCGTCAGATTCATAATCGTTTTAAAGTAATAATGGTTGATGAATATCAGGATTCGAATATCGCCCAATATAAGCTTTTACAGAAGCTTTCGGGTGTTGAAGAAGGAAATGACTGTTATGTATGCGTTGTCGGAGATGATGATCAGTCCATCTATCATTTCCGTGGCGCCGAAGTTCAGAATATTCTGTCGTTTTCCGATAAATTCCCTGGTACACAGATTATCAGGCTTGAAAGAAATTACCGTTCAACTTCAAAAATCCTTGAAGCGGCAAGTCTTGTCGTATCAAAAAATGAAAATCGTCTCGGAAAAACGCTTGTTGCAGAACGTTCAGGAGGCGGTAGTCCGGTGCTTGCATTTTTACCAGGTTATGAGGATGAAGGGCCTTTCTGTTCAAGTTTAATCAAAAAATCAATAAAGGATGGGGCGTGTTACAGTGACTGGGCAATTATGTACAGGACAAATGCACAGTCTTTGAATTTTGAAAAAGCTTTTGTTAAAAATAAGATACCTTATGTAGTTGTTGGTTCCCTTAAATTCTTTGAACGTGAAGAAATAAAGGATGCCCTTGCATATATCTCGCTTTTTTCAAATCCGAGGGATGAGGTTTCTTTCAGAAGGATTATAAATAAACCTTCTCGTGGAATCGGTGAAAAAACTCAGGACAAGCTTTTAGCGCTTTCAGAAAAAACATTGACTGATGAAAACGGTCAGACGGTTGTTACTTATAACAATCTTTTGGAATCAATGGCAGAAAATAAGGATTGTGTTTCTAAAAAAGCGGCAGAAGGAATAGATTGTTTTGTAAGACTTTATGAGGGAGCTGCGAAAATCCTTGAAGAAAAAGAAGAAAAAAAACTTTCTGATTTACTTAAATATTTTATTGAAGGCTCAGAGCTCGATAAACATCACAGGGCCGGGGATGAAGTTGAAGGTACGACACGTGAATTAAACCTTCAGGAGCTTGTAAATAATGCTGCCGGTTATGAATGCAGTCTTACTGGGCTTACAGAATTTTTAGATTCAATTAATCGTGACCGCACCCTTGAAAAATCAGATGAACAGCTGCCCGATGATGCAGTAACGCTAATTACTCTTCATAATACGAAGGGTCTGGAATATAACAGAGTCATCATCACTGGACTTGAAGATGGAATCTTTCCGCGGAACGATAAAACCGGTGATAGTCTTGAAGAAGAAAGACGTCTTTTTTATGTAGGAATTACCCGTGCAAAGGATGAACTTTATATTACAAGCTGTGCACAGCGGTATCTGTATGGAAGCCTTCAGTATTCTGTTCCAAGTAAATTCATTAAGGATTTTGATGAAAGCCTTTTTACGATAATCGGAAATCCTCCGTCTTCGAAAATGAACGGTGGTTTTTATGGCGGTTATGGATACGGATATGGAAGCGGCCGCGAAGAATATTCAGATTACGGCGATAAAGCGGCTCTTGCAAAAAAATGGTGTAAGGGGACTCAAATCTATCATGACGAATACGGATACGGAAGGATTATAAATACCGAACTTACCGGTGACGATGAACTGATAATTGAAGTACAATTTGAAAATAATTTGACAAAAAAATTCCTGCCTGAATATCAGGCAAAGAATCTTGAAATCATAAAATAGATTAATTATCGCGGCGGATGTAGGTTGCCCTTGGGCGGACTGTAATTTCTACACGTCTGTTCTGTGCCCGTCCTTCTTCGGTGTCGTTTGATGCAATCGGGATTGTTCCTCCGCATCCTTTGTAAGTGAAAATCTTTGAATTAAGGCCTTCTGCGACAAGGGCATCGCGGACAGTCAGTGCACGTTCAATGGAAAGCTTTAATTGTCCGACCGGTTTATCTACATCGGCTGTATGACCTTCAATAAGAATCGTGTAACCGTCATCAACGAGTAAATCCTTAAGCTGAGTCGAAACATAAAGAATTTTGTCAATTTCGCCTGGAAGCAGCTCTGAAGAATCCGGATAGAAATTCAGTTGAACCTGATATTTCAAGACATCGCCTGTAGTAATCTGAACTCCAGGAACCGGGTTACGTCCAAGATCCTGTTTGAAAAGCTCAGTTTTTTCATAGAAGGTTTGTGTCGGTTCAGGAGTTGCTACGTTATATACGAGGCGTTCTTTATCTAAAAGGATTACGATTTTTCCTTCGTTCAAAAGCTTCTGATTTTTCGGTGATGATAAAATCTTAAGTGCATCTTCGCGTTTTATTACAGGATCTGTCCTGTTGCGTCCGAAAACTTCTACGGCCCTTATGTACAAAGGATCTGAACCGATTCTGGTTTCATATCTTTCGGGACTGTCTGAATAATCGTAAACAATCAGACCTTCATTTTTTACTTTGTTTACATCTACCATTCCACGTTCGTAAATGATATTCATTTTTTCATCCCAGATTTTCGGAAAAAAGCACGGGTAGACAGTATCTTTTACATATTCTCCGTGAACTATGTAACTTCCTCGCGCATCGATGATGATTCCAGAATATTCACGTGTCGGTACAGTTTCAACCGGTTCTTCTGGTGTGTATGGATATTTGTGACGAACAAGCAGGCGTCCGATGTTATTTATGTTCAAAGTGTTTGTAGTTTTTAATTTTTTTGCATCTGTTGAAAAAACATCAGGAGTTTTGTAGCCACCCATAATAAAGCCGTATAAATCATCAAGGGAAATATCTTCCGAAAGAACATAATCAGCCAGAGTTTTGTAAGAATCTGCATATAAAGATAAAAGCGGCGGCTGTATTAATTCAGGCATTTTGTTTTTTATATGTGCCGAAGCCTTCTGTTTTCCTGACGGCATCTGAAGCTGTGCTTTTTTTGTATCGAGTGAAATGTGTGAAACAAATTTTCTTGTTATCCAGTTTACTTCACTAGTTGATTCTACTGTTCCTTTTGGAATTGCATGAACAGTGTTACAAATTAAAAATGAGATTAAAAATATTGATAAATGTAAAAAAATCCTTTTCATTAGTTCTTTATCGGGAAATTTTTTGAGGAACATAAAGAATTTTTCCAATACTAAGGACTGAATTTTCCTTTATGTTATTCAATTCGCAGATTGCTTTAACTGTAGTTCCGTGTTTTTTTGCAATGCCCCAAAGCGTATCACCTTTAACAACCTTGTATTTTATCGGAATATCAAGAGGTTCAATTGTTTCAAGAGCTTTTAATGCAGTTTCTTCCATTCCAAGCGGAAGACGAATTTTAGATTCAGTTTTAGGATGAGTACAGCCCTGTGTAAATGAAGGATTGAGTTTTATAAGCTCATCGGTGTCTATGCGCATGGCTCTTGCAAGCTGTTTGAGTGAATAAGGTCTGTTTACGGTGATAAAATCAAAAAGACCGTTTTTTTCATTAAAAAGAGATTCGTATTCAGTTTCGTGAAGAGGAATGTTATTTTCGTAATACTGTGTATTCATTACAAGGTCGGCAATTGCAATAAGCTTTGGAACATATTGTCTTGTCTGAAGAGGGATGAGTTCCTTTTCACATAAATACCAGAAGGATTTTATTTCTGCTTTTGCGAGTGCCCTTGTCATTGCACCGGCTCCACAGTTATAGGCGGCAATTGCAATAAGCCAGTCACCGAACATCCTGTAATTTTCCTGGAGCTTTTTAAGGGCGGCTTCTGTTTCGTACCAGGGATCAAGACGTTCGTCCACATAATCATTAAGCTTAAGATACGGTTTAACTGAATTTGCCATGAACTGCCACATTCCAAGTGCGCCTGAACGTGATTTTGCATTTGTTTTATAAAAGGATTCAACAACCGGCAGATATTCAAGCTCCGGTGGAAGTCCTGCATCGGCAATTGCTTTGCGCACATAAAGCCTGTATTCAACTGCATTTTCAAGTGAATCAGAAAGAAGTTTTCTATATTGTTCTTTCTGGTAAAGCTCACGGAACTGCTGTACCTCCGGCCTGTTTGAACCGTCGAGTGTAAGCTGACTGTAATTAAGCGATCTGTCGATTATTACCAGTGAATGTGAGTTAGAAAAGGAATTTATTGTCTTGAGGAATTTACAGGACAGATTATTGATTTTCTGTTCTTTATCTTCAGATTCCTGATTGAAAACCGGTTCGGAAAAAAGCATCGCAGCACAAAGAGAGAACACTATTGCTTTAAGAATCATTTTTTTCATCAGAGTTTGTTACCTATATAAATACCGGCCCATTCCCAGTCACCGTTGATTTCAGGATCAAGCGGAAAGTTTACTTTCTTGAAATAGAAATACCAGACATCTACATACGAATTCCATCCCCATGTTTTGAGATATGCTTCGTTCGGATTTGATGATTCGTCCAGTGATTTTGAACATTGGATTTTGTTGCCGTCAATCCAGTTTACCATTGAAAAATCTTCCGGTGTAGAATCATTGTCTGTTTCATCCTGCTTCCAGGACATTGTAAAGAAATTAACCTTTGCCTTGTATCTGTCGAGAGCTTCACCGTCTGCATTGTTGATTGCCGAGATTACTGCATTTTCCAGTTTCTTGAGAGAGCTGAACGTCCAGTCCTTTGTAGATTTATTGAAGTCTACAAGTCGTCTTGCATTTTTGTAGGCATCCGGTTCTCCGGGAATCTGAATCGTCGTTGCGTCAGGCTGTTGTAAGAATAAGGAACATGTTTTGAGCGCTTCTTCCCACTGGTTGTCTTTTTCGTATTCGTGTGTAAGCCGCAGATAAAGCTCGGTTTTATTGATGTCGTTCGGGAAACGGTTTATAAGCTCGTTGAAATATTTGATTCTGTGGCTTGGTGTTTTTGAAATCTGAATGAGATTCTGAAGACAGATGAAATGTGCCGAGGTTCCCTTGATTAAAATGTCAGGGCATTTCTGAAGGATTCTGTCAAAATAATATTCAGCGATCGGTTCTGCATTAATCCTCAGGTATGCAAAGGCTGTTTCGAGCATATAGTAGGCATTGTAAATATCATCAGGAGTTTTTTCGATGATGTTAGTTAAAAAAAGAATCAGACCCTGATAGTCTTCGTTCAAAAGATAATCGTTTGCAATAAGCTTGATGATGGCAAGGCGCTGTGCCGGTTTTAAAATCTGTGTTTCCAGACTAAGCTTATACTGTTCGAGGGCGTACTGTTCCTTCTGTTTTTCTGATTTTTTCTTACTGCAGCCTGTTGCGGTAAAAATTGAAGCGGTAATTAAAAAAGCACATATATATTTAATAATAGTTTTATTCCTAATCATTTTTTAAAATTATCATAGTAACGGCTTATTGTAAAGATTAAAAAATATATATAAAATAGATAAATTAAGTTCGATAAACTTAATATGGAGAAAAAATTATGAGAAAAGGCAAGGAATTTATTTCAGATATTCTGGGCGTACTGATTATCCTGCTTCTTATTGCAGTTATTCTGGTTACGTTTTTTATTTCCAGCTTACAGCATACATTCTTTCTTGATGCACTTCCTCTTATTCTTTTTGCCTGCGGTGTTATTCTTACCGTTTTTGCCTATGTCTATTCTAAAAGGGCATATCAGGTGTTTATTGGTATATGTTCAATGATTCTCGGCATTTTTGTATTCCTGCTGTTCAGAAAGCTTATTCCGTATTCATTTATCGAATGGTGGCCTGTAATGGGTGTTATTTCGGCATTAACGTTATTCATAGCGGGAAATTATAAATATAAGAGGATTAAGGCAGGTTATTATATTCCTGCAATTGTTCTGCTTGTCATAAGCTGCATTTTCTTCCTGTTTTCATTTAAAATTATTCCATTTTCGTTCAGAAAGGTAATTATTGTGTTCGGACCGTTACTTATTGCCTTCTGGAGTGGTTTTTTAATTGCATATTACTTTGCGCAGAAAAAGTTTAAAAATTTAACTATTAAGGAAGACGGACCAAGTCAGTTTGAGGATGATGAAATTTCTCCGGAAAAAAAATAGTCTGAAGTTATTTTTCTTTGTCTGTATTTTTACATTCCTTTTGAGCAATCCTGTTTTTGCAAAAAAGAAAAAAGCTTCGGCAAGTGCCGTTGTTACAAAAGAATCAGGTTCTCCATCAGAAACCGCAGTTAAGATTCCTGTGGTAAATAAGGCGCGAACATATTTTTATAAAATAGATCCGGTTGTAATGGAAGGTGTCGAAAAAGGATCTCCGTCTTCAATTCAGCAGGCAATGAAAACTCTGCGCAAGGGTGAAGCAGAATACACAGAAAATGAACGGGTTCTTCTTTATGTCTGTTCTCAGATTATTGAGCTTGCATATCCCTCGGAAAAAGTCACCTGGCAGGTTTTTGAATATAACGAAGATAATGCTTATGCAGGAGCGTTGAAATCGGTAAAAAGCGGCATTTTTGATACAAGCACCGGTAATGAAGATTTTCTTGGAATCGTACTTCCTGCTTTTGTACTTTTTAAAGCAGATAAATCTGATTCTGAACTTTATGCACAATGTGAAAATGCCCTTAAAAATGCACTTAAGCTTAGAAGCGATTCTGTTCTTGTAAATTACATGCTTGGTATTCTTTACGAAAATCAGGGTAAGTTTGACGAGGCAGAACCGTATCTTGAAAAAGCATTTTCGATGGACGATAAATGTCAGGAAATAGGTATAGCATATTCAAAAGCCATAAGTAAAAACGGAAATACTGATAAGGCCCGTGAAATTGTAAAACAGGTTGCGGGAAGCGACAATTCAAACAATCTTGCCGTATTGAAGCAGAATGCGTACATCGCTTTCGATAATTCAGATTATGATGCTGCCGAAGAATATGTTGCCAGAGTTTTACAGCAGACTCCTACAGATCTTGAATTTGTACTTTTCCGTGCCAGAATCTATATAGAAAAAAATGATTATATTCATGCAGTATCACTTCTTGATATGTATGCAAGACAGAGTACCAGCGATATAGATTATCTTGTCCTTCGTGCAAGGGTTCAGCTTGACTGGAGTAAAAATACGACTGCCGCTTCTGAAACGATAGAAAAAGCACTTCAGTATTATCCTGATAATCTTGATGCACTTATGCTTGCCGCAAAGCTTTCTTCTCAGATTGATCTTCCGGTTGCGGGTAAATATGCAGATGAGCTTGCCGCAATGGTTCTGGAAAAGGATCCTGAAAATGCAGAGGCACTCGTTTATGCCCTCGACGGATTGATAAAAAGAGAAAGCTGGCAGGAAGCGTATAAAATAAGCCGGGAGCTTGTAAAAAAGAATAAAGTGCTTCCGGAGGTTATATTCAGATTTGTAACTGTATGTCTGAAAATCGGAAAAAACGGTGAAGCGCTTGATACGGCGGTAAAGGCATATAATTCAAATAAAACAGATGAATATCATATTCAGGCTTATGTGCTTGCCTATTCATCGGTCGGTAACCGTGATACTGCAATGTCAATTATTAATTCAATGCTTTCAAATGCGTCTCCAAAAATTAAAAGCTATCTTTATTACAGAAGAAGTTATCTGCAGCGTAACGAAGAAAACATCCTTGCAGATTTACGTTCATCGCTGATTGCAAACTCAAGGAATTCTGAAGCGCTTTTCCGTTTATATGAAATATATTATTCAAAAAAGGATTACCGTAAGGCTCAGTATTATCTGCGTCAGGTAGTTGCAATAAATCCGAATGATTCAACTCTCAAAAAATTAAATGACTCTTTAACACAATTAATTCAGTAGTAGACACAAGACTTTATAAATGATATTCTTGTAAAATTGATAATAATATCAAAAAATAATATTAAATCAGGAAGGAAGATATGTCATTTATTCCATTTTTACAGCAGGAAGCTCCAGCACAGGGGCTTGGTGGCGCAGGACTTATCAGTTTTGTTCCGCTTTTAGGTCTTTTTGTAATTTTTTATTTCTTTATAATCAGACCACAGAGCAAAAAACAGAAAGAAACACAGAAAATGATTAATGCATTGAAAAAAGGTGACAATGTAATAACTATCGGTGGTATTCATGGTACTGTTTCATCTGTAAAAGAAAATACTGTTATTGTAAAGGTTGATGAAAATACAAAGATTGAATTCAACAGAACTGCAATCGCAACCGTTCAGAAAACAGAAACTGAATTAGCGGCAGAAGCAGCAAGGGTTGCAGAAGCAAAAGAAGCTAAGAAAGCAAAAAAAGAAAAAAAAGCAGATAAATCTTCATCTGCAGAATAGTAATATATAGTGGAGTTTAAAAATGAACAAACGTGCACGCTTTGTGATTCTTCTTGCTGTTCTTGCTATTTGTTTTGCATTCCTTTGGCCGTCTATAAGCTGGTATGGAAGGACTCCTAAAGAAGTTCAGTCACTTGCTTTAGGTTCTACAGAAAGCATTAAGGATTACTCAACAAATGAAGCATCAAAAGATGTAATCGCAATTAAACAGTTAGTAAAAGATAATCCGGATGCAAAGCTTGATGAAAGTCTTGCATGGATTGAAAAGAAAGCAGCAGCTAAATACAAAAAGCTTGGTGAAAAAGCACCTGCAGAAATGACTGCAAAAGCTGTTCTTAATGCATATTCAAGTGAGCTTGAATTCCTCAACGATCTTGAAAGCTATTACAGGGAAAAAATCAAGAAGGCTAAGAAAAACTATGAACAGTCAGTAAAGCTTGGTCTTGATTTGTCAGGTGGTATGAACGTTATCGTTCGTGCAGATCTTGATGCCGCTGTTGCTGCTCAGGGTGATTCACTTGCTTCTTCTGACGTAGAAGCATTTAAAAAAGAAGCAATGGAAAATGCCCTTGAAAATCTTACAAGCAGAATTGACCGTTTTGGTCTTACATCTCCGATAATCCGTCAGCAGGGAGATGACAGAATCTATATTGAAATTCCGGGTGCTGCTCAGGCAGATGCAATCAATACTTTGATTATGGGTAAAGGAATGTTGAATTTCCGTCTTACAGATATGGAAGCAACTTCAACTTTCAAAGCATATTATTCACAGCATCCTGCTTCAACCTTCAATGCAGCAGGAAAATTAATGGATCCTTCAATCATTCCTGAAGACTGCGAGGTTCTTGGTCTTTATTCAAAGGATTCATATGGTCTTGATGTACGCGATGACTGGCTTGTAGTCAAAAAAGAAATTGCACTTGACGGTAAGCATATTCAGTCTGCTGAAGTAAGAACAGATCCTTATAACGGACAGCCTACCGTATGCTTTAAGCTTGATGCAGAAGGAACTACAATTTTCGGTCAGTTTACAGGCGAACACAAAGGCGACTATCTTTGTATCGTAAGTGATGACAAGGCTAAATCAAACGCAAGAATCAATGATGCAATTACTACAGGTGATGTTCAGCTTTCAGGCGCTTTCTCAGAACAGGAAGCAAGAAATATTCAGAAGGTTCTTTCTACTGCATGGCTTAACGTTCCGTTAATCGTCGAAAGCCAGCAGGTAATCGGCGCATCTTTAGGTGAAGTAGCAATCAGACAGGGTGTTATGGCAATTCTTCTTGGTCTTGGTTTAATCCTTGTTTTCATGCTTATTTTCTATAAGGGTGCAGGTATTAATGCTGTTGTTGCACAGGTTTTGAACCTTTATCTTATGTTCTCAATTCTTTCGGCTTTCAACTATACGCTTACACTTTCTGCAATTGCCGGTATGATTCTTACTATCGGTATGGCAGTAGATGCTAACGTTCTTGTATTTGAAAGAATTAAGGAAGAATTGAGGGCCGGAAAGAGTCGTGTAGTTGCAATCTCTATGGGATTTGACAATGCGTTGTGGGCAATCCTTGACTCTAACATTACAACTCTTATCGCAGCATTGTTCCTTTCATTCCTTGGTACTGGTGCAGTACAGGGCTTCGCAGTTTCTCTGGCAATCGGTGTAATTTCTTCAGTATTTACAGCATTGTTCGTTTCTAGATTGATTTTCGACTTCCAGACAGATGTTCTGCACGCAAAGAAAATCAGTATTGGTTGGGGGATTAAACAATGAAAAAATCATTAAATTTCAGTAAATTATTTATTCCTGCAGTTATTTTCAGTTCGGCTATCATTATTTCTGGTATTGTCGGATTCTGTTTGAAAGGAATTAATTTAGGTATAGATTTCAGACCTGGTCTTATTGAAGAAGTGCGGGTTGCTCCTCCGGTAGCAGAAATTACCTATGAGGGTTCTGCAAATGTAACTGTAGAATTGTCTATGGGACAGATGGACGTTGTAATCAGCGGTATTGGTGCTGTAAACGAAACACGTTCATATAACTTCCTTGAATATACAAATGTTTCTTCTCTTTCTGATGAACTTAGAAAGATTGATGGTGTTTCTGTAAAGGTTAATAACGGTTCTTTTGATACAACAAAGCTTTTCTTAAACTCTGCCGCTACTAATCAGCTTACAAACAAACCATTGTATATTTATCCTTCCGGAACTTCTGATATTACGACAGATGATGTTCGTAATGCACTCCGCGCAGTGGAAGGTGTAAATGTAAAACAGCTTGGTGTAGGAGCAGATGCAAGTTATCAGATAAGACTTGGTGTTACAGAAGCATCTGATCAGGCAAATCTTATTTCCATGCTCAACAGACAGTTAAGTGAAAAATTCGGTGCAGAAAAAATTGCAATTGTAAAAACAGATTTCATTGCAACAAGCATGTCTAAATCAAATACTTTTAAATCTATTGTAATGTTCCTTGTTACGGTTTTCTTAATCTGGCTTTATGCAGCAATAAGATTCCACTGGGATTTTGCTTTGGGTTCTATCATAGCTTTGATTCACGACTCGCTTATAATGTTTACATTCATCATCTGGACAAGACTTGAATTTTCAACAACAGTTCTTGCGGCAGTTCTTACAATCGTAGGTTACTCAATCAATGCAACTGTAGTTATTCTTGACCGTGTACGATATAACATGAAATTAATGACAGATGTAAAATCTTTCAAGGAAATCATGAATCAGTCATTGTCAGATACTTTGTCTCGTTCTATTTTGACTACCGTTACTACCTTGATTGCAGTTACTGCTTTGTTCATCTTTACAACTGGAAGCATTAAAGACTTCTCTCTTGCAATGATTGTAGGTTTAATCTGCGGTATGTATTCATCACTGTTCATTTCAAGTGCATTTATCTGTGCATGCCGAAAGGGATGGAAGCCTGAATACGGTGTACATCACTCTTTGAAGGCAGACAAGAACTAGTCGATGTCATTCACGTTATGCTTTATGATAATAAGTAAAGCATGAATCTGAAATATAAGGCACCAGTTTCCGCTGGTGCTTTTTTTATGTCTTTGTGATATTATTAAGGTATGGATGTTCTTTGTGCTAAAGTGCTTGGATTTTGTTTTGGTGTCAGGCGTGCAGTGGAGCTTGCAGAACAGGCACTCTCTCAAAATAGAAGTACGGTTTATTCTCTTGGTCCTCTGATTCATAACGAAAGTGCACTTGCAGATTTACAGAAAAGAGGACTTTGTACCGTTGAAGAACAGAATATTGAGCAGATTCCTGATGGTTCTGTAGTAATTATCCGTGCGCATGGAGTTTCACCGAAAGTAATTTCTGCACTTGAACAGAAAAACTGCCGGATAATTGATGCTACCTGTCCTCGTGTAAAAGCCAGTCAGAAAATGGTAGAACGTTATACAGATCAGAATGATTATGTAATAATTTCCGGTGATAAAAATCACGGAGAAATGATAGGCATAGCGGGATTTGCAGGTAAAAATTTCGTACAGATTCAGAATGCCTCGGAAGCAGAAAAGCTTGAACTTCCATCTCCCGGTAAAATAAACGTAATACTTATGAGTCAGACAACCTTCAGTCCATCAGAGTTTGCAGAGATTGAATCGATTTTAAGGGGAAAATTTAAGAATCTCGCGGTAATGAACACAATCTGTCCTGCGACAAACGAACGCCAGGCGGCACTTTTAGATTTATGCAAAAAAGCAGAAGGAATTCTTGTAATAGGCGGTAAAACTTCGGCAAACACCAGACGTCTTTATCAGACTGCATTGGAAAATTCTAAGGCTGCTGCTCATATTCAGTCTGCCGATGATATTCCTCAAAGCTTTTATACATTTAAATCAATCGGAATAACGGCCGGAGCATCAACCCCTGACAGTATAATTCAGGAAGTCATAGATAAGCTTGATAGATTGAATTAAAAATAAAAATTATGATATAATAAACGATTATGAGTAGATGTTTTGCTATGTTAAAGCCAGGTGTTGTGAATCGTCGTCTGGTAGGTGAGGTAATTGCCCGCCTTGAAAAAAAAGGTTTGAAATTAGTTGGTATGAAAATGATGCATGTTTCTCAGGAACTTGCATCGGCTCATTATTCTGAGCATAAAGGTAAGCCGTTTTATGATGGTCTTGTTTCATATATTACTTCCGGTCCTGTTATTGCTATGGTTCTTCAGGCAGATGACTGTGTTAATTTAGTACGAAAGATGTGCGGTGCAACAAAGCCTGCAGATGCTGCACCTGGAACAATCCGTGGTGATTATTGTACACATACAGAAAGAAATATTATTCACGCTTCTGACAGTGATGAAAGTGCTGAAAGAGAAATAAAACTCTGGTTCAAGGATGAAGAAATCTTTGACTGGAATGACTGTGAAGCAGGCTGGTATTAATCAATAATTCTTTCTGAAAGGTGAAGATATGGAATCGAAATCAGTAGGTGTAATTGGTGCAGGTGCCTGGGGTACAGGTTTTGCGCAGGCCCTTGCTCGTGGAAATCATAAGATTCAGTTATGGGCACTGGAAGATGAAGTTGTAGAATCAATCAATAACGAGCATGAGAATAAAAAATTCCTTCCGGGATTTAAACTGAGTGATTCTATTACCTGTTCCAATGATATTATTGAAGTTGCGACAGGAAAAGATTTTCTGGTAATAGCTTCACCTTCGTTATTTTTAAAATCAACAATAGCTAAAATCGTAAATGTTCCGAACATTGCAGACGGTTCAACGGTTGTTTTTTCTTTAACCAAAGGATTTGTTCCTTCAGAGGATGGACCTAAGCTTGTTCTTGAAACAATGGAAGAAGCACTTCCTGAATGCTATAAAAACAAAACAGTTTATGTTGCAGGACCGAGCCATGCGGAAGAAGTTGCAATGGGAAAACTTACAGGTCTTGTTTCTGCTTCCATGAATCCAAAAAATTCAATTAAAGTCCGCGAATTGATGCGTGTTCCTGGAATTGCCGCATATTCAAGCTTTGATATAATTGGTGTGCAGATTTGTGCTGCAGCGAAAAATGTTATTGCAGTTGTTTACGGTGCACTCGACGCAATTGCAGAAACTTCAGATAAATTCGGCGATAATACGGAAAGTCTTCTTCTTGCGGCAGGTCTTAATGAAATCATGACACTTGGATTTGCAATGGGTGCTACTCATGCAGAAACCTTTGCATCTATTTCAGGTGTCGGAGATCTTGATGTAACATGTAAAAGTAAATACGGACGAAACAGACGTTTTGGTCAGGATATGATCAAAACAGATATGCTTTCAAAATTCAAGGATATTGATGATCTGATTCAGAACGTCGGTAAAATCGGATATCTTCCGGAAGGTGCAATCGCCTGTAAATATATTCATCAGATTGCAGAGAAAAAAGAACTTAAATTGTTTATATGCGAGGGATTGTACAGAATCCTGAATAAAGAAATGTCGCCTAAGGATTTTCTCGATGTTCTTACTGAACAGGGAAGAGGCGGATATATCAGACGAAAAAAACGCTTATGTTAGTAAGCTTTTTATAAAAAGACAAGGATTTTAAAATGCTTGAGAAAATAACAGGAACTTTCAGTAATATTATTAAAACGCTCAGCGGTAAATCTACAATTACAGAGAAGAACATTGAAGATACAGTTGAAGAAATTAAAATGGCTCTTCTTGAAGCCGATGTAAATCTGCGCGTTGTCCGACGTTTCGTTAATTCTACAATTGAAGAAGCAAAGGGCGAAAAGGTTTTAAAATCCGTAAATCCGGGCCAGCAGTTTGTAAAAATAATTCATGACAAAATGGTTTCAATGCTTGGAGATTCAAAGCAGGATCTTCATCTTAAGGGACCGGATACTCAGTCAGTAATATTAATGCTCGGTCTTCAGGGATCGGGAAAAACAACTGCTTCTCATAAGCTTGCGGCACGTCTTAAAAAAGAAGGACGTAAACCTCTTTTAGCGGCTTGTGATCTTGTACGACCGGCTGCCGTAGAACAGCTTTCTCAGCTTGGAGAAAAAATCGGAGTTCCTGTATATAAGGAAAATTCAAAGGATGCAGTAAAAAATGCAAAGGAAGCAATAGATTTTGCACGAAAGAATGGAAATGATGTAATCATTATCGATACTGCCGGACGACTTCAGATTGATGAAGCGATGATGGAAGAACTCGTAAAAATAAAAAAAACTGTAGATCCTGTAGAAGTTCTTCTTGTAGCAGATGCGATGACCGGTCAGAATGCAGTAGATATTGCAAAATCCTTTGATGAACAGCTTGGACTTACTGGTGTAATTTTAACAAAGTTCGATTCAGATGCACGTGGTGGTGCGGCTTTATCTTTAAAGACAATCACCGGAAAACCTATTTTATTCATCGGTACAGGTGAAAAAACAGAAGATTTTGAAATATTCCATCCTGACAGAATTGCTTCAAGAATTCTTGGAATGGGCGATGTTGTATCTCTCGTTGAAAAGGCACAGGAAACTGTAAACGAAGAAGAAGCATTGAAGCTTCAGAAAAAGATGCAGCGCAACGAGTTTACGCTTCAGGATTATCTTGAACAGTTTCAGCAGGTAAAAAAGATGGGAAGCATGCAGTCGTTAATGAATATGCTTCCCGGAATGAGCGGAATGGATGCAAGTCAGATGGATATGAGCTCAATGAAAAAAAGTGAAGCTATTATCCAGAGTATGACATTTAAAGAAAGAATGAATCATCTTATAATCGGACCAAGCAGAAGAAAGAGAATTGCCAAAGGTTCAGGAACTTCTGTAGCCGATGTAAATAAATTATTAAAGCAATTTGAAAAGACAAAATTGATGATGAAAAAAGTCAGTCGCAATAAAGGCATGCAGGGCAGAATGATGAGTCAGATGGGAATAGATCCTGCTTCTTTGGGCGGCAGCCTTCCCGGTGGACTTGATATGAACAGTCTTAAGGGAATGGATATGAGCAAATTGCAGGATCTTGCAAGACGCTTCAGATAATTAAACGTTTCGTTTATCGCAGGCAGGAAGGTCTCTATGATTCAATTTTGTGAAAAAAACAGCAGAAAAAGCATTCAGTTTTATTGTGATGAGAATGAATTCAGCGGAGTTGTAAAAATTGCACAGAAGGTTGCGCTTGATGTAAAGAAGGTAACCGATAAAACTCCTAAATTCATAAACAAGTTGAACGGTCAGGACAACGTAGTAATTTTCGGAACTCTCGGTAAATGCGCACTTCTCGAAGAATTCAAGAATGAAATTTCATCTGAAAAAATATCAGGTAAGCGTGAATGCTATACTTTTACAGTCATCGGTACAAGACTGATAATTGCGGGAAGCGATAAAAGGGGAACAATTTACGGACTTTTTCATCTTTCTGAGCTTCTTGGTGTTTCAGCACTTGTTGACTGGGCAAATATACCTCCTGTAAAAAAGAACTCGTTCAGTCTTTCGGAAAAAGACAATTATATTTCAAAAGAGCCGTCTGTCGTTTACCGTGGATTTTTTATTAACGATGAATGGCCTGCTTTCGGAAACTGGTCAAAAAAACTGTTCGGTGGTTTTAATGCAAAATGCTATGAAAAGGTCTTTGAGCTTTTACTGAGGATGAAAGGAAATTATCTGTGGCCTGCAATGTGGTCGAGCTGCTTCAGTGATGATGGTCCCGGATTAAAAAGTGCAGTCCTTGCCGATGAGCTTGGAGTTGTGATGGGTGCAAGTCATCATGAGCCGTGCTGCAGGGCGGGTGAAGAATATAAACATCTTCGTGGAAAAAGCTCACCTTACGGCGATGCATGGAATTTCAGGACCAATGAAAAGGGTATTGAAAAATTCTGGGAAGACGGATTAAAACGAAACGGAAAATTTGAAAATGTGATTACAGTCGGAATGCGCGGTGAAGCAGATACTGCAATCATGAAAAATGCGGGTTTGAAGGATAATATCAGACTTCTGCGTGATGTTTTAAAAACACAGAATGCGCTTATTTCGAAATATGTTAATCCTGATTTAGACAAGGTACCGAGAATGCTTGCACTTTATAAAGAGGTTGAACCATATTTTTACGGAGACAAGCATACAAAGGGACTGATGAACGACAGGGAGCTTGAGGGGGTAACTCTTATGCTCTGTGATGATAATCATGGAAATTTAAGGACACTTCCGACAGAACAGATGCGTGACCATAAGGGCGGATACGGAATGTACTATCATTTTGATTATCACGGATGGCCTTACAGCTATGAATGGTTTAATACGACACATCTTTCGAAGGTAAAGGAACAGATGTGCATGGCTTATGATTTTGGTGTCCGTAATCTCTGGATAGTAAATGTCGGTGATATTTTTACCAATGAATTTCCGCTCAGTTATTTTCTGAAGCTTGCCTATGATTATGATAAATACAGCGCTCTGGAAAATTCAATCGTATCATATACAGAAAAATGGGTTGATTTTCAGTTTGCGGGTCTTACAAAATCACAGAAAAATAAAATATCACAAATAATTGATTCATATACAAAATTGGCACATGCAAGAAGAACTGAAAGCTTAAAAAACAATACTTATCATCCGGTAAATTTCGGCGAAAGTGATAATACTTTGAATAAAGCAGAAAAAATCATTGCAGATTGTGAAGCGCTCAGAAAAGAAATTGCAAAATCGAATAAGGAATATCTTCCTGGATTTTTCAGTCAGGTTTATCTTCCTGCAGCAGGTAATATGAATGTTCTGAGAATGCAGCTTTATGCAGGAAAAAATAAATGGTTTGCATCAAGAAATATGCTTACTGCAAATGAATATGCCGTGAAGGTTTCTGAATGTCTTTCGTTCGATAAAAAACTCGTCGAGGAATGCGATGTAATCGATGGCGGAAGATGGTTTGGTATGGGCTGGTCGGAGCATTTTGGATTTACACAATGGTGTGAAGCGGCAAATCTGTATCCGTCGACGGTAAAAGTTGAACCTGTAAGAAAAAGCCGGTGCGTGTTTTTTGTAGAAGGAACAGAAAACTGGACGACAGGTCAGGACTGGACTAACAGAAATATTGTTTTAAATCAGTTTAAGAATCCGGATGTAAATGAAGTCCGTCTTTTTATCGGTGAATGCAGTGAAAAAAGCGTAAAGCTTGAAATTGCTTCTGAAATAAAAAACAACTGGCTTAAATACAGCGTAAAGAAAGAAGGTTCATATCTGAAGATAGTAACAATCAGTGTGGACAGAAAAAATCTTGCTAAATCTGAAAATAAAAAAGCATCTTTAAAATTTGAAGGAAAAGATTCTTCTGGTGCTCAGATTTTATTAAATGTTCTGGTTGATACAGATATAAGTGAACTGGAGCTTGAAAAATATCCGATCGGTACTTTTGTACAGACCGGCAGATACATCAGCATAGAGGCGGCTCATTACAGTTCAAAATCAGATGACGGAAAGTGGAAAGAGCTTGAAGGTTATGGAAAGACTTTGTCTGCGATGAAGGTTTTCCCGGTAGATGAAAATTTTACAAAGGCAAAGGATGTTCCTTTTATAAATTATAATTTTGCGGTAAACAGCAAGGGATATTATACTGTTGATTTTTATATGAATCCTTCAAATCCTGTTTCAAAAGACAACAGGCTCCAGTTTGCAGTAAAGATTAACGGTAAACAGCAGGTTATTGATGCGGTAAAGGATGGTTATGCAGTCGGAGACGATCAGTTTCCGTGGGGAAATGAAGTTACAGATAACATCCGTATTATAAGCACAGTGATTAAATGTAAAAAAGGACTTAATGTTCTTAGCGTGATTCCTGTAACACCGGGATTTGTTCTTGAAAAACTAGTGATTTATGATGTCGGATATGTGATGCCAGAAAGTTATCTTGGTGCACCAGAAACTTGCAGAAAATAACTCATGCTTTGCGGTTAAGGTTTACGAAAATTTCATTGAATTTGTCTATAAAACTCATTATATTTTAAGTATTATTGAAATAATTCTCTGTTATTTTGCAGGGATAATATAGGAGATTCAAATGATCAAAACAGTAAAAGACGTAGATCTTAAAGGAAAACGCATCATCATGCGTGTTGATTTTAACGTACCAATGAAGGATGGAGTAGTTCAGGACGACACACGTATCATGGCTGCTCTTCCTACAATCAAATACATTCTTGAACAGAGCCCACGCTCGCTTGTTCTTATGAGCCACCTTGGTGACCCTAAAAAGGACGTAAAAAAGGCTCAGGAAAAAGCTGAAAAAGCCGGAAAAACCTGGACAGACGCTGATGCAGAAAAGTTCATCAACGGTAAGAACCGCATGAAGCCTGTTGTTGACTACTTTGCTTCAAAACTCGGAAAGCCTGTTACATTCCTCCCGGATGCACTTGGACAGAAGGCTGCTATTGATGCGTTGCCGGAAGGTGCAGTTGCAATGCTCGAAAACGTTCGCTTCCACAAGGAAGAAACATCTAAGGATGCTGCAGAACGCGACATTATGGCAAAAGAACTTGCTACATACGGAGACATTTTTGTAAACGATGCATTCGGTACAGCTCACCGCGATCAGGCTTCTACAGCTTCTATCGCTAAGTTCATGCCGGTTGAATCAGTTGGCGGTTTCCTCATGGAAAAAGAAGTTAAATACATTCAGCCAATGGTAGAAAATCCTCCAAAACCACAGGTAGCAATTATTGGTGGTGCTAAGGTTTCTTCTAAGATCGCCGTTTTGGAAAGCTTGTTGAAGAACGCTTCTGCACTCGTAATTGGTGGTGGTATGGCTTATACATTCTTAAAGGCACAGGGACACAAAGTTGGTATCTCTCTTGTAGAAGACGATTTTATAGATACAGCTAAAAAACTTCTTTCTGATGCAGAAGCTAAAGGTGTAAAGATTGTTCTTCCTGTTGACCATGTTGCTGCAGACAAGTTTGATGCTGCTGCTACTCCAGTTGCTGTTGACGGTGTTGATATTCCAGATAATCTTATGGCTATGGATGTTGGTCCTAAGACAATTGAAGCTTACAAAGAAGTTCTTTCTACAGCTAAGTCTGTTGTATGGAACGGACCGGTTGGTGTATTTGAGTTTGACGCATTTGCAAAGGGAACTGCTACTGTTGCTCAGCTTGTTGCTGATGCTACCGGCCGTGGTGCTATGACTGTAGTTGGTGGTGGTGACTCTGTTGCTGCTGTAAACAAGTTCAACCTCGCAGATAAGATGAGCCACGTTTCTACTGGTGGTGGTGCTTCTTTGGAATTCTTAGAGGGTAAAACTCTTCCTGGTATTGCAATTTTGGCCTCGAAGTAACTTTTCAAACGGACACGAAGGTCAAGCCTTCGTGCCGCTTAAAAGTGTTTAATCTCTCGACTGCCTTCGGAAGCGGGAGAAATTAATTTCGACGCGACAAGCCTTTGGCTTGCGTGTCAAATCATAGGAGCGGTTGCTTTCGCTCCCTTTTTTCACTATGATCTACAACAACATTCTTGAAGCAATCGGATACACGCCTCTTATCCAGTTACAGAAAATGGTAACTCCTGATATGGCACGCATACTAGTAAAGTTTGAAGGCCTAAATGTCGGCGGTTCAATCAAAACCCGCACCGCTTACAACATGATTCTTGATGCCGAACGCAAGGGGCTCATCGATAAAAACACAATCATTGTTGAGCCTACAAGCGGCAACCAGGGAATTGGTCTTGCACTTGTTGGGGCTGTGCGCGGTTATAAAACTGTAATCATTATGCCGGACAGTGTAAGTGAAGAGCGCCGTAAAATTGTAAAGCATTATGGTGCCGAAGTTAAGTTAGTTCACGATAACGGCGATATTGGCAAATGCATTCAGGAATGTATTGATACAGCATTTTACATGCAGCACATGGATCCTCATGTGTTTATTCCGCAGCAGTTTGAAAATCCTGCTAACCCTCAGATTCAGCGCGAACAGACTGCTGTAGAAATTTTAAATGATGTAGACGGCCCGATTCACGGCTTTTGTTCCGGTATTGGTACCGGCGGAACCCTTACAGGAATCGGTGAAGTTCTTAAACAGAAAAATCCTGACATTACAATCTGGGCGGTTGAGCCTGAACATGCTGCAATCCTTAGCGGAGGTAGTGTAGGAACTCACCTGCAGATGGGTATCGGCGACGGACTCATCCCTACAATTTTGAACAAAGACATTTACGATGATATATTCCTTGTTTCAGATTCAAAGGCAATCAAGACAAGCCGAGACCTTGCAAGAAAAGAAGGAATTATGTGCGGTATTTCCAGCGGTACAAATGTTGCCGCCGCTCTTGAGCTTGCCCGCGTTCTTGGAAAAGGAAAAACTGTAGTTACTATTCTGCCGGATACTGCAGAGCGATATTTCAGCACCCCGTTGTTTGACGAAGAAGTAGAATTTTAATTAACAAAAAAAGATGGTAAATTCCTGATTATGAGTGTAAAATATAATCAGGGTTATGACTTATTCACTTATTGCAATATTAGCAGTGCTTATTCACTGTATTGTAAATATTGATATTTTAGATGTCCGCCGCGAATTAAAGATTTCTGCCGTAAAATATTACAGGTATTTTTTGTATGCAGCCGTTATTTTTCATATTACTGATGCCTGCTGGGGATTTTTTTATGACAGAAAACTCGCAATAGCCCTTTATATAAACACTACAATTTTTTTTGTAGCACTGGCAATTTCTGTTTTAATGTGGACAAGCTTTGTCGTTCATTATCTTGAAAATAATAATAAAACGAGCCGCGCCTTCAGCCTTGCAGGAAAATTGATTTTTACCGCTCAAGTTGCAGTTGTAATAGTGAATTTTTTTAAGCCTATTCTATTTTCTATAACACGGGATTGTGAATATGTACCTGGAATCGCAAGGTATATTCTGTATCAGATTCAGACTTTGCTGTTTTTCATTACATCAGTTTATTCATTTGTTGGTTTTATCAAATCTGAAGGAGCAGCAAAATCACGTCATCTTGCAATAAGTCTTTCCGGACTTGCGATGATTGTTGCAATTATATTTCAGATTCTTGATCCTCTTATGCCTTATTATTCCATCGGATATATGTTGGGCTGTTGTGTCATTCATACCTTTGTACTTGAGCATGAAAAGGCAGAGTATGTTCATGAACTTGAAGAAGCAATAGGAAGGGAAGAGCAGCAGAAGAAACAGCTTGGTGAAACAAAACAGCTTGCCTATACAGATCCATTGACCGGCGTAAAAAGTAAACTGGCATATCTTGAGGCAGAAGCAAGAATGAACGGAAGAATCCGTGAAGATGAACTTGAGGAATTTGCAGTTGCAGTGTTTGATCTGGACGGATTGAAATTTGTAAATGATACGCTTGGTCATGATGCGGGAGATAAGTACATAAAAGAAGCCTGTCGTTTAATATGTAATTTCTTTAAGCATAGTCCGGTTTTCAGAATCGGTGGTGATGAATTTGTTGTAATAATGGAAGATCAGGATTATAAAAACCGTGAACAGTTACTGTCAGATTTTAATCTTCAGATAGAAGAAAACATTAATCTTGGTCAGGTCGTTATTTCTGCAGGTTATTCAGATTTTAACCGTGAAAAAGAAAATGAGATAAGTTTTGTATTTAAACGTGCCGATGAAAATATGTATAAGCGTAAAAAGTTCCTCAAGGAAACTAAAAACGCACTTTAAAATATATGAAAACTAAATTCTCAGTTTTGATAAGCTTTATTTTAATGTTGTTCATCTCGTGTAATGAAGATAAAATCGGTTACAGCCTGAAAAATCTCTCGATTTTTAATTCAGAGGATGATTTTTATTCTTATGAGTATGTGGAAAATAATGACGGAATTCTTTATGAGGTAAAGACCGGTACTGAGCCTAAAACCGATGTGCAGAAGGCAGAAGAAAAAAAACAGTCTGAGCTTGAAGCCTATACAGCGGGGACAATCTACACGATTTTCGTACATCCTTTGATAATCGAACCAAAGCTTGCCTTCGACGGTGACAGAAATCAGTCTTATATGTATGACTGGTTTGTAACTTCGACTGAATTTAAGGCGGCGTTGAATGAGCTTTATAAAAGAAATTATATCCTCATAAAATCTACAGATATTTATAATTATGATGAAAAAACGGGAAAAATCTATCCGAAGCAGCTTTATCTTCCGAAGGGGAAAAAGCCTCTTGTTTTTTCGATAGATGATTTGAATTATTATCCTACGATGAAAAACAACGGAACAGCCCAGTGTCTTTATATCGATGATGAAGGAAATCTTGCGGATAAGAAAAAAATAAAGGGTGGTTTTGAAAATGATTACGGTGAATCGATTTTTATCCTTGAGGATTTTATAGAGGAGCATCCTGATTTTTCTTATAAGGGTGCGCGCGGTATAATTGCGTTGACCGGTTATAAAGGAATCCTTGGTTATGATACACAGAAGGGTGCAAAAAATATTGAGTCTGAAAAAAAGAAAGCGCTGATGGTTGCTCAGAAGATAAAGGATATGGGTTGGGAATTTGCATCACATTCTTATGCGCATGTTTACTGCAACAATGTTTCTGCTTCAAAAATGAATGCTGACTGCAAAAAATGGGATGAAGAAGTACGACCTTTGATCGGGAAAACATGTATTTTTATCTATCCGTTCGGGGCAGAAGCGAATAGTGCAAATCTTAAAGTGCTTAAGGAAAATGGTTTCAGGTTTTTTCTTGGAGTCGCCGGGGGAACTTCTACACTTATCGAAGAAAATTATGTGCGTTTAAGACGGCGTGCACTTGATGGTGTGATGTTTAAATACCGTTCAAAAAATGATTTTGTTGATATAGATGTGGTTTTCAAAAAGCCGAGAAAATAAGGAAGAATGAAAAAAATCTTTTGTATATTTTTGACTTGTATTTTTTTCTCTTTTAATTGTCCTGCTTCGAGAAAAACAGTTCCGGTTGATTTGCTCAGCGAAATTGTAATCGGCGAAGAAAAGGAAGCGGTTCGTAAACGATTTAATGATTCGGGCTGTAAGGTCATTGAATTTGAAGAAAAGACGTTCAGTGCAAAAGAGAATAAATTTACGGTAGTCGATAAATTTTATGGAAACATGACGACCGTTATATTTTATTTTGACAGCAGCAACCGCCTTGAATATGCCGATATTTCAGTCCTTCCTAAAATAAATGCAAAGGAAAAATCTGTTATAAGTGACTATAACGACAAATTGAAATTTTACAAAAAGCTCATCAAAACATTTGTAAAGGAAAACGAAGATAAAAATTTCCGTCTTTGTGAAGCACAGGAATATCCTTCGGATAAATATATAGAAAATCTTGTGTATGCAAATGATTTTTACAGTCTTATTTTATATACCTTTAAAGATTATTACATAAAAATTTTTTACGGAAAAGAAGAACTCTAATTTTTTTTGAAATATTGATTATCTCAATTGACTTATATACTGATATTATTATAATTAAATGCATATTTAACTTTTCATGGGGGAAATAATGAAAAAATTATTTATACTTCTTTGTGCAGTTTCAGCATTATCTGTTACTGCCTGTAAAAAAGATGCAAAGGAAATCCAGAAAATTATCGATATTCTTGGATTAAAGGCTCCAAATGCTCCAAAAAGCTTTGGTAAGAATCCGCCGGTAATTAATTATGATTTGTTTGATCATTTTTATGTTGGTTCTGATTCAGCGGGCACAGGGTTAACTTTAGCTGTGTATAATGAGGGTACTGGTTGTACTTATAACTGGTACAAAGGAAAGCCTGAGGAAAACTGGCAGATACTGGAAGACAAAAATTCAAACGCTCTTGATATTAAAGTAGAATCTGACATTGTTTATTATGTCTGTGAAGTTATAAGTGCAGATAGAAAATCAAGGTCATACAGTACTGTCTGTAAAATTGAATGTGGAACAAGAACAACTTCCAACATTGGAAAAATTGTCATGAGAAATTCAAGAACCGGTGAATTATCTTATTCAGATACTATAAGTTATTCTGAAGGCGGCCCGATAGGTATTGTCTGTGATGTAAATTTTGACGGTTCTCCAAAAACAGTAATTCATTACAGTCAGGGAACTGCCGGTAAATGGGCTTCAGATAGTGCAGAGACAAATCAAAAGGTAATTCCTTTTAATAATGTATGCGGTGCCGATAATTATTCCATACTTTCTGAAAATGTTTCAGATTTGAGCCTGCAGAATTATCCGCAGTTTTATTACTGTATGTCTATCAATAAGGTTTATGATGAGTATGTAAACTGGTATCTTCCTGCTGAATATGAAATGATGGTTGCGGTATTGAATGCAAAGAGCATTAATAAAGCAGTTGATAAATTCCCTTCAAACAATGTGAATTTTCTGACTAAGACTCCTATTCAGAGCAATGAATTCTGGACAAGTTCAATGAAATCAAATGCAGGAATGGCTTGTATGGTTAAAAATAATTATTTTAATCATGAATACACAGTTTATTCTGTGACAGAGTATATGAGTCAGTCATTTATTCCTCGTGCTGTATGTGAATATAAAGATTATCCGAAAAACACACAGTAGTTTTTCTGAACAGAAGCAGTACAGGATATTTTTACTATTCACTAAAAGGTGAATTTTTTATAAAATGTGAAAATAAAATATTAAGGAGTTGTCGTAATTATGGCACGTACACATTATATCGCCGGAAACTGGAAAATGAATACAACTAAGGCAGAAGCCGTTAGTCTTGCAAAAGATTTAGTTGAACAGTTGAAGGGTAAACCTAATAAATATATGATTGGAGTTCCTTTTGTATACCTCGATGCAGTTGCTCAGGTAGTAAAAGGATCAAACATCATTCTTGCTGCACAGGATTGTGCCGCTACAGGAAACGGTGCTCATACAGGTGAAGTTTCATGCGAAATGCTCAAAGATATCGGCTGCGGCTGTGTAATACTTGGTCATTCAGAACGCCGTCACGAAATCGGTGAATCAGATGAGCTTATCAACAAGAAGGTTCGTAAGGCACTCGCTTCCGGTCTTGAAGTAGATCTTTGTATCGGTGAACTTTTAAGCGAAAGGGAAGCAGGGGAGGCTGAACAGGTTTGTGCATTCCAGCTTTCTGCAGGTCTTGCCGGAGTTACTGAAGAACAGATGAAAAAAGTAACAATCGCTTATGAACCGGTATGGGCTATCGGAACTGGTAAAACTGCTACTCCGGAAGATGCTCAGGCTATCCACAAGTTCATCCGTGGTTATATTGCAAAACTTTATAACCAGAAGGTTGCAGACGAAGTAATCATCCAGTATGGTGGTTCAATGAAGGCTTCTAATGCTCCAGAGCTTCTTGCACAGCCTGATATCGATGGTGGATTGATTGGTGGTGCTTCACTTAAAGCAGAAACTTTTGTTCCAATCTGTGTGCTTTAATCTGTTTTAGAATTTTATTTTTGTTAAATAAAAAAGGTTGTCTGACTGCTTTTAATGAAGAGTGCTTCATTATTGCTTACCGGACAACCTTTTTTGTCGTTTATGAACCGATAGTTATAAATTATTTACGTGTGTAAATTTCAAATACGACTTTCTTTCCTTTTGGAACAACCTGCTGCATTGTAAAACCAAGATATTTTGTTTTAGCAAATCCAAGTATTTCAAATACACGGTCACAATCTTCTGGATTTAACTTAAGGAAAGCGGCACGTGTAAGTTTTCCATCGTCGTTGAATTTAATTGTAAGGGTTCCTTTTTTAGAATCCTTTGATGCTGTAAAACTGAGATATCCCTTATGTTCAACTCCGTTTTCTACGTATTTTACAGTTCCGTTTTTACCGTATTCAATTACAATCGATTTGTTTTGAAGAATAAAAGTTGTTGTTCCTTTCTGTGCTTCGTCATGTACAGATTTTTTGTATTCTTCGACTGCTTTCTGCTGAAAAGTCTTGTTATCGGCTGTAGACATCTGATCGCCTGACTCACCGTCATGAAGCTCGAAATAAACAGAGTTACCTCTAGGGAACGGTAAAAGTGTATACGATTTTCCTGCTTCAAATTTTAATTCAAGTGTGTTCGGATTTTTCGTATAAAAAGCATCAGTCTGGTATCTTACGGCAACAGTATGCTTTCCGGGTTTAATTAAAATAGTTCTGCTGGTGTTAAACAAGGCAAGGGATTTATCAAGGTAAGGAGTGCCTTCAGGATCTTTTTTTGCCTTATAGGTCTCGCTTTCTTCTTTGTTAAATACTCCGTCGATTGAAACGACAACAATAAATCTGTTGAAGGTTACTGTTGCAAGCTTTTCATCGGGAGTTCCCTCCGGAATGTTTCCTACTCTTAAAGGTGGCTTTGGTTTTGCGCAGAGTGCAGCAAGTGAAGATAAAATCAGTAATGATGTAAGTAAAGTTTTTTTGATTGATTTCATTTTTTTTTTTCCTTTTTTTGTTTTATAGATTAATTATATTATTGTTTTTAAGAAGTTTCAAGCATTTAAATAAGTCGTTGAATTCAACAGTTGATGTCGTTTTTTTGTGAGTGTTGATTTTAAATATACTGAGTAGTAGAATTAAAAAATGGCAGAGAAAGATAAAACATTAAAAATTCCAAGTGTTAAGAAGAACTTTGTTTTAAGTACACTTTATGAAATTCTCTGTATTATTACGCCTTTTATAACTGCTCCTTATGTTTCACGTGTTCTTGGTGCAGAACAGATTGGAGTTAATAGTTTTGTTCATTCAATTCAGGCATATTTCTGTATGTTTGCAACGTTAGGAACGGCAACTTATGGAGCGCGTGAAATTGCCCGCAACCGCGATAATGCTTATGAAAGAAGTAAACTTTTCTGGGAAATTGAATTATTATCAATATTTACTTCAGGAATTGCATTAATCGGCTGGATTATATTTATAATATTTACGACGCAGTATAAAATTTATTATATAATTTTAACAATCGGTCTGTTTGATAAAATGTTCGCAATAGGGTGGTTTTATTCCGGGACAGAGCAATTTAAATTTACGGTAACAAGAAATTTTATTGTAAAAATCATCTGTATAATCCTTGTGTTTACGTTCGTTCATTCTCCGGATGATCTTTTTATTTTTATTCTGATTAATTCTTTGTGCGGAATTGCCGGTGCTGCATCACTCTGGATTCCGATGAAAAAGTTTCTTGTAAAGGTTCCGCTAAAAGAGCTTAAGGTCTGGCGTCATCTTCGTGAAACCTTTGTTTATTTTATTCCGGCTGTTGCAACATCAATTTATACTGTGCTTGACCGGACATTAATAGGACTGATTACTCATGAAGAAAGTCAGAATGGATTTTATGAACAGGCAAATAAAATAATTCATCTTATAAAAATCATTTCTTTCGGGTCAGTAAGCGGTGTTGTTGGTTCCAGAATTTCATATCTTTTTGCTCATGACAAAATAGATGAAATTAAACAAAGGATTCAGAAAACAATCGATTTTGTAATGCTAATTGGAATAGGAAGCTGCGCAGGAATGTATGGGATTGCAAATCGTTTCGTCCCATTTTTCTTCGGGCAGGGATATGATCAGGTTGTGTATCTTTTGTATATATTACTCCCGATCGTGCTCATTGTCGGATTGAATACGATTCTTATTAATTTATATTTTATTCCCGCCGGTAAAAGAAAACAAAGCTCTGTGTATATTATAATTGGTGCCGTTTGTAATCTGATAGCAAATCTTGCTTTAATCCCCCGCTGGAAAGCCTATGGTGCTTCAGTCGGTTCAATCATTGCGGAAACTTCCATTGTTATTCTGTGCTTTGCTAATTGTAACGGTTTTTATTCGGTAAAGCAGTTGTTCACAAGCATGTATAAAAAATTAATTGCAGCTGTGATTATGGTGACTTTTTTGATTGGTATGGATAAGTTTCTGTCATTTAAGAACTGGATTGTGCTTGCAATTCAGATTCCTTGTGGTGCAGGAATTTATTTTATCAGCCTTCTGATTTTGAGGGATAAGTCAATAAAAATGATACTGGAATTGAAGTTATTCAAAAGATTCCGTAAAGACAATGAGTAAACTATAATTCAAAGGAACTTTTTTTCTTGAATTTTTGATTCAGGAATTTTTTCATTACAGTGTCATCGGTAATATCATTAAAACAAAAGCATAAGGGTCTGTAGAGTCTGATTTTTAAAATAGACCATTTTATGTTATCTACAGAATCCTGATGTTCCATGCAGAAGTATTTTTTTCTTGTTCGAAATAGTATTATATCAAACAGCTTGCTGATTTTCGAAGATGAATAATCATAAATAATCAGTTTACAGTTATTTATGTATGCCATTTCGTAAGCATATATTACTCTTTGCATATGTGTTTCGGTTCTGAATGGAGTTGAATTTAATTCTTTTATTTCCGGATATTTTTTGTTAATTTCTTTTATCAGCTTTATTGAATATGAATCTACTCCGTGAACCGGTACTATGAATGGAAAATAGATTTTGTTTTTTGCTGTCATTTTATAATAGGAGTTAAGAATAGTTTTATTAGTAACTGAAACTGTCTGATAAAAAAGTGTTTTAAAAACTTTTGTATTTAATCTTACAATTGGTTTTTTATTTATAAAGAAATCTTCAGGTTTTACAGGCCTGTTAAAAAATACATCATCATTCAGATAAAGAAAGTTATCTTCAAGTCCAGGAATGTTGATTATATAGTATTCAATGCAGACAGAATTGAAGGTTGGCCGGTATTTTGGGGGAATTATTTGTGAATGGTCTATGATTGTAACTTTGTTGTTATCTTTTAGCCATGCTGGCCGCTGTTTGTTTGTAATTATATAGATATGATTAACCCAGGGAGCATATTTTTCGACAGAGCGTAAAGAATATTTCAATTCATCATTCTGCTGATATCGTCTTTTTTCCTGTACTGGATCCAGCGTGATATTATGTTTTTTTAGTGTATTCTGTTTTTCTTTTATAAAGTTCGGATCATTGCCATCGCACCAGGAATAAACGATATCGATTTTGTTCATAATAAGCTTGATTTGCTCCTAAATCTATAATTATTCAGAAACAATTTTTTATAATTTAAGTTTAATCTTTAATCGGCCATGTGTCAAATCGTATCATACATTGAATAATATTCGGATTTTTTGTAAATTCAATCAAAGTAAAATAAAAATGGGCAGAATGAAAATGACAGATAAACATAACAAAAATATTGTATTATGCTTTAATCCTCAATGGATTATGCAGGCAAGTGTATTAATCACTTCTATTCTGCATTATAATTCAGAAGAATTTATTTTTCATATAATCGGGAAAGGCTTTTCTTCGTCAGATATTTTAACAATTCAAAAATATGCAAAGAGTTGTCCTGTAATCTTTCATGATATCGGCAAAATCGATACATCGGATTTTATTATACGTGATGGGGATCATGTTACAATAGAAACTTATTACAGATTTTTTATCCCTGAGTTTTTAGAAGATGATATTGATAAATGTCTGTATCTTGACTGCGATATTGTATGTACAGGAAACATCGACCGGCTTTTTAAGGTAAATCTGGATGATTATGCCTGTGGTATGGTTTATGATATTCTTTTTTCTGATATTCGGATTTCCAACAGGCTCCGGTATGATGTGAAATACGGTTATTATAATGCGGGAGTGATGCTTATTAACCTTGAGTACTGGCGAAAAAATAATACAAAAAAACAATTAATTGAATTTGTAAAAGAATATCCTGAGCGCTGCAGGTATCATGATCAGGATGCAGTTAATTATATTTGTCATGGGAAAATTCTTTCTCTTCCTGTTTCATATAATGTTCAAAGAGTTTTCTGGAGGGTTTTCTTCTGGAAAGATCCGATAAAATATTCACGCGAACCTTTACGCCTTGATTTCATATCAAGAGAAAAATGGAATGAAATTGAAGGAGGATGTAAAAATCCGCTTTTTGTACATTTTACAGAAAAGCAAAAACCGTGGATTCTCGATACTTTTGTTCCGTTTACAAAAGTATGGAAAGCTTTTCTTGCCAGAACAGAATTCTCTTTAAAATTTCAATTAAGGTTAAGAATAAAAATTTTTATAAAGACAATTATTGGAAGACCATTCGATGACAATTATCCCCCGGAAGCTTATGAGATAGAAAACAATTTATTGACATACATATAAATTATACATACAATATACATATGAAATATCAATATAATTTAAAACCAATAACCCTTTATGTAGCAGTTCAATTGTACGAGAATTATCAGCAACAGGCTCAGAAACAGGGGCGTAAGACTTCTGAATTAATTCGTAACGCAATGCAGGACTATGCAGATAAAAATTTTAAAACAAAAATAAGCATGAAAAATATTGATTTTTCAAGAACAGTTACACTTAAAAAAGGAAGCAAAGATTTTTTATCAGATGATTCATGGAAAGAAGATTTTATCAGCGGGAGAGTCAGTTTATGACAGGTATAGATACGTGTTTTCTTATAGATTTATACTGGCAGGATTCCCCAAGAAATAAAAATGCCAGGAAGTTATATTCCCGCTTAGCAGAGGATGAATCTATTAAGATTGCAATGTATTTTAATTGTTTTAATGAATTTTTACATGTCATAACTGATGCAAAAAGATTTGAAAATCCATTGTCAGTTAAAGAAGCAGTTAATATAATTGATTTATGGTGTGATTTGGACAGAATCACTGTTCTTTACCCTGACGATACAGTATTTAAAAGGACAATTGCCTGGATGAATATGTTTAATCTTGGACGAAACAGAATAAATGACACACAGATGGCAGCATGCTATCTTTCGAATAACATTACATCAATAATTACTGCTAATCCAAAAGACTTTGAAATATTCCAGAGTTTTGAGCTTATGAATTATAATCTGCCATAACAATGACAAATTTTATTTTTACTGTTATAATTTAACTTATGGAAGGTATTGTTTATACTTTAATAAATAAAGAAACTCCTCTCTGTGATTTTATTATCGAAGGCGAAGGTGAACTTGAACTTTGCAAGATAGTAAAGGAATATAATCCTCTGCCGTTCTGGTGTAAAGAAATTGATTCGTGGTGTGCAAACAGAAGTTCAGCAAAGCACAGGACACACGTAAATAAAATTCTTGAAATGTGCGGAGGAAAAACAAAAAGCGGTTTTATTTCATTAACACACTGTCTTTCGTTGACAGATACTCTCTGGGTTAAAAGCAATAAAGAAAATGTAAGCTGGAAACAGGTAAACCTTTATGAAAACAATTTTGATGAAGTAATATCAAAGCTGTCTTTCGACGGTAACGGATTATTCGGAATTCAAATGTCTACTACCTCGCCTGAGCTTACTACAGATGGTGCTTATGATAAATGCTGGCTTAATGAAAAAGATGGAATACATCTTATAAAAACCGGAAGTGACGGGGCCAGAAATGCAGGACTTGAGCCTTATGGAGAAGTTCTTGCAAGCCAGGTTTTTGAAAAAATCTGCAATTCAGTAAAATATACTTTAAGAAAATATGATGGACGAGTAGTTTCAGACTGCAAAATGTTTACAAGCCAGGAATTCGGATACCGGCCTATATCATTATTTTATAAAGATAAACTCACTCTTCCAAAGCTTCTTGAAATCTACAAAGAATTTAACTGTGAAGATGCATTCAGGCGGATGATTGTAGCCGATTGCATTACCTTGAACTGTGACAGGCATTTCGGTAATTTCGGCTTTTTAATCAATAATCAGACTTTTGAACGGACAGAATTAAACCCGTGCTTTGATTTTAATATGGCTTTTGTTCCTTTTGCAGAAGAAGGCTTTGATTTTGGCAAGACATCGGACGGTACAAAACTTGATTTTGATGAATATCTTTTAAGTCGCGGTCCTGTAATCGGAAGCGACTATGTAGCCCCTGCCAGAGCAATACTGACCTCTGAAATCAAAAACTGCGTAGAAGAAATAAGGGAAACGGTTTTAATAGTCCCATGCGATGAAAAATTTACCGAAGACCGGCTGCAGCTCATGAACATGATAAAAAACGTCCAGTGTGAAAGGATACTTGGTTTTGATACGCCATGGGAATTTTAGAACGGAATGTGGAAATAATATTACAAATTGTTTTAACAGATCAATAATTAGATTTTGTTTTCATAATATGATATAATAATAAATGCTGAATACAAAATTGTCTTTGATTATATGAGGTAATAACATGACTATAGCATTATTAACGGCAGCGGGTACCGGTACAAGAATGGGACAAGACATTCCTAAACAGTTTATGTATGTTGAAGATAAACCTTTAATAATTCATACAATGGAAGCATTTCAAAAACATCCTGCAATTGATAAAATCTTAGTTGTTACTTTACCGGCATGGATAGAAGTATTAAGAGCTTATGCAAATCAGTATAATATTTCAAAGCTTGAATGGATTGTTCCGGGCGGTGAAACAGGACAGGAATCCATATTAAATGGTCTTTTAGAATTAAAAAAACATTGTTCTGAAGATGATATTATTATGATTCATGATGGAAACAGATGTAATATTTCAAGTGAAATTATTTCTGACAGCCTTGTTACTTATAAAACTTATGGAGGAGCAGTTGCTGTAATTCCTTGTGTTGAAGTTGTTTATTATTCTGATGATTCCGGAGAAAGTGCACAGAAAACACTTCCAAGAGAAAACTTATATAGGACACAAACACCTCATACATATTCTTTAGGAAAACTTCTCTGGGCACACGAACAGGCAAAAGCAAAAAATATAAATAATACGGCTGCAACCTGCGGATTAATGACTTCACTTGGTGAAACGATTCATTTTTCAAAAGGATCTGAACAGAATCTTAAAATTACTACAGTTGATGATTTAATGATTTTTAAAGCTCTTTTACATACTAAGAAGGATAACTGGTTGAAATAAAACTTAGGAAAGATACATATGAAAATAAAGAATGATAAATTATTACCAGGAGAATTGACTGTTGATGATCGCAGAAAAAATGCTATATATATATTAGATGATATTCATAATTTCTGTATTTCAAATAATATACGTTATTTTTTACATGCAGGTACTTTATTAGGTGCAATAAGACACAATGGTTTTATACCGTGGGATGATGATATTGATATTTGTATGCCACGTCCTGATTATGAAAAATTTATAAAATTATACCATTCCGATAAATATACACTTAATCATTATAATAATTTAAAAAAATTTTCTACTCCATTTATTAAGATTTCAGATAATAATACTTATGCAACAAGCGACTATGGAACTCTTTTACCTTATGGATTATGGGTAGATGTGTTTCCTCTTGATGGTTATCCGGAAAATGAAAAACAAAGAAATAGATGGTTTAAGAAACAAGATTTTCTTTTTCATTATTTTTATTTGGTATTGAAATCTTTTGAGTGCAAATCCCGTTTTTTTGCCGCCAGAAATATTTTTACTTTTATTCCAAAATTCTTTTTAAGAATAACTATCGGGTTGTTTTTGAAATCATCTGATATATGTAAAGTTTTAGATAATAGAGCAAAAGCATTTAATTTTGAAACATCATCATTAGTTGGTTGCAGTATAGCTCTATACAGAAGAAAAATTGAAACTGCCAAAAGACAGAGTTTTGATGAAACAATATTAAAATCATTTGAGGGAAAAGAGTATTGTATTCCAAAAAATTATGATGATGTATTAATCAGTTTGTATGGTAAAGATTATATGACACCACTGCCGGAAGATCAGAGAGTTACTTTTCATCACGAAAGAATATATTTTAAGAAATAACAAAAAATAAAGGGTAAAAGATATATGATAAATACTTCAAAAATATACAATAATTCTATATATATTAATTTATTATATAATATTGTAAATATTAAATTCCCTTGGAATCAATTAGAAAATAAAACATTTTTAATTGCTGGCAGCACAGGATTAATAGGAAGTTGCCTTATAGATATTCTTTCTATTGTACAGGAAACATATAAAATAAAATTCAAAATTCTTGCAACCGGCAGATCGAAAGAAAGACTTGAAACAAGATTTTCATATTTAAAGAACAATAATAATTTTATTCCAATCCAGCAGGATGTTATTGACGAAATATCTGATGAATTGAATGGTTATAATTCTGATTATATAATCCACCTGGCAAGCAACACACATCCGATAGATTATGCATCAAAACCGATAGACACTATTCTTGCCAATATTCAGGGAACAAAGAATTTACTTGATTATGCATATAGTCACAATAATACAAGATTTATTTATGCATCTTCAGTTGAAATTTATGGTGAAAATCGCGGCGATGTTGAAAAGTTTGATGAAAACTATTGTGGCTATATTGATTGTAATACCCTGAGAGCAGGATATCCGGAAGGTAAACGAGCTGGAGAGGCTCTTTGCCAGGCATATATAAAAGAAAAAAATCTAGATATTGTTATACCACGTTTTTGCAGAATTTATGGTCCAACTATGCTTATGTCAGATACAAAAGCACTTTCTCAATTTATTAAAAATGTTTTAAATGGAGAAAATATAGTGCTAAAATCTGAAGGAAAACAATATTTTTCATATCTGGATGTTTTTGATGCTGTTTCAGCATTATTATATTGTTTATTTTATGGAAAAAATGGCGAAGCATATAATATTGCAGATGAAAAATCTGATATAACTTTAAAAAATCTGGCACAATTACTTGCAAAAGAATCCGGAACAAAAGTAATATTTGATTTACCTTCCGAAACTGAAAAAGCGGGCTTTTCAAAAGCAACAAAAGCAATTTTAGATTCTACAAAAATCAAACAACTTGGCTGGAAATCTATTTTTAATATTGAACAAGGATTGAATTATACTCTTTCGATATTAAAGGAACTCAATCAATGACAAGGCTTTCACTTGAAGAAATAAAACAAACAGAATTCAACATATTAAAATCCTATGCGGATTATTGTAAAAAAAATAATCTTACTTACTTTTTATGCGGCGGCACCTTGCTTGGTGCAATACGTCATAAAGGCTTTATCCCTTGGGATGATGATATTGATGTTTTTATGCCACGTCCCGATTTTGAAAAGTTTGTAAAACTTACAGGCTTTAATCCGATAAATCCCAGTTATGAAACCTGCTTTTATCGTAATAGCAGGACAATTATTCCTTACCCTTTTGCAAAAGTTATTGATATGCGCACAAAGGTAATAGAAAAAACAAAACCTGAAGAAGCCTGCATGGGAATCTGGATAGATGTTTTTCCTATTGATGGATTTTCTAACAATATGTTTGTAAATAAGCTTTTTTGTATACGAAAGCTTTTATGGAAACGTTTATGCTTTACATATTCCGACGATCTTTCAAAAGTCACAGACAAAAAAAAGAAAATTGGAAAAGCTCTTGTTATGCCTTTTTTACAGCTTATGGGGCAAAAAAGACTTTTTAATAAGCTTGATAAAATCTGCCGCAAATATGATTTTGAAAAATCAACAAATGTCGGCTGTACAGTCTGGGGCTATAAAATTAAAGAATTAATGAATAAAAAAGACTTATTGCCGGCAAGTAAAGTAACATTTGAAGGACACGAGTTTGATGCTCCAGCTGTTCCTTCGGCATATCTTTCATCTCTTTACAGCGATTTTATGCAGCTGCCTCCGGAAGAAAAAAGAATTAATCATGAAATGCTAGCTTATAAATTATAACTTATAATTTATATAACAGTTATAATTTCGGTCGTAAAAAAATACGCTTGTATTTACGACCGAATTCAATTATAATTTAATTATGAAAGAAACAAAAAATTTAGAGTTTAAAGAAATAATAACAAATACTTTTCTTAAAACTGTAAGTGCTTTTGCTAATTATTCAGGTGGAAAAATAATTTTTGGTATTACGGATGATGGTAAACCGGCACCAATTTCTAATTTAAAACAAGCCTGTCTTGATATTGAAAATACAATAAATGATAGCATATCTCCACAAATTAATTTTCTGATTGATTCAAATACCACAGATGGTACTATAATTTTAGAAATAAAAGAGGGACCATATAAACCCTATCTATATAGATCTAAGGCTTATAAAAGAAATGATACATCTACAGTAGAAGTAGATTCACAGGAATTTACACGACTTGTTTTACAAGGAAAAAAAATTAACTATGAATCACTTTCATCGGAAAATCAAAAACTTTCATTCTCTTATTTTACTAAGAAATGCAAAGAAATAATGAACATTGAAAAAATAAATATAGATATATTAAAAACTTTTTCATTATTTTCTGAAAAAAATGGATATAACAAAACTGCTGAATTACTTTCTGATAATAATACTTTTCCAGGGATAGATATTGCAAAATTTGGAGAAAATATAAGTCTTATTAAAAATAGAAAAACTTTTGAAGCTATTTCAGTTCTAGAACAATTTGAAAAATCTACAAATATGTTTAAGGATTATTATGAATATGAAGAAATTATAGGATCTTCCAGAAACTTAATTCAGAGTATTCCAGAAGCAGCATTTCGAGAAGCATTGGCAAATGCAATTATTCACAGGATATGGGATATTAATTCAAAAATTAGAATCATGATGTTTGATGATAAAATTCAAATTATAAGTCCAGGAGGTTTACCTTCAGGAATCTCTGAAACTGAATATTTAAACGGTAGAATCTCTGTTTTACGTAATCCAATTCTGGCAAATGTTTTTTTTCGACTCAATATTGTGGAAATATTTGGTACAGGAATTCTTAGAATTAAAGAATTATATAAAGAAAGTATTCGTAAACCTGTTTTTGAAATTTCTGATAATACAATTAGTATTACTCTTCCCAAATTTGAAAAAGAAATTGGTTTCTCAAAAGATGATCTTATTGTATATAACTCTTTATCTAAAACGATTGAACAATCTATCAGCGAGATTGTTGAAAAAACACCTTTTGGAAAATCTAAAACTACTGAAATCTTAAATAGACTTGTAGAAAAAGGCTATGCTTGTATCTTAGGTAAAGGTCGTGGAACAAAATATTTAATCAAAGGATAAAATATAATGAATCTATATAAATTAAAAAAAATAAATCATTACTCTCTTATTCTTTCAAAATGCTTTTATAAAGTCGGGTGGTATACTCCCGGTCGCTGGCTTGGATATTTTCGCCAGAAACGAACCCTTCCTTTTCTTGAAAAAATCGGACAGGAATTACTTGATAAAGAATATTCTTATGAGGGGAGGGCTCTTGATTCAAAAAATCTTCCGATTTTTTTTATGTGGTTTCAGGGTGAAAACAATCTTCCTGTAGTTATTCAAAAATGTCTTGAAAGCATACGAAAAAATATTCCTGATCGTAAGGTAATAATCATTACTCGTGAAAACATAAATCAATATGCCGACATTCCTGATTATATTCTTCAAAAGGTTGATGACGGTTCCATAACTAAAACATTTTTTTCCGATATTGCACGAGCTGCACTCCTTTATAAAAACGGCGGCACCTGGGCAGATGCAGCAATCTATCTTACAAAAAAGATTCCTTCCGATTATTTTGATAAACAGTATTATTGTCCTGCAGGAATTATTTCTGAACATAAAAAAGATTTCCGCTATTTATTCAACGGTACAAAAGGCTGGAATGTAAGCTTTCAGGGAACAAATCAGAAAGGTTTTCCGCTGTACGATTTTTTATATCATTTTTACTGTAAATATTTTTCAGAATATCCGACGCATGCAGATTATTTTATGAACGATTATATGATGTCGCTTTTCTGTAAGCATAATAAAACCTTCTGGAATATATTAAATAATCAGGAAACAAACAATGAACGTGAATTTGATCTTGCTTTGATGATGAATAAACGTTTGAATAAGTCAAATGAAACAAGGCTTCACAGGCTTTTGAACAATACATTTATCCATAAACTTACATATAGAAAAAACTGGAAAACAGAAATAAATAATTCTAAAACAGTTTACAGTTTGTTCTTAACTTCAGATTTTAAGGAGTAGAATAAAATGAAAAAAATATTGTTTATTATCGGTTTTGTTTTATCGTTTGCGTCTATTATTTCCTGTAAATCAAGTAACGGCACACCGGAAACAGTTTTGAGCAGTGAAGTGAAAAATCCTGTTTCTTATAACGGAAAAAAATGGCAGAATAACGAAGGTTTTTCCATAGCAATAATCCCTGATTCACAGGCTTATGTAAATTATGCAGCCCAGACTACGAGTCCTGAGCCGTATGTAACAGACCAGTGGAAAATTTATTACAGGCAGACTGAATTTATAGCAAGGAATTCCGTTCAGAACGGCGGTTATTTTTCATTTGTCCTGCATGTCGGTGATCATGTTGAACATTCTGCTGCATATCAGATTGAATGGGATCTTGCTGTAAAATGTTTTGCAAATCTCGACGGTCAGATTCCGGTTCTTACTGTTCCGGGAAATCATGATTATGATGGATACAACAGATATACTCAGGAGAGCTGGGGTTCACAGTATTACAATAAATATTTCGGGCCTGATTCAGTCTTTTTCAAAAATAAATCCTGGTATAAGGGATCTTATGAAGACGGTAAAAATTCCTGTGCAGTTTTTGATGCCTGCGGAAAAAAGTTTCTTGTAATCGGCCTTGAAGTAAATCCTGATGATAATGCCATCAGATGGGCTCAGAAGGTTCTTGATGAAAATAAAAATCTTCCTGCAATCATTCTGACTCATGCATATCTTCACTTTAACAAAGAATTTTCTTTTAATCCTGACAATAAAAATTACCGGTATACAAATGCAAGATACAGACGTAAGGTAAGCGACTGGACTCCGAAAAAGCTCTGGAATGATTTTATTTCAAGGAATAATCAGATTTTTCTTGTTATATGTGGGCATGAGGCTACAAGGACAAAGGCATGTTCTTACAGGATAGATAAAAATAAAAATGGTTATACAACTTACAGTGTGCTTTCTGATTTTCAGTTCTATTCAGATTATCTGAAGAAAAATAACATCCCGAATAAGAAAAAAACACTTTTCTGTGGTGACGGATGGTTTTCTGTTCTTGATATAAATCTGAAGGATAAAACGATTGATTTTTCATGCTTCAATAGTGAAACAGGTGAAACTAAAAAAGGGGAGCCTTTCGAGCTCTCTTTTCCGATTGACTGGGACTGGGATGAGCGTCTTAAAGCAGAATAGTGCTTGTTGAAAACAATCTTTTAAAAAGGTAAAATAAAGTATGTTGTATAATTTAATAATTGCTCCGATTGAAACAATCATAGATTGGGTTTTTCTTTTTATTTCAAGAAAACTTAGCGCGCTTGGTATAATTTCTGCTGTTGCAGGCGTAAGTGTTATTATGAATTTCATGGCTCTGCCTATTTATAATATTGCAGAAAAAATTCAGCAGAAGGAAAGAGAAATATCGCAAAAGCTGGCTAAACAGGTAAAAAGAATCAAGCAGACTTTTAAAGGCGATGAGCAGTTTATGATGCTGCAGGCCTATTATAAAGAAGAGCATTATCATCCCTTGTATGTATTCCGCAGCTCGCTTTCGATTCTTATTGAAATACCTTTTTTTATTGCAGCTTACCATTATTTGAGTCATTGCGAAGCACTTTTTGGCGCATCATTCCTGTGTTTTAAAAACCTTGGTTTGCCGGATCGTATTTTTTCTTTTGTTCTTGGGCACAAAACCTTTTATATCAACATTCTTCCGATTTTAATGACACTCATAAATTTTGTTTCCGGGGCAATTTATACTAAGGGTGCTCCTGCTAAAGAAAAAATCCAGCTGTATGGCGTTGCACTTGTTTTTCTTGTTCTTTTGTATAATTCTCCGAGCGGTCTTGTTATTTACTGGATTCTTAATAATCTTTTTTCTTTATGTAAAAATATTGTTCTTAAAATGAAACACCCGGGCCTTATTGCTCATGGATTTTTATCTTTTGTTCTTCTGGCAATGTCTGTTTTCGTATTGATTTTCAAACCCGGAACTTCTATGTGGAAAAAATGGTTTATTTTATTTGTTGCTGTAATTTTTACTGTGCTTCCTTATCTTTTTATTTTATTGAAAAAAATCAGTTTTTTTAATTTTAAGAAAAATGATGAATTATACACAATTCAGAATAAAAAAAGAAACTTTATTGCATTCATTATTTCTTCTGTTTCTATATGTATTTTATTCGGGTTCACGCTTCCTTCAAGTACAATTGCATCCAGTCCTATAGAATTCTGCTTTTTAGGAAATACTTCTTCACCATTTTATTATATAAGCAATTGTTTTTCAGTTTTTGCGGGCTTTTTTGTTTTCTGGCCTTTTGTAATTTATTTTCTTTTTGGCGATAAGGTTAAAAGATATGAAGCCATTCTTTTTACAGCATTTTTAATTACTACTTTATTTAATGTATATATTTTTAAGCCTGATTACGGTTTTGTTGATCCTACTTTCTGTATTACAAACCGCTTAGACAGAGTCCCTAAATATTATTTTGTTCTGCCTTTAATTATTTTTGCTTTAACCGGTATACTATATGTATTATTCGAAAACAAGAAAAAACAGGTATTCGTTTCTGTATTAATTCTTTCAATCTGTATTTCGGAATTGTTTATTGGAATTAATAAATCTTCTTCTATAAAAAAAGAATATACCGCTTATATTCCTGAATACAAATTAAACAAATCAAAAGAATTGCAGACTAAAGAAAGCATTAAGCCTGTTTTTAATCTTTCTAAAACAGAAAAAAATGTTCTTGTGATTTTCTTAGACCGTGGAATCTCTTCTTTCTTCCCTCATATACTTAATCAGTTCCCACAGCTTAATGAGCAGTTTTCGGGCTTCTGCTATTATCCTGATACTTTAAGCTTTGGGCTTTATACAACCTTCGGCTACCCGGCAATGATCGGTGGTTATGAGTATTCGCAGGATCAGATGAATGAACGGCCGGATGTTTTATTAAAAGACAAGCATAATGAAGCACTCTTATTAATGCCGACTCTTTTTGCAGAAGCCGGCTATGATGTAACTGTTGCAAATCCTTCTTTTGCAAATTATAAGTATTCAAAATCTGCAGGATTTTTTGATGATTATGATTACATAAAAGGAATTGACACAAAAGGAACTCTTTCGCAGATTTATAAAACCGAAAAACAAATTGATTATGATAACAATCTTGATTTAATCTGCAAAAAACAGATTATTAATTTTACCTGTATTGAATGCTGTTATCCTTTACTGCGAGACGTTTTTCAGAAAACTGTTCGCGATGATTCTGTAGACAAGAATGCCTTTATTGACAACTTTTCTGATCTTTATTATTTAAGTAATCTTGTTGAGTTTAATAATCAAAATCAGACATATACTTTTATAGGCAATGAGACAACACACGAACCAACCCCATTAAAGGCTCCGGAATTTGAAATTCCTGCAGAATATGAAAGCTTTACAACAGGAACCTATAAAGCTTTAAATTCAAAAGATGGTATGGAGTATCAGATAAACGCTGCTGTAATTAAGCAGTTAGGAAAATTTTTTGATTACTTAAAACAAAATGATGTTTACGATAACACAAGAATCATTATTGTTTCAGACCACGGATATTTTGATATGATTTCTACATTCCCGAATTTCAAAAATCCTACAATTCCAGCAAGCTTTAATCCTTTGCTTCTTGTAAAAGATTTTAACAGCCAGGGACCTGTTATAACAGACAACACTTTTATGACAAATGCAGATACTCTTTTTCTTGCAAAAGAAGGTTTAAACCTTTCTGATACAAATCCTTTTACAAACAAAAAACTTGAGCAGAAAAAAGATTCTGTAACTGTATGGATGGGCTATAACGGAGAATCGAGTGTTTCAAATATCAGGCCAAAAACAACCTTTACTCTTGATAAAGGTTATACTGTAAAAGAAAATCTTTTTGACCAGAAAAACTGGAAAGAAACGAATTATAAAGAATTCTTACAGGAAAAAACGGGGGAATAAAATAAATGAACTTTTTGCCACTTTATATTGATCCGGGAACGGGTTCAATGCTTTTTTCAATTCTCATTGCTGCTGTTGCCACTATTTCATTTGGTGCAAGAGCCTTATGGATAAAGCTTCGTGTTGTATTTTCGGGTAAAAAAGCAGGAAATATAGCAAAAGACTTAAATTCAAAGCCTTATGTAATTTACAACGAAGGAATGCAGTACTGGAATACTTTTAAACCTGTATGCGACGAATTTGAAAAACGACAGATAGAATTAACTTATTATACTTCTGCTCAAAAAGATCCTTGTTTTGAAGCAGGCTATAAATATGTTAAACCGGAATTTATTGGTGAAGGAAACATTGCTTTTGCAAAGCTTAATATGCTTGATGCCGGCATAGTTCTTATGACAACTCCGGGACTTGGGGTATACCAGCTTAAAAGAAGTAAACGAGTTAAACATTATTCTCATGTACTTCATATGCCTAATGATGCCACAACTTACCGCCTTTTTGGCCTGGACTTTTTTGATTCTGTTCTTCTTACAGGCGATTATCAGAAAACAGACATTCAGTTTCTGGAAGAACAGCGCGGCATAAATAAAAAAGAGCTTGTAACAACAGGCTGTACTTACCTTGATGTTTATAAAGAAAACATTGCAAAGATTCCGGAAGAAGAAAATCATCCGTTTACAGTTCTTGTTTCTCCAAGCTGGGGTGATGTTGGTATCTTAAAAAAGTTTGGCGAAAAACTGCTTGACCCTCTCTCAAAGACAGGCTGGCGCATTATTATTCGCCCTCACCCGCAGTCAAAAAAATCAGAAGCCGATATGCTTGCTAGCCTTGAAGAACGCTACAAAGATAATCAAAATATTGAATGGGATTACGAACGACAGAACATATTCAGTCTTAAAAAAGCAGATATTATGATTTCTGATTTTTCCGGTATTATTTTTGATTATACCTTTCTTTGTGACAAGCCTGTTCTTTATGTAAATGCCGGAATGGATTTACGCCCTTATGATGCATACGACCTTGGCGACAAAAAACTCTGGCAATATGAAAGCCTTGAAAAATTCGGCAAACAGCTTGATGAAAAAGATTTTGAAAACATCAAGGAAGTAATTCAGAATATGAGCGACAGCAAAGAACTTGCCCAGGCACGCGCTGCAGCAAAGGCACAAGCCTGGATGTACGAAGGCGAAGCCGGTAAACGAATTGCAGACTTTATGATTTCGAAGGTAGAAGCATAATGCTCACAGAAAAACAATTTGATGTACTTTCGTTAATAGCAGAAAATGACAAAAATAAAATTTCGCAAAGAGAAATTTCAAAGCTTTCGGGCTATTCGTTAGGTACAACAAATTCCATTATTACAGAGCTTGAAGAGCTTGGATTTTTGAACAACAAAAAAGCTTCTGATACAGCATTAAAGGAACTTGAAAAATACCGCGTAAAACGAATGATTTTTGTTGCAGCCGGAGTTGGTTCAAGACTTCTTCCAATTACTTTAAATACTCCAAAGCCTCTTGTACGCATAAAAGGTCAGCGAATTATTGATACTATGATTGATGCAGCAGTAACGGCTGGTATTGAAGAAATATATATAGTACGCGGATATCTTGGCGAACAATTCGATCAGCTTTTATATAAATATCCGTTCCTTAAATTTATTGAAAACCCAGAATATAACGAAGGCAACAATATTCTTTCGGTTCTTCATGCCTGTGATTTACTTGAAAATACATATATTTGTGAAGCTGATATCTTTTTAAAAAATAAAGCTTTAATCAGAAAATATCAGTACAGGTCGAATTACTGCGGAATAAAATGCGAACAGACAGACGACTGGTGCCTTAAAGAATCAAAGGGAATAATTTCAGGGGTTTCTGTAGGCGGTACAAACGGCTATCGCATGCTTGGAATAAGTTACTGGAATAAAGAAGACGGAAAAAAACTTGCGGAATGTATAAAAAAAGCCTATAAAATGCCCGGCGGTAAAGAACGCTACTGGGATTCGGTTCCGCTTACATTATTCAAGGATGAGTTTGAACTTTCTATCCGCAAATGCAGCTTTGAAGATTTTGAAGAAATCGATACCTTGTCTGAGCTCAAAAAAATAGACAGCGTTTATAAGCTTTAGATCAAAGAATACAAATATTCGTTTTCTTTAATGCGCGGGTAAATCTTATTCAAGGCTCTGTCAAGCATTGCTTCGTCATCAATTTCGGTCCAGGCATAATATTCAATTTTATGAACATATACAGGTTCATTACCCGAAGTTGAAATGCGTTTTAGTGCACCTTCATAGTCAAGCTTAATAAGCCGTTCTCTGTTCTGATCATAATATGTACACATTTTAGTTAATGCAACTTTAGAAACCTTTGTAATTCCAACAAGCTCTCCTGCAGGATCAGGAATAATAGTTTTATCTTTGCTTACTTCGGTAAGACGGTTTTTACTGTCTGCACCAAGATAAACTTCGTCGTGGCTGTTCGATTTTCCCGAAGCAAGAATTACATTAGCCCTTTCATCAGCATTTAAAACCTTAAAGCCAATCTTGTCATAAACTAAATCGCTTTCTAAAAGAAAACAAGTGTCGTCAATAAACGGGGCACAAACTTCAAGAGTGCCCATGCTGCTGGTATTCATGTAATTATCATTTCTTACAGTTTTAATCTGCGGATATTTTTTTGCAAGATTATCATACCATTCAGAACAGTGACCTGTGCCGATTATTATTTTTTCAACCCCAGCTTCAATTAACTTTTGAACCGAAAGTTCAACCATTGGAGTACCGTCAATTTCTATAAAACCCTTTGGCATTTCTGTGGTACGGCCGCCAAAGCGTGAACCAAGACCACCAGCCATAATTACTGCTTGTTTAATCATATTGTAATTTTACAGTTATTTTTTTGTAAAGTAAATATTTATGTCTGATAAACTGTTGATTTTGTTCAATAATCATATGTTTTGTCTAATATTGAACATTTTACTATTGAATTTTACTTATTTTTGTTCTAAAGTACAGATAAAGTGATGATTTTTGAACAGAATAGAAGAAATAATAAGAGAGGAAACGGATTATGCTTGAAATTAAGAATCTTGTAAAAGCTTACAATAACGTAACAATTCTTGATGATATTTCTGTAAAGATTGAAGATTCAGAAATTGTTTCCATTCTTGGTCCATCGGGAAGCGGTAAGACAACTCTCCTTAATATAATACTTGGTCTTGTAAATCCTGATTCAGGTTCACTTTTTTTCAACGAAAAGGAAATTACTAAAACAAGGATGGAATCAAGAGGCTTTAACATTGTTTTTCAGGACTATGCCCTTTTCCCGAATCTTAATGCTTACAAAAACATTACTTATGGTTTAAAGAACAAAAAAAATATTTCAACCCAGGAAGAAGTTGACAATCTTATAGACTTACTTGAGCTTCGTGATCATCTTGAAAAGAAAATCGATAATCTTTCGGGCGGACAGAAGCAGCGTGTTGCCCTTGCACGTACTCTTGTAATGAAGCCAAAAATTCTTTTGCTTGATGAACCTCTTTCTGCACTCGATGGAGTTATAAAAGAATCAATCAAACAAAAAATTGTTACCGTTGCAAAGGAATTTAAGCTTACTACAATCATTGTAACCCACGACCCTGAAGAAGCACTTACAATAAGCGACAGGGTTTTAATTTTGAACAAGGGAAAAATAGAACAATTTGGAACTCCTTCAGATATCATAAATAATCCGCAGAGCTCTTTTGTAAAGGATTTTATAATCCAGCAGCTTGCCATTAAAAAGAATAACATTTTCAAGTTATTCGGCGGGGAGAATTAATCAATGCTAAAGAAAATAAAAAACAAACAGATAAACACGGTTTTTGCAGTTGTATTGCTCTTTTTTGTTTTGTTTACACTTTACCCGTTATGCATGCTGCTCAAGAATGCTTTTTCACAGGGTTCAGGTTCAAATGCTGTTTTTTCTTTTATAAATTTTAAGAATGTTTTTACAAAGGGTAAATTCCTTTCGGCATTCTGGAACAGCTGTAAGGTTAGCTTTATAAGTGCAGTAATTACTACAATTCTGGCTTTTATTCTTGCTTATACCGAAAGCTTTACTAATATCCCGGAAAGACTTAAAAAACTGCTCAGGACACTTGCTGTTTTCCCGATGCTGCTTCCTACAATCACTTATGGTTTTGCAGTTATTTATTCTTTTGGTAAAAACGGACTTTTAACAAGATTTTTTGGTCATCAGTTTTTTGATTTTTACGGGTTTAAGGGACTTGTTTACTGTTACGTTATTTATACCCTGCCGATTTCTTTTACACTTATAAGAAACACAATGTCTTATATTGACAAGCGTTTTTTAGTAGTCTGTCGTGTTATGGGTGACTCTCCTGTAAAATGCTTTAATACTGCTATTTTCCAGCCGCTGCTTGGAACTCTTGCCGTTTCTTTGGTTCAAAGCTTTTTCCTTTCATTTACAGACTTTGGTATTCCGGCTTCTATTGGCGGACGCTACACTGTAATTGCAGAGCTTTTGTATAATACAATGCTTGGAAGCCTTCCCGATTTTCATCAGGGTTCTGTAATTGCTTTGTTTATGCTTTTGCCGTCTATTCTTAGTATTCTGTTATTGAATTATCTTCAGCGCTTTAATGTACGCTATAATAAGCTTTCAAAAATAGATTTAAGAAAAAATACAGTTCACGATATTATCTGGACAATTGTTTCTTTTATTATATTATTCTTTGTACTTTCTGTATTTGTTGTTGTATTTGTAGCTCCTTTTGTTACAGAATGGCCATATGAAATGGGCTTTACATTTAAGAATGTTCACAACATTCTTAGTGATAAATCACTTACCAGAGTATTTACTAATTCTTTAACGGCCGCCCTTCTTACTGCAGTTCTTGGAACAGGTTTTGTTTATGTTGCAGCACTTGCAAGCGCCAGAAGCAAGCTTCATCCATTCTTTTCAAAGGTTATTGCTTCTATGGCTCAGGTTTCAAATGCCTTGCCTGGAATGGTACTTGGTATTGCCTTTCTGCTTGCCTTTAAGAAAACTCCGCTTCATAACACAATGATGATTATTGTACTTTGTAACCTTGTTCACTTTCTTGCAACACCTTTCTTAATGATGAAAGGCGCCTTGGACAAAATGAATGATTCCTGGGAAAACACAGCACTTCTTTTGGGCGATAACTGGATTAAAACAGTTGTAAGAATTATTACCCCAAATGCTTTTATAACCTTACTCGAAATATTTGTTTATCTGTTTATAAACGGACTTGTAACAGTAAGTGCCGTTGTATTCCTCTGCGGAGCCAGAACAATGGTAATCACAACAAAGATTCAGGAGCTTCAGCATTTTGCCAAGTTCAATGAAATCTTTATTCTTTCAATTTTGATTTTAATAACAAATCTTATTATGAAAACCATAAAAGGAATTGTTAATAAATATAAAACAATCTGATGGAGATTAAAAATGAGAAAAATTTCAATTGTATTGTGTTATTCAATAACACTAGTTTTTTTTGCGGGTCTTTTTGCCGGCTGTACAAAAAAAGATGCTTCTAATAAACCTGTAATCATTTATTCAAATGCAGATGATGAAGCAGTAGTTGCCATAAAGAAAGCTCTGGATTCAAACGGTTTTGAAGGAAAGTATATTTTCCAGTCTTTCGGTACAAGTGAATTAGGCGGTAAGCTTTTTGCCGAAGGTTCAGACATTGAAGCAGATCTTATTACAATGAGTTCTTTCTATATTGAAAGTGCCCAGGCAATGAACAATATGTTCAAAAAGCTTGAATTTAATCCAAATCAGGTAATTAAAACTCCTGATTATTACACCCCGCTTCTTGCAATTCAAGGGTCGGTAATTGTAAATACAAAGCTTCTTAAAGAAAATGGACTTTCTATGCCAAAGAGTATTAAGGATATAGGCAATGCAGAATACAAGGATCTTGTAAGCGTTGTTGACCCGATGGGAAGTACAACTGCATGGCTTATGGTACAGGCTCTTATTGATTCTTACGGCGAAAATGGAACTAAAGATGTTCTTAAGGCAATATATAATAATGCAGGTCCACATCTTGAACTCAGTGGTTCTGGTCCAATCAAAAAGATCCGCAGCGGTGAAGTTGCTGTAGGCTTTGGTTTACGACATCAGGCTGTAAGAGATAAAAAAAGCGGTCTTCCTATTGATTACGTTGATCCGACAGAAGGAAACTTTGCGCTTACAGAATCTGTAGCAGTAATCAACAAGAAAAAATATAACCCGCTTGCAATGGAAATTGCAGAATGCATTATAAAAAATGCACGTGCAGACATCATTAAAGATTATCCTGTTGTTCTTTACGAAGGCGAAACAGTAGATGCCGAAAACATTGCCGGAAACAGCAAAACCTTCAGCCAGACTCTTACAACAGACCTTCTTAAACAGCATCAGGAACTTAGTGAGAGTTGTAAATAAAGATATTAATCTGATATAAATTTATAATATTATGTATTTAAGTCATTGTTATCTTCTTTATTTTTGTAAATAAAAAATATGGTAGATTCAATGACTTTTTTTTAATATTGACTTTTACTTTCTTTAATTTTATATTTTTTTATATGGAGTATTTAAATTTAAATGCCATATGATGAAATAACTTCACAAGTTCTAACAATGACTTTTGAACAAAAGATGAATATTCTCTATCTTATTATCAAATCTTTTAATAAAAATGATAATATAATTAATGATAATGAAATAATTGAAAAGAGAATTAATTATTTATCTGAAAATTTAGATGAAGATCAGGATTCAAAGTTATTTAATTTATCAGTAAATCTTTTTCGGAAAATAATAGTTCAATTAAATTATTCTAAACTACCAAGGCTTGGTGTTGATGATTCAGGTATTTTAGTAGCTCAATGGGATAATTACGAAAATTTTGAAATTATCACAATTCGTTTTACTGGTGAAACACAAGTTTCTCTTACTGCACTTAAGAAAGATAAAATAGTTATTAATAGTATTGGAGTTCCTTCTGAAATAATTTCTACATTCAACAGGTTGTAAAAAATGTTTAATAAAGAAACTGGAAAAATAGTAAGATATTGTCGTCCCTCTCAAGTAGATGAATATGGAGTAATTGCAACTGCTTTTTATCTAAGAAAAAAAAATATTGAATTAAACAGACCAGAAGACGAAAAAACACTTTCTGTTGATGATTATGATTTTTTTAGCACCGATAAATTTGAAAATATTAAGAAATCATTAAAAACAAGAATGCCTACTGCAAAAGAAAATGGTTATTTTGCTTTGGTTGATTATAATGGTTGTGAGAAAGAAATTAAAAAACTTACAGATATTCAAATAGATATTGAACAAGATATAAATAGTTCACATTGTAATATAACTAATTTATATAATCACGATGAAATTGCAGCTATTGGTTTTCTACATAATATAATCAAAATAAAACAATTAAAAGATATTAAAACAGTTTAAAGGTTTTATATGAACATCAAACTTCTTATAGCAGCACATAAACAGTATCAGATACCTGAAGATTCTATTTATTTCCCTCTTCATGTTGGTGCAGAGGGAAAAACTTTAATATCTGGCTTTACTCCTGACAACACAGGTGACAATATTTCTTCTAAAAATCCTTTTTATTGTGAGCTTACGGGACTTTACTGGGCCTGGAAAAATCTTGATGCAGAATATATCGGGCTTTGCCATTACAGGCGATATTTTTCTGCTTCAAAAAAAATTCTAAAAACAGAAAACGAAAAATTCAAGGTTGTATTAAACCGTGAACAGGCAGAACAACTGCTTACAAAAGCAGATGTAATTCTTCCTAAACAACGCAATTATTATATTGAAACAATTTATAATCATTATAAGCATACAATGTACATTGAGCCGTTTGATATAACCGGTGAAATTTTGAAAGAAAAATATCCCGAATATCTGAAGGAATTTGAACACTTGAAGCATACAACAAAAATGCATGCTTTTAATATGTTCATTATGAAAAAAGAAATTCTTGACCGTTACTGTACCTGGCTTTTTGATATACTTGCCGAAGTTGAAAAACAGGTTGATACTTCTCAATATTCAGATTTCCACAAACGATTTTTTGGCCGCATTAGTGAACGCCTTCTTGATGTATGGCTTAAAACAAATAAAATATCATATGTAGAAGTTCCTGTAATTGACATGCAGAACATAAACTGGGCCAATAAAATAAAATCATTTCTTATTGCAAAGTTTACAGGAAAGCGTTATGAAAAAAGCTTTTAAGGATGTATTATGAAATATGATTATCTTATAGTTGGCGCCGGCCTTTTTGGTTCTGTTTTTGCTTATGAAGCTTCTAAAAAAGGTAAAAAATGTCTTGTTATAGACAAACGACCACATATAGGCGGAAACATTTATACAGAAAATATAGAAGGCATTAATGTTCACAAATACGGTGCCCACATATTTCATACAAGCGATAAAAAAATCTGGGATTATGTAAATCAGTTTGCGCAGTTTAACCGTTATACAAACAGCCCTGTTGCCCGCTACAAAAACGAAGTATATAACCTTCCCTTTAATATGAATACTTTTAATAAGCTTTGGGAAGTTTTTACACCCAAGGAAGCAAAGTCAAAAATTGCAGAAGAACTGTCAGATGTTCATATTGAAGAGCCGAAAAACCTTGAAGAACAGGCAATCAAACTTGTTGGTAAAACTATTTATGAAAAACTTGTAAAAGGCTACACAGAAAAACAATGGGGCATGAAGGCTACAGAGCTTCCCCCTTTTATAATCAAACGTCTTCCTGTGCGCTTTACTTACGATAACAATTATTTTAATGATGCTTACCAGGGAATTCCGATTGGCGGCTATACACAAATAATTGAAAAAATGCTTGCCAACTGTGAAGTAAGATTAAACTGCGACTTTTTTGAAAACAGAGCAGAACTTGAAACACTCGCAGACAAAATTATTTTCACCGGTCAGATTGACAAGTTTTATAATTACCGCTTTGGCGAGCTTGAATACCGTTCAGTTCGCTTTGAAACAGAAGTTTTAGATACCGATAACTTTCAGGGAAATGCTGTTGTAAACTACACAGAATATGAAGTTCCTTATACAAGAATAATTGAACACAAGCATTTTGAATTCGGCACACAACCAAAAACTGTAATCAGCCGGGAATATTCAGACAAATGGACTACAGAAAAAGAACCGTATTATCCTATTAATAATGACCGGAATAATGAATTATATAAAAAATATGCCGAGTTAGCTGCCGGCGAAAAAAACCTTATTTTTGGCGGCAGACTCGGCCAGTATAAATATTATGATATGCATGTAGTTATTGCAGAAGCCTTAAAGCTTTGCGAAAAAGAATTATAGAAACTAACTAGACAAAATCCTTGATTTTTATTAATATATTATACACTTTACTAGAATAATTAATAAATGGAGAAAAATATGGGTGTAATTGCTAAAGTACTTTTAGTAGTTTTTATTATTGTTTGTGCTCTTCTTGTTCTTTTAGTAGCTATTCAGGATGACGGTGAAAATGGAATGGGCGGTCTTTTAGGTGGTCGTGGAACTGCTGCATTTGGATCTCATTCTGCAAGTGTTTTGACTAAGACAACTTTTGTGCTTGTAGTATTATTTTTTGGGTTAGCAGTGAGCCTTGCTGTTATAAACAAACAGAATGTAAATGTAAACATCGATTCAGAAACTACCGCAACAGAAGCAGAACCTGAAGTTCAGAATCAGGAACAGTGGTGGGAAGAAAAAGCTGAAGAAGCAGAACAGGCTGTACAGATTTTTGATAATGAAACAACTTCTGCAGTTGATGCACTTAATGCTCTTGCAGAAACTGTTGAAAATACACAGAACGCCGAATAATCATATTCAGTGCTCAATGAAATACCGGTTCTTTAAGGGACCGGTTTTTTTTTCTTTTTTTGATGAATAATAATCCGTTAAGTGGTAAAATATAGATATGTCAGAAGTTACCGAAGGATTTAATCCGATTGAGCATATCAGACAGGTTGAAAAAGAATCTCAAATCATCATAGAAAATGCGAAGAAAGAAGCAGAAAAAAAACTTATTGCGGCACGTGCCTCCTGTGATAAAAAATTCAAGGAGGATTATAATCAGTCGGTAGAAAAGCTTCAGAAACAATATCTTGCAAAAAATGCAACGGCTCTTCAGAAATATAATGATCAGCTTGAAGAGTACAAACAGTCTTTGTCGCAGAAAGTCCAGGACAGACAGGAATTCAATTCATTTTTAACTAAATCGTTGTTTTAGTTCACGGGTGCAAAAGAGGTTTAAAATGGATAGTTCAAGTGCTGTTATATTTAATTATTCGAAAGCGTCAGGACTTCTTGGAAAAGCATTTATCGGTAAACGTACACATCTTCTTTTTGAGAAAAAAACACTCGGTGAACTATGGACCCTGTTGTTTAAAACTCCATCCCCTGAAATTTCAGAACATCTTTTAGCACGGCAGATTGAGCTTGAAGCACAGAAGCGTTTTGTAAATCAGTATATAGGTTTTTTACGCAAATGGGATAATCCGCCCGAAATTCTTGTAGATCAGTTAAAGCTGGTCCAGCTGCGTAATATAAAGCTCATTTATTCTGCACTCAGTAAAAAAGAAGATGAACTTCCGTATATTGTGGATCTCGCTGAATTTTCAAAGCTTAATGTTTCTGCATGGCCTGACCTTGAACTTATAACGAAGGATTCTGAATTCAGCTGGTGCAGGGAAGTGGCAGACATTCATAATCAGCAGAAGATAGAATATAAGATGGATCTTCAGTTTCTTAAAAGCTGGTGGGATCAGATTCAGAAATATCGTGGTGATGAAAAAATCGTCCAGGAAAAATTCTTTATCGAAGAGTTTTCAATCAAGAATATCATCTGGGCGCTCAGGCTCTGGGTTTATTATGATTATCCGAAGGAAAAAATTATTGAAAATCTTCTTTATGTAACTGATCGTGCAGATTCAAGGGATCCTGTTGCAGCTCCGGTTTTTGAGATTCTTGATAAAAGGATTGATAATTATAGTGACTGGGAAAAATGGAAGTATGCAGAGTATCTTAATCCTGTAAATAAGGGTGAGTCATGGAAAATAGATCCCGTGTGGTTTGAAAAGCAGTATTCTCTCGTAAAAGAACATCATGCGTTAAGAATTTTTCATGAGCAGTCAATGTCAAACGCTGCTTTTGTCGCGTGGTTTAAAATAAAAAGCTTTGAGCTTAACTGTATACGAAGAGCAGTTGAAAGTATAAGATTAGGTGTAGAAAATGAGATTAGTTGAACTTCTGGTATTAAAACAGGATATAGACCGCATTTTACGATATATTGGTGACAAGGGATGCTTTCAGTTTTATTCGAAAATACCTGATTTTTCGGATGAAAGCAATGCAGAACTGTCTGATGAAGATTTAATCAATTTAAAAATTAATCAGATTAAAAACTCCCTTGAATGCACGGAATATGTTTACAGGATTCTTTTGTGGATCCCTAAGGATATCTGCGATTCTTCGTCGGAAGAAATGAGTGCTCTTACGGAAAACAGGATTTCAGTCCGGGTTTTTGAGCCTTATGAAATTCCAGATGTAATCAATGGAAAGGAAAAGGTTCCTGTAAAAATTCATCACAACAGATTTGTAAGAAGCTTTGAGCGCATGGTATTCAGCTTCGGTTCTCCTCTTTACGGTACTGTAGATCCGACACCTTTTGTCGCAATATTTTTTACAATTCTTTTTGGAATGATGTTCGGTGATTTAGGGCAGGGGCTTGTTTTTCTTTTGATTGGTATTCTTATGTCGAAAAAAATCATCAGGGCCGGAGGCTGGAATAAATTTGCGGCAATTTTCATCGCAATAGGAATTACATCCTCTTTTATGGGACTTCTGACCGGAGAGTTTTTCTCAAATGAAACTCTTCTTGAACCTCTTGCACTATGGGTAACAGGATTTTTCGGCACCCCTCACGCACCGATATTAAAAGTCATGTATACTCCGGGCGGTTCCCTTAAAGCAATGTTCGGACTTTTCGGTGTGGCTGTAGGTTTTGGTTTTATAATCAATTCAATCGGTTTTATAATTAACATCATAAATAATTTCAGGCTGCGTCGTATTGATAAGGCCCTGTTCGGTAAAAACGGACTTTCCGGGGCAGTCTTTTTCTGGTATGTAATTGCGCTTGTCCTTAGAATTGTTATCTTTAAACATACTCCTGCAGTTTATGATTATATCATCCTTGGCATATCATTATTTTTCGCCGCTTTTGCAGAACCGTTTGAAAATCTCATCAATAAAAAGCATCCTGTTCTTGAAAACGGATTCGGCACATATCTTATTTCAAGTGTCGTAGAAGTTATTGAAGTTTTTTCCGGTATGCTTTCGAATACCATAAGCTTTGTCCGCGTAGGAGCCTTTGCGCTTTCACATGCAGTCCTTGATTATATGATTGTAATTCTTACGGAGCTTGTCGGCGGTGAACTTACAATTCCCGGTATATTAATCCTTATTCTTGGAAATGCAATCATCATTCTTCTTGAAGGAATGATTGTAGCAATTCAATCAATAAGATTACAATATTATGAATTCTTTTCTAAATTCTTTAATGAGACAGGAAAGGAATTCAAACCATATACGTGGAGGTAAAAGAAATGAAAAGAATTTCATGCATTCTTTCAATTTTATTTTTAGGTACTTTTGCATTGTTTGCACAGGAAGCTGCAGAATCTGTAAAGGCAACAGGAGCAGATGTAATGACTGCAGTAAAATATCTTTCTGCAGCAATTGCAGTTGGACTTGCATGTCTTGCTGGTGGAATTGCAGTTGGAAAAATTGGTGCGGCTGCAATGGGTGCAATGAGTGAAAATCCTGAGCTTTCAAGTAAAGGTATTCCTTATGTCGGACTTGCAGAAGGTATTTGTCTGTGGGGTGCCCTTATTGCAGTTTTGATTCTGGTTCTTTAGTATGGATTTTTACACGATCGGAAGTCGTGAAATTGTTCTTGCTTTTAAATTAACCGGTATAGAAGGAACTGTTGCAGAAACACGCACTGAAGTTTTAGAGGCGTTTAACAGATTTACAAAGCAGTCAGATTTACCGGAAGACCAGAAACCGCGCATTTTGATTTTAACGGAAGATGCGGCTGTTCTTATTGAAAAAGAAGAATATGAATGGCAGAAAACAGGAAAATATCCTCTTGTGGTGGAAGTTCCGGGCTTGAACGGACATGCAGAAGGAAGAAAATCTTTGTCTGAAGCAATCCGCCACGCTGTAGGAATAAGTGTCTAGATATGAAAGAAATACGTCCAATACATATAATTGATGAAGAAATAAAACAGCAGGCTCAAAACGAAGCACAGAAGATTCTTGATCAGTCAGATTTACAGTGCAGGGAAATATCTGAAGATTACAGTTCAAGACTTAATCAGGAGCTCAAAGAAAAAGAAGATTATTTTAATCAGAAGGCAAACTCTTATCAGAATAATCTTAATGCGAAGATTACTCTTGAACAGAAACGCTATAATGCTTTGTTTATCAGGAACAGCATTATAAATGCAATCAATGATTTTTTAGAAGCGATGCCGGAAGAAAAACGTCTTCAGATTGTAATGAAAGCGGTTAGTACCGGAAAAAATGTTTTTAAAGATAAAGAAATCAATGTATTTGTGTATGGTTTTAATGAAGAAGCGGTACTTGAGGAATTAAAAAAGCTTTTCCAGAAGCAGATTGTTTCATGTACTAAGGTTCTTTTTAATCAGAAAGTCCACGAAATTGACATAGGATTAAAGTTTAACGAAGGAATTATAATCGAAACGACAGATACATTTATTCTCGGAAGATTTACGCTTTGTGAAATAATCGGAAAGCTTCTTGATAAAAAAACATATAAGCTTGCATCAATTCTGTTTGGTGAAGGAGTTTTCGATGCTTAAAGGAACGATTACAAGAATTTCAGGACCGATTGTTTATGCACAGGGACTCGATGGGGCGGGTTTATATGATGTAGTAGATGTCGGAAATAAAAAGCTTATCGGTGAAATTGTACGACAGAGTTCAAATCACTGTACAATTCAGGTTTATGAAGACGATACTGGAATGAAAATTAATGAAGAGATTGTGTGCCAGGGACGTCCGCTTTCGCTTCATCTGGGACCAGGTCTTGTCGGAAATATTTATGATGGAATTCAGCGTCCTTTACAGAAAATGTTTGAAGCCTCAGGTGCATTTTTACTTCCAGGAGAAAGAGCAGAACCGCTTGAGCTTAATAAAAAATGGCATTTTGAAGCCGTTAAGGAAATTACACCGGGCTGTGAAATTCAGCGGGGGATGGTAATCGGTACTGTAAAGGAAACTGAATCAATAACTCAGAAAATAATGGTTCCTCCGTATATTAAAGGAAAAATCCTGAAAACATTTAATGGTAGCGGAGATTATACGGTAGAAGAAATAATCGGTACGACAGAGCTTGATGAAGAAATAAAACTTGCCCATTACTGGCCTGTACGAAAGCCTCGTCCATATTCACAGAAGCTTTCTGTTTCTCAACCGTTGATAACAGGTCAGCGTGTTATAGATGTGTTTTTTCCGCTCAGCAAGGGTGGAACTGCCGCAATTCCCGGAGGATTTGGAACCGGAAAGACAATGACTCAGCATGCAATAGCAAAATGGTGTGATGCAGATCTTATTGTTTATATAGGTTGTGGAGAACGCGGTAATGAAATGACAGATGTTCTTACTGAATTTCCGAATCTTGTTGACCCTAGAACAAACCGTTCCATTATGGAAAGAACAATTCTAATTGCAAATACCTCGAATATGCCTGTTGCAGCAAGGGAGGTTTCTCTTTATTCAGGAATTACACTTGCTGAATATTTCCGGGATATGGGAATGACTGTTGCAATTATGGCAGATTCAACTTCGCGATGGGCAGAGGCGTTGCGTGAGCTTTCGGGACGAATGGAAGAAATGCCTGCGGAAGAAGGATTCCCTGCATATCTTCCGACAAGGCTTGCATCGTTTTATGAAAGGGCAGGACGTGTAATAAATCTGAATCAGAGTGAAGGTTCTGTAAGCATTATCGGTGCAGTTTCTCCACCGGGTGGTGATTTTTCTGAACCGGTTACACAGCATACAAAACGTTTTATCCGTTGTTTCTGGGCACTCGATCGTGAACTGGCAAACGCAAGGCATTATCCTGCAATAGGATGGATAGAATCATATTCGGAATATGCAGATGAGGTTCGTGACTGGTGGGAAACAAAAAATCCTATGTGGTCAAAGCTTCGTCAGCGGGCACTTGATCTTTTAAAGGAAGAAGAAAAGCTCCAGCAGATTGCAAGGCTTATTGGTGCGGATGCATTGCCGGCTCCTCAACGACTTTTATTAAAGGTTGCAGAGATGATAAAGAACGGATTTTTACAGCAGAATGCCTTTGACGATATAGACAAATACTGTTCAATTGAAAAACAGATTTTAATCCTGCAGCTGATAATGGACTATTTTGACAGGGCAGATGCGCTTGTAAAAAAAGGAGTGCTTCTTTCAAAGGTTACCGGACTTAGTGTTTGTGATGAAATCATAAAAATCAAGATGCAGTATAAAAATGAAGAAATCGATAAAATTCACCAGGTTGCCGTCAGACTGGACGAACAGCTTTCTGAATTGGAGAGGTCTGAATGAATGCGATAGAATATAAAGGACTTACATCTGTAGACGGACCGATTGTAGTTTTAAAACGTACTGAAGCTGTTTTTTACGGTGAGACAGTAAGCGTAAGGGACAGAAACGGTGATAAGAGAATCGGTCGGGTTGTAGATATAAATGAGGAAGCAGTTATAGTACAGATTTTCGGTGATACGACAGGACTTGATCTTGATGAAACACGCTATGAATTTCTTGATGAACCTCTTGAACTTAAAGTAGGTGAGGATTTACTCGGAAGAATTTTCAACGGACTTGGACAGCCTGTCGACGGTTTCCCACCGATTGTTTCTTCAAAACGCGTGAATGTAAACGGAAATCCGATTAATCCTTTTGCGAGGGTTTATCCCCGTGATTTTATTCAGACAGGAATTTCTGCGATAGACGGAATGAATTCTCTTGTCCGCGGTCAAAAGCTTCCTATTTTTTCGGGCAACGGTCTTCCGCATAATAAGCTCGCCGCACAGATTATCAGACAGGCAAAGCTTATTAACAGCGATGAAAAATTCGTTATGGTTTTTGCAGGCATGGGAATTAAATATGATGTTGCAAAGTTTTTCTCAGATTCCTTTGAAGAGTCGGGGGTTCTTTCAAACGTCGTAATGTTCCAGTCCCTCGCCGATGCACCAAGCATTGAACGAATAATTACACCGAGATGTGCGCTTGCGGCAGCTGAATATCTTGCATTTGAAAAAGGAATGCATGTTCTTGTCGTAATGACAGATATGACTAACTATTGTGAAGCTCTTCGTGAAATTTCAACGACTCGTGGAGAAGTTCCGGGGCGTAAAGGTTATCCGGGATATCTTTATTCAGATCTTGCAGAGCTTTACGAAAGGGCAGGAAGAATCAAAGGAAGCAGCGGTTCTATAACTCAGATTCCTATTCTTTCCATGCCGAACGATGATATATCTCATCCTATTCCGGATTTAACAGGTTACATTACCGAAGGACAGATTGTTCTTGACCGTGAGCTTTATCAGAAGGGATTGTATCCTCCGGTAGCCGGTTTACCAAGCTTAAGCCGTCTTATGAAGGATGGGATTGGTGAAGGAATGACACGTGAGGATCATGCAAGTCTTTCGAGTCAGCTGTTTGCATCCTATTCAAAAGTAAAATCAATCAGGAATCTTGCGGCAATCATCGGTGAAGAAGAGCTTTCCGTGCTTGATGTTCAGTATCTTTCGTTTGGTGAAAAATTTGAGCAGGAATTTTTAAATCAGGATGAAAATGAAAACCGTACCATAGAACAGACTCTTGATCTGGGATGGAAGATTTTACGTGAGCTTCCGGAAAGTGAACTTACAAGAATTAAACCTGAGCTGATTGAAAAATATCTTAAATAACGGGAATTGAATGGCAAAGTTAAACATTGCACCTACAAAATCGAATCTTATTCTCATGAAAGAACAGCTTGCAGTTTCAACTAACGGCTACGAGCTGCTTGAGGAAAAACGGGAGATTCTTGTCGATGAATTGATGAAGCTTGTTGAACAGGTAAAACAGCTTGAAGCAGAAATGGATAAGGTTATAAACGAGGCATATCCTGCTTTTAAAGAGATGCTTTTGAGCGAGGGTGCAGATCAGATTGAACGGATTTCTCATGGAATAAAATATGATTTTGATATTAATGAAAAGGTTGTTAATGTAGCAGGCATTCAGTTTCAGACGGTAGAGGTTACTGTTCCACAAAAAGAGGTTTTTCATTCATTTATGGGAACTTATGCAAATACTGATGCAACAATCGTGAAATTTTTCGACCTTCTTTCCATCCTTTCGAAAATGGCCGAAATAAGGACAATAGTCTGGCGTCTTGCACTTGAAGTTAAAAAAACACAGCGTCGTGTTAATGCCCTTGATAAGATGATAATTCCTCAGACAGTCGAAACTGCAAAATATATAGAAGGCGTTCTTGAAGAAAGGGAGCGTGAAAATATTTTTGTACTTAAGGCTCTTAAAAAAAATCAGAAAAAATAATATTATAACCTTTACCGATGAAAGATTTTTATAAAATACTTGGTGTAAGACAGAATGCGACTCTTGCAGAAATAAAACGTGCCTATCGTGAAAAAGCAAAGAACCTTCATCCCGATTTAACCGGCAATGTTTCGCGAAGTGATGAATTTAACGAGGTTGTAAAAGCCTACAGGGTTCTTTCTGATTTACGTCAGCGTTCAATTTTCGACGAATCGTATTTTGTAAAAATGCATGTAAAAAAAACAGCCGCTGATTCTTTTGATTACTATAAATGGCTTTCAGAAAGGGATGATGATGAGAGCCGTGCAAAATTTATTTTTTTTACATTGATGCATCAGAAGGAAGACGAAGCAGTTGCTGAATTTAAAAGAATGCAGATGACACGTGCAGATTTTTCTTTGAAGGATTATTTTACTCGTGAAGATTTTATGGATTACGGTTATATTCTTGCAGAAGAGCTTGTAATCCGTGCAGAATATTACGATGCTTTTCTTCTTCTTGAACAGATTATAAAGATGGAATACAGCTATTCATATTTCTATATCTTTTTTCCGGAAGTGCTTGATTTTACGATGAACATTTTAAAAAAGAACATTGACGGAATAATCAGCGATGAGCTTGCACTTGATGTTTATGAACGTGCGCTTGACCTTAATCTTGGAAGAATGAACGATAAATTTTTCCTTAAAAAAATGGCAGAAGAATATCACCGGATTGGAGATGAAGCAACCTCGGAATTCTGTTTTACCCAGAGTGAAAAACTGTAATTTTAAAAGGCGTACTGTCATAAAAAATGCGTTTATGCTATACTGACATTCAGTTATTAAGAGGCATAAAATGATTCGTCTTAAAAATGAAGAGCAGATTAACGGTATAAGAAAGAGCTGCCATATTACGGCAGATATGTTTAATGAAATCCTTCCTAAAATTCATGCAGGAATGAGCACTTTAGAAATAGATAAACTTTTTGAAAAATATATAACAGCTCATGGAGGCACTCCTGCATGGTGGCGTGAAGATTTTCCGGGCTCTGTCTGCATCAGTATAAACGATGAGGTAATTCATGGTGTTCCTTCAAAGCACCGTATTATTAAAAACGGAGATTTAGTGAGCCTTGATGTCGGGATAGATCTTGACGGATATATAAGTGATACTACCCATTCAATCTTAATCGGTAACGTAAAGCCTGAAATAAAAAAACTTAAGCAGGTTACCGAGGAATGTCTTAAAGCGGGAATTGCAGCATGTAAGGTTGGAAACAGAATAAGTGATATTGCAAATGCAGTTTTTGAAATTGCAGACAGCAACGGTTTTGGTGTAGTTGAAGATTACTGTGGTCATGGAGTCGGACTTGATGTTCATGAAGATCCTAGTGTTCCGAACTGTCCCTTCCGTGGTGCTAATCCCCGTATAAAGGCTGGAATGGTACTCGCTATTGAACCGATGATTAATTACGGGACTGGTGATGTCGAGCTTCTTGATGACGGATGGACTGTGGTTACTGCAGATGGAGAAGTCAGCTGTCATGAGGAACATACGGTTGCAGTTTTTGAAGATCATACTGAAGTTCTTACAGATTTGAATTACAATAAATAAATTGGAAAAATCTCATTTTTTTGTTACCTTTTCGAGAAATTTTAGTTATATTTTTAAAGAACACAATTAAAAATCAGGAGTGTATATAAAATGAAAAAGTGGACTAAACGAATCATTTATGCGACTAGTGTTTTTGTTTTTGCTTTTGCATTAGTTTTCTTTTCATGTGGAAAAGCAAAGGTCCAGGGTTCTGCACAGACAACTTTTGAAGGAACAGCCGATACAGCTTATGCAGAGACCCCGTCTAAATCAAATATATCACCGCAGCAGGCTCTTACCGTTATAGAAGCTCTTCAGGTTTCATTCCGTAACATTTCAGACACTCTGCTTCCGGCAGTTGTAGAGGTTGATGTAACAGAAACTAAGACTGTATCAAATGCTCCGTCTTTTGGTTTCGGATGGCCTTTCGACGAATTGTTCGGTGACGGTAAAAAAGAAGATGGTGAAGGAAAATCACGGGAATATGAATCTAAAGGACTTGGTTCCGGTGTAATTGTACGAAGAACAGGAAATACAATTTATGTTCTTACAAATAATCACGTTGCGGGAAATGCTTCAAAAATCAGCGTAAAGTTAAACGACGGTCGTGATTTTGAAGCAAGACTTGTCGGCGCTGATGAAAGAATGGATATTGCACTTATTTCCTTCAGCTCTACAGATAAATCAATTCCTGTAGCAAAGCTCGGTGATTCAGATGATGTACGACCGGGCGATATCTGTCTTGCATTTGGTGCTCCTTTAGGTTACAGTCAGTCGGTAACACAGGGTATTGTAAGTGCAACAGGAAGAAACGAAAGTCAGATGTCATCAATAAGTGATTTTATTCAGACCGATGCGGCAATCAATCAGGGAAACAGCGGCGGACCACTTGTAAATATTTACGGTGAAGTAATCGGAATCAATACATGGATTGCATCATCATCAGGCGGTTCACAGGGACTTGGTTTTGCAATCCCGATTAATAACATTAAAAAATCAATTGATTCATTTATAGACAAGGGAAAGGTTGTTTACGGATGGCTTGGAGTATCTCTTCTTGAAGTAGACAAGGATTACAAGAAAGAACTTGGAGTTAATGGAATTGATGGTGCTTTTGCATGCGAAGTTTTCATTGATTCTCCGGCATTTAAAGCAGGAATTAAGCCGGGCGATTATATTGTTGAATTGAACGGTAAAAAGGTTAAGACAGTTAATCAGCTTGTGCGTGATGTAGGATATCTTGAAGCAGGCACAACCGCTTCGCTTACGGTAATCAGAGGCGGTAAACGTCTTAATCCTGTTTCTGTAAAGATTGAAGAACGTGCAAAGGATGTTGACAGTAAGAACAATAAGCTTTATCCGGGATTCATTGCACAGCCTTTGACAGATTCTCTTGTTAAAGAACTTAAGCTTGACGGTAAGGTTGACGGAGTTGTTGTCGCAAATGTTGAAGCAAAATCTCCTGCCGCATCTCTCAGACTTTCAAATGGAGATGTAATTACTGCAGTAAACGGAAAGAAGATTACAAATATTCAGGAATTCTACAATGAACTTGCAGCAGCCGGTAAGAGCATTAATTTTGATCTTTATACAGACGGCGGAATTATTACTACAGGAACTTATAAATTTTAAGAACTGATTTAATCAGTTTACAGTTCTGTTAAAAAAACAAGGCGTTTACCTTACATAATGTAAAGTGAACGCCTTTTGTTTTTATTTCGATTTTTCTTTCGTTATATATTATTTTGCGTTTGCATCATTATTATTATCTTCAGGAAGCTCACTTTCATCTATCGGAGTATAGATTGTATCGTTAGAATAAAGGGCAGGACTTCCGAATTTAAATCCGTCAGGATAATTGTCACCTTTTGGTGCATAAAGAATTCTTGCAGCGGCAAAATATGTTTTACCTGCAGATAAACGTGAATTTATTTCGCGTTTTGAAAGACTGAAATAAGCAGATTTTGCAATAATATCATAACCGTCCATCAGTTCTTTGAAGAGAGCACTGTCACTTGCAGGTTTTTTAATCTGTGCAACTAAAGTTGAATCAGATGGTTTTGCCTTGAAATGAAGACCTGAATAAATCTGAAGAGTGAACTGTGCATCCGAAGGAACCTTTTTAAGGATAGATGTAAAATCAGATTTTGTAGTTTCGAATTTAACAAGTCTTTCGTTTCCTTTTGCAATAAGGATGATATCTGCTTCATCAAATTTTTTAGATTCCTTGATATCTGAAGTTACATCGCCGGTTACCGTAAAAGTAACGTATTCTTCTGAATATTTTTTGCCGTTAATCTGTGCGCATAAAGTATATTCTTTTCCTTTTTCTGCGAACGGCCATACAAAAGTTACAGGAGAAATTGTCATAGGACTGTGGGCAAGTGCTCCAGATTCAGTGTCGATTACATCAATATAATCGATTTCTTCATTTGCTTCTTTTTTTAAAGTGATTCTTACAGTGCTTTTTGTCTGATCTACCGTAATGTGTTTTTCGGCAACCGATGAGGTTACTTCTTCATCAACATTATTAGATTCACAACCAGAAAAGCTGAGCGCTCCAAGAAGGATCAATGAAGCCGCAAAAAGTTTATTCATTTTTTTCATTATTAAACCTCGTTGTTTACGTTAATCTTATCTATAATAATACTCTTGATTTTAAGAAGTGACAAGAGATTTTTTTTAATCCTGTTTCATAAAAAGGTTGCAATATATATATATATA
>JAFYZU010000037.1 GCA_017548565.1 Treponema sp.
AAATAATCAGTTTGAAGTTGATGAAATTACGGCTTCCGGTCTGACTCCCGTCAACGCCATCTTGGTAAATGCTCCACTCGTAGAAGAATGCTTTATGAACCTTGAGTGCAAGTTTGTTTGGGAAAAAGAAATTGTCCCTGGCGATGACCACGTCCTGCTCTGTCTCGAAGTTATTGGAATCAACATTGACGAAGAGCATCTTTCTGAACGAACCGGCGAAAACGGGATTCTCTTTAATATTCATCATCAGCAGAATCCGAAACTTTCTGAAAAAACAGGCCACGACTGGGCTGCAGTACTCACAAAAAAAATTGATATGGGAGAATACTAGAAATTACTATAATTAATCTATGAACTTCAAAAACGCATATTTTATTACCGGCAATGCCTACGCTGGAAAATCGACAATGGTAAAGCTGCTTGCTCAAAAATATGATGGCATTGCGTGTGAAGAAAATTATCATGATTCGCTTTTGGATGGATTGGATTCAAAAAAGTTTCCGTGCCTCACCTACACCCGCGACCTTCAGGATTGGCATGATTTTATACGACGCTCGCCGCAGGAATACAAAGACTGGATTGACGGAGCTGCTCGTGAATGTGAAATCCTTGAATTACAGATTCTTGAAAAGCTGGTAAAAACTTCGCCTAATAAAAAAATCTTTGTAGACACAAATATTTCGCTTGAAACTCTTGGGCAAATCACAGAGCACAATCATGTTCTGATAATGCTCGCCGATCCGCAGATTTCTGTCCGCTGCTTTTTTGAACGCCCCGACAAAGAAAAACAGTTTTTGTACCAGCTGATTATGGATGAACCTGATCCTGAGGCAGCATTGGAAAATTACCGCAAAGGACTAGAACTTATAAACTCACAGGAAAACTACGACCGGCTTTTGAACTCTGGATTTAATGTAATTCTTCGCGATGAACAGCTTGGAGTTGAAGGTACGTTGAAGGTTGTTGAAGAAAAGTTTGGATTGGAATCTCTATCATAAAGATTTCAGAATGCTATTTAATTTTTCACGTAATTCCGAGATGTTTCCTATGTTTTGCTCAAACGGAATATGGATGAATAAAAACTTACAATTACATTTATTGTCCCGTATATAATTCAGGGCATTCCAATAAACAAGATTGCAGTATGAAGTTCCGGGGTTTTGACTTTCGGAATAGGTGATGTTGTTGGCTTTAAGTTTTGTCTTTAAGGTTTCGATTTCAAAGTTTGTTGGAAGTAAGGCATCATTGTCGCGGGCCGCCAGCTCTAGACAGATTTTATTTATGATTTGAGGTTTTTGTCCAAAACAAATAATTTTTTCAGAAGTTTGGATTTTTGTGATTGCGATTTCGGAATCTTTAATTTTATCACTCGGGAGCAAGACGGTCGGAAAATCCATTCCTCTTACAAGAGTTTCTGCGGAGGTGTTTTGGAAAGCGAGTAAAGTCATGCGTAATTTTTCTCTGTTCTGCATTTGTCACAGTATATGCATTAATATTACAAATCACAACACCAGCGATGAATTCTTCAAGGTGGAAATATTGTACCATGAACTTTTATTTTCAAAGTCAAAATTTTTGGCCTTGAGCATTTCTTCAATTTTTCATCTGATTTTTGAAATCACAGATTGTGATTTCAAAAAATAAAATTCTTTGAGGTCGCAATTTGCGACCTCAAAACTTTTGAACATAACTTTGAGGTCACAAAGTGTGACCTCAATTTAAATATGATTCACCGACTTTCTTCTGAATTAGGAATCCCTGCAGAAATATTAATAAAACCTTATGATGCAATTGCTTAAATGCAATTTCTCAATTCGCTATTCTGCTCAACATATATTCTGCATATTGTTTTGCAAGTTCAAGGTCATATACCACAAGACCAACATCTGAGTATTCTTTCAAAGCGGCCTCAACAAGCGGATGATATTCCTTAGAAAGATTTTTCAACGCCCATTCGCCGGCTTCTTTTTTTGAAAGAATCACTTCGTCTTTTTTATATGACAGCACCCTTGCAAGATTAAGAGTCAGATACATTGTGTTTTCAGAAATATCTTCAACCGCATCAGCTATATCATTCCAGATAGAATCAAAATAATCTTTTTCAGGAACTTTTGAAAAAACTTTTTCTATCGGCTCGCCATAAAGACTTTTGCCCCGGTTTGTGATAATCGTAAAATGTGCGGCAAGATCTTTGTCTGTTCCTTTCATTTTTTGAATATAGTCATCGGGATTACTCTTATACCAGTTAAGATGTGCAATAGAAAAATGAAGGTCAAACGGAGTTGGATACACAAAGGGATTACAAACTGATTTTGTGACAACGCTCATCTCAATTCCTTTTGCCGGCCCACAAGCATTCAGTTCCACAATCATATCCATATATTCTTTTTTGATGGAATCAGGCAAAGCTTCATTAACCACGACAATAAAATCTAAATCACTTTTTTCGGGATTAAAGCAACCCATAACTGCAGAGCCATGTAAATAGATTCCGGTGAGGTTGTCTTTCAGGATCTGTTTTGAGCGGGTAACAAAAGTGTCTAAAAGTTCCTGGATTGGGGCAAGCATTTTATTCATACCATTTTCTGATTCACAAGCCATTCAATACCAGATTCCTTCTGATCAACTCCGGGATTCTGATTTGTCATAACGATTGAGATTTCTTTTGTGCGGCGGTTCATCTTTAGCATACACTGTCCGTTTTCACCCCAGCCTTGAGAAACTAGAATATCTTCGCCACCAATGAAGACTCCCAGCCCTGTCCAGGAAAAATCTTTTACAGGTTTTGACATTTCGCGTGCAAGGTCCGGCTGCAGAAATTGATTTTCTCCATTTAGCGCTGCAACAAAAGCCTTTGCAATTTCAAGCAGTTCTTTTGGAGTAGTCCATAATCCCGATGCCGCAAGATCAGGAATTACAGGGAATCTTCCAGGGATTGGATTTCCTTCGTCATCATATCCTGTTGCCATTTTGTTTTCAAAAAGCCCGGCATTTTTAGAAGACACAAAGAAGGTGCTCTTCAGTTGCAGAGGAGCAAAAATTGTTTCCTGCGCAAAATCTTCAAAAGGCTTATTACTGACTTCCTGGATCAAAAGCTGCAAAACGCAATAACCTGCATCAGAGTATTCAAAAGCGGTTCCAGGATTTTTTTCCGAGCGGGCCGGTCTGTTATTGTAAGAAGTTTTTCCGTCAAGAATATCGATGAGGCTGATTTCCGGGTCGCCGCGTCGAAGTCCATAAAAAGCATCTTCACCATCGAGGATTCCTGCTGTATGACAAAGGATTTCACGGATTGTTGCGTTGCTTTCGGTTCCGTCTGAAGAGCGGAGTTTCCATTGTCCCAAATATTGATTTACCGGTTTATCAATATCAATCAGCTTCTGCTCGTGAAGCTTCATTACACAAATGGCAGTAATGAATTTGGAAATAGAACAAGCAGGGAAAATTGTATTTTCATCAACCCGAATCTGTTTTTCTTTATCTGCAAATCCAAAATATTCTGACTCTTCTTTTCCGTTGGGATCTAACCATGCACAACTGATTCCTGTAAATCTTTTAAAAATCTGCTCTCTCATTTTTACCTCTCTTTAAATATATACTTCTTGATTTGTCTTATTTTTCCCTGATATACACCCTGGCCTTCAAACTCCATTTTGAATCCGCATTTTTCCAGAACTTTACAGGAAGCAATATTTTCTGCATCACAGATGCCGTAGATGGTTTTCAAATTCAGCTGCTTCATTATTTCAGGCAAAAAAGCTGTAACGGCTTCTGTTGCATACCCCTTGCCGGTATATTGTTTTGCAATGTGATATCCGATTTCCCATGCAGCATTTTCTGTCGGGACTGCCTGTACATAGCCGATGTTTGTTCCATTAGGCAATAAAACGGGATATACCAGCGGTCCGTCTGATTCGGAATTTTCATACTGCGACATCAAATAACTTATTGTCTCTTTTGCAGCATCAACCGTTTCAAAAACTTCATCTGGTAAAAAACGTCTTGTATCTTCATCAAGTGAATTTTGATGAACAGCTTGTGCCATGTCGAGAGTGAAATTTGTGATTATGAGACGGTTTGTTTTTATATGCATTTTTCTTCTTTGGATAATTACTCCATCATCTTCTTTCGCCATGCTTCAAGCCGCTTCAGGCCTTCATCAATATCACATCCGAGCACTTCCTGAACCTTCTGGAACTTCTTCTTCTGATGCATAAAATCCATGACTTTCATAAATTCTTTTTTGCCGTATTTTTGGATGAACAAACCAAGAACTCTTACGGCATTTGTTTCTTCGTCCAGAGCATAGAAGCCTTTGTGGCAATTGTAAAGCTCGTCGCATTCGTAGCAGCCTTCGAGACCTTTTTCTTTGCAGCAGGTAGCATTCGGGCACACTCCACCTGGAGAATAAAGTGCAAAGGAACAGGTGTTGTAAATTGTTCTGCATGAGCCGCACCATTGTGTCAAAAAACAGTGTTTGCAGTAAAGGCCACAATAGGCGATCAGATTCACTCCCTTTTTAGCTTCCTGACACAGCTTGTTTTTTATGCGCCGCATTGCCTCTACATGCATAATCCAGTGACGCGAAAGAGGCATTTGAATTAAGCCTTTTATGTTTTTGCCACACCAGAAGTCGATGAGCCAGACGGAACTTTCATCGGGGCTTACACACTTGCTTTCAATCAGGCGTTGTTTGTCCGCGTCCGAAAACTTCCTTTTCAAATCCTCAAATTTCAGACTCTTCAAGAATTCATTTGTCGAATCCATCACGGCCTTGCAGTATTCATAAAGCGCTTTTACATTCAGTTGCTTAGAAAGCTCTACTGTCTGTGTGCCATCAAGTTCGTTACCGGTTGTGATAATCGGGCTTTTAGTTTTCTTAAGCCAACCACTCTGCAACAAAATTTGCTTGTCCTGCAAAATCAAAGTGTGAACGACAATATCTTCAATCCGGAATGTGTGCCACAGCGACCAAGCAAGTGTTGTACAATGATTTCCTTTGCCACTACCAAACGGCAGCTGATAAAATGCAACAGGCGGAAAACTATTTACAATTGCAGTTATCTGTTCAAAAATCTGAGCGCGCAGTTCGAGCAGCAGTTTAATGCCTTCTGAAAAAGTACTTTCCTTTGCAATCAGCGTCTGCATCTTCTTGTTTTTTTCTGACCATTCTTTGTCCATAAATGCCTCCTGTTATAATTATACATCTTCGCGAATCTCGCCCTTGTCAACTCTGGTGCAAAGTTTTCTAGGGCAGCAAAGCCACCCCCTTCGATTACTTTCTCTTCACCGGAATCCAGATTGCACAATGATAATCTGAAGCAGACGGGTCGCCGTCTCCGTACCACTCAATGTTTGCACGGCCCGGGAATTCAAAATCAGGATTGCCCGGCATCCACTCTTTCCAGATCTTTGTGTTTACATCCTTCAGTGCTTTTGGGCACGGACCATAACAGTCGAATATAGCCCATTCAAAATCTGGAAGTTCACAAACGCTCATGCCTTCCGGAACTTCGCCGCCTTTGTAAATGCCAGCAACAAAATAACGGAACTTGCCGCAGCCAACATCATCAACACAAACACCGTACTCGCCGATGTTGTTTTCTACGATTGCTTTTTCATACTCGTTGGAAGGAGCTTGGCCACCCCAGACGCGTGCAGCATACTTTTCGCGAATCTCATCCCAGAACTTTGGAATCTCAATATAAGAATTTTCGCCGTCAAATTCGCGGGCAAAACCAATTACCTTAAA
>JAFYZU010000038.1 GCA_017548565.1 Treponema sp.
AAAGTTTGGTCCAACGTATGTAAAGAGGGCTGCTACAAATACAGATTCTGCAACCTTAGAATAGCCGCCTTCTGCCTTGAACTTAGGGTTTGTGTATGTCTGGAAGCTTTCACCCGGTGTGTCAGAGAAGCATGAAAGGTTGATACAGTCGTTCCAGTCTGCGCGCATTGCAAGTGGAAGTCCGTGTGGTCCCTTGTTGTTTACAATGTGGTAGAAGCTTACTGTAAGGTGGTCGAGCATAGACTTAGCCTTAGACTCATCGTTGTCGTAAGGAACCTTTGCGTCCAGAATTGACCAGTCGCCTGTTTCCTTGATGTAAGCTGATACAGAAAGGATCATCCACAGAGGGTCATCAGAGAAGTCACCGCCGATGTCTGCGTTACCCTTCTTTGTAAGCGGCTGGTACTGATGGTAACATCCGCCGTCTTCGAGCTGAGTTGATGCAATGTCGATAAGGCGTTCGCGGGCACGGTCTGGAATCTGGTGAACAAAGCCAAGAATATCCTGGTTAGAATCGCGGAAGCCCATACCTCGTCCGATACCTGATTCAAAGTAAGAAGCAGAACGTGAAAGGTTAAAGGTAACCATACACTGATACTGGTTCCAGATGTTTACCATGCGGTTTACTTTGTCTTCCGGTGTGTTTACGTTCAAAATACCAAGAAGCTTATCCCAGTAAGCGCGGAGCTCTTTCATACCGGCAGCAAACTTTTCCGGTGTATTGTATTTTTCAATCATTGCAAGAGCAGTTTTTTTGTTGATTGTCTTGCCGTCTGCTTCAAACTTCTGTTCAACAGGCATTTCTACATAACCAAGTACAAAAACCAGAGTCTTTGATTCGCCTGCCTTGAGTGTAATTTCCTTGTAGTGTGATGCAATAGGAGACCATCCGTCTGCAAGAGAGTTACCGCACTTTCCGTCAAGAACAGCCTGAGGATTGTGGAAGCCGTTATAAAGTCCTATGAATGTATCGCGGTCTGTATCATAACCGTCAATCTTGTCGTTTACAGAATAGAATGCATAGTGATTGCGGCGGTCGCGGTATTCAGTTTTATGATAAATTACAGAATCTTTGATTTCTACACGGCCGGTAGAAAAGTTACGCTGGAAGTTTGTGCAGTCATCCTGGGCATCCCAAAGACACCATTCAGCAAATGACCAGAATTTAAAGGTTTTATCGGCACCACTTTCGTTAGTAAGAACAACCTGCTGAACTTCGCCGTTGTAATCCTGAGGAACAAAGAAAGTAACTTCAGCTTTAAGGCCGTTCTTTTTACTGGTAATGATTGTATAGCCCATACCGTGGCGGCATTCGTAAGAATCAAGTTCTGTCTTTACAGGAGACCAGCCCGGATTCCAGATGGTACCGTTGTCGTTGATGTAAAAATAACGTCCGCCCATATCAATAGGTACGTTGTTGTAACGGTAACGTGTAATGCGGCGAAGGCGTGCGTCCTTATAGAAGCTGTAGCCTCCGGCAGTATTGGAAATTAAAGAGAAAAATCCCTGTGTTCCAAGATAGTTAATCCATGGATATGGTGTGCGCGGTGTTTCAATAACATACTCGCGGTTGGCGTCATCAAAGTGTCCGAACTTCATAAATTACCTCATAAAATAAATGTGATTTTCTGTCTGTACGAAATCGTTGTAGACAAAGTATATTGCAGAAAAACTTTCCTGTAAAGGTTAAAATAGATTTATTCCATAAATAACTATTTTCGTTCAAAAAAAACACTTGCCTTGCTGATAAAATCTGCTATAATGATGTTTAGTAAAACGTTTAACTAAAAACGTTCTGGAGGAAAATTAATGGATTTTGTTGTTGTAAACTGTAATAAAGAAGGAAATAAAATCAGTCGTGATATATATGGTCATTTCAGTGAACATCTGGGACGTTGTATTTACGATGGATTCTGGGTTGGAAAAGATTCGAAAATCCCGAATATTAACGGATACAGAAAGGATGTTGTAGAAGCATTTAAAGAAATTGATATTCCGAACTTAAGATGGCCGGGCGGATGTTTTGCCGATGAATATCACTGGAAGGATGGAATAGGTCCTTATGAAAAACGCAAAAAAATGATTAATACTCACTGGGGCGGAGTAGTAGAAGACAACAGCTTCGGTACCCATGAGTTTTTCGGATTGTGCGAAACACTTGGATGTAAGCCTTATGTAAACGGTAATGTCGGTTCAGGAACTGTTCAGGAAATGTCTGAATGGGTAGAATATATCACTTTTGATGGTGAATCACCGATGAGTAAGCTTCGTGAAGAAAACGGACATAAAGAGCCATGGAAGCTTCCGTTGTTCTGTGTAGGAAATGAAAACTGGGGATGCGGCGGAAACATGCGTCCTGAATATTATGCAGATTTATATAGAAGATATCAGACTTATGTACGCCAGTATGGTGATAATAAGATTTTTAAGATAGCTTGCGGACCTAATGCCGGTGATTTTAACTGGACTGATGTAGTAATGAAAAATGCACATCAGTTTATGGATGGTATTTCGCTTCATTATTATACAGTTGAACCGGGTTGGGCAGAACGAACTCCTGCTGCAGAATTCGATGAAGACAGATGGTATCTTTGTCTTAACAAGGCATCGTGGATGAATCATCTTGTAGAAACTCACGGAAAGATTATGGATAAATATGATCCTGAAAAAAGGATTGCTCTTGTTGTCGATGAATGGGGAACCTGGCACGCAGTTGAAAAAGGAACAAATCCCGGATTCCTCTATCAGCAGAATACCGTCCGTGATGCACTTGTTGCAGGTATTACCCTGAATATTTTCAACAATCACAGTGATCGTGTAAGAATCGCAAATATTGCACAGGCTGTAAACGTACTTCAGTCACCGGTTCTGACAGAAGGAAACAAAATGATTAAAACTCCTACCTGGTATGTTTTCCACATGTACAAAAATCATATGGATGCGGATTTCCTCGAAAGCTTTGTTTCAACTCAGCAGATTGGTCCTGAAAATGCAAGGGTAAATGCCGTAACTTCTTCTGCTTCTAAAAAGGATGGAAGTTATACAATCACACTTACAAATGCAGATTTGAAAAACAGCCGTAAGGTTTGTGTTAAGATGGATGGTTTTGAAAAGATTTCATCAGCCGAAGCAAAATGTCTGTGCGGCAAAAAGATGAACAGCATGAATACTTTCGATAATCCTGATGAAGTAGTTGAAAAGGATTGTGCAGTTTCGGTAAATGGAAATATTGTCGAAATTACATTGCCTGAACGAAGCGTTGTAAGCATATCTTTAAAATAAGCATGAGTGAACCTTGTCCCGTATGCCGCAATAAACAGGATCTTGCAAACATGCAGATGACCCCTGAGCTTGTAGAAGAGATGGCGTCTCAGGAAGAAATTTCTGATTATTGCGGAAAAGATGAATATGAACGAAGACTTAAGCTTTGTGCAGAGTGTCCGAAATTGATTTCTGAAATGACCTGTGCTTTGTGCGGATGTTTCGTTCAGTTCAGGGCAAGGCATTCAACTGCTCATTGTATTCTTGAAAAGTGGTAGCTTTGACATGCCCCGCTGTATCGATGTCAGTTAAACTTCCAGTCAATCAGTTCTACAGAACCGCTTATAACAAGGTATAGATTGTGTATTCCGTTGAGCTTTACATCTTTTATTGAAGCCTTTGATTTTTTACCGTCAATGCTGACAGATGCAATTTCTGTACCGTTTGCCCAGTTATCAATCATAAATCTGATGGTTCCTTTGCTGTTATCGGCTGCAGTTGCAGTAAGGGTTTCAAGACCTTTGCTTAAATCTGCATTTTTTACTAAAAGCCATGCATCATCCTTTGTATTCAGAATTGTATGTTTAGCGGTAAAGGCGATGTTTGCAGACGAGCAGCAGGTAGTAGCATTTACTGTTTGATATGGATTGAATGCCGCTACAGGTTCAACGCCTTCTTTAGTTCCCCTCTGAGGCTTGAAGCTTCCGTCTTTTTCAAGCTTTAATTCATTTATAAAGAGATTCCTGTAACCGCCCTGTTCAAAGCCTATGAGTTTTTCCGTTGTCTGAGCGTGATATGCAATATACCATTTATTCTTGAACTGGAATATCCAGTGATGATTGTTACCCGAACAGCCGAAGAAAGCACCCGGATTTTCCCAGATATATCCCTGATATTTGAATGGTCCGAGAGGCTTGTCAGAGGTCATGTATGCAATTACCGCAATAGGAGACATCTGTGGATCCTTTACGCCGGTTCTGTCTGCCCAGTTTGAACAGTACGAATAATAATATTTTCCGTTGATTTTGTTTATTCCTGAATCTTCGAAAAGCCATGGGGCGTCAATTTCAATTAAGTCAGATGCTAAAGAAATCATGTCATCACCAAGCTTAACGCATCTTGCAGAACGAGGATGTGCAGGATCGTCTTGTACACCGCCACCGCAATATAAATAACCGGTTCCGTCGTCATCAATAAAAACAGCCGGATCGAAAAGCCAGTGAATGCCCTTTGTCTGAGGATTATCCCTTGTGATGAGACCTTTGCCGAGAGGATCTTTGAATGGTCCGAGAGGATTGTCTGCAGTAAGAACACCGATGCCGTTTGCGCTGTCCGCAAAATAAAGGAAGAATTTATCTTTACCGTTGATTTTTTTTGATGCAATTGCAGGTGCCCAGGAATTTGATGCCCATTTGGCAGCACCGTCAGGATTGTTTTTTCCAGCAACGGTAATTTCACCGCAATCCTGCCAGTTTACCATATCTTTCGAGCAGAAAACATTCAGAGTGTTGATTTTGTTGTAAGCATTTGCTTCTTTTCCGTTTGTAAATTCTGCCTGCTGTGCATCATTTGTACCATAAATATAAATCGTATCGTTATAAATAAGGACACATGGATCTGCAGTCATTTTATGAATTGCAATCGGATTGTTTTCGCATGGTAATTTGATTGCTTTTTCTGCAAGCAATTTCTGTAATTTTGTAATATCTGCCATTTGTGGTAACTCCCGGGCTTTTGAATTTTTTGATTTTTTAGTGGCACTGCTTATCAATAAAACGAGTGTAACAAAAAATAAAATGAAAAATATAGTTCTCTTCATTCTTCGTTAATTATATATCATTTTGTTAATATAGTAAAACGTTTTACTGATAATTCATCAGAAATAAGAAAAAACACTTAAATAAATTAAATGTCCTTCAATTCTTCCTGGTTGATTAAATGAATGCCGGCAGAATTCAGTATTTCTATTGTTTTCGGAATATCTGTCGTTCTTAAAATCATGCAGGCTGAATTTGTCTTTTTTCCTGTGAAGCCGTACATGTATTCTACGTTTCGTCCGTTCTGGGCAAGAAGCTTTAAGATTTTATTGAGGCTTCCTGCTTCATCCGGAATCTGAATCGCGATTACACCTGTTGTTTTTACTATATAATCATTTTCCTTGAGGATTGTACAGGCTTTTTCAAAATCATCCGTAATGATTCTTGCAATTCCAAAATCACTGGTATCGGCAAGAGAAATTGCGCGCATATTGATGCTGTTTTTTGCAAGCACATCTGTAAGTTCAGAAAGAGTTTCGGGTCTGTTTTCCAGAAAAATTGAAATTTGATTAACTGTCATAGTTTTCTCCTTTTGTATTATGTATCAGCTATAAGCTATAAGTTTTTTTCTATTTACTTATAGCTAACTTATTCTTAGTCATGTAATTTCCTTGTATCAATAACTCTTTTTGCTTTACCTTCTGATCTTGCGATGGATTTTGGTGCAACAAGCTTAACTTTAGCCTTGATCTGAAGTACAGATAAAAGTGCATTTTCAAGATCCTTTTCCTGTCTGTTTATTTCGGCAACAACATCGCTGAATTTATCGGCAGTCATTTCTACGCGGATTTCGAATGTATCGTTGTTGTTTTCCCGACCGACAATAATCTGATAGTTTGGTGAATATCCTTTTTGAAGAAGAACTGTTTCTACCTGACTCGGGAATACATTTACTCCCCTGATGATGAGCATGTCGTCGGTGCGGCCCATTGGTTTTGTCATGCGTACAAAGGTTCTTCCGCAGGCACAAGGGGCTCTGTTTAATACACCGATATCCTTTGTACGGAATCTCATTAACGGGAATGCCTGTTTTGTGAGTGCAGTAAAAACAAGCTCTCCTTTTTCACCGTCAGGAAGCCGCTTTCCTGTTTCAGGATCTATTGTTTCTATTATAAAGTGATCTTCGTTTACGTGCATTCCTTTCTGTTCGGAACATTCAAAGGCAACTCCAGGACCCATTACTTCTGTAAGTCCGTAAATATCGTATGCTTTAAGACCAAGAGATTTTTCAATGTCGCGTCTCATTTCTTCGGTCCATGGTTCTGCACCAAAAATACCTGCTTTAAGATGAATATCCTCTGGTGAAAGTCCCATCTCATGTAAGGTTTCACCAAGATATGCGGCGTAAGATGGGGTACAGAAAAGAATTGTTGATTTTAAATCCTGCATGAATGTGATTTGCCGCTGGGTGTTTCCGCTTGAAATAGGGATAACCTGAATACCGAGCTTTGTAGCACCTCCGTGAACACCAAATCCTCCTGTAAACAGACCGTAACCGTAAGCATTCTGAGCAATATCGTTTTCATCACAGCCGATAGCAACAAGCTGACGTGCAGTACAGTCGTTCCAGATTTCAAGATCTTCCTGAGTATAGCCTACTACAATCTGTTTACCTGTGGTTCCACTCGATGCGTGAATACGGACAACCTGACTCATCGGTACTGCGAAAAGTCCATAAGGATATGTCTGGCGAAGATCATCTTTGCAGGTGAAAGGAATTTTGTCCAGATCATCAAGACCTTTGATATCATCCGGAGTTATTCCGGCTTCCTCACATCGTTTTCTGTAGTATTCTACGTTTTCATAAACATGGCGGAAATTTTTTGCCAGTCGTTCACCCTGAAGATTACGAAGCTCTTCAAGAGGCATGCACTCATATTCTTTCTGATAGTATTTTAAATTCATAATAACCTCATTAAAGATTTCCGCGTCAAGCGTGGTAATGACACTCTTGCATTATGCGTGGAATGACATTATTGTTATTGTCGGGCTTGACCAGATAATCTTTTCCAGTATTTAGATTTTATTGCAATTGATTGATTACCGTGCACGGCCGCTGGTGCTCATTGCACAAAAAAGATAAGAGAAGTTCGCCCTCAGGCGAAAAAGAATGTAAAGACAAAGAAGCGGCTCTTAAGGAAGCCAGATGTTCTTAACATATTCATTATATTACTGTATAAAGAAACGTTTGTAAAGGGGTTTTTAAAATTTCATTGTCGTTCTTTTTATGCTCTTCCCAGTGCAAACGCTTTTTTATTCATTTCTAGGAATTGAGGTTTTACAAGCTTTTCTATTGCAGTAAGCCATGCTTCATCGGAAAAATCCATATATTTAGAAAGCCTTCCCATCAGAACAATATTTACACATTTTGAAGAACCGGCCTGTTCAGCAAGAGTCAGACAGTCAATCGCATCAACCTTTATGCCTTTGCTTTTCATCTGTTCTTTTAAATCCTTCGGGTATTCTGCGGCTCCAGTGATTACCGGCATCGGATCTATTTCTTGTGTATTAACTACAATCTGTCCGTCTTTTTTCAGAAACTGAGTGTATCGTGCGGCTTCAAGCATTTCGAAGGAAACTATAAAATCTGCTTCTCCTTTATCGATGACAGGAGAATAGACTTTTTTTCCATAACGCACATAAGTTACTACAGAACCGCCTCTCTGGCTCATTCCGTGAACTTCGCTCACTTTTACATCATAACCTGCATCAAGCAAAACCTGTCCGAGTGTTTTAGAAGCTAGAAGTGCTCCCTGTCCACCGACTCCGACAATCATTATATTTTTTACATCATCCATGTGTGTTGCTCCGAATTCAAAGACTGACTCATTATAACAAAATTCGTTTTTTTATTATAGTGTTTTTTTTTGTTTCATATGATATATTCTTAGAACAATGATGAATCCTGAAGCAAAGACTTTTTATAAATCACTTAAGCATATTGTTGGACCAATGGCTTTACAGAATCTTATTTCGGCTGCTGTTTCTACAGTAGACATCATTATGCTCGGTTATCTGGGACAGACTTCCATTGCGGCTTCTTCTCTGGCGGGAAATATTGCTTTTATTCTTTTTATGATTTCAACAGGGCTTTCTTCGGGACTCATAATGCTCAGCGCCCAGTACTGGGGTAAAAAAGATATTGATTCAATAAAGACACTTTTTGGTATAGGGCTAAGAATCTGCTGCTCAATTGAAATTTTTGTGGCGCTTGTTGCGGCAATTTATCCAAAGATTCTCATGCTTATTTTTACAAATGATGCTGAACTTATAGAAGAAGGCTGTCGTTATCTGCGTGCAGTAAGCTTTTCTTATGTGTGTCTTTCTTTTTCTCAGATGTTTGAAGCAGGATTTAAAAGTATAGAAAGGGTAAAAATTGTAACGGTAAGTTCATCAACTGCGCTTATTCTGAATATTTGTCTAAATGCAGTTTTTATTTTCGGACTTTTAGGTTTTCCAAAACTTGGGATTGTGGGAGTTGGTCTTGCAACTTCAATTTCGCGTTGTATTCAGATGACAATCTGTCTTGTTTATGCAAGGATGCAGAAGGATGTAAGATTTTCTGTATTTTGTGTTTTCAGAAGGAATAAGCTTTTAACAAAGGATTTCTTTAAGTATTCATTGCCGGCAGTTGGAAATGAACTTGTGTGGGGAGCGGCTTTTGCAACTTATTCAGTCATTTTGGGGCATCTTGGTTCAGATATTGTTGCGGCAAATTCTGTTGTAAGTACAATAAGGCAGCTCGGGCTTGTAGTATGTTTTGGTATGGCTTATGGTGGAGCGATTGTAATCGGGAAAAATATCGGTGAAGGTCATATGGAAGTGGCAGAGAGAAATGCGGCGCGGCTTGCAAAGAGTACTATTCTTTCCGGAGTTATTGGTGCATTGTTTATAATTTGTCTTTATCCGGTTATGCCTTATGTTGCAGAGCTTACAGAAACTGCTTCCCATTACAGAAATATTATTTTATTTATAAATGCTTATGCCACAATTGGTGCGGCTGTAAACACAGTTTTAATCTGCGGAATCTTCCGTGCAGGAGGTGATTCAAGATTTGGTTTTATCTGCGACACAATCAGCATGTGGGCAGTTTCTGTTCCTCTTGGACTTATTGCAGCCTTTGTGTTTAAACTTCCGCCGTTATGGGTTTATTTTATTCTTTATCTTGATGAGTTTGAAAAAATGCCTTTTATAATCCGTCATTACAAAAAACGCGGCTGGCTTAAAAACATCACAAGGGATATAGAAACAGTCGAAAAGTCTCTGGAATAGGATAATCTTTTATAATACTAAAACCTCCTACAAAACGTACAGTATATACTGTACCTGAGTATTTACAAATACTCAGGTAGTAAAGATGTTTTCTTTGCTGCTTATTTAAAAGGAGGTCGTATGACAAAAAGAGGTTTTTTAAAAAAAGGTTTATTTATGGCTGGCATTCTGGCAGCTATATTAAGTTTAGCTGGATGTCCTAAAGGGGCTGGAGGAAATGGTGGTGGAAATGGATTTTCTATTGCATCTATTCAAGGTACATGGATTTGTTCTCCGTATACCAGTACAGGTTGTGATCAATCATTTGTAATTACATCAAATTCAGTTACTGTAACTTTGTATGATACTTCAGATGGTTGGAATAGTCAATATTCGTTCAGTGCCTAAACACCCCAAATTTATTTAAGCAGCAGTCTTTACAGATGCTGTCTTTTCCCTGTATGCCACTGGAGGTAGCCCGCCCGGATTTACAGTCGTGACTCGCTTTGTGTTATAG
>JAFYZU010000039.1 GCA_017548565.1 Treponema sp.
AACCTTTGTTATGACAATTATATTTCTTATACAGAATTGGATTTCATAAATACTCTTTTCTTTAAGAATATTCTGTATAACCATTTGAAGCGTATGCTTCTATTATTATACTTTTCCTAAGCGGCGTAAAGCCGCGTACTATCGCTGCTTCGTGTAAACCCTAAAGTTCAATTTCATTTAAGAAAACAAGCTCGACTTGTTTTCTTAAATATTCTTTTTTAATAGATTTCTTCTTTAATGATTTGTGAAGAACCGTCCGCTTCCTTTTTTTCAATCCATATATACTGGCCATCTGTAAAATAATTTCCTTGACCTATGATTTTTTTCTCGCCTGTTATTACATTGAGCTGAACATTGTCATTATTATCCTTAAAAAAAGCAAAATTATTTATCAGCATTAAGTCATCAATTCTATGTTCTGGCTTAGGTTTATATATAGTTCTAATGTCGCCTGTTTTCCGGTCATATGCTTCAAGGCAATAATCTTTAGGTCCAGCATTAAGTTTTATCCATATAATCATATCATCTGAAATACAGCCATTTCGAATTCCGCTTTCTTTATCTCCTTCATATATTAATTGCATCTGCATGGTTTTTGTATTCATTAAAAAAAGTTTATACGTTACCCCTGTAGCATAAATTGGCTTATACTTACCATCATAATCATATTTTTTCAGTAATAATTCATTGTTTCTTGCATCATGGAGAAAATATTTTTCGTAATCAGAAAGAAAACGATGTGGATATTTTACAATATATCTTAATTTCTTCCCCCTTTCATTATATTCAATTATTCCATATTCTGAAGAAATATAAAAATTATTGGTTATCTCATCCCAATAATAATCTGGATAAGACCAGGAATAACTGAAGGTTTTAATTTTCTTTTTATTATTTACATCATAAAGGGTAAGATATTCTTTATCACTATGAGTTTTGGAATACTGATAGAGAAGCATATTATTATTATTATTAATCTGTATTCTGTCTGATGATAAAAAGATTTCTGAATCTATCGTATAAATTTTATCGTCTGAACCGCTTTTTAGATGAAGCCAGTCATATCCAAACATTTCCCATAAAATTTGTTTTTTATAATACTGTTGATAAACAACATCTCCATTTGATGCAACAACAAATTCCCCTTTCCTATCTGGAAAGCTTTTGCAACTCAAAAAGAGAAATGTACATATAATGATTATAAAAACTTTTTTCACTTTGATTTTCCCTTTTTCGATTTCTTGTTTTCAGAAATCTGTTTGTTCCAGTGTTCCATTATAAGCTCTTCCATTTCTGAAGAGCCTGTTTTTATGGTTGTCTGCCTTGCAAGTTCTACAGATTTTTCATCAAGTATGGCGCCGTATTCAAAAAGAAGTTTTACGATTTTTATGCTGTTATATTCTATTGCTGAATTTATAGCTAAATCACCATGTTTTTTAAAATACCTTTTGTAGTTCCAGTCTGTAGCCGGGAAAAGAACTCTGTCAGTGGCTCTGCCTTTCATGTTAGGGTCTGCACCGTTTTCAAGTAAAATTTTAAGAATATTAAGAGCTGTTTCTTCAAGAATTATTATTTGTTCTCCTTGTTTATCCCACTCATTATACTGCTCTTCTGTAAGGGCAATTTTACCTCTTATGGCTCTTGCAACATAGGGTCGTTTTTTAACATCTGCTCCGTAAGATACAAATAATTTTACATATCGCTCGCTTCTACATATTCGCCACAAAGGATTTGTATCAACCCATTCAAACTGACCTGTCCTTCTATCAGGGTTTGCACCCATTTTTAAAAGCTCTTCAACTCTTTTATACCTTTCTTCCCTGTCTCTAATCAAAAAAGCCATTTCCATTTGATATTCAAGAGAATCTTCGTCGTATTCATAGGTCTTGGTTGAAAAACCAAAACCAGGTGTTGGGCTTCGCTGCAGTGTGCCGGAGGCCAGGCAGCTCGTTGAAAAGAGAGTGCTTGCGATGATTATTGCAATTAATTCTTTCCTGACTTTTTTACTCATTTTATCCTCCGACAACTTTTACCGTAATAAGTTTGCAAGACACATTATAAGATTAACTCCTATATAATATTTTGGGTTTTTCTTGTAGGAACCATCTGAAAGATTATTGAACAATTTAGGGACATAATAAGACGAATCAGCATTAAAATCATAAATCACTTTGAATTCAAAAACCCAGAGTCTGAGAATTGCCTCCGTGAAAAATAACGGATCATGAGTAATTTCACTAAGAAAAGAAAACTCGCCTCCTACTCCAAGTTTTATTCCCACATAATCATTTTGTAAAGAAAGCCCTGTCGACACTCTTACGTTGGTTATTTCAGAACCACTTCCTAAACCTCCAAGGGCATAAAGGCCATAGGAAAATGGAAAACCAATAATCGATGGAATAAGAAAGTCTGCTCCCAGATCGACCGCGAATAATTCTGGTTTACCGCCATAAATGGAAAAAACGGGCATTGTAAAAAAATCAGGTTTAAAAGCTTCTTTCAGGTCATTATTTTCAGCATAAAGACTACTTGCGCAATTAAATAAGAGAAATGTACTTATAACAATAATATAAACTTTTTTCATTTTTCCTTCCTAAAAAAGCAGGCCAGTGGCCTGTCGTCATAACTACGCACTTAAACAGCGGCAAGCTTGACTTGCCGTCTGCTTTGAAGTGCATGTTAGACCTTTTTTTTGTATAATATATACAATCCTTCAAACAGAATTGAACTAAATATTATTGTACCTGTTTTAAAAATAAATAT
>JAFYZU010000040.1 GCA_017548565.1 Treponema sp.
ATTATTCTGGGAAATTAAATTGTTGATGTAATCTGATGCTGCTTTCTCAGGTGAGTTTTTTTCAGAACTGACTATATTTTTACATCCAATTAATGATGCAAAAATAATAACTAACATTATCTTATTAAACATTTTATTATTCATACTTTTCATAATTTTACAGTAATATATAACATTTTACTTGTCAAGAATAAGAATATCTAAATACTATATTATCAACCCTATTTCCATTTTTTTTACAAAGTGATAACATATATGCATAGTTTAACTAAATGGAGGAACTATAAAATGAAAAAATTATTCGCAGTACTTTTCGTTGCAGCAGCTTTAGTTGCAGGTGCATTTGCAGAAGGAATTGAAGATTTCCCAAAAGGCTCATGGATTGATGAAAACTATGATGCTGAATGGGTTTTCGGTGCTGGAACAATCGAACTTAAAGATGCTAAAACCGGTGAACACATCATCTATTTCCGCAAAGAAAAGATGGAAAACTTCAAGGTTGAAGCAACAGCTGACGGTCTTGCACTTTCTTTCTACTATGCAGATACAGAACGTGCTTACAAGTTCATTAAACCTGTTTCTTTAAGCGCTGATCTTACAATGATCATTAATCCTGACTGGCAGGAAAATGATTACAAAACAACAATCAAATTCAAGAAGATTTTCTAGTCTTTAATTTAAGCTAAAAAATCGACTTACGGATTATTAAACGGCATGGTACGGAAATTTCTTCGGATTTTTCTTCCGTGCCGTTTATTTTTTTAACGATTAATTCTGCCGATATGCGTCCTATTTCTTCCAGAGGAATTTCCATCGTCGTAAGCGGCGGATCTATATATGCAGAAATTTCACGGTTATCAAAACCTGCAACGCCTATATCCTTTCCAGGAGCTTTTCCCATCTCTTTTAAAAAGTCATACACACCGGCCGCCATTGCATCATTAAAACAGAAAACGGCATCTATTTCATTAAACGGGAGCTTCTTTGCCGCTTCATATCCGCTTTCACGATCCCAGTTTGCAGGAATAATATATTTTGAGTTATACGAAAGATTATTTTTTTCAAGCGCTTTTTTATATCCGTTTATACGGTTTTCCTCATGAATATTTCCGCTGCTTCCTGAAATAACGGCAATTTTTTTATATCCCTTCTGAATAAGAAAATCTGTCATCTGGAAGGCAGCATCTTCATCGGCAATCGTTACAGAACCATGATTCTTTTCTGAGCTGAGCGCATAAGATACAACAACCGGGACCGGAAGATCCTTCGGTATATAATCAACGATTCGTGAATGTGCGGCAACATAAATAATTCCGTCGACTTTTATGGAAAGCATTTCCTGAAAAGCGGCATTCACTGCATTTTTAAAATCCTGCTTAAGTGATTTATCACCTTTGAATTTTGTATAGACACGAAGGTTTTCAAAAATTACACGATAATTGTTTTCATCACAATACTGCATTATTCCTTCTATAATTAAAGGAGTACTGAAAGCAGTTAAATCATCAACAATAAGTCCCAGGGTTCTCGTCCTGATGGCACGAAGTCCTCTTGCCATATAATTCGGACGATAGCCTGTTTCCTTAATGATTTTCATTATACGTTCTTTTGTTTTATCAGAAACGTTTGCTTTTCCATTAAGGATATTTGAAACTGTTGCAATTGAAACACCACACTTCGCCGCAAGCTCTTTTAATGTTATCAATTTCTTTACCTTCTTTTAATACTATAATCAGTTTGATTTCTTTGCTTTATTTTTCTTAGCTTTTTTGTTTACAGGAACACTTCTTGCAAGCCTCATGCCTACACGTCTGCTCGAAAGATGTGGAGAGCTTGAACCTCGTGAAACATAACTCAAGCTTACATCATAATCATCCCATGCGCTTCCACGAACAACCCTGAAATCTGCAGTTGACGGACCGCATGCATCCGGTTCAGAAGCAGCCTGTTTTGTATAATAATCTTCATCAAACCAGTCCCAGCAGAATTCCCATACATTCCCTACCATATCATAAAGTCCAAGAGTATTCGGTTTCTTAAGTTTAATCTGATGAGTTCTTAATTTTGAATTCTTATCATTCCAGCAGAAATCATTTACATCATCATCGTCATAATTAAATCCGGCAGAATTAAACTGAGTTTCTGCACCGCCTCTTGCCGCATATTCCCATTCTGCTTCCGTTAAAAGTCTGTAGCCGTTTGCATCCTTATTCCAGCCTATACTGTTCCATTTTTCACTGCTTTTGTCCGGTGGATTTCCCCATGTGCTTTCATCATAAGATTCTTCAGAATCAGATGTTTTCATATAATAAGCCTTCTGAAGATTCATCTTTGCACTCATTTTGTTGCAGAATACAATCGCTTCATACCAGGTGATTTTTTCAACAGGACGCAAAGCCTGATCTTCTCCTTCCTGTACAACTTTTCCCTTATCATCACCCTGATAAAAACTATTGTTATAGCCCATGAGATCTTCAAAATCCTTCTGTGTTACTAAAACCGGTGAAATATAAAAATCACTTACACTTGCTTCATGTTCCGGATGATCATAATATCCCCATGGAACCCTGATATCATTACTGCCCATCTTATACGTTCCGCCCGAGACAAGTACAAATCCATCGTTTATCGCAGCAGGCTTTTTTGAACATCCCGTTACGAAAACACTAACCAGCAATACCGACAATACAAGTGAAATAATTTTTTTCATTTATTTACCTCTAAGAAATATGATAATATATAATATCACACTTTTTAAAAGATATAAAATAAAAAAGGATTGCCTTTTACGACAATCCTTATCTTTGCAGTTAAAATTTAACTAATACATCATCGATGGGTCTGCAGCCGGTGCTGGAGGTGCTTTTGGTTCAGGAATATCTGTAATTGCACATTCAGTTGTAAGAAGTGTACCTGCAACAGAAGCAGCATTCTTTAAGGCAGAACAGGTTACCTTTGCAGGATCAATGATTCCTGCTTCAAGCATATTTACCCATTCATTTGTCCTTGCATTAAATCCGACACCTTTCTTTTCACTCTTTGCCCTTTCTGCAATTACTGCACCATCAAGACCGGCGTTTTCTGCTATCTGACGGATTGGTTCTTCAAGAGCGCGTCTTACAATCTTATATCCGACTTTTTCATCTTCAGATAAATCTGCAGGAATTTCTGCAAGTGCTTTTGCAGCTTCAATAAGTGCAATTCCACCACCTGAAACAATTCCTTCTTCAAGTGCTGCTCGAGTTGCGGCAATTGTATCTTCTACGCGGAATTTCATTTCTTTCATTTCTGTTTCAGTGTTAGCACCAACATTAATTACTGCAACACCGCCTGAAAGTTTGGCAAGACGTTTCTGGAGCTGTTCCTTATCGTAAGTAGATGTAGATTTTTCAATTGCATTTTTAATTTCTGCAATTCTGTCTTTAATTGCCTTTGAATTACCTGCACCACCGACGATTGTAGTATTATCCTTATCTATTTTAATTGATTTTGCCTGACCAAGAACCTCTTCACCGCATGATTCAAGCTTCAAGCCTACTTCTTCAGAAACAACAGTTGCTCCTGTAAGAATTGCTATATCCTGAAGCATGTCCTTACGTCTGTCACCAAAACCTGGTGCCTTAACTGCACAGCATTTGATTGTTCCGCGGATTGTATTCAAAACAAGAGTTGTAAGTGCTTCACCGTCTACATCTTCACAGATAATTACAAGAGGTTTACCTGCATTTGCAACTTTTTCAAGAATTGGAAGAAGATCCTTCATGGCAGAAATCTTTTTGTCATAAATAAGGACGCATGCATCTGAAAAATCTGCTTCCATTCTTTCACGGTCTGTTACAAAATATGATGATATGTATCCTCTGTCAAACTGCATTCCTTCTACAGTATCAACAGTCATTTCCATATTTTTAGATTCTTCTACAGTAATGACACCGTCTTTTCCAACCTTTTCGATTGCATCAGCAAGCATTTTACCGATTTCAGGATCATTGTTTGCAGAAATTGTTGCAATATTTGTAATATCATCAGCACCTTTTACAGGCTTTGCATTCTTTTTGATTTCTTCAACAGCTGCTTTTACTGCTTTATCTATACCGCGTTTAATTTCAATCGGACGCATTCCTGCTGCTACAGATTTAATTCCTTCACGAACGAGAGCATAAGAAAGAACTGTTGCAGTTGTTGTACCGTCTCCGGCATCATCGTTTGTTTTTGAAGCAACTTCGCGGACAAACTGTGCACCCATGTTCTCATAAGGATCTTCAAGTTCAATTTCTTTTGCTACCGAAACACCGTCCTTTGTAATTGTAGGTGAACCGTATTTTTTATCCATCATTACCATGCGGCCACATGGACCTAATGTTGTTTTAACAGCCTTTGAAATCTGTTCTACACCGCTCAATAATTTTTTGCGGGCATCTTCACTGAACAATAATTGTTTTGCCATTTTGTATATACTCCTAAAATGTAATTATCTTCTATATGTAAAGATAGTAAAAAAATGAGAAATCGACAAGTAAAAAAATAAAGTAAAATAACTACTGAATAAGTGAAAGAGGATTTACAGTCTTATTGTATTTGTAAACGGTAAAATGAAGATGAGGTCCAGTACTGGCACCTGTGCTTCCGACACGACCAATCTGAGTTGTAGTATAGACAAAATTTCCTTTTTTACAGGTAATTGCACTCAAATGACCATAAAGTGTTTTATATCCCGAATGATGAGTAATAATAACATAATTACCATAAGTTGCATTGTAGCCTGTAGCAGAAACTGTTCCGTCAAGAACGGCATAAACTGCATTTCCTGTAGCACATGCCATATCGATTCCACCATGGAAGGTTCGTTTACCGGTAATAGGTGAACTTCGCCATCCGTATGGAGAAGAAAGATAGTATCTTACCCTCAGAGGACGACGGAATAAATCTCCGTTGATTTCCTGTCTAGTGGCCCAGTCAAGCTGTGCATCAGGTAAAAAGATTGTTGCACCTTTCGCAAAAGATGCATCGGTTTTTGTCGAGTTAATCAATGCACATTTTTCTGCAGAAATATCGTATTTTTGTGCGACAGTTTCAGGTGTTTCTTCGGTACCCTTTACGGTATAGAGAATTCCTGTCATTGAAGGAATTTTTATATACTGACCAATCTGAATAAGCCTTGACTGCTTGATATTATTTACACTGATTATCGCGTCCTGCGTAACGTTATATTTTTCGGCGATTTTTCCGATCATATCGCCCTGTTTTACACGATACGTAAAATATGTAAGTTCTGCAGGTTTTGCTTCTGATTTTGTTTCTGTTTTTTCTTCCTGTTTTACTTCTGTTTTTGATTCTGTTTCTTCGTAAACAATCCTTAAATCTTCATCACTGTCGAAAATAACTTCTGAAGAGGTTGTTTCAAGACCACCCTGTCCTAAATTCTTTTTTGATTGAGAAAAAGCTGCTACTGTTACTGAAGTTGCAATTGCTCCGAACGCAAAACACAAAAAGGAGCGTACTGCAAGCTTTCCAAATTTTGAATTAATAAACATATTTTTAGCACTATAAATTCTATTTATTATACTACTCTTCTCGTTTTGTTTAAAGTCCTTTTTCATATTTTTTTTATCCCTATCAAATATGTTTCAAAAGATTCTGAACGGCATGCTTCAGGCTTAAAACCTCTTGCAGAAGTAAAAATATTCCTCATAGTCTTTAATACCTTCTGCTGATCACCATTCTGAAAGATTTTTACTGTAAAATTACCGCCTGATTTAAGCATACTCTGAGCATACCAGACCGCCATTTCTACAAGCTGTTCTGAACAGGCAGTATCTACTATTTTATTTCCTGTAGTTTTTGGAGCCGCATCGCAGACAACCAGATCATACGGACCGTTTTCTTTAATCTGATTTCGAATTTCAGGAGCATTCAAATCTCCCTGAATAAAAACAAGATTATCGCCTTTTACCGATTTAGCAAGAGGATTAAGATCACATGAAACAACTTTTCCGGTTCCATCAAGCGCACGTAAAAGAAATGTAGTCCAGCTTCCCGGTGCAGAACCAAGATCCAGAACAGTAAAATTCTTCTTTATAAAAGAAAACTTTTCATCGATTTCCTTTAATTTATATACAGAACGTGCAGGATATCCTTCAGAAAATGCTTTCTGTGACCAGAAATCCGGTTTTTCATAACTGTTCGATGCCATATTATTATTAATATCGGTAAAAAATGACTGTTTCTTTATAATACCTGATTTTATTTATGCCATAGCCAGGTAAGCTCGTGTTTATTGTAGTTAAGATGGATTATTTTACTGTTTTTAATTTCTGCAAATTCGTCAATCAGTTTCCAGTCAATATCGCCCTGCATTTTTATCGTACAAATCATGTTTTGAGTAAGACCGCTTTCAATCCATTTTTTTATCCACTCAAGAAGGCGCTGCGGATAGCAGATTACATCGCTGAAAACCCAGTCAACCTTTCCTATTTCTTCAGGTTTTAAAGTAAAAGCATCATGTGCCTGAAATTTTACCAGAGGGCTTTTCATAAGCGGTTCACAAAGCTCTGCCCTGTCTACTGCATGAACAAAAGCACCAAGCCCAGTTAAAACCCATGTCCAGCCGCCGGGACACGCACCTGCTTCGAAGCATTTCTGACCTTCAGACGGAAGCTCAAGACCAAAAAAATGCCTGAACATCGTAAGCGATTCCTGAATCTTTAGATAAGCCCTGCTCGGCGGATTTTCGTGATCTTCTATAAAATGAATTGTTCCGGCAGGTAAAAATGAAGTTGTCTTTTCTGATGCAATCATCGTATGCTCATCAAGGAGTGTATAAAGACCAACCGGTGATTGTGGAATCTCTACAGGAAATTTACGGTCCTTGAGATTTATATACGGAAGATTATCCTGAATAAGCTGAGCTCTTCTAAAGCATTTAAACTGATATGGGGCCCAGTTTCTCTGAATTGCCTTCAGTTCATTTGCCGCATCTTTAATTGAATCAAAATAAAGCATGAAGGGTTCAAGCATAACTGTCCTTGCCCAGTAAGGATATTTATTATCAAGAAGAGAAAAAATCTTTGTTTTATCTTTAAATAACAGAAGCTCGCCAAACTGTTCATCAGGCTTTGAAATATTAAATCTTTTGCCCAATTCACTTTTTAAAAGTTCGGCCTGCTCCGGAAACGAAAGAAATAAAATTGAATCAAGCTGCCGTATTTGTGTACTCATATTATCAGCTCTTATTTTATCTCAGGAAATTCATTCTGTTTTTTTAATTCTGCAATATAATCCTTAAGGCGTGAATCATCCGGTGAATAAAGATTTTGAAAACCTATCTGAGTTTCATTTTCATCTTCACGAAGCCATACAGGCCTGCTCAATAACTGCAGCGGAGAATTGTCTGAAAAATTTGAAAGAAGCACTTTAAGCTTATATTCTTTTTCAAGGTTCAGCGAAATGGAATATGGAAAATGCATTTTTAATCCGCTTAAGCTTATATCATCAAGGATACCGGGCATTGAGCTTATTTCTGAAATATCAACCCTGCCGATTTGAGGAAAACGTATGTCTTTTCTTTTTTCGAAATTTTCTTTTTTCATTATTTTACAACCATAACTTTTCTGGTTTCATCAATGCCGCTTCCGACAAATCTTATAAAATACATTCCCCGCGCAACTTCAGAACCATTTTTGTTTTTACCATCCCAGGTAAATAAATGCTCTCCGGATGAAAGTGCCGATCTGTTCAGGTAAGTAACAACCGCACCGTCTAATGTCATTACAATTATATTAACTCGAGAGTCTTCTTTCAAGTCAAGTTTAATTACTGTTTTTTCGCCTTTTTTAGGGTTGATTACATTATTCATGATTGTAATTCCGCCGCGCTGTAAACTGATTCCTTTAAGACGGAATGACCATAAATCGAAAGATGCAGGATCAGATGGATTTTCAAGACGAAGGGCGTAAAGCGGAGAGGCAACCGATGAATTTATAAAATAATTCTGATGAGAATCCATTACAAGAGAATGATAAATCATAACGGCGTCCGGACCGTCATAAAGACCGTAAAGGAACGAAACCTGATTTCCTGAATTCCATGATGAATATATAGCTTCATCTCCGAATACAAAAGTAAGCTGAGGATTTCCTTCTCCATCAGTACCCGCTGTACCTTCAAGTGTACCATAATTTGTATTTGCCGTACTTGAAATCGGAGTATAGGCAGAAGGAAGCCATATTCTCTTTTTTGCCTTTATGTCTGAATTATACTGATGCGATGCAGAACCGGAATCAGGTGAAGCTGTATAGAACATCTTTACTGAAGGAAATGAAACGCCTCCGGTATATTCAGTCGGTTTTGCAATTACCGTAACAGGTCTTTTTACCCGCAGCGTTCCATAATTGCCCTGCGAAGCGCTCCAGTCATGAACTGCAAAACTGTCAGGCTCATATAAACCGTTTTCAATCAGGTTACCGCTTTCATCCTGATATGTCGGATCATAAGCATATTCATTAATCACTGCATTTACCGCAAAATCAGAAAGTGCATGGGCGGTATACATCTTCATGTAATTGTTATACGTATCCTGAATAAGGGTAACCTGACTATTATCAAAAAGGGTTGCAGGATCTCTTGAAGAAACAGAAAAACCCTGGTCTACCGGAATTACAACCCTTATATAAAGCTGCATTACATCTTCAAGAGTTACTTCCCTGTTCAGTGTAATTTTAATTCCCGTAAAATCATCGTTCGACTGAGATGGAAGGAATTGTGCGCGGGCATTTGTGTCTACCTGTAATTCGGAAGAAGAATTTTTTACGAAATTTGAACCGTTCAGTTTTCCGATTTCAAGACAATACGGTATGATTTCATCAAAAGATTGAGTAATCGGCATTGGATCAGAACCATTTGCACCGTAAAGGATTGGTCCTGTTGTATTTTCACCACGGTTCAATTTTTTATAGAAAAGAAGATACATTTCTTTTGAACCTATTGGTGCTATAATGACATCAAAATCAGGAGGTGAACGGTCAATGGAGCCGCTCTGCTCTGCTTTTGCCAGAAGGTTTCCTGCTAAATCAGTTATATAAGAATTTTCATCGTCGTAAGCAAATTCGAGAGACTGTTCAACATCATACTTTCCGTAATCTTCCGGACGAACCGTAAAGGTTAAGTACTGAGTATCGTAATTAGTATTGATATTATTTCTGTTTACCGATGAGCCCTGGAATACAGGAGATGAAGCGCCCGGCTTTACGGAAGAAGCTTCTTTCATGACAGTAGGACTTCCGTCAATTTCAATTCCATAGCTGAATTTAGAAGCCTGATTATAATATGTACAGTAACGAAGTCCGCCGCCGGTTGCAGAATCAGAAACAAAGGGTCTTGAACCTCCGAAAATATCTGCAAGATAAGTTTTTGAAGGATCTGTAAGCACAATGTTTCCGCCTGCATCAAGACCTGTATTTGTAGAACACCAGCCGAGAGTAGAAATCCAGTATGCTCTTGTACCAGATGAATTCATTACAAATCCATTGTCATTTGCCGCATTGTCAAAAATATGAACCTCTATTGCTTCAAGCTTACCGCCCGTACCGACTCCGTTAGCTTCATACTGCGATCCAGGCTTTGACTTCTCTCTATCATGAAGACGTGCAACTTCAGGTGCATAAATATCCCAGCGTCCGTAAGTTTTATCTGATACAACATCAGTTGGAAGGTTTGTATTTTCTACAACAATACTGTTATAACGATCTTCTTCTCTTGTTCCGTTATTCCAGTTATAGAATTTTTTCTGAATATTATTCTGTTTATCCTTTACGCACTCATTTTCATCTGCCGTTAAAGTTACACTGCCGTTCGGTAATTTTGCATTTTCGATATAGCCCGTCCATTTCTTGAACTGCTTTCCACCGGACTCAATAGTTCCTTCAACAAGACCGGCAACTGAAAAACGGATTGAATATTCATCCCGGCGGTAAAGGGTATTTACATATTTATCATCAACGCCTGCTTTTTTAGTATAAATATTTCCTTTTGCTATCGAAGCAAGACCAGTAAAGGTTAATGAACCGTTATAATCTTTATTAAGATTTTCCTGAATTACACCAAAGGTATCTGTTACCTGAACGTTAGAAGCGCCGTTACTGATTTTATTACCATTATCGTAAAAATCGACCTTTTCTGAATAACGGAATTCAATGAAATTATGAGCATCCCAATCCTTCTGGCTGTATGCATTAGCGTTATACTCGTCGTGACATTCCTGACCTGTATGGACTTCGATTAACGAAGGACCTGTTTTATCTGCAACTGCAGTATATTGTTTTCCATTTCCGTGATAATGCTTTAATCTTTTTCCAAAAATATTAATTACAACAAATTTATGATTTTCATCGGCTCGTGGAATATCAATTAACGGAATTACATTTTTATGCGTACCTTTTCTGTCAGTAGAAAGAGTTGTTCCGGAAGAAGTTCCTGTTGCATCTGTGTTCCATGAATCATTTTCTGCTGCGGAAATATAAAAATAATAACCTGTTCCACTTTCTAAAGGTTCACCGATAATTGCTCCGGCCGGATAAATTTCTTTTTTTTCTTCATCCCTGTAAACTACATAATAAAATGGTTTTAAATTTGCACCGTTCTTATACTGCATGAGATTATCTGAAACAGATATTTCAGAATCCCTTACACGTTCATTTACTTCTACACGGATTAAATCGTCGCGGACAGTAAATGCATTTATGATTTTAAAATCTTCAAAAAGCCAGTTTGTATTTCCGCTGCCGTCCGTACATCCTTCGGCAACTACCATTGCCTGTCCCGCTCCCGTGCAGTTTACCGTCGAATTTTTTACGGTACAGTTAAATGCCTCGAGAAAGCAGGATCCGCTTGTATCATTTCGTTTGACATTAAGATTCCAGACTGAATTTCCGGTAAGCGACAGACCGTTTGCATAGAAATTCTTTCCGACATTAATTGCCGATCCGCCTGCAAAAGTTATTTTTCCACCGAAAAGTGAAGCGTCAGGAAGAGTGACGTTCGTCAAAAGCGATCCGCCCTGCAGTATAATAGGATAGTAAACATAATCTTCAATATTAAAATTCGGATTTATATTTCCGGGTCTTTGTGCATTATAAATATATTCATCACTTATACCGGTGTCTGTATCAAGAACTGAATATCCGGAACCAAGAAGAATAACATCCTTAATACTTGTCAAAGAAGACTGAAGTGAAATATTTCCTGAATAAAGTACGATATTATCTGCAGTAATTGCATCTGAATCACTGCTTATTGTAACGGTCGATGATTGTTTTATGCTGAAAATAAGGTTAGACGAAAAATCAATTGTCTTGCCGGAATCTGCTGTCAAATTCCTTGATGAATCACCGAAAAAATATACATCTTTTTTAAACGATGCATTTTCATGGGAAATAAGGCTTCCGCCAAGCATTACTTCACCGGATGACGTATCTGTCTGCACAAAGCTGTCCATAAAAATGCAGTTGTTTCCATCGGCTATATAAAATACACCGGAATTTTTTAAGGTGAACGACGGATATGAAATAAAGGAACCGTTTACAACAAATCGACGTACATCAAATGCTGCTGAATTTTCTTCGACACTTATATCTGAATTTACAATAAGATTTTTTGCTGCTTCAACATTGTTCACAGTCATTTTAAGTGCATTAATCTGAGACTCATCTGAACCTGAAAAAACAGTTTTACCTTTTGAATGCGTAAGATTCTTTTTATTCAAACCGTTCTGTATGCTTACATCCGAGACAAACGTAACTGTTCTCTGCGTATTGAATTCCACATCATTTTTTATGATTACCGTTCCATTAAAGTTTATTCCGCCTGAATCAACATCCGGATTTTCAAAAGTTGTTACCGTAAGATTATTTTCTACAGTAAGTGAACCTGTTCCCGAACTGATTATTTTATTGTATGCAGTTGAACCGTTATTGTGCATTATCTGAGCAGATGAACCTTCAAAAAGGATTGTATTGTTTCCTGTCCAGCTTCCGTTATCGGTAAGATTTCCTGAAACCGATATTATCTTTGAAGAAACAAGCTTTGTATTTTCGTCAAGCGTAATATCTGTACAGCAGATGTCTGTATTTATAGTCTTTGTTACTTCTGAAGAATTTCCGCTTAAAAGAACTTCTCCAAGATTTATCTTTGTATCATTTTCATCTGCAATTATTCCTGTATCAGCCGATGGATAAGAAACATTGTCCGTTCCAAGAACAAGCAGCTTTGAATTATGCTGATAATTTCCACCGTCTTCAATTGTAAAATTTCTTCGTACTACTATTTTATTATTGTTCGTTACAGATGCAGAAGCAGGAATCGTAAGGTCCCAGAAAATTCCGCTGAGACTGATGCTTGAATTGATTGTTACCGATTTTTTGTTAAAGGCAATAGCGTTTCCGGTTACAGAGCCGTTTATGATTAAAGTTCCACCGGCAGATGTACTATCCCACTCTACTGTTCCCGAATTAGTGATGGAAGAAAAACTCTGCTCATTAGAATTATTATTTCCGGTCTGAACAAAGCTTCCGTTTGTACCGATTATCATAAGTCCGGCCTTGAATACCGCATCGCCTGCCAGAACAGATCCTTTTGTTATCGTAAGGAATGCAACCGGATTCTGTTCAAAGTTTCCGTTGATTTTTAACGAGCCGTTCTTATTCACGCTTACAGATTTTATTTCACTGCTTCCGAAATTAATTTCAAGCTGATTGTCTGCAGAGCCTGTGAAATTCCACGATGGTGATGAAGAGACAGTTGTTTTTGAAAAATCAGCGGATAAATCGCTTTCAACAGAGTGAATTATATTAATGGAAGAAAAGCCCGATAACTGAGAAATTACGGTCTGTGTGAAATTTGAATCTGTAATATTTAATTCTGTTGAATAAGAAGAAATTATATCTCCTGTAACCAGAATATCTGCAGCTGAAGTTGTAAGATACAGTTCCTGATTTTTTATATAATTAATTCCGTTATTATAAGTCTGATTACCGGATGTTGTGACAGAAGAGCCGTAAAATTCAAACAATCCGTTCACTGTAAGGCTCTTAAGCTTATTAGCAGAACCAATGGCCCCTGTACAAATAAAATCAGCATTTATTGAAAGAGAATGTTCTCCGTCTGTTTCATCTTTAATGGAAGCGGCATTCACAGACGAAAGATTTCCGGAAACATCCTTTGCAGAAATAATAATATCATCTTTAATAGTAACAGTTCCATTTGTAAAAGAAACGATTCCATCACCGACAGCAGAAGTTTCGCCACGGACAGTTATATTTCCATTGAGAATAAGATTACCGTTTATGTACAGCGATGAGCATTCAACATTACTGAATAAAGAGACACCGGTTCCAAGTCCGCTTCCATCTATCGTAATAATTCCCGCTTTTTGAGTAAATCCAACTGCAACAAGACCATGAAGCTTATTTATTCCTGAAAGCGTAAGCCTGTTTGTTGCTCCGTTATTTATGAAAAGATCACCCTGGACTGTTATTGCCGCAAGAGGATAATCTGAAGTATCAAAAGAAGTGGCCCCGTCACTGAAGATTAAATCATTGTATGTCGTTTTCATTGGAAGTGAAGAACAAAATCCTGTGTATTCTACCGTAGAATTAACATCGTTCGTAACGCTTCCGCTTATTGTCTGAGTTCCCTTAAGGGTGACTTTACCATCATTCAAAAGTCCGTTTACAGTAGAAACATCATAATCTGCAAAATTTACTTCACCGCCTTCATCAACCGTAAACCTGTTAACGCTTACTGCAGATGATAATTCCAGAGGATGACAGCCCGTCTCTTTTTCTTTGACAACAATTGAAATTTCAGTGTCATTTTCCGAAGGTGCATTTCCCGGAGCAGCATTTGAATCAGACGTATAACTCCAGTTTGATTTATTTGTCCAGCTTGAATTGACCGTACCAAGCCAGTAAAAAATCTTTGTAAAGAAATTTGCAGTAGAACCGGTAACTCCTTCCCTTACATCTGAAGCCCATGGATTATTCCTTAAATCACTGTCCGAAATACAGTAAGAAAGAGTTACATAATTAAAATCTGCCTGTGAAGGAGCCGAAGAAAGTGACAGCGTAAACCAGGTTGCCTGATTTAGAATCGACGGACTGGTAGAATTTGTAGTTAAAGTAACGCTTGAAGTTGAAGTTCCGAGTGATTTAAAAGTCCCGCTTACAGAAAAAACAGTATCCGCGTTAAATTTATAGACAGAGCCTTCTCCGCTCAGATTTAAATTTTTAAATGAACCGGCTGCCTTAAACACAACCGATGCAGAATCTGATGTACATGAAAAATCATTCGAACAGTTTAATTCCCCGTTGAACGAAATTGCATTACATGCCGTTATAGAAATATCCTTTACAGAAATATCATCTGCAAAAGTTAATGTTCCGCCTGTTTTTGAGACAGTAATTGAATTGTAGGTTACTGAAGTATTCGGAGTAAAAACAGAATTTACGTTTCCGGTAAACGAAAGAGTTATATTATCAGACAGAGTCCCTGAATCAGTAAAAGTTTTATTGATGATGAGATTGACGGCAGAAGAAGAGTTAATCTGGGCTCCTGCTTTATTCTGCATCGTTCCGTTTACCGTAAAATCTGCGTTAAGAATGATTTCAGATTCGTTTATAAGAAGACCGTCTGTCGAAGAAGTTTCATTTATCGTAAAAACACATCCGCTTTCTACTTTAAGTTCTGCGCCTTCTTCAATTTCAAGGGACTTTGCTACAATGTCAGAATATTCATTTGAAAAAACAGGATAATTACCGCCGGGAACCTCTTTGATTATAAAAATATTTGTTCCGTCATTGACAGGCGGCCAGTAAGTTGAATTCCAGTTATCAAGATCATAGGCATTCGTATCTTTTGCACCGGTCCATTCAAGAACATTATCAACTGACTGACAGAAAATTCCTGAACATAATAAGAGTACAGCAGAAACAAAGATTGTTTTTTTAGAGAATCTTAACCTGTCCAAAAATCTGAAAATCATAGCTTAATTATATCACTTTTCTTTTATATTCCGGAACAAAACATTCCTTTTCTATTATCGGCATAAAGAATGGAATTCAGAAGAATTATATAGAAGAAACAAAAAAAAAACTATGCTCGCATCGAATTAAGGACAGCGATTATCATTACTCCGACATCTGCAAAAATTGCGCTCCACATCCCTGCAATACCGAAAGCGCCGAGCACAAGACATGCCGCTTTAACAATAAGTGCAAAACCGATGTTTTCATAAACTATACGCAGACATTTTTTTGAAAGCCTGATTGCTTTTGAAATTTTCAGAGGATCATCATCCATAAGAACGATATCTGCCGCTTCAATCGCTGCATCACTGCCCATCGCACCCATCGCAATTCCAATATCTGCACGTGTAAGGACAGGAGCATCATTTATTCCGTCCCCGGTAAATGCGACAATACCATTGTTTTTATCTCCAAGAAGCTGTTCCAGTTTTTCAACCTTATCCTGAGGAAGAAGACCTGCATAAAACTCATCAATTGAAAGATTTGCAGCGACAACCTGTGTTACTTTTTCAGAATCCCCGGTAAGCATGACTGTTTTTGAAACACCTGATTTTTTTAATTCCTCGAGTGCCTGTCTTGAATTTTCTTTTTCAACATCTGAAATTACGATATGCCCGGAATATTCACCGTCAATCACAACATGAATGATTGTTCCGACACAATGACATGGTATATATTCAATTCCGAGCTTTTCCATGAGCTTTAAATTACCGACTGCGATTTTATGACCGTCGACCTGTGCTGTAATTCCCTTCCCGCTTATCTCTTCAATATTGCTGACTCTGTTTCTGTCGATTTGCCTTCCATATGCCGAAAGAAGACTTTTACTTATAGGATGAGAAGAAGCACATTCTGCGAGTGCCGCATATTCAAGAATTTTTTCATTCTCAAGCTTATTGTGATGAACTCCAGAAACTTCAAAAACACCTTTTGTTAAGGTTCCGGTTTTATCAAAAACGACAGTTTTAGTTTTTGAAAGAGTCTCCATAAAGTTAGAGCCTTTTATGAGAATACCGTTACGGCTTGCCCTTCCAAGTCCAGAGAAAAAGCTGAGGGGAATGCTTATTACCAAAGCACACGGACAACTGATTACTAAAAAGATTAAAGCACGGTAACACCAGTTCATCCATTGAGCAGGAAGCTTCAGTAAAAGAAGCCTTACAACCGGTGGAAGAACTGCAAGAGCAAGTGCAGAAAAAACTACCAGCGGAGTATAAACCCTTGCAAATTTTGAAATGAAATCTTCAGATTTAGATTTTCTTGAGCTGGCATTTTCTACAAGATTAAGGATTTTTGAAACTGTAGATTCTCCGAAAACTCTGGAAGTACGGATTTTCAATACACCGTTTAAATTTATCATTCCGGCAAGAACCTCACAGCCTTCAGATATTTCACGGGGAAGACTTTCGCCTGTAAGTGCAATTGTATTTACCGAAGATTGTCCGCTTACGACAATTCCATCAAGCGGTATTTTTTCACCCGGCTGAACTATGATATCTGTTCCAGGTTCTATTGTTTCAGGATTTACCCTTTCTAATTTACCATTCTGTTCTATATTTGCATAATCGGGTCGTATATCCATTAACGATGCAATACTTTTTCTGCTTTTACCTGCGGCATAGCTCTGGAAAAACTCACCTGTCTGATAAAAAAGCATAACTGCAACCGCTTCGTTATAATCTGCAGAACGTTCATAAACAGCAAGGACAAATGCTCCTGTTGTTGCTATTGCCATAAGGAAATTTTCATCAAAAACACGACCGTTCAGAATGCCGCGGAATGCCTTTCGTAAAATATCACCGCCTATAATGATATAAATTATCAGATAAAGAACAGTTACCGGAATTGAATGAAAAAGCTTTGAAAAAGGAATTCCCTTTATAACAAGAAAATGCGAAAGGATATTAACAATAACCAGAAGCAAAGCAGAAATGATTATCCTGAAAAGATTTTTTTTCTGTTTCTTTGTCATATAAAACCTATAATTCTATTTCACAGTCAGACTCAACCTTTTTACAAGCCTTAAGGACAGATTTCATAACTTTGTTTTCATCTGCGCCTTCAGCAAATTCTACATCCATTTTAAGAGTCATAAAATTAACGACAGCCGAAACAACACCTTCTGTTTTTTTTGCTGCCTGTTCCATAAGATTTGCACAGTTAGCACAGTCAACTTCTATTTTATATGTTTTTTTCATCTTTACCTCACCATTAAACACTTGTTTAATCTTAAGAATAATATATAATTCCTTTATAAAGTTCACAAGTTTTTTGTGAAAATTATTTCTTTTTGGAATAAAAGAATTTCTTTTTGGAAGATTTTTGATGGAGAAAACATGAATCACAAGGAATATTTCAAATTAGATTTTATAAAGGAACAGGTTGCAAAGGACAGTGATTTTGAAACAATGGCACAGATTTTTTCCCTTCTTGCAGATTCAAACCGGTTAAAAATATTCTGGCTTTTATGTCATTCAAAAGAATGTGTTGTCAGCATAGCTCAGATAATGTACATGACGACACCTGCCGTTTCTCATCACTTAAAGCTTTTAAAAGATGCTGAATTAATTGAAGGCTATCGCGATGAGAAGGAAGTTTTCTATACAGTATCAAATAAACCGGAAAATCAGGCTTTGCACTCAATAATTGAAAAGCTTATGTCCATGAACTGTCCTGATTTTGACAGCCGTCATGAAAAAATAAATGAAAATTCTGAATACCTTGAAGATCAGGTTGAAAAAATCAAGAAAATTCATGACTATCTTACAGAAAATCTTTCTAAAAGAATAAAGATAGATGAACTTGCACGAAAGTTTGCAATAAATGCAACAACGCTGAAGACTGTTTTTAAAGATGTATACGGAACTTCACTTGCGGCACATATTAAGGAACACCGCATGGAAAAAGCTGCATCTTTACTGGTACAATCGCAGTTAAGCATAAAAGAAATTGCAGATAAAGTCGGCTATGAAAGTCAGAGCAAATTCAGTGCCGTATTCAAAGATTTTTATAACATGTCACCCAATGATTACAAAAAAAAGCATTAACAAAAAAATCATCAATTATATTTTCCGGCCTGGACATTCCACATTTCGCTGTATTTTCCACCCGATGCAAGAAGCTCTTTATGAGTTCCTTCTTCAATTATACGTCCGCGTTCAAGCATGATGATACGGTCCGCATCCCTCGTTGTAGAAAGTCTATGTGAAATATAGAACACGGTTTTTCCTCTCGCAGCAGTTTTCATCGCTTTATTAAGCTCATATTCTGCAATTGGATCCAGCGCGCTCGAAGGTTCATCCATTATAAGAATATCTGCATCCTTATAAAATGCCCTTGAAACTGCGATCTTCTGACTTTCACCGCCCGAAAAATCTACACCCTTACTGTCAAATTCTGTCGTAACCTGTGTAAAAAGCTTATCGGGGAGCTTTGCAAGTTTATTTGAAAAACCAGCAGAATCAAGTGCATTCCTGATTTTTGTTTTATTTTTCGAAAGCTCTTTTTCTGACATATCATCCATTACGACGTTTTCGGCAAGTGTCGCCCCGAACATCTGATAGTCCTGAAAAACAACACCAATTCTTTTATGATAATCAGACGGCATGAATTCTCTGATATCCTTATCATGATATTTAATCGTTCCTGTACTTGGATCATAAAGACGCATCAGAAGCTTGATCAGAGTTGTTTTTCCAGCTCCGTTATATCCTACTATCGCAATGTGTTCGCCGGCCTTAACTTTTAGAGAAATATCATCAAGTACAGCACGACCCTTTTTTGAATATCTGAACGAAACATGCTCAAGAACAAGTTCACTGTTTCCCTCAGGAACCATCTCTCCTTCTTCGAGCCTGATTTTCGGTTGATAAACAAGAAACGCTCTGATTTTATCAATATAAAGACTGTTCTCATGAGCGGCAGGACCAAGATCTGCAAAACGACTCATGCATCCGCGAAGGCTTCCTGTTCTGTTAAAGAGGATTACGGCATCACTATAATTCAGGGTATGAAGAACTGCCGCTTTAAAAACAAGATATGAAATATAAAGACCGTCTATAAGAAAATCACTGACAGCATAATCCTTTAAAAAACCAAGCCATGTTCTTTTTGAAGCGATTTTTTTATGTTCATAGATGATTTTATCGTCTGCTTCTTCAAATTCCTTTTCGAGCTGAATTCCCGCATTAGGATGAAGACGAAGCTCCTTTGCATAATCCTTTAGATAGAATACGCGGCTCACATAATCACGCTTTCGCATATACGGATTGATTGTCGTTCTGTTCACATAATTGATTTTGTTCAGCTTTTTTGAAATTAAAAGACGCATCAAAAATGAAATGAGCACAAACACGATTCCGATAGGATCAAGAGTAAGATAAAAAATTCCTGTCGTAAAAAGGACGGTAAATGCCTGCATTCCCATATTAAGCATCGCAAGGAAACGGTCAATCGTTTTTTCAGCTTCTGAAACTCCAAGCACAAAATCATTATAATATTCAGGATCATCATAGCAGAATAAATCTATTTCCGATGCCTTCTGAAAAAGCTGCTCCTTAAGTGCACGGTAAAGCTTAGGCTTGCATTTAAAAGTCCATCCGTATATAAAAAATCCGTCCGGAATAATCTGAAGTATATTCAGCAGGAGAATTATTCCTATATAAATAAGCGCCTTCATAAAAGGCTCATGAAATTCTGCACAGCGAAGTACATATCTTATTCCAAGCACGTGCTCCAGAAAAATCACGCCCTGATAGCGGAAAGCATCATACAGAAAATAAATCATATATCCCGGACATGTTTTAAAACAAAGTTTCCATAGAAAAATCTGATTTTTGAGGATACCGTTTTTATTTCTGCTTTCTTTTTTTCCTTTCATTATGACCAAATTCCTTCTTTCTGCCGGCGTGAATCTGCAAGATAATTTTCTGCCTGTTTACGATACATATCTGCATAAACACCTTTCTTTTTCATTAACGAACGGTGAGTTCCTTCTTCGCGTACCTTTCCGTTTTCAAGAAGGAAAACATAGTCGGCATTCTGAACCGATGAAAGTCTGTGAGAAATGAAAAGCAGTGTATTTTCCTTACATGCCTTTAAAATATTATCAAAGAGCTTGTATTCTGCAATAGGATCTAAAGCACTTGACGGTTCATCAAATACTTTTACAGGACAATTTCGGGCAAAGGCTCGTGCAACTACAATCTTCTGGAATTCTCCTCCGGACAGAACGGCACCTTCATCGTCAAACTCTCTTGTAAGGATTGTATCAATCCCTTTTGGAAGCGACATTACTTTTTCATATACACCCGAAAGCTGGAGTGCTTCTTTAACAACAGACTTTCGTTTTTTAGCAGAAATCTCTTCGCCTAAAGTTACGTTATCGGCAACTGTCATTGAAAACATCCTGTTATCCTGAAAAGCAGTTGCAAAAAGCGCACGGTATTTCTGAAGATTGTATTCTTTTATATTTTTTCCATTCAAAAGAATTTCACCTTTAACCGGATCATAAAAACGAAGAAGCAGCTTTATAATCGTTGATTTTCCCGCTCCATTATGACCGACAAGTGCATAAGTTTTTTTACCTTCAAGTTTCATGTTAAGATTTGAAAGAACCTTTGTATCCTTATACGAAAAACTGACATTTTTAAACTCAATTGATTCAATTACATTACCGGGATCAATGCCGTCATAATCCTCAGGAATTTTTTCTTCGTATTCAAGGAAAGTTTTAAGATAATCAACAAAAAGTCCGTTCTTGAAGCATTCGGTTACAGAATCAGTAAAACCGATTAAAATCCACGTAGTCGAAACCATCATGCTTGTAATGACTGCAAGCTGGGCAAGAGTCATTGAATTTGAAACAAGGGTTCTGAAGGCACCGTAAATTAAAAGTCCTTCAAAAATAAAAGTGAACGTGAACATTACATAAAGCCAGTGAAGCACAGCAGATTTCCATACATATTTTTTCGTTACATCTGCCACTCCGGTAATCGATTCACGATACTGTCTTTTTAACAGACGGAATACCTTTGTAAGACGCATTTCCTTTGCATATTCCTTAAGGTACATTACACGATTTATATAATCAATGCGCCTGTTATATGGAGCCATATCCTTATTGCGTTTATAATCGATTTTACTGTTCATTCTCCGGAAAATAAAATTCCCGATAACAGGAAGAAAGATAAAGATAACCGAAAGCTTATCTACCTGAAACATGAAAACAAATGCACAGACACTGGCAGCAGCACCGAATACAACGCCAAAAATCTTTTCTACAGTATTTATAAGCTGAATATCTGCATTTTTCATTGCAAGCGTATACTTATCGTAGAATTCAGGATTTTCGAAGCATTCAAGTTCAACATTCCGTGATTTTCTGAATAGAATCTGATACAGCTTTTTGTTTACCTGAGCAGATGCAACAGGGATGACTTTTCCGTTGAGATAATCAGTATACAAGGTTTTGGATGCAAAAATGATTACAGTAAGTGCTATGAAAAAAATCATTGTCGAAAATGCTTTTCCTTCCTGTAATGCATTTATGACATAACGCATGAAAAAAGCGCTGTAAAAAAGCCATTCACCGTAATCTATGAATGTGTGAAATGCCTGATGAAAAACTACACCGGGACAAATTTTCCACAACAGCTTCAAAGCGTAAATATTATTTTTTACAGCACTTACTTTTTTTTCTTTTTTATTTTTCATCAGTTAATATTACGTTTGAAATATTAACAATTATTTCCATGGATTTTTTCTTACAATAGTATCGTTTCTTTCATATCCTACAGAAATGATTGTTACCGGAGTTTCACAGAAATCTTCTATAAACTTTACATAAACCTTTGCATTTTCAGGAAGCTCTTCGTATGAACGGCAGTTTTTAAGTTCTGATTTCCATCCCTTGAATTTTTCAAGAACAGGCTTTGCAGTTTCAAGCTCTTTTACATTTGCAGGAAAATCAGTAACTTTTTTACCATTTATTTCATAGGCAACACATGCTTCTATCTGATCCATTGCATCATATATATCAAGGTGTGTAAGGACAAGACCATCAAGTGAGTTTACACGGCAGGCATAGCGAAGTGCTACTAAATCAAGATAGCCGCAGCGTCTTGCACGTCCTGTTGTAACGCCATATTCACGTCCTGTATCACGAACATACTGACAGAGCTCTCCTTCACTTTCGTTGTTGAATTCAGAAGGCATTGGTCCGTTACCGACACGTGTTTCATAAGCCTTGAATACACCAACAATCTGATCAAGATCATGAGGACCAATTCCACAACCACTGGCAGCACCGGCCGCACAGGAAGCACCCGAACTTACATAAGGATAAGTTCCGCTGTCAAGATCGAGCATTGCACCCTGAGCACCTTCGAAAAGAATATTTTCTCCACGAACCTTATACATTTCGGCTGCCATATTAACACGCATGCTCATAAGGCGGTCGTAATATTTTTCAAGATATTCTTTATCTTCACCGTCAAATTCTGCCATTTTTTCAGGCCAGTCTAAATCTGCAAGACGCACACCATCACGATGAGCTTTTTCTGCATAAGCAATTCCCATTCCGCGTCCTGTAGTTCCAATCGGTCGTTTACGGGCAGCGTCACGGTCTTTATCCATCTGTCTGTAGCGCGGTAAAATCAGCTGTGCTCTGTCGGAAATAAAAACACGTCCTTCCCAGTTAATTCCATTATCTTTAAGCATCTGAAGTTCATTGAAAAAAGCTTCTGCATCAATAACCATGCCTGAACCAAGAAAAACCTTTTTATCTGAATAAAGAATTCCAGACGGAACCTGATGAAGTGCATACTGTTTTCCGTCTACAACAATCGTATGACCCGCATTTGGACCACCGGCATATCGGACAACATATTTTGCATCTTCTGCAAGATAATCAACAATTTTACCTTTTCCTTCATCACCCCACTGGGCTCCAATTACTACTACATTCATGATTTAATAACCTCCGCGCTGATTCGCACGCAGACATTATATAGCAACCGTATATTAAAATTCAATCATTTGGGTAAACTATAATTATCTGACTACATCTTTAAAATCAATCCAGACAGGCTGAGTCGAATATTCACCGCTTTCAACATTATAATATCTGTAGGCAACCTTGCTTGTATTCCATGAATTCATGAAATATATTTTTGTTCCTCTTACCCAAACATTTTCTGTAAACGTAATCTTAAATTTTTCGTCTTCCTTTATATTAGTAGTAGCCCAATCAGGATTTATCTTTTCCATTTCAAGATCATCTGTGAGCCTGTAAATATCTACATAAGAATAATCGTTAAAACAATTTGATGCTATAATATAAATAGTTCCGTCTATTTCAACAATCTTTTTAATAATCTCTTTAATTGAATCAAAATCTGTAAATATTTCTTTTTCAAGCTCATAACCATCTGCAGTTTTCTTAAAAATCAACAAATCATCACTGTTATCACCAATTCTTGTAATGAACATCCTGTTAAAGTTTACATATTTAATACTATATCCAAAACACTCTTTTCCGATATAATTTATAAGATTTAAATCGTATCTTTTCCAAGAACTATTAATTATATCTAATTTTATAATTTCTGCCTTTACAGGATCAGTTTCTTTTTCTTTTGGAAAATGATTACCAAAATAAAAATTCCCGTCACTACCAACTATAGCATCAAAAACATGATGCTCAGTATCACTTGGAATCTGAGGTTTATAAGCTAAAACAGTATCTGTTGAAGAATCCAATATTTCATATTCATAATAGAAATCTTCCTCTTTATATCCTATGTGTCTATGAGCCCTTAGTCCATAGCTGGTTTTTGTACTTGTATTAAGATTAAGAAAATGACAGTCGTAAATTGTTGTTTCTATGGTTGACAACTGTGTCTTACCAGGATCAAGACAAATTACTTCATTTGAAAAATCACTTGTTACATAATATTTTACAGGGTTTCCTAACTCCAAAGGACGATAAAGCGTTAAACCGGTTTTTCCTCCGAAATACACCCAGTCAAACACTTCATTCTTTTCTATATCAATTACAACAAAAATATCACCTATCTTAAATTTCTGGGTTTTTCCTTTTCTTTTACCCTTATAATACCTTGTTTCCCATACAGGCATTGTTATTACTATAGGTTCAGTCAAATGAGAAAATTTTTTTATTGCCGTTTTTTCCGTAATATAGCTTAAATCATCAAGGCTTTTATAGTCATCCGGATCTGTCCATTCTAACAATGGGCAGGAAACAAAGAACAACATAATAACTGAAAGATACATGCAAATAAAAAACTGTTTCTTCATTTTCATGTACTCCTACTTCTTGTCATTTTTCCAGGAAGTAATTTTATCAGTTTTATGATTTACATAAATATCATTCGGGGAAATCCATGGCAACGATAAATTATCTTCAAAATCATACTGTTTTCCTCCGGCATCTTTAAAACTTCTCCATACAATCTGAGAACAATATGAATAATCATCGCTCCACTTATATTTTACAAAATTATCAAGATACGGAATCTGCCAGTCACCACCTTTAGGAATATACGGCACTCCTAATCTTGATTCGGCAAAATTAACAGCCTTTTCATTTATTGATTTATTTTCCCCTATTCGTTCCCATGGCCACTTGAATTCATACCAGTTCTTTCCACACTGTGTAAATTTTGTATATTCACCGACTGCTTTTAAAAGATTTACCTCTTCTGCCCCGCCTTCACAATTTCCGCACCAGTAGCCGACAGGCTCATACTGGACACCATCAGACTGACCGGGCCATGTTGTAGTATTATGATATGCAAACGATGTTACTGTCATTCTTGTCCAGCCATTAGCAGAATCTTTAATTTCATTTGCTTTTTTATTTGTTAAGTGCATTAAGGAAACATGCCCTATAGCTCCTTTTTCATGAAGGATTCTTCCTTTTTCATAATTCTTAAGCAAAACATCAAAATTCTTTTTAATCAGACAATCTTCTGTAATATTTTTTGTCTTTATAGATGAACCTGAACTGGAATTTCTTTCTTTTTCCTGTTTTCTAACCAGTTTTGAAAGTTCTTTAGAATAATTTGTTAAAAAACTTTCTTTTTGATCTTCATAAGCTGCTCTTTCTGCTTTTTTCAAAGATTTTGTCACCACATCATTCAATTCAGATATACACGTTAAAGAAATTTCATCATCACTGAGTTTTGATACAATACTTTCAACATAGGCATCTTTCCACATTTTAACAATTTCTAACTTGAGATTTCATAATCTGCGGAACGCCCTGTCATTATATTGCTCTGCTTTAACAAATTGTTTACATATTCAGCAGCAACTTTTTCAGGTGAGTTTTTTTCAGAACTGATTATATTTTTACATCCAATTAAAGATGTAAAAAAAACAACTAACATTATCTTATTAAACATTTTATTATTTATACTTTTCATAATTTCAAACTAATAAGTTTAAATACTATTGTCAAGTGATTATAAAATTAATTATCCGTCAATCTTATTCACCCATTGACGAGGTAGGTATCTATTTTATATACTTTAAAACGATGCTTTACGAACAATTACCTTTACCGCCGCCTGGATCTACGGTTGTTGTCGGACTTTCGGGTGGGGTCGATTCAACACTTACCGCTCTCTTATTAAAACAGAAAGGATGCAAAGTAATCGGCGTAACAATGTCTGTATGGGACGGGCACATTCCCGCAGAAAAAACACAGATGGCTTTTCACGATGCATGCTACAGTCCTGATGAAAAAGAAAATATTGAAGACTGTAAGAAATTCTGCACTGAAAATGATATCGAATACAAGGTTATTGATGTAAGCAAAGAATACAATCATTTTGTCCTTGATTATTTTACAGATGAATACAGAAATGGAAAAACTCCGAATCCCTGCATCCGTTGTAACCGCTTCATAAAATTCGGTGCGCTTTTAGAAGGAATTAAAAAACTCAATATTGATTATGATTATTTTTGTACCGGTCATTATGCGAAAATCGTGCGGCCGGTCGAGGGATTATGGAAAACAGGTAAAAAACCATGCATGATTGCGTGTGCTTCAGATAACTCAAAGGATCAGACTTATTTTCTGTGCAGGGTTCCGTCAGATGTCCTTGAAAAAGTAAGGTTTCCTCTGTCAAATATCAGAAAGACTGAAGTTATAGAACTGGCAAAAAAAGCTGAATTAAGTGCCGCAGACAGAAAGGAAAGTCAGGATTTTATTGACATAAAATATATCGACAGTCTTTTTTCAGATAAACCTTCAGTTCCGGGAAATTTCGTAAACACACAGGGAAAGATAATAGGTACGCACCGGGGAATTGAACATTATACAATAGGACAAAGACGAGGACTTGGTGTTTCAGGCCCCGTACCCTATTATGTAAAATCGATAGATGCAGAAAAGAACGAAATTGTCCTTGCAGAAAAAAATGAACTTAATTCTACAAGTCTTATTGCTGATGATTTTGTCTGGCCTGCAGATGTTGAACCGACAGAACCTTTCGAAGCGCTCGTAAAAATCCGCCTTCGAAGTAAAACAACAATGGCAGTTATAGAAAAATATAATCCACCGCCTGAGGATAAAACTCAATATAAAGGTCAGGCATGGAAAGTATCTTTTGATGGTGAACAATATGCGGTTACACCCGGACAGTCAGTAGTTTTATACAAGGATGATGTAATCATCGGCGGCGGAATAATCGTAAGATAAAACAATGCGTCTATAAAAAAACAGGATTTGATTTAATTATCTGATTATATCTGCAAGCGTTACACTATCCAGATAATTTTCTACAAGCTCATCAAGTTTTTTCCACACAGGAAGAGTTTTACATACCTTCTTGCGTTCACAGGGTGCAGCACCTTTTTCAAGACATGCAACAGGTGCAAGAGTACCTTCAGTCAGACGAAGAATATCTCCAACCTTATATTTTTCAGGAAGACGATTCAATCTGTAGCCGCCGCCCTTACCCTGGACTGCATCAACAAATCCATTTTTCGACAGCATTGTCATAATTGTTTCTATATACTTCTGTGAAATATTCTGTCGTTCTGCAATTTCCTTTAGAGGAATACGATCCTTATCGTGATTTTCAGCAAGATCTACCATAACTCGAAGGGCATATCTTCCGCGTGTTGAAACTATCATTAATCTACCTTCCTTCTAGATAAATAGATTATAACAGATTAAATGATATTTGAAAACAAAAAATTGTGTTTACTGAAGATATGTTTTATAATAAAAGAAGAAAAAAAGGAGTAAAAAAATGAAAAATAGAATAACAAACAGAACTCTTATAAGAATTATCATTTCTTTAATTTTTGTAGGAATAATTTATTATACAACACTTGTATTTAAAAGCAGATTTATTTTTTTTATGATTCTAAATCCTATAGGTTGTTTTCTATGTATTCTGCTGTTTATAAATCCAACTAATTTGTACTATTTAGCGACTCTTGGCTTTATGTATAGTTTTGCCATGGTTTTCTTCTTTCCGGAAGAACATTGTTTTATTATTTTTTTCACAGGAGGAACAATGTCTCTGGCTATTTTAGGAATATATCATTTTCATAAAAAAATAAAAATATTTATTACTTCTATAATTTATTTCCTTATGATATTTACTGAATTAAGGTTTGGAATTGATGTTTTCTTAACTTATTTTTATATAAAATTAATTTATACAGGAGCTTTCATTATAGTCGCTGTTTTATGTTATATGTATTTTAATCAAATAATTGACAGGCAGCAAAAAAAGAAATTGATAATCAAAGATCTTAATCTTTCGGAAAAACATATAAAGGTTTTTTATTTGATCACACAAAATGTAAAATTTGAAACTATTGCAAAAAAATTGAATTATTCAATTCCGAGTGTAAAACGGATTGCAAGAAATATTTATAAACAGCTGGAAGTTCCAGATTTAATCTGCTTTAATGCCAAAATTGGCAGATATGAAATTATTTATCCTGAAAATTTCATAATTCCAGAAATATAAAATATGTATTTCCATAAAAATATTTACAGTCAAAATTAAAAGAATATTTAATCGAATCCAGTTTTGTTATTGAATAAGGAAGTAAATTATTAATATCTGATATTTTATATTTATCAAATTCATTACATTCAAATACCTTTTCATTTGTTATACTATCGGTAAGAGAAAAATCAAACAGATTGCATAAATTTTCTGTTAAACATTTTCTGCAGAATTCTTGAAATAAAAAATCTGTATTTATGTAAAAATATGAACCAATGGCAGACCAGCCGGATTCTTTATCTGTTATTATTTTCTGTAAAAAAGAAATGCCTCCTTTATCTATCAAATGAATTTTATTTGCATCCCAATCAAACCCACCTGCTTTATTGAATAAATAATATAAAAACAAAGACATAGCGCCTCGTCTTTCAATGGTATCCTGTTCTCCAAAATTGTTACTGTCACAAAAAGAACAAGAATTTGAATTTTTCAGATATGAATTTATAAAATCTTTATTACCCCCTGAACTGCCGAACCCGACAAGATTTTCAGTTAAATGACTTAACCCTTCGTCTAAAAAGGTTTCCAGAACGTTAAAAGGTTCATTTTTCTTGATTTTGGCATAAGTTTTTTTAGAGAAATTAACCGCATGTGACATTTCATGTGCAATAGTTGCGCTGATGCTTTCCACAGTGTAATTTTTATCTGAATCATCTGGTATTGCAATATAGATTATATCCATCTCATTAGAATACGGATTATAATTATTTGAAACAGGATTAGAATCATTTAAAAAGAAATCATTCTGATTAAAAAATCCTATAGCCTTTTTTTCTTTGTTTATAGTAGAAGAAAATAAGATAGTTAATCTGCTGTCGGAATTTATATCTTCAACATAACCCCATAAATCAGTTATTCTTGGAAGTATTATATTATTTATGTTTTGTATACAGAAATCGATATTTTTGTCTGCTGAAACATTTTTTTCAATATAGACGTTTATTTTATCATTAAAGTAATATAATTCTGCTTCAACAATATTTGTTTCTGCCTGGTTTTTTGTATTTATAACATAGAATTCTTTCTTTTGCGGAGCATTACTGCATTGACGGTTATTGCAGAAAAAGATTCTTCTATTATGTGGATTTACTTTAAGATTAATATCACGAATAATTCTGTCAGATTTTGAAATATCGGTTTTTAAGGTTTCAACAGAACCTGATAAACAATAAAAGCCTCCTGTTATAACACTCTTAAAGGTATAAGGAAAATTTACAAGTAATAATTCTTTTTCTTTAATGTCATTTTTTTTCTGAACATTTATTACTATCGTTTTTAAATTATTATTTTTTGTATTATATAATGATATTTCATGTTGCCCTGCAGAGAGTTTTTTGCAAAAATGGGAATTACTGTCCAGAAAACCATCTATTGATGAATACCATTTTAAATAAGGGCTTATAATATCTGTTGAAAAATATATTTCTTCATTTTCATAATAGGTCCAATTTTCTCTAGGACTTGTTATATTATAGTCAAGAATTATAATTTCTTTTGAGCAGGAAATAAATGATAGTAATGATAAATAAAATAGTATTTTTTTCATAATTTTGTACTGAACATTACTGACGATATTTTTGAACTTGAAATTGAATAATAATGACAAGTTTGAAAAGTACAATCTCCAAACAATTGTTGAGCAGAAATAACAATAAATAATTTGTCAGATTCAGGGATTGTTCCGGGAGGTATTATTATGTTGTTTTCATATAATGATTGTTGAAAGTAAATTTGTGTAGATGAATTAATAGAAACAGTATAAATAATATTTTCACCCAAATCTTTCCAGCATAATTGTATTTCTTTTGTTGGATCTAAAGAGTTTCCTTTTAATACAGAGTTCCCGGAAGAATCAGAAAAAAATGTAATAAAAGGTTTTTCCTTTAATACAGAATGTTTTATTGTAATTTTTTTGATTTCACTAAAAGCATTAGAATTAACAGTTACAATATAAGAATCATCATAAGAAATTATTTCACCTTCATAACAGCAGGTTTTTGAATTATATGATAAAAAAGTAATACAATTAGAACTGTCTTTTACAAAAACAACAGCACCATTAATAATTTGTCCAAATTCATTTTCCGGATAAACAGAAAATATTATGTTTTCATTTTCACCAGAAACAGCACTTACCCTTATTCTTATATCATGTTTATCCAGGCTGCATGATATAAGTAAAAATAAAATTAGAATTATATAAAGAATTCTG